>DHSB01000179.1:5241-17354 GCA_002408385.1 Myxococcales bacterium UBA5297
ATGATCTGGGACGAGCTGCTCGGGCCGGGCGCGAGCCCGCCGACGATCGTCGACCCCTCCGACGCGACGCGCCGCCAGCGCTTCTCGGAAGATTCACCGGGCGAAGACCTGCTCGTTCCGGTATTCAGGGGCGGCCAAAAGGTCTACGAACCACCGCCACTCGACCAGGCGCGCGAAAGGACGAGGAGCCAGCTCTCGATGCTGCACCCGAGCATCAAGCGCTTTCTCAATCCTCACTCGTATCCGGCCGGTCTCGAAGAGACCCTCCACCTCGTCAAGACCCGGCTCATTCTCAAAGCGAGGCAGCTCCAGCAATGAAGCACGACAAGCCGCTCGTCTTCGCAACCAGCTCCTACCTCGAGCTGCAGGGCCAGATCGCCGCGCTCGCCGACTTCGATCTCGGCCAGCTCGAGCGCAAGCAGTTCCCCGACGGTGAGCACTACCAGCGCATCCTCAGCGACGTGGACGGCCGCGACGCGGTGGTGGTCGGCGGGACGATCAACGAGACCGAGACGCTCGAGCTCTACGACCTCGCCTGCGGGCTCGTGCAGGAGGACGTGCGCAGCCTGACGCTGGTCATCCCGTTCTTCGGCTACGCGACGATGGAGCGGGTCTCGAAGCCGCGCGAGATCGTCACGGCGAAGACCCGGGCGCGGCTGCTTTCGTCCATTCCGGTGCCGGCCACCGGCAGCCGGGTGGTGCTGCTCGACCTGCACTCGGAGGGCATCCCCTTCTACTTCGAGGGCGCCATCCGCCCGGTGCACCTGCGCGGCACGCCGGTCATCATGCGCGCGGCCCAGCGGCTCGCAGGTCCGGGGTTCGTGCTCGCGGCCACCGACGCCGGCCGCGCGAAGTGGGTCGAGCGGATGGCGCTCGACTCGGGCGTCACCGCCTCGTTCGTCTTCAAGCGCCGGCACGAGGACGGCACGACCGAGGTGACCGCGGTGAGCGCCCACGTCAAGGGCGCCCACGTCGTCATCTACGACGACATGATCCGTACCGGCGGCTCGCTCATCAACGCCGCCCGCGCCTATCGGGCGGCCGGCGCGGCGAGCATCTCGGCCATCGCGACGCACGGCGTGCTGCCGGGCGACGCCCTGGGCCGGCTGCAGCGTTCGGGCCTTTTCGAGCACATCGTCTGCACCGACAGCCACCCGCGGGCGCTCGAGCTGCGCTCGTCGCTGCTCGAGATCGAATCGGTCGCCGGGCTCTTCGCCGATTACTTGAAGAGCGAGCTGTAGGCCTCCCGAGGAACGAGGGAGGCGAAGTCGAGGCCCCTCGACTTCGGCCTCGCAAGCTGGGCCTGCGCTCGGGGTGACCGGGGGCGGGCTCGGGCTCTTGACCAATGAGACAGTTGCTCGACTTCGGCCCGACCGCCGCTCACCTCGAGCGTAGCCTCCTGAGGAACGAAGGGGTGGAGTCGAGAGGCCCTTCGACTTCGGCCTCGCAAGCTCGGCCTCCGCTCTCGGCGATCGGGGGCGGGCGGGCCGCGGGAAACGCCAGCTCGAAGGCGCTCCGGGCCGTGGGGCACGACGGGCGGTCCCTACCCCACCGCAGCCTCTACCCCGCCCGGCTTCGGCCAGACCCGGTACGGCGCGACCGGCTTCTCCTTGCCCTTGACTCGTATCGGCTCGAGCGCCTGCGCCTCTCCGGCCGGCAAGCTCTTTGCGGTCTGCTCGCTCGCCCAGACCTCGCCCTCAGGCGCCTTGGAGGTGAGCCTCGAGGCGAGGTTCACCGTGTCGCCGATGACCGTGTACTCCATCTGCTTGGACGACCCGAGGTTGCCGGCGACGACCGGGCCGGTGGCGAGGCCCACGCCGACCTGCAGACCGCCGACGTCGGCGAAGGCGCCCGCGGCGTTCATCGCCGCCACCGCCTGCAGCAGGGCGCGGGCGCAGCGCACGGCGCGCTCGGCGTGGTCGGGCTGATCGATGGGGCCGTTGAAGACCACCACCACCGCATCGCCGATGAACTTGTTGAGGTAGCCCTCGTGCTCGTCGATGACCTCGACGACCCGCTCGAAGTAGCGGTTGAGCACGGCCAAGACCTGCGCGGGCTCGAGCTTCTCGCTCATCGCGGTGAAGCCGCGCACGTCGGCGAAGAAGACGCTCGCCTCGCGCGAGGCCGCCGGCAGCGAGGCCTCGCCGTGCTGCGCCCGGATGCGCTCCATCACCTGCTTGCCGAGGTAGGTGCCGAAGGCGCGCTCCATCCGCGTCGCGACGCCGAGGTGCGCGGCCATGGCGTTGAAGCCGCGGTTCAGGTCGATGATCTCGACGCTGCCCGCCTCCTCGACGCGCACGTCGAAGTCGCCCGCGGCGATGGCGCGAAAGCCCGCCGCCAGCGGGTGGAGGCGCTCCATGACCGCGTCGGCCAGCTTGCCGCAGGCGCTCAGGAGCGCGGGGAGGGCGACGACGGTGACCAAGCAGAGCAGCATGACGACGAGCGACGAGGTGTCGTCCTTCGAGAAGATGGCGCCGGCGTCGCGGTCGATGCGGACGTAGCCGATGGACAAGTTTGCGTTGAAGTGCGCCTTCTCGGCGCCCACCGCCCCGCTGATGGCTTGGCTGACCGCGAAGACCGCCGCGGCCGAGACCGAGGAGACGAGTAGCAGCAAGCCGAGCACGGCGAGGATGATTCGCGAGCGGAACCGCCGCGCGATGCTGGCGAGGGCGTCGATGACCAGGATGACGGTGCTGCCGAGCGAGGCCATCGAGAGCCACCAGGCGCCCAGGAAGACCGCGACCGCGAGCGTCGCCTCGTCGCCCAACACCTTTCCCAGCGGGCTGAGGAGCGCCGCCAGCAGGATGCCAGCCACGAGGCCAACCGGCGCCAGCAGCGCACCTAAGGCCAGGCGTGCCGGCATCGGGCGCCGCGCCATCCGGTAGTAGATGCGCTCCTCGAGCCACGCGGCCATCGACGCCGCGCCGAGGATGGCCACGGCGAAGCCCGGCGCCAGCGCCAGCCCCGCGCTCTCGGGGATGGGGATGTTGACGAGCGCGCCCAGCCCCACGGCGAGCGCCGCCAAGCGCGGGAAAGGCTGCCGGGGCCGCTCGGCGGGCGTCAACAGCCGGGCCGGGCTGTCGGCCTCGTCCGCAGCCGCTCTTCTATTCCAGAAGCGCATCGCAAGACCTCCTCGCGAATGAGCTCGCGCGAGCAGCCGGTCCTCATGGGGCGCTGCCGGATTCCGCTGGAGCGTGACGGTCGCGAAGACGGCAGCCAGGGCGGCGATTTGACGAGCGGCTCGAGGTTCATGAGCAGACGCGGACTATCGCACAGCCGGCGCCGGGGCGCGGTCGGCTCCCCCGAGCGACGGCACCCGCTCGTCCACCCGCGAAGGCGCGCCCGAGGCCCGCGCGGCGCTGCCGATTGCTGGCAACGGCACACACGCTTGCTCCCAGCCGGACGGCCGGCCGCAGGGGAGGCGACGGCTAACGAATGTGGTCATCGGTGGCCACAATCAGCGCATGAAGACCGCGGGGGTCCGGGAGTTCAAGGCCAAGCTCAGTGAGTATCTGCGCGAAGTCCAACGAGGCGAGGTCGTGCTGGTGACCGATCGCGGTCGCGTGGTCGCCGAGGTCCGTTCCCCGAAGACCGCAGGCCAAGCCACGGACTCCTTCGAAGTGCGGCTCCAGCGGGCCATCGAGAGCGGCTTCGTCAAGCCCGCGATGGTTCCGCCGGAAGACCTGCGCGCCCACATCCGGCAACTCGCCAGGCGGCGGCCCAAGGTCGCGCTTCCCCAGAATGCCGCCCAGGAGATTCTCGATGATCTCCGCGAGGACAAGCGCCCGTGACACCGGTGCTCTACGTCGAGAGCAGCGCGCTATTACAGGTCGCGCTCAGCGACGACGCGCGCCTGCTTCAGCCAGTCGGAGGCTTTCCCAACCTGATTACCTCGGCTTTGACGATCGCCGAAGTTGAGAGGGTGCTGCTCCGAGCCTCCCTCGACGGCAGGTTTACGGACGACGAGCGCTCGAGCCTGTTGGCTTGGTTTCGCGAATTCGTCGCGGGCTGCTTGGTCATCGACATGAGCGCAAGAGTCCTTCAGCGGGCCGGCGAGCCCTTTCCCGTCGAGCCCCTCCGAACCCTCGACGCCATCCACCTGGCGACCGCCGTGGCGTTCGAGCGTGAAGCCGGCTGCAATTTGACGATGCTCTCGGCGGAGCGCCGCGTACGCGTGAACGCCTCGAAGCTGGGATTCGCGGTCTTGCCAGCTTGAGCCCCGCTCGCACAGCTTGCGCACGATCAGATCGCAGCGCGGGCGATGAGCTCGCGGGGGGCCTGCGCCCTGCCGTGCCCTCGGCTTGCTCGACCTCCGAGCCCGCCGTCCCCGGTTGCCCTCTCCCCAGCCATCCCGAATAATCCGGGCCTTCTCACACCGCACGGAGAGGTGCCCCATGTTCGTCGTCGTCGTAGACGTCCACGTCAAGCCGGAGCACCGCGAGGAGTTCGTCCGCGCGACGCTCGAGAACGCGCGCAACACCCGCAACGAGCCGGGCAACCTGCGCTTCGACGTCAGCCGCCACCTCGAAGACCCCGACCGCTTCGCGCTCTACGAGGTCTACCGCGACAAGTCCGGCTTCGAGTCGCACCAGAAGACCGAGCACTACCTGCGCTGGCGCGAGACGGTGAAGGACTGGATGGCTCAGCCGCGCGTCGGCACCAAGTACGAGAGCCTGTTCCCCAAAGCCGAATCGGCCTGGTAGGGGCGCGCCATGAACTTCGAATTCGCGACTGCCCGCCAGGTCGCCTTCGGGCGCGGGCGCCTCGACCTGCTCGGAGAGCTGGTCGCCAGCTACGGCGATCGCGCGCTCGTCGTCGCCGGCCGCCACCTGCAGCGCTCCGAGACGCTCCAGCGCCTCGAGTACCAGCTCCAGAAGCGCGGGGTCGCGGCCGAGCGCGTCTTTGCCACCGGCGAGCCCGAGGTCGCCGCGGTCGACGAGACGGCCGCCCGGGCGCGGGCGCTCGGCAGCAAGGTCGTCGTGGGCATCGGCGGAGGCTCGGTGCTCGATCTCGCGAAGGCGGCCTCGGGCCTCGCGACCAACGGCGGCTCGGTGCGCGACTACCTCGAGGGCGTCGGCACCGGCCGGGCGCTCCAGAAGCCCGCCCTGCCGCTCATCGCGGTGCCGACCACCGCGGGCACCGGCAGCGAGGTGACGCGCAACGCGGTCGTCTCCTCGCGCGAGGAGGGCTTCAAGAAGAGCATCCGCAGCCCGCTGCTGCTGCCGGCGGTCGCGCTCGTCGACCCGGCGCTCACCGACTCGGTGCCGCCCGCGCAGACGGCGGCGAGCGGGCTCGACGCGCTCACCCAGCTCATCGAGCCGTACGTCTCGCTGCGCGCACAGCCGGCGACCGACGCGCTGGCGCTCGAGGGAATCCGCCGCGCCGTCAAGGCCTTGCCGCGCGCCGTCGAGGACGGCGCCGATCGCGACGCCCGCGACGACATGGCGCTCGCCAGCCTGCTCGGCGGCCTGTGCCTCGCCAACGCGGGACTGGGGGCGGTCCACGGCATCGCCGCCGCGCTGGGCGCACGCTTCGGCATCGCCCACGGAGTCGCCTGCGCCTCGGTGCTCTGGCAGACGATGGAGGCCAACGTCGAGGCGCTCGAGACGCGCGAGGCCTCGAGCCCCGCGCTCGAGCGCTACGCGACGATCGGCGAGGCGCTGACTGGCGAGCGGTTCGAGCGCTCGACCGACGCGCGCGCGGCGGGGATCGCCGCGGCGCAGTCGCTCGTCGCGCGCCTGGAGATCCCGCGGCTCGGCGAGCTCGGCCTCGCCGAGTCGAGCTTGGCCGCCGTCGTCAAGGAGTCGCGAGGCTCGAGCATGAAGTCGAACCCCGTGGTCCTGACCGACGCGGAGATCGCGTCGATCCTGCGGGCCGCCCTCTGACCCCATCCGTCCGGCCGAGCGCGTGTCGATGTCTATTGTCCCTTCGACCGAGCTCGAGCCGGGCCGCGACCGGCCCGGGCGCGCAGACGAGCCACCCGAAGCCTCGGTCCGACGACACATCCGGTGGCTCCGCAGAGTTAGACTGCCGGCACTCGGAGCCCGCGTGAGTCGCCCTCTCTCACTCCTCCTTTTCCTCGCCGCCACCTGCGTGCTCGCCTGCAAGCAAGAGATTCGCGCCGCTTGCGGCTACGACGGCGAAGCCTGCTGCGGGAACCGACAGTGCGAAGCGAGCCTCGCCTGCGCATCCGACGGACGGTGCAGAGCCTGTGGTGCCGAGGGTGCGGTCTGCTGCGCAGGAGAGGGATGCGGCTCAGGCCTGCGCTGCGCCGACGGGCTGTGCCGCTGCGCCGCCGAGAGTGACGCGCAGCTCTGCGCGCGGCTGGGAAAGAACTGTGGCGAGGTCTCGGGCACCGACACCTGCCGGGAACGACGGACCGTCGTTTGCGGCGCCTGCACCCCCCCCGAGACCTGCGGCGGAGGCGACGAACCGAACGTCTGCGCCTGCGAGCCGGAGACCGACCGGCAGCTCTGCGCGCGGCTCGGCGCCGAGTGCGGCTCACTCTCCGCCACCGACAACTGCGGCGACGACCGCGGCGTCGACTGCGGCTCGTGCACCTCGCCCCTCGCCTGCGGAGTCTCGGTTCAGCCGAACGCCTGCGGCTGCCCCGAGACCGAGGCGCAGCTCTGCGAGCGACTGGACAAGGAGTGCGGCGAGCTCACCGACTTCGACTCCTGCGGCATCGAGCGCTCGGTCTCCTGCGGCGGCTGTGCCGAGCCGCTCGAGTGCGGGGCTCGGGGCTTCGCCAATCTGTGCCGATGCCCAGAGACCGATGCCGAGATCTGCGAGCGACGCGGCGCCCAGTGCGGCCCGGTCGCCACCCTGGACGTCTGTGGCAAGCCGCGAAGCGTGGACTGCGGCGACTGCGCCGACTTTTTGGCGTGCGGCGGCTCGGGGACCGCCAACCGCTGCGAGGTCGGTTGGGCCCTCGTCTCCACGCCGATCACGGAGAACCTGAGCGGCATATGGGGCTCGGCGAGCGAAGACGTCTGGGCAACCACCGACCAGGGCTCGCTCTGGCACTTGCAAGGCACCGCTTGGTCGCTCGAGCACACCGTCGCCGGCGCCGCGTTCCTGGACATCGGCGGCTCCTCCACCGCCGACGTCTGGGTCGTCGGCCATGCCAGCGAGCGGCTCGACGGCATCGTCGTCCATTGGGACGGCTCGACATGGTCGACAGCGACGCCGCCCTTCGAGGTGAGCAACCTGAGAAGCGTCTGGGTCCACTCGCCGCAAGAGGTCTGGGCCGTCGGGGGCGTCAGTGAAGGGCTCGCGATTCGCTGGAACGGCTCGGCCTGGAGCGCTCTGACGCTGCCGCCGAACACCAAGAGTCTGCTCGGCGTGTGGGGCATGCACGCAGACGACGTCTGGGCCGTCGGCAACGAGCGCACCCTGCTGCACTGGGACGGGCTGACCTGGGTCCGCCATCAGATGCCGCCGACCGAGCTTGCGATCGAGCACCTCGACGGCGTCTGGGGCAGCGCGTCGGACGACGTCTGGGCGGTCGGCTCGATGGGCCTCATCCTCCACTGGGACGGCAGCTCGTGGATGCTCATGACGAGCCCTTCGCTGCAGTGGCTCACGGCGGTCCGGGGAGCCTCGGCGCAAGACGTCTGGGCGGTCGGCAGCTACGGGACCGTGCTCAGACGGCAGGGCGGCGGAGCTTGGACGGTTCAGCCGACCGCCACCGAAGACACGGTCCTCCAAGGCGTCTGGGGCGCCAGCGTCAACGACGTCTGGGCCGTCGGCACCGAAGGGGTCATCATGCGCCGCCTCGAATAGGCGCCCATCGTTCGGAGGAGCGCCATGCGCCCTGTCCTTTCGCTCAGCTCGTTCGCTTTGCTCATCCTCCTGTGCGCCTGCCCCCAGGAGCTCGAGCGCGCCTGCGGAGCCTCGGACCAGCGATGTTGCGAGGGCGAGGCCTGCAACTCGGGCCTGGAGTGCGCCGCGGACAAGCTCTGCCGCGCCTGCGGGGGACCCGACGAGCCCTGCTGCGGCGGCCTGTGCTCTGGGGGCCTGAGCTGCGAAGCCGGCCTCTGCCGATGCGTCGGCGAGAGCGATGAGCAGCTCTGCGCCGCCCTCGGCAAGGACTGCGGTGAGGTGGAGACGACCGACGGCTGCGGGACTGAGCGCAGGCTCGACTGCGGCGGCTGCAGCCAGCCGATGACCTGCGGCGGCGGCGGGACGGCCAACGTCTGCGGCTCGAAGAGCTGCGTTTCCGAGCTGGACGCCGAGCTCTGCAGTCGGATAGGCGCCGACTGCGAGGAGGCGACGAGCTTCGACAACTGCGACCGCAGCCGAACGGTGGATTGCGGCGAGTGCGAGGCTCCGCTCGTCTGCGGCGCGCGCGCGGCGAACGTCTGCGGGTGCCCGGAGACCGATGGCGAGCTGTGCGCGCGCCTGCGGCTCGATTGCGGCGAGGTGTCGGCGAGCGACGCCTGCGGCCTGCCGCGCACGGTCGCCTCCTGCGGCGAGTGCGCCTCTCCGCTCGTCTGCGGCGGCTCGGGCTGGCCCAACCTCTGCGCCTGCGACCAGACCGACGCCGAGCTCTGCGCCCAGTACGAGATCGAGTGCGGCCAGCTCGACCTCGAGGACCGCTGCGGCAGGTGGCGCACGGTCACCTGCGCCGGATGCGCCGAGCCGCTCGTCTGCGAAGGCAGCGGCACGCCGAACACCTGCGAGCCGGGCTGGCAGCAGTTCGCGACCCCGACGACGGCCAGCCTCAGGGCGGTCTGGGGCAGCTCGGCAGACGATGTCTGGGTCGCGGGCTGGCAGGTCATCCTGCACTGGGACGGGTCCGAATGGACCGAGTCACTCGAGGTGCCGATGACGGAGATGACCGGCCTGTGGGGCAGCGCGTCGAACGACGTCTGGGCAGTCGGGTACGGGATCTTCGACCTGGCGACCGTGCTCCTGCATTGGGACGGCAGCCGCTGGTCATGGGCCGAGGCGCCCTCGGGCCTGCCCATCAGTGGGGTCTGGGGCTCGTCCTCGACGGATGTCTGGGCGGTCGGCGGCGAGTTTCCAAACGCGGCATTGCTGCATTGGAACGGCGATTCGTGGTCCGTGCGCACCGCCCCGGCGGAAGCGAGCTCCCTGATTGCTGTGTGGGGAAGCGGCCCCACCGACGTCTGGGCGGTCGGCAACTTCGGGACCATCCTCCACTGGAACGGCAACTCCTGGGCGTCGGTCGCGAACCCGGCGGAATTGGACATCTTCGGGATCTGGGGCAGCGCTTCCGACGACGTCTGGGCGGTCGGCCTTACGGGCATTCTGCTCCATTGGAGCGGCAGCTCCTGGAGCTCGGTACGCAGCACCTCGAATCTGAAAGCAGTCTGGACGGCCTCGGCCGACGACGCCTGGGCCGTGGGCAGCGGAGGGGAGATCGCCCACTGGAATGGCGCGCTCTGGATGGACGCGAAGAGCCCGACGACCGAATCGCTCGAGGCGCTGTGGGGGTTCTCCGCGAACGATGTCTGGGCCGTCGGGAACCGGGGTGTGGTCCTGCGCAGGCGCTACTAGACGTCTGCAATCGCCGGCTGCAACGCGGTTGCGGCGGAGCCTCGCTCGGAAGCGGCTCCGGAAGGCGGTCGGTCGCCCCGACGCCCACGCCCGCGCCTTTCTTGCGGGCCTCCGCGGCGCGCCGCTATCGTGCCGGCCATGAGCTCGGCCGACGTACAGCGCTCCCCGCGACGCCTCCGGATCGCGAGGCGTGCGCTCGGCGCGCTGGCCGTGCTCGGCGCCGCCGCGTGGGCCTATCGCCCGGTCCTCTCCGGCGAAGCGCTCGCGGGCCGGGACATCTTCCGGCTCTTCATCCCGGACGCCGCCTTCCTCGCCGAGTGTCTGAGCAACGGCGAGCTGCCGCTGTGGAACCCGTATCTCTGGCTCGGCCATCCGTTCGCCGCGACCGTCCAGGCCCAGGCCTTCTATCCGCCGCGGGTGCTCGCCGTCCTCGTCTTCGGTCCGGTCTGGGCGATCACCGTCGAGCACCTGCTCCACGTCGCGCTGGCCGTCGCGGGGACCGCCGCGGTCGGGCGCCGGCTCGGCGGCTCGCGGCTCGGGAGCCTGCTCGCGGGCTCGGCCTTCGGGCTGAGCGTGATGTACGCCTACCTCGGCAACGAGCAGAACATGGCCAACGCGCTCGCCTGGACCGGGCCGCTGCTCGCCGCGGTGCTCGACCTGCGCCGCGGGCCGCGCCCCTCGGCCCTGCTCCTGCTCGCGGCGAGCGCGGGAGCATCGGCGTTGTGCGGCTCGCCGGAGATCCTGCTCGCCCAGGGCATCGCCGCGCTACTCGTCTCCGTCTGGAGCCGCAAGCCGCGCCCGAAACCCGTCGCGGGCACGGCGCTCGGATTGGCTTGGGGCGCCGCGCTCGCGGCCATCGCGCTGGTCCCCGCGGCCGAGCTCGCGGGGCAGGTCGAGCAGCCTCCTGCGGACGCGGCGCTCGCGTGGTCGGCGAGTCTGCCGGACCTCGCGACGCTCGTCTCCGGGGCAAACCCCGCGCCGCCCGATGCGCAGGCGCAGCGGCTCGTCATCACCCTGCACCTCGGCGGCCTGTTCTGCGCGTTGACCGCGCTCGCGCTCGCCGGTCGTGCGCGGCGCCGGCGCGCCCTGCCCTTCGCCGTCGCCGGTCTGCTGCTCGCGCTGCTGTCGCTCGGCGCCAACTTCGCGCCCTCGTCCTTCGCGCTCGGGCTCTTCCCCTTCCGGCTCTTCCGCTTCCCGGTGAAGTACCTCGTCGCCGCGACGGCGGTGCTGGCTCCGCTCGCGGCGCTCGGCTTCGATCAGCTCGTCGCCTGGGCGCGCCGCAGGCCCCGCTGGCTGAGACCCGCGGGCGTCGGGCTCTTCGCGGCCTCGCTCGTCGCCGCGGCGCGCATCGCTTCCACAGGCGGACAGGCCGGGCTGGGCGCGCTGCTCGCGGCGGTCCTCGTCGGCCTGGCGGGCTTGCTCCTCGGGTTCCTTCCCGGCCGACCCCGGGCGCGGGCGCAGGCCGCGCGGGCCGTCCTCGTCGGGCTGACGGCGCTCGAGGTGCTCCTCGCGCACAACCTCTTCGGCCGGCCGCTCTACGCGACCGCCGAGGCGCTCTCGACCCCCTCGCGCCTCGCCGAGCTGATGCGCGCCGAGCCGTGGACCCGCTTCAGCCGCGGCTCCGAGCACCGCGACGAGGCCGAGGCGCTCACCGAATCGGCCTCGCAGCGCGAGCAGCTCAAGCGCTACGTGCGCCTGAGCCGCGAGGCGTTCGTCGGCAACCGGCATGTCGAAGAGCGGCTCTCGAGCATCGAAGGCGAGGGGCCGCGCGCGCCGCGCCGGCTCGCGTCGGTGCTCGCCGACGACGAGCGCGCCCTATTCGACTTCGCCTCGGTCGCCTGGTACGTGCGCCGCGGCGAGGCGCCCTTCTCCGGCCTCGAGCGCGCCGGCGGCGACGACGATGATGCCGACGAGGCGCTCTTCCGGATCCCCAACCTCTATCGCAGCCGCACGGCCTTCCCGCGCGCGTTGGTCGTTCACCGAGCCGTCGCCGCGTCGGAGGCCGAGGCGCGCGCGGCGCTGCTCGATCCGAGCCGTCCCCTGCGCGAATACGCCTTCCTCGAGCTCGATCCGGGCGAGCCCCTGCCCTCTCTCACCGACTGCGCGGGTTCGACCGCCAGCATCGAAGAGGCCATGGCGAACAGGATGGTCGTCGACGTCGAGGCCTGCGGCGACGGCGTGCTCGTGGTGAGCGACTCCTGGTTCCCCGGATGGCAAGCCCGGGTCGACAGCGCGCCCGCCCCGCTCTATCGCGCCGACTATCTCGCCCGCGCCGTTCCAGTCTCCGCGGGCCAGCATCGCGTCGAGCTGGTCTACCGTCCCAGGTCGTTCGTCGCGGGCGCGGCGATCACCTCGGTCGCGCTGTTCGTGATGGGCGGCCTGGCGTTCGCCGGACGGCGCCGGAGCCGCTCGAGCTCGTCGATGAACCCCCGCTGATACAGATGCAAGGGCTCGCGGGACAAGCCGAAGGGCTCGCGGGACAAGCCGAAGGGCTCGCGGGACATGCCGAAGGGCTCGCGGGACATGCCGAAGGGCAGCGGGGACATGCATCACCGCGGATGAGACGTCCCGGACGCGATTTCCGGATG
>DHSB01000179.1:17564-50704 GCA_002408385.1 Myxococcales bacterium UBA5297
CGGATGTCCCGGACGCGATTTCCAATGTCCCGGACGCGATTCCGGATGTCCCGGACGCGATCTCGGATGTCCCCGACGCGATTTCGGATGTCCCGGACGCGATTTCCGATGTCCCGGACGCCTTTCCGGGGCGTCCCGTTTGCTGGGCTCCCCCGGCAAACGTCGACTCGGTGGAGCAGCGACTCGGGGGGCGCACGTCCCACCGCGTCCTGCACGAGGGCCGCTATGGTGCGAGCGCCGCGGCCCGCTCGCGCGACGCGTAGACGGCGACCGTCTCCAGCTCGAGCACCTTCTCCAGCTCCGCGAGCCGCCGCTGTGCCTTCGGTTGCAGGCGCAGCAGCGAGGCGCTCGGCTCGTCGTAGCCGGTCACCGCGCGGCAGGTGTTGCGCAGGTAGACCGCGACGAACTCCGGCGGCCGGGAGTCGAGCGCGCGTTCGAGCTCGCGGTCGTAGCGCTCCGGATGGCCCTTGGCGACGAACGGGCTGTCCATGATGAAGCGCGTCGCGGGCTGCAGCTCCGAGAGGTAGTAGAGCAGCGGCGCACCGAAGACGAGGAGCCTGTCCCCGGGCCTGGCCATCGCCTTGATGGCCGCGGCCGCCTCGAGGTCGTCGCCCAGCGAGAAGCCGAGGAACGGGTTGACGTGTAGCGCGTGGAAGGCGCTCCGGGCCTCGTCGTCGGAGGCAACCTGCACCGCGGCGACGGCGCTTCGGCCCCAGCGCGCGGCAGTGCGGTAGCCGGCGCCCAGCGTCAACACCAGCGCGATCGCCCAGGTCACCTTGCGCATGCGTGGCGCGGGCTCGGCCACCAAGCGCAGCGCCAGGCCGCGCACGGCGCCCGCCGACAGCAGGGCCAGCGGCGCGACCAGCGGGAGGAAGTGGTACGAGAAGAACTTCCGCTGCACGAGCACCATCAAGAACGAGACGAGCCCCCACGCGCCGGCGACCAGCGTCGAGCGCCGCTCGAGTCGCGCGAGGGGCAGCAGCAGCAGCGGCGCGAGGACTTCCCGGCGATTGAGGAGCTGGGCGAGCACCTCGAGCGCCTGCATCGAGAGCTCCGGCCGCTCGGTTCCGATCTTCCCGTGGCCGAGGTTGAAGACCACGGTGTCCATGAGGAAGTCGCCCAGGGCGCCGGTGGCGGCGAGCCAGACGATGAGAGAGAGGACGGGCACAGCCGCGCCGAGCGCGACCTCCATCGCTTGTCTCGCCCGCCGCTTCCGGTCGCCGCCTTCGGGCGCAATCCCGACGAGCACCGGGAAGAGCAGCGCCGCCGGGTATTTGGCGAGGAAGGCGAGGCCGAACATCGCGCCCGAGAGCAGCCTGCGCTTCGGGCCCGACTGCAGCGCGAAGAGGATCGCGAGCGCCGCGAAGAGACCGACGAGCCCGTCGGGCTGCGAGGTGTGGTGGAAGTCGGCCTGACCGAAGTAGCAGTAGGCGTAGAGAGCGCCCGCGAGGATGCCCGCACCCCGGCCGAACATGCGGAGCGCGAGCAGGCCGAGGACGCCCGCGGTCGCCACCTGCACGAGCAGGTCGGTGACGCGGGTCAGCTCCATGCCGCTCACGCCGCCGGCGTAGACCAAAAAGTGGAGCAGGTGCATCAGCGGCGGGCGCTGGTCCCACACGTCGCGGTAGGGCACGAGACCGCGCGCGAGCTGCTGGGCCCAGACGCCGAGCGTGCCCTGGTCGACGCCCATGGGGAACGTCAGCGACGGCAGGCCGAGGAGCAGGCAGAGGAAGCTCGCAGCCCCGACCTCGAGGCCGACGCTGCGTCGGCTGGAAGACATGCGCGGATTATAGGCGGAGGGGCCAATGGACAGCCCCAAGGCGTCCAACCGCCCGTCACGACTCGTCAATCGCCGGGCGGGGACTTGGGACCGGGTGTCCACGGATGCCCACCGCTTCTCGGCGCCCCGGAACGCGATTGGCTCTGTGCCAATCTGGTTTGGAAGGCTCCCTTCGACGATCTCACGACCGCCAAGGCAGGCCTCCGGAACGCGGGGGCGCCGCGGGCAATCGCGCGGCGGAGCCTTCCGAAGGCGATTGGCACGCGCGAAATGCGATCGCGGAGTCTTCCGAAAGCGGTCGGGTGCGGCGCGATTCGCGGTCCGGAGGCTTCGGGAAGCGAGTGGCACCTGCTGAGGGCCGTTCGGAAGGCCTCCAGCAGCGGGCGCGCTCGCGGCAATCCGGCAGAGATGGGGTCCGAAGCGCGATCGCCGCGAGGGCGCCGGCGACAGGGCTCGATGACGCTGGGGAGCGGAGCGGCGGGCCGCGTGAAGCGAGGAAGTGCGCCCGCGCCCGGGAATGGACCACTCCGGAAAGGCCCGGTCCGGAGGCCGGGACCATCCCGGAGCCTGATTCTCGTTGGGGACCCTGCCTGGTAGCTTCTTCGCCAAGGCCGACATCGAATGAGGGGCAGATGAGAATCGCGACTGCATGCGGAATCGCAGTGTTCTTGCTCTGCAGCGCTGCAGACGCGCGCGCCGAGGAGCTTCGGGAAACCGTCGCGCTGCAACTCTCTCTGGCGGGCGCGCCTCCGTGTCGCCCAATTCGCGAACGTCGACCTCGGCCAGCGGTGGACCTTTGGTGCGGCGGTGCGTCCGTGGCGCCTTCTTCAAGTGGAAGGTGACTTCGGACTCGTGGAGCACGGAGGCACGGCAGGCCTGCGAGCCCGAATCGCTTGGCCGTTGCGCGACTCAGCGGCGAGCTTCCAACTCAACGCGGTGGCCGTCGCGGGATACCGGGCGATGGAGGGCCTCGAGCTGTCGAATACGACCGGTGAGTCCACGCGACCCGGGCGCCGACTACGGGTCTTCTCCACGTCACAGAGGTAAAAGGCGCGCTCGACGCCACGATGTGGGGTTCGTCCCGGGTTGGTTTGACGATGCGGCTCTTCGTCGGTGCGCTGATTGCGCCGTGGGCGCCGTATGTCGGAGTGGCGCCGGAGGTTGGGATTGCGGCAGGCGTTGCCTTTTGATCGAGGCGCTCTCGATCGGTTCGACGGCCTCGAGCACGAGATCGAAGCGGTTGATCACCACTCCAGCCGGCAGGCCAAAGCGGGCCGCCAGCCGCAGCAGCCGCTCGAGGTCATGCTCGCCAGCCCCCGAGGGCTCGGTGAGCGCCACCAGCGCGTCGACGCCTCCAGGCGAGGCGTGCACACCGGGCAGCCGATCCCCGGCGGCCCGTCGATGAGGATCAACCGCTGGCCGTCCTTCTCGGCCAGCTCCCGGCCGGCCTTGCGCAGATGTGCGACGAGCTTGCCGGAGTTGTCCTGCGCTCCTCACGCGGGCGCGAGCCGCCAGGCCGGCTCCCGGCTCAGTCGACGATCTCTCCGCTCGTCGCGTCGACCTTGACGACGCGGTCGAGACCGCCCTCGACCGCGGGATTGACGCTCCAGAAGTTCCCCTCGGAGAAGAGGTAGCTGATGCCGTAGCGGTTCTCTTCGGACTCGCCGGGATAGGCGATCCCGATCGCCTGGTCGGAGTCGATGCTCGGGAATTCGGCCGGGACCTCGCAGATGTCCTCGACGCATCGGCGCTCCGCGCTGCATCCCTGGGCGTTGATCACGAAGAAGAGCTCCCGGGGCTCCCCGGGCTCGTTGTCGCAGAACCTCGCCAGCAGAAGGCCGTTGCTCGCCAGCCGCCCGTCGCGGGTGAGGATGTTGGCGGCGACGACGCCCCGCCAGGTCGCCGCCGGATAGTCGGTGCGCGCCGAGGCCTCCAAGGCCCGGAGCGCCTCGAGCACCGTCGGCGGCTGGCTCGAGAATGGGCAATCGACCGTCCAGCTCTCCTTCTCGCATCCGCCGTCGGGCACGCCGGAGCCGGCATCGCCGCTCTCCCCGCCCGCGTCCTCCCGGAGAGTGCCCGCGTCGCTCGCCGCCTTCTCTTCGGTGCTGCCACAGGCGGCCACGACGAGCACCGCCGCCAACAGGAATGAGCCACTGGCCTTCATTTCGATCCTCCTTCGGCAGGTCGCGCAGGCGCCCTCCGCCGCAAGCCTGCGCGGCGGCTCTCCGGGTTTGCGGTCATCCCCCTCGAAGCCTCGAGCTGCCAGCGCCCCCCGGCGCGCTCCGTCCACGCGAATCCCAGCCTCCACCGTCCCCCGCCCACCCGCGTCACGGCTCGGTCCCCGCCCGAGGCAGGTTGCGCCAGAGCCAGTCGGCCTCCAGCGGCGAGAGATCGAAGCGCGGCGCCGCCTCTTTCGATGATCGCCGCGAGCTTCGCCTGCGGATCGTCGCGGCGGCGCTCGCTGATCCAGCGGACCGCCCGCCGCAGCGACTCACCCTGTGGAAGAAGACCTTGGCTCAACCGAGCCCCCTGATGAACGTGCTCGGCGGGGAAGACTGCCGCAGCCGCGCCGCGAGCGTCGGATTTCCAACCGACCGCGGAGGTCGGGGAAACCCGGCGCGCTCCCGGCCACCAGCCCCTGCCCGAAGCCTGGCGCGCGGCGGCTTGGGGAGACTGCGAGGATCGCGGGGCGCCCGCGCGGAAAACCGCGAGAGTGTCGCGCCTCGCAGCGGCAACGAAATCCCGACCCCTCGCGCGGCCAAGCCCGTGGACGAGCGCTGACCCTGCGCCTTGCGAATCTGCGGCTGGAAAAGCGACGGCCCCGGCCCGCGCTCGGAGGCGCGAACCGGGGCCGTCATCGACTCAGCCTCGAGGCGTGAAGCTCACTCCTCGGCGGGCTTGGTGTAGGTGATCTTCGAGAGCTGCTCGAGGTAGCTCCACTTCCTCTGGACGTGCTCGGAGGCACGCTCAAGCAGCGCCTTGGCCGCCTCGGGCTTGCTCTTGGCGAGCATCTTGTAGCGGGCCTCCTGGTAGGCGTAGTCCTCGAAGGAGATCTTCGCGGGCTTCGAGTCGATCCGCAGCGGGTTCTCGCCCTTCTCGATGAGCGCCGGGTTGAAGCGGTAGAGAGGCCAGTGGCCCGACTTGACCGCGCGGTCCTGGTTGTTCATCCCGGTCATCATGTCGATGCCGTGCGCGATGCAGTGCGAGTAGGCCAGGATGAGCGACGGGCCGTCATAGGCCTCGGCCTCGAGGAAGGCGCGAACGGTCTGCAGGTCGTTCGAGCCCAGGGCCACCGTGGCGACGTAGATGTTGCCGTAGCTCATGGCGATAAGGCCCATGTCCTTCTTCGGCATCGCCTTGCCGGCGGCGGCGAACTTGGCCACCGCGCCCATCGGCGTCGACTTGGACATCTGGCCGCCGGTGTTCGAGTAGACCTCGGTGTCGAGCACGAGCACGTTGACGTTGCGGCCCTGGGCGAGCACGTGGTCGAGGCCGCCGTAGCCGATGTCGTAGGCCCAGCCGTCGCCGCCGAGGATCCAGACCGACTTCTTGACCAGGTAGTCGGCCAGGTTCAGCAGCCGCTTGCTCGCCACGTCGTTGGCGCCGCCGAGGACCTTCTTGAGCTCGGCGACCCGCGCGCGCTGCTCGGCGATCTCGGTCTCGGTGGTCTGCTTGGCGTCGCGGAGGGCGTCGACGAGCTGCGGGTGGGCCTTGAGCGGCTCGACCTGCGCGAGCAGCTCGAGGGCCTGCTCGTTGAACTTCTCGACCGCCAGGCGCATCCCGTAGCCGAACTCGGCGTTGTCCTCGAACAGCGAATTGCTCCACGCCGGCCCGCGCCCCTGGGCGTTCTTGCAGTACGGGGTCGTCGGCAGGTTGCCGCTGTAGATCGACGAGCAGCCGGTGGCGTTGGCGATGATCGCCCGGTCGCCGAAGAGCTGGGTAAGCAGCTTGACGTACGGGGTCTCGCCGCAGCCGGCGCAGGCGCCCGAGAACTCGAAGAGCGGCTGGAGAAGCTGGCTGCCCTTGACCGAGTCGATCTTGAGCTTGGTCCGATCGACCTCGGGCAGCGACAGGAACAGCTCGACGTTGGCCCGCTCGGGCTCACGCAGCGGCAACTGGTCCTGCATGACGATGGCCTTGCGCTCGGGGTTCGCCTTGTCCTTGGCCGGGCAGACGTGCACGCAGGCCGCGCAGCCGGTGCAGTCCTCGACGAAGACCTGCAGGGTGTACTTCATCCCCGCCAGCTCGCGGTCGCGGACGTTGGTCGACTTGAAGGTGGCCGGGGCCTTCTCGATGGCCTCGGGCGCGTAGGCCTTGGGCCGGATCGCCGCGTGCGGGCAGACGATGGAGCACTTGCCGCACTGGATGCACAGCTCCGGATCCCAGACCGGCACCTGCAGGGCGATGTTGCGCTTCTCCCACTGCGAGGTGGCCAGCGGATAGGTGCCGTCCTCGGGGAAGGCCGAGACCGGCAGCTCGTCGCCCAGGCCGGCGATCATCTTCCCGGTGACTTCCTGGACGAACTCGGGGGCCTTCGGCGAGACCGCCGGGGGCATCAGCAGCGTGGAGGTGGCCTTCTCGGGCACCTTGACCTCGTGCAGGTGCGCGAGGGTGTCGTCGACGGCCTTCCAGTTGGCCTCGACCACCGCGTCGCCGCGCTTGCCGTAGGTCTTCTTGATCGCCTTCTTGATCTGCGCGATCGCCTCCTCGCGCGGCAGGATGCCGCTGATGGCGAAGAAGCAGGTCTGCATGATGGTGTTGATGCGCGCGCCCATGCCGGTGGCCTGGGCGACGCTGTAGGCGTCGATCGAGAAGAGCCTGAGCTTCTTCTCGAGGATCTGCTCCTGGACGTGCCGGGGCAGGTGGCCCCAGACCTGGTCGGCCGCGTAGGGGGCGTTGAGCAGGAAGGTCGCGCCCGGCAGCGCGTTGCGCAGCATGTCGAACTTCTCGAGGAAGACGAACTGGTGGCAGCCGACGAAGTTGGCCTTGCTGACCAGGTAGCTCGAGCGGATCGGCTTCTTGCCAAAGCGCAGGTGGCTCACCGTCATCGAGCCGGCCTTCTTCGAGTCGTACACGAAGTAGCCCTGGGCCCAGTTGTCGGTCTCCTCGCCGATGATCTTGATCGAGTTCTTGTTCGCGCCGACGGTGCCGTCGGAGCCGAGGCCGTAGAACAGGCAGCGGACGGTGGAGGCATCCTCGGTGTCGAAGTGCGGGTCGTGCGCGAGCGAGGTGTTGCTGACGTCGTCGACGATGCCCAGCACGAAGTGGTTCTTGGGCTTGGCCTGAGACAGGTTGTCGAAGGCGGCCTTGACCATCGCCGGGGTGAACTCCTTCGAGCCGAGCCCGTAGCGGCCGCCGACCACCTTGGGCATCGCCGAGAACGGCGCGCTGCCCTCGGTGAGCGACTCGACGATGGCGGTCTGCACGTCGGCGTAGAGCGGCTCGCCGGCGCTGCCGGACTCCTTGGTCCGGTCGAGCACGGCGATCGCCTTGACGCTGGCGGGCAGGGCCTGGACGAAGCTGGCGATGCTGAAAGGCCGGTACAGGCGCACCTTGAGCAGGCCGACCTTCTCGCCCTGGGCAACCAGGTGCTCGACCGCCTCGTGGGCGACCTCGGCGCCCGAGCCCATCATCACCACTACCCGCTCGGCGTCGGGGGCGCCGACGTAGTCGAACAGGTGGTACTGGCGGCCGGTCAGAGCGGCGAACTTGTCCATCGCCTTCTGCACGATGGCCGGGCAGGCGTCGTAGAAGGGGTTGGCGCGCTCACGGCCCTGGAAATAGACGTCCGGGTTCTGGGCGGTGCCGCGCATCACCGGGTGATCGGGCGAGAGGGCGCGCGCGCGGTGGGCGGTGACGAGCTCCTCGTCGATCATGTGGCGCAGGTCGTCGAAGCTCAGCTCCTCGATCTTCTGGATCTCGTGCGAGGAGCGGAAACCGTCGAAGAAGTGCAGGAACGGCAGGCGCGCCTCGAGGGTCGCCGCATGGGCGACCAGCGCCAGGTCCATCGTCTCCTGGATGCTGCCCGAGGCGAGCAGGGCCCAGCCGGTCTGGCGGGTGGCCATCACGTCGGAGTGGTCGCCGAAGATCGACAGCGCGTGGTAGGCCAGCGCGCGGGCCGAGACGTGGAAGACCGTCGGGGTCAGCTCGCCGGCGATCTTGTACATATTGGGGACCATCAACAGCAGGCCCTGCGAGGCGGTGAAGGTCGTCGTCAAGGCGCCGGCCTGCAGCGAGCCGTGGACCGCGCCGGCCGCGCCGCCCTCGGACTGCATCTCGGCGACCAGGGGGACGGTCCCGAAGATGTTCTTTTCGCCGCGCGCAGACTTCTCGTCAGAGATCTCGCCCATCACCGATGAAGGCGTGATCGGGTAGATCGCGATGACCTCGCTGACTGCGTGGGCCACGTGGGCAACGGCCGTGTTGCCGTCGATCGTCACGAGCTTCGGCTTCCGGCCGATGGGAGTGCTGGACATTTACTTCCTCCGATACGTTGACTTGGCTTCGACTTTCACGGTTGGCTTCAAGCTTTGCCGCCCGGGAGCTCGGCCGCGACTCCGCTTCAACAATGGCCGACGAAACTCTTCTGGCGCTCGTTGCCGAGCGGTGGGCCTACTGCGGCGAGAAGAGCTTCCAAGGCGCCTGGCCCGCAAGCCCTCCCTCGACAACGCCCCTGCCGGCTGCGCCTCGCTTGAGGTGCCGAGAACCGGTCGGTCGCGTGCGACTCGGGACAATCCACGTACTGTTCAATTCTGGGCCCTCGAGGCGGGCGCATGCTATGCGCGAAAGGATCGGAGCGCCAGCAAAAAAGGGGACGAGGCGAGCGGCACGGCGGCCGCCGCCCACCCGAGAAGCAAGTGCTTGAAGTTCCTGGATAAACACCGAAGTCTTCCGCTCCCCGGGGCGCCGCGCCCAGACCCATGAACAGCCGGGCGCCGCGGGCTCCTCCCGGGCCTTCTCGCGCCCGCCGAAGCACCTGTCCGGGCATGCCGGCCGACCGACCCGGAAACGCTCTCGAGCTCTCCTCGGCGAACACGAGCGCACGGGGCCGGAATTCCAGGGTCGGAGAGGCGCTTGGAGGCCGTCGGAGCCCGCGGCGCGGTCTTCGGAGGGCCGGCCTTCGTGTCGGCCGAGCGGATGCTCGATTTCTCGACGGGCGCATGGCAAATGGGCCAACCCACGGCCCATCGCTTCGCGATTCGGACCTGGGGTCCGGGTTCTGCGGCCTCGGCTCCCCGGTTGGTTCCGGCTCGGCCGGCGTGAGGTGCCTGACCAAGCCCGGGGGCGTGCGCCCTTGACGCTGATTTGTCGTTCGAGCCCTGCCGCCTAGCGCGTAGTCGCCTCGGGCAGGCGCGCTTCGGACAAGAGCGAGAGCTTGCCTATCTGCCGCAATCTCCCGGTCAGCCAGGTGCGCGTCTCCGGGTCCTCGGCGACGCCGCGAAGGTGCGTCGGATCGACGTGCCGGTTGAGCCGCAGCAGGGCGCCGACCGCGACCGCCCGGAGCCTCGGGTCCCGGTAGCCGAGCGCCGAGTGCAGCTCGGCCTCGGCCTCTGGAGTTGCGAGAAAGCCGAACAGCTCGAGAAACAGCAACGCCTCGCCTCGCAGCCCGTGCAGCTCGGCCTGGCGCAGCGGATCGCGAGCCTCGCCCCGCTCGGCCCGCAGCAGCCTCTCGCGCCTCCAGGCATAGGCGCGCACGACGGCCGGGGCGAGCGGTCGCAGGCTGGACGGCTCGAGCAGCCCGTTCTCGCACAACGCGACGGCAAGCTCGCACACCTCGGCCGCCAGGCAGGGCTCTTCGACGCAGGCGAGCAGCGCGGGGAAGTAGCGTTCGAGGTGCTCGGGTTTGTCGAGCAGCGCGTCCGCGGCCAGGCTCGGCAGCCTTTCGCCTGCGAACCGGCGCACGAGCGCCATGTAGGTGTTGGCCGCCTTCTGGTCCCCGATGTGGAGCAGCAGCCGCAGCGCCTCGACCTTGGCCGCCTTGCTGTAGCGGGCGAAGTGCTCCTCGATGACCGGGATGTAGACGCGCCTGGGCATGCGCGCGGCGGCGCGCACGAGTTGGGCACCGGTGTCCTTGCCGTCGGCGCGGGGGGCAAGCTCGGCGGCCGCCGACTGCAGGGCGCGAAGCGCGTCGCTGGTGCTCAACCCGAGCCTGCTCATCACGGCCAGCTCCTCGGCGGCCTGCTCACGCTCCAATCCGGTTCCGCGCTTCAACCGATCGACGAGCTGCGACAGCTCGTGCCTCGCGGCCATGTCGCGACACCTCCGGGACCGGCCGGCCGGGCGCGCCAGTCTGATGGCCGGGGCAGCCAGCCGCCCCGCCTCGCAAAATCGCTGGTCCTGTTGGGCAAGGGGTCCCCGGCACCCCCTCAGGAGCCCACCGCTCTTGGTCCGATCATCCTAGCCACCGGGCGCTCCCTCGCCCCCCGGCAATCCTGGGGGGCGTCCCGTCTTATGGGGGGTGTGCCAAGCTCTCGGGCCTTCGGGTTTCCGGCCCCAGCCTGTGCGGCACCTTCCCCGGGCCGTCAGACCCCGTGCGATCGACCGCCCCGCGAATGGGCTTTGCCCTTGCTCGGTGTCGAGGCGATGAGCGGAGCGGTCGGAGTCGAAGCCCTCTCGGTTTCCGCGCCTTTGCCGTGCGCTGAGCGTCTGAGGCGAGCGGTTCCCAAGTCCAGAGCAAAGGAGAGGCGCGCCCCCGACCCGAAAGGCCCGTCGAGAAATCCTTCTGAAGCCTCGCTCGGGTGCCTCTTCTTCGCCCGGGCGCGCAGGCCGCCGAGACGGCGGCGCTCGTACGCCTCGCGCGATAAGCTTCCCGACACCTCTTCGGGGGCCCGGCGCGAACGGAGCCGCGAACACTCCTTCCTTCCTGACCCCGATGCGGGGGCAGCCCCGCTCTTCCTGTTCGGGAAGCCCGGCCTCGGCGGACGAAAAAAGGCTGTATCCACGGGAGGTTGGAGCGTCCGGCGGAAGCACCAGGAAGGTGCCTGTGGAGCGCTAGGATGGCCCAGGAGGTGCCGTTCGACCGCCAGCCCCACTAAAGCAGGCCTGGGGAGGCAAAAACGCTCTACGGGCCAGCCAGGGGCCTTCTCGGGCCGATCTGGTCCCGAAATGGCGCGCGATCGCGCGTTTTTCCTGAAGACCCGTCGAGAAATCCTTCTGAAGCTCGCTCGGGTGCCTCTTCTTCGGACGCGCAGGCCACCGAGGCGGCGGTGGTCCCCGTCCAATCGGGCAAAGACCGGCCCGCGGGCTGGGGCCATCGGACGCGCCGCGCAGACGGACGGGCCGCCGGGCCTCGAGCGGGCCGGCGACCCGTCGCAGGACCGGCTCTACTTGTCGGTCACCGGAACCACGTCGTTGCGGCGATTGAGCTGGTAGTCGTCCTCGGTCTTGCCCGGGGCAAGAGGTCTCGCTTCACCGTTGCTCATGCAGGTGACCTGCTGCGGGCTGACCTGCAGCAAGACGAGGTAGTTGCGCGCATTGCACGCGCGCCTATAGCCGAGGTCGTAGTTGTACTCGACTGCGCCCCGGTCGTCGGCGTTGCCCTCGATGCGGATTCGGAAGGCGGGATAGCGCCGCAGGATCTCGGCGACCCGCCGCAGCTTGACCTTGCCCTCGTTGGAGAGCTCGGCCTTGTCGGTCTCGAAGAACACCGCGGTGCCGTCGAGCGCGCGGCTCGCCTCGATGATCTCCTGCCGCGCGCGCTCGGTGTCGCGCTGCTGCGGCGAGAAGTCGAGCTGCATCACCATCGGCACCGCCTCGGGTGTCGGCGCCGGCGCTCCGCCCGCGGCCGAGTCGACCGTCACCCGCGCGACCGCGCAGCCGGAGGCCATCACCGCGGCCGCAAGCGCGATCATCCGGCGAGCGGCGCAAGGTTGCGCGAGTTTCATTTGACCCCTCCCACGGGACACCTGGGTCCCTCCCACTCCGCGCCTCTAGTCGAGCGCTTTTCATCAGGACGGTAGCCATGTGAGAAGGGCCCCGCCAACCCGTGGAACAGAGGCACGCCCGGCCCGCGCGCGCACGCCCGGGGGCCGTCCGGACGGCGAGGAGGCGGCGCAAAGAAGTCGACCGGCCGCCCGAGCAACGAGCGGCCGGAAGAGAGCGCGGCGGCGAGTTGCGGCCGATCAGAAGACGAGCGTGGCGCCCAGGTACGGCCCGCGGAGACAGTCGACGGTCTGCATGCCCTCGAGCACCTTCGCGTCGAGCCACAGGCTGCGCCAGCCACCCTCGACTCTCAGCGCGCCCAGGCCCAGGAACAGACCCGCCCAGGTCTCGATGCGCTTGTGCGGCAACGGCGCGTACCGCGCGCCGCCCTCGACGCCCAAAGAGCCGATGAGCCGCAAGTCGCCGGTGAGCCCCACGTCGGGGCCGATGGCCGCGGTCGTCGGTCCGAAGGCCGCGCTGGCGCCGCCCTCGAGGCGCACCCGGCCTCGCGAGCCGGAGAGCGGCGCGTACGTCAGGTGGGCCTCGACGAGCTTGAGGCTCTCCAGCCCCGCCGAGCGGTCTGTGGCGCGGGCGAAGACCCCGCTCGCCCCCAGGTGCAAGCCGAGCCGCTTGCCCTCGGTGACGACGGTGACTCCCACGATGGCCCCGTCAGGATGCGCCTGGACGTTCGCTCCGAGCATGGTGCGCGACAGGTCCGGCTCGGCCGCGGCCTGCGCGACCGGAGCGGGCGGAGGCGCGACGTAGACCGGCGGCGGCGCGACATAGACCGGCGCCGGAGCGGGGACGGGAACCGGGATCGGCACGATGGGCGCTGGGACCGGCAGCGGCACAGGAACGACGGGCGCAGCGAAGGGAACGGGCGCGAGGTAGCTGTACCCGGCGGCGTGGAGGTGGCGCCGCACGTGGCGCTGACGGCGGTGTTCGCGCTTGTGGTAGCGGTACATCTCCCGATGCGCCTTGGCCGCGGCTCTGTGGTCGGGCACCGGCGCCACGTAGACACCGGGCGGGGCCACCGGAACCGCCTCGTGGTCGGCCAGCGCGACCGCTGGGGTGATGATCGCCACTGCGAGCATCGCGACGAAGAACTTGGGCTGCATCCCGCTCCTCCATCTCTGTCAGGTGTTTGCCGACGAGTTGGTTGCCGGCCGCGCTTGAAGCGATCAAACGAACGAGCCCGCTGGCGCTTGCTGCGCCCGACGGCCCGCCTGCCGACGCCGGTGCACTACACCAGACCCGCCCCCCGGGTTACAGCAAGCTCGGCGGCCAGAGACCTGGCGGCAACCCACGGCATCGGGCGAAGGAAAAAAAAAGGCGCACCGTCCCGTCGGCCACCTTTGCGCAACCCGGCAAAGCCAACTCCAGGGCGGCCGGGGGGCGGGCGACTCGCATCGGGAACCATTCGGGATTTCGCCCCATCGCGGAGCGCTGAGCCGCGCAGCGCGCCGATGGTCCCCCAGGAGGTGCGCCGGCTCGTGTCCTCGCGTACGTCGTGCCGCGCCTGACCTCTAAGGCGTGGGCAAACTACGGCGAGGCCGGCGCGAAGAGGCTCGTTGGCGATCCAGCGTCGGGCTCAGCGCGCCTTTTCATCGATCGCCTCGAGCCCTCGGGTTTCTTCAGCCCCGGGTGTCGCCAGCGGCATCGGGCGGCGGCCGCCTCGCGGCAGCGAGAGCTGCTCGTAGGTGCACTCCCGGGGCTCCTTGTCCGGGCGCCAGCGCTGGAACTGAGCCGCGTGGCGAAATCGCTCGCCCTGCAGCTTGTCGAGCTTCACCTCGCACACGAGCCGCGGGGCGACCGAGACAAAGCCGAGCTTGTGCCCGCGATTCCAGCGGCTCGGTCCACCGGGCCCCTTGCCCTCGGCAAATCCCGCGCGGCCCTCGAAGGGCCGCAGCCGCTCGAGGATCTCGCGACGCTGCGGAGCCGAAAACGCCGAGGCGAAGCCGACGTAGACAAGCTCGCCCTGCGCGTCGTAGAGGCCAAGCAGGATGGAGCCGACGCCCCCGCCCTTCGCCGCCGGCCGGTAGCCGCCGATGACGCAGTCGGCGGTGCGCTCGTGCTTCACCTTCACCATCACGCGCTCGCCCGGGACGTAGACCTGCCCGGCCCGCTTGGCGACCACGCCCTCGATGCCCGCGCCCTCGAGCTGCTCGTACCAACGCCGCGCGATCTCCGGGTCGGAGGTCTGCGCCGTGAGATAGACCCTCGGCCCGCCCTCCAGGACGCGCTCGAGCAGACGCCGCCGCTCCGAGAACGGCTTCTCGAGCAGGCTCCTCTCCTCGACGGCGAGCAGGTCGAAGGCGACGAACGAGGCGGGAGTCTCGACCGACAGCTTGCGCACCCGCGAGGCCGCCGGGTGGATGCGCTGGAGGAGTGCGTCGAAGTCGAGGCCCGCCGAAGTCTCGATGACGATCTCGCCGTCGAGCACACACCGAACCGGAGTCGCTTGGCGCAGCGCCTCGATCAGCTCGGGGAAGTAGCGCTCGAGTGGCTGTCCGTTTCGGCTGACGAGTCGCAACCTCTCGCCTTCGCGAAAGACGATGGCGCGAAACCCGTCCCACTTCGGTTCGTACAGCCAGCCCTCGCCGAGCGGGAGGTCGGCCTGCAGCCGGGCGAGCATCGGCGCGAGCGGGGGTTCGATGGGCAGGGCCATGCTCTAACGCTGCGCACCGGGCCGCGGGCCGACCCCGGGCGAGAGCGCTCTCGACGCCTGCGCCCAGAGCAGCGCCCACCGCCCTCGAGGTCTGTCGCGAAATCACCTTGACCTCGGCTCGCCATCCCGCTCCCAGCCTCCCGAGGAACGAGTGAGGCGGAGTCGAAAAGGCCCTTGTATCCGGTCCCCCGAGACGCCGGCTCTCGCTCGAAGGGCTCTTCGACGCAGCTTCACGTCCTCAGCGAGCGAGCCGCGCGCGCTCCGAGTCGAGCCTGCCCATCTCCCACGCACCGGATGCAGACCACCGCGCCCCGTCCGACGGCACCTCGACGCGCGCGATCTCCCAATCACCCAGCCGCACGAGGACCGTCGCGCTCGGCTGCGCCTCGGGCGTGCGCTGGACGAGGATGCGGTAGTCGCCCTCGCCCGCGGGCACCTCGAAGCGCGACTCGTACTCGTCGCCGCTCCCCGCACACCAGGGCGGCGCGTCGGCTGCGCCGAAGACGCAGCGAGATCCTCCCCGCTCAAGAACCAGGCTCAAGCCGAGAGCGCCGTCCGGCTCCTCGGCCCTCAAAACGAGCTGATAGGCGGCGCTGCCCGCTGCGACCTCGACGCGCTGCAGGCTCGCCTGCCCGTCGGCCGCTCGCGCCTGCACACCGAGTAGGTACGCGCCTGGCCTGTCCGTCCCCAGCACGGCTCGCGGACCCTCAGACTCGACCCGCGCCGCGGAGCCTTCAGGCCTGCCGAGCAAGCTCCAAGACCAGGCGACGACGCCCTCTCCCCTCGCCTCACATTCGACCCGGTCGCCGGGGCTCGGATGGAGCACCGGCCCGGCGCTCCTCCATGGCTCGGGCGAGGCCGTGCGGCACGAAAGGCGGATCTCGGGCGGGGCGAGGCAGCCCGGCCGCACACGCCTCTCGACGACAAAGCGCACCGTTCCCTCCCAGCGCGGCACCGTGACGAGGTGGAAGGGATGGGTCGGGCCTTGGGCAAGCGGACAACCAGGCGCCGGCGAGCTCTCGACTACCTCGACGATCTGCTCGGCCCCGGCGCGCACGACGCGCTCGATGCGCATCGAGTGGCCCGCCGTCGGCTTGCGACCCGCGAAGGCCACCAGGACCATCTGCTCGGAGAAGTCGAGCGCCGGTGCGCGCTGCGGCGCGCGCCAGAGCCCGTCCCACTCCGGGCGCGTGCGCACGACGAGGAGGGCGCGGTGGCGCGAGCCCCCGTGCTGCTCGAAAGAGCGCCCCATCGCGATGGGCTCGCCGCCGAGCCGCGGTCCGCCGCGGCTCTCCTCGACGATGGTTCGGTTGACGGCAGGGCAACCGAGAATGGCGGCGGCGAAAAGACAGGCAGCGAATCGCAAGCGTGGCATCGGGGACCATGCTAGTGCCGGGGCGCGATCTTCGGAAACCTCTCGCCTCGGGAAGCCTGTCCGCGCCTCTGCTCGATTCCTCGACGGGCGCATTGCCATGCGCCCCTACCGCCCTGCGACCGATCGCTTGTTCAGTCCCCCGGTCGCTACAGCGCGTCGGAGTCCGGGTTGCGCTCGATGACCGCGGCGCCTTGAGCGACTCCCGACCGCAAGAAGCGCATCGAGGTGTCGATGGCCTCGGGCCTATAGAAGATGAGGAAGTGCGAGTCGTAGTGCCGGTTGGCCGCGTGCGGTCCCCACTGCAGGAAGCCGGCGGTCGCTCCGTTGACGTTGCCGCTCACCGGCGCCTGTTGCGCCTGAATGCCCGCCCAGGCGTACTCGGGGATGGCCAGAGGCAGCGGCTCGATGGGCGGCAGGCGCGCCGCGAGCGCGAGCGCGTTGGCCGTGCGATAGGGCGTCTGCTCGTCGTGCAGCCCAGAGGTGAGCATCACGTTCGACGGCTCGCCGAAGGCCGCGTCGCGGTTCCAGTACGGCGCGTAGTTGATGGGGTCGGTCGCGTCGACGAGAGTCTGGATCAGGGTCATCACCGGGTGTGTCTCGGTGAGCGGCTCGTCGCCTCCCAGCCCGAGCAGATAGGTGATCGCCTCGCGGACATCGACGATGTCCTTGCGCTCGGTGACCGTGATCGCCAGGCCGCCGCCGGCCCCGGAGAACATCCAGCTCTGGACGTCGTGCTCGATCCCCGCGGCGATGGCGCCGGTCAGCCCGCCGTGCGAGTGGCCAAAGAACCCGATGCGCTCGGTGTCGAAACAGACCTCCCTGCCGGTCGGGCTGCTGTCGGAGGCCACCTTGAAGCCCTTCTTGAGCAGCTTGGTGAGCGCGAAGGTGTCGATGGCCGACTGCCGGAAGTTGGCCCGCGAGGACTCGGGGTTCAGGTAGTTGAAGCTCATCGTGTCGACGTCGAAGCTCTTGCCCTCCATCCGCGCGCCGTGCAGCGGCTGGTCAAGCCCGACGCCGGCCAGCCCGCGTGCGGCGAGCCGACCCGCGGTCTCGTCGTCGTAGAAGCTGTAGGCGTCGCCGCCGGTGCCGTGCGCGACCTCGACTATCGGGAAGCATCCTCCGCCGGCCGGCGGGTTCTTCGGGAAGGTGAGCACGAAGCGCAGCCGCTCGGTGCGCGCCGGAGCAGGCACGCCGTCGACCAGGTTGAAGCCGCCGCCCTCGACCGCGTAGGGGATCTCGCCCTTCTGATAGTTCGGGGAGTCGAAGCTGCCCTCCATCACGTAGTAGGAGACCGCCGAGCCCACCTTCCACTCGAAGGAGCGCTCGAAGAAGAGCCCGCCCGCCGCGCCAACGGGGAAACCCCAGCGCTGGAGCGCCGGGGTCGGGCGCCGCGCGATCTGCTGGCGGATCGTCGCCAACAGGCCGGTGATGTCCTGCGTGGTGAAGACCGTGGCGAGCGCGACGCTGGCCGGATCGATCTCGTCGACGGCCAGCCGGCCGCGCAGGGGCGCGAACTGCTCGAGCAGCTCGGCGTAGAGCTCGGCCGAAACCTCGGGCTTCACCTCCGGCGCGGCCGGCGCCGCGGTCAGCAAGGCGCGCAGGAGGTCCGGGGCGCGCAGCGGGTTGCCGTCGGCGCCCTGGACGGCCCGGGTGAGGATGAGCGCGTAGGTCGTCCGCTCGCGCAGCGGAAAACCCCAGACCGGGGCGACCGCGAGGCTGTTCTCGAAGACGTAGCGGCCGGACTTCGCCCAGTACTCCCAGCGCAGCGGCCGTCGCGCGCCGTACTCGGGCGAGTCCGGGGTGATGTCGATGAGCTGCATCGCCGCGGCGTTCGAGAGGAAAGCGCCCGGGTCGGTGGGAATCGAGGTCTTGTCGAGTGGTCCGTCGAAGGCGAGGTGGACGGCGCCGTTGGTGCCAAAGCCGTCCAGATCGGCCTCGCCCACCTCGAAGTAGCTGGTGAGCATCGAGACCGCGTCCGGGTTCGGGAAGTCCGACAGCCGCACGTGCCCGTCGTCGAGCCTTCGGTGATCGGCCGGGAAGGGATAGGCCAGCCATGTCGCCGCGGGGTTGCCACGCTTGGGGGCGAGCGTGGGGTCGAAGAAAGCGCGCACGCCTGGTTCGGGCCCGCCATCCGGGCCGGCATCCGGGCTGCCGGTCACCGGCTCGCCGCAGCCCGCGCAGAGCACGAGGATGAGCTGGAGTGCAACGGTTCTCTTCGACGGCCGGGGATTGATCATGCGGCCAAGCATACCCGCGCCCGTCGAGCGGAGGCATCTGTCGCGGCGGGCCAGGGCGCGACCGGGGCGGCCAGGGCTACACCTCTTGGCTGAAGCTGGCCGCGCCCTCAGACCCAACGAGGATAGCCGGGGCTCCAGGCAGCCCAAACGCCGGGGGCGACTCGGATGGGACCACCGTCCCTGGACAGAGCGCCGGCTGCCGGCGCGCCCACTCAGAACTCCCAACTCACCCCCCCTGGCCGTGCCCGCCTCGGAATCCGGGGCAGGCCAGCACCGGTTCGCGAGCGGCGTCTCCCCTGCTCGTTCACATAGTTTGAGCAGCAAGGGTTTACGCGCACCCCGGTGAGGGTTTAGGGTCTGCCGCCAATGCCACCACGACCTACGGTCAAGCGCCGGCGGGCTCTCCAGCCCCGCCGAATGCCGGTCGTTTTCGATCACGGCCAGCTCCGGCACCGCCCGCGGTTCGAGTGGGCGACCGGCAAGCGCATCGAGCACCTCGAGCGCGTCACGCGCCCGGGCCGCATCCTCTCCGCGTTGGAGAGCTCGCACCGCTTCGAGCTGTATGCGCCCCCGGGCCCGCTGCGCCCGCTCGAGCTCGAGCGCACGCACTCTCCGGCCCTCGTGCGCTACTTGCGCGCTGCCTGCCGGCAGGTCAAGGACGCGACCTTCTACCCGAACGTCTTCCCCAAGCGCTTCTCGGTCACCGCTCCCGAGCAAGGCCTGGTGCGCGCCGGCTTCTACTGTTTCGACGCCGGCACCCCCATCACCCGCTGGGCCTACAGCTCGGCGCGCTTGTCGGCCGCCTGCGCCACCGAGGCTGCGCGGATGCTGCTCGAGGGCGAGACGACCGAGGCCTATGCGCTCTGCCGGCCTCCGGGTCACCACGCCGAACACGACCTGTTCGGCGGCTACTGCTACTTCAACAACGCGGCGCTCGCCGCCAACCGCCTGCGCGACGCGGGCCGGGTTGCCATCGTCGACATCGACTTTCACCACGGCAACGGCACCCAGCAGATCTTCTATCGCGACGCCCAGGTGCTCTTCGTCTCCATCCACGGCGACCCGCAGCTCTTCTACCCGTACTTCAGCGGCTTTGCCGACGAGGCGGGCGAGGGCCCGGGCGCGGGGACAAGCTTCAACCTCCCGATGAAGGCCGGGGTGGACGACGCGGGTTACCGCGAGCTCATCGAAGGGCGGGTCTTCCCCATCGTTCGCGCCTTCAAGCCCGCGAGCCTCGTCGTGTCGGCCGGCTTCGACACCTACGTCGGCGACCCGATAGGCGAGTTCAATCTCTCGACGGCTTTCTTCTCCGAGCTCGGCGAACGGTTCGCCGGCCTCGGCTCACCGACGGTGATCGTCCAGGAGGGCGGATACCAGATCGCACAACTCGGAACGAACGTGCGGGCGTTTCTCGAAGGCTTTCTCGAAGGCCGAACGAGCGTCGCCCGCCTTAGGAGGCACAGATGACGGTGATCGCCACGACCGCGACCAGGAGCTCCAAGGGCCAGCTCGCAGATTCCGCAAAGGCCCCCAAAGCACGCAACGAGGTACGGGCGGCCCCTGCCGCCTTTCCCGAGCCTCCGGTCAAGCTGCTGCGCGATCCCATCCCCAAACCTCCGAAGAAGAAGCGCTCCACCGGAAAGGTCCGGCTCGTCCTCGACCACGGCGAGTCCACCGAGGTCACCGGCATCGTCTACGGCCTTGAGCACCGAGTGGTCGCCCCGACCTACCGGATGAGCGTCTTTCTTGACTCGTACAACCGGCGCATCAAGGTGCTCGACTACAAGGCCGAGGACTACGGCGCGATGGTCCTGAAGCTGCGCTTCCTCGCCGAGGCGAACAAGTTCGACAAGATCTGGATTACCGCCAACGAGAGGGACTGGGGCGAGTTCCTCAAGCACGGCTACGTGCTCGAGGGGATCCTGCGCTACCACAATCGCGGCCGCGACTCGTACTTCGTCTCCAAGTTCCGCAGCCAGCGGCGCATGCACTCCAAGGGGCTGATGAAGGAGATCCTCCTCGTCGAGGAGGTGTTGGCGCGCCAGACGCGCGGGGGGCCGAAGCCGCTGCCGCCGGGCTACACGCTCGACTTCGCCCGCGAGCGCGACGTCGACGGAATGCTCAAGCTCTACCGCCAGGTCTTCAAGACCTATCCCTCGCCGCTCACCTACCGCGACTACCTGCTGTCCATCCTGCAGCGCGACGCGATCTTCCGCGTCATCCGGCGCGAGGGGGTCCCGGTCGCGGCCGCCTCGGCCGAGCTCGACCCGAAACGCCATGCGGCCGAATTGACCGACTGCGCCACGCACTCCGACGAGCGCGGCAAGGGGCTCATCGGCATCATCCTCAACGCCCTTGAGAACGACCTGCGCCACCGCCGCTATCGCTGCGCCTTCACGCTCGCGCGCGCCCAGAGCTATGGGATGAACGCAGCCTTCCACTCGCTCGGCTACGAGTTCAACGGGCGGCTGGTCAACAACTGCGACATCTACGGCGCCTACGAGGACATGAACATCTGGGTGAAGGATCTGCGGCCGCACAAGCGCGCCAAGGGCAAGGCCAGGCCCAAATGCGCGGCTGCGAAGCCGAAGCAATAGCGATCATCAAATGCTTCGACGAAGCGGCGACAGCCGCTCCGCCGAGCTGCCATCCGCTCAAGAGGAGTCGGGAAATCTTCCGCGGAATAATCTCGCGCGAGGCGGGCACCGCCGCCGTCTCGGCGGCCTGCGTGTGCGCGAAGAGGCGCTGAAGCGAGGCTGAGAAGGATTTCTCGACGGGGTCGCGACTGTGACCGCGAGCCAGAGCAGCGCTCCTATTTCCTCCCGCACGAGCCGGTTCAACTTCCCGCCGGCGCTCGCTGATGGCCGGCGAGGCCCTCAAATCCGGTGAACCCTACCGGCACCCGCGCACTTGACTCGCGACGCTCCTGCCCGACAGCCCGGCGGTTGCCGGCGGCGACCGCTCGGCGCGCGCCGCGGCGCTTTCGGCGCATCTTTGGCGTCCCCCGAGGGCCCCTTTCGGCAGCGCTTCTCGCGCTCGTCTCTCGATGGGCAATTTGGCCCCGAAAGCGAGGTGCCATGCCCGAGCGCATCGAAGCGATTGAAATCCTCGTGACCATCCGCGGCGATGACGGGCGAACCCGCACTCGGCGCATCACCTCCGAGGGGTGGCCGCTGCGCGCGGTGCAATACGAGGAGAGCCCCATCGCGGTGACGGTCCAGGGCAGGTTCGGCCAGCGGCGGATCGGCAAGGTGATTTCGCTGCTCGCCAAGTGGTCCGAGTATCCGTAGCGCGATGCGCCGCCTCGTGTCGGCGCACTTGAGGTACCGCAGGACACGAGGCGCTCGCCCTCGCTGAAAGGGACGAGCGCATCTGCCTCGACACTCGCTCGCGAGCGGGCTCCGACGAAGAAGCACTTTCCCGAAGCTCAATCCCACGCCCCCGCCGGCGTCGCGGCCGCCTACTCCACAGCCACGAAGTTGGCAGAGCAAGGAGCGCTGCAAGCAGCACCCCGACTGCAAACAGCCGCGCGCTGGCCGTGGCCTCACCCCGGCGCAGGGTCGCCTGCGCGCAACGATTCGATTACTGCCGGGCCTCTCCAGATCGCTCGACGATCCACCGTTCGATCTGGCGGGCCATCACCGGGTAGCGCGGCTCCAAGTCGAGCATCCGCTTCGCCTCGCTCGCGAGCGCGAGGGCGCGGCGGCGGCACTCGGCGCAGCGGCCCAAGTGCTCGCGAACCTCGCGGACCTGTGTGGCCGCCAGCTTGCCGTCGCGCAGCGCTTCGAGCGTCCTGTCGTCTACCCGGCCCATGAACCGCTACTTACTCCTCTCGTTGCCTCGAGGGCCGCGCTCTCTGCTCTCGCCGCCGGGCCGGCCAAGCCCAAAGGACTCCAGAGGTGTCGGCGAAGTCTCTGCCCGCGCGGACGAAGGGGCTGCGGTCGCTTCTTCGCTTCGCCTGGCTGACGAGGCACTCGGGACGCCGGCACGGATGCCGACACGAAGGCCTGCGCTCCGGGCGTCTACACCCGGAAGCGGCGCACCTCGTCGCGCAGGACGTCGCCCTGCTTGGCGAGCGCGTCGATAGCCCGCTCGAGCTCGTGCATCGAGCGGTTCTGCTGGTCGGCGACGTTCTTGATCGACTCGACGGCGTTCATCACCTGCTCGCTGCCCTTGGTCTGCTCCTTCTGGGCGCGGTTGAGGTGGCTGACCATCTCGTTGATGTTCTCGATGGAGCGGGTGATCTGCTTCGAGCCGCGGGCCTGCTCCTGGCTGGAGCGCTCGACGTGCTTGGTGATGGCCCGCATGCGCTCGGCCGACTTCATGATCTGCTCGGAGCCCTTGGCCTGCTCGGAGGTCGCGGTGGCGGTCTGCTGCACGGTCTCGGCGATGCGGGTGATGGCGTCGGTGACCTGCTTCGAGCCGCGCGCCTGCTCGACGGTGGCGCGGGCGATGGCCTTGACCATCTGCGTGGACTTGCCGGCCGACTCGTTGATCTTCTTGAGCGCGCCCTCGGCCTCGCCGCCCAGCCGCACGCCCTCCTCGACGTTGCGCACCCCGCGCTCCATCGCCCCGACCGCGTTGCGGCTCTCCTCCTGGATGCTCTGGATCAGGTGGCTGATCTCCTTGGTCGAGGCGCCGGTGCGCTCGGCGAGGTCCTTGATCTCGTCGGCGACGACCGCGAAGCCCTTGCCGTGCTCGCCGGCCTGGGCGGCGATGATCGCCGCGTTGAGGGCGAGCAGGTTGGTCTGCTCGGCGACGTCGTCGATGACGTTGAGGATGTTGCCGATGGTCTCGATCTTCTTGCCCAGGTTCTCGATGACGTGGGCGGCCTCCTTCGACGACTCCTTGATCTTGTCGATGCCGCCGATCGTCTTCTGCAGCGACTTCATCCCCAGCTCGGCGTCCTGGGAGACGAGCTCCGAGAGCTTGGCGGTCTCGTTGGCGTTCATCTCCACCTGGCCGATGGAGACGTTCATCTCGTTCATCGAGCTGCTGGTCTCCTCGGCGGTGGCCGAGAGGTCTTCGACGTTCTTGGCGACCTGCTTGATGCTGAAGGTCATCTGCTCGATGGCCGCGGTGGTCTCCTCGACCGAGGAGGCGAGCTGGACGATGTTCTCGGCGACCTCGTCGTTGGTCGCCGCCATCTGAAGGATCGACGAGCTGCTCTCCTCGGCCGACTGGGCGAGGACCTCGACGTTCTCGGCGATGCCCTTGAGCGAGGCGATCATCTCCTCCATCGAGCTGCTGGTCTCGTCGACCGAGTGCGCCGTCGTCGCCGCGCCGCGGGCGACCACGTCGGCGGTGTGGCCGATCTGGTCAATGACGGTGGCGATGCCCTCGGAGACGCCCTTCACCTTGCCCAGGGTCAGCCGCAGGTTCTCGGAGGTGCGGTTGAGCGCGCTGCCGAGCTGGCCCAGCTCGTCACCGCCGTGGACGTGCAGCTTCTCGGTCAGGTCGCAGTCGCTGATCTTCTTGGCCGCGGTCATCATCCCGGCCAGCGGCTGGATGATGAAGGTGCGGCTGATGAAGAACAGCAGCACGAGGAAGGCGACCATGCCGGAGATGAAGGCCAGCAGCAGCACCTCCTGGACGCTCGACTTGGCCTCGACGACCTGCTTGTCGGGCAGCACCACGACCGCATAGCCGACGAGACGCTCGCTGCCGGCCGCGTTGCCCTCGATGACGTCGGGGCGGCGCTCCTTGGCCGGATGGGCCCAGAAGAGAAGGCCCGGCCCGGCGCTCAAGGGCCCGACGCCCTGCGAGAGCTTGGTGCGATCGACCTCTCGCAGCTTGGCGATCACCGGCTCGACCTCGAGCCCGGCGAAGCTCGACCCCAGGTGCTCGAGCTGCAGGTCGACCAGGAAGGCCCCGCCTTCGCCCGGGGCGATCTGGACCCTCTCGAGCACCTCCTTGCGCGTCCGCTCGTTCCCGAAGGGCAGCGCACCCTGCTCGGCCAGCGAGCGGGCGAGGTAGCTGCCGCGCATGTCGAGGCTGGCGCGCAGCGAGTCGTCGACCTCGCGTGAGATGAGCAGCAGGGTCGGCAGCATCGTGATCAGCAGCACGAGGGTGAAGGACCCGAAGATGATCGTTCTGAGGCTGAAGCGATGCAGCCAGCTCATCTGTTCTCTCCCCGGGGCCGCCCCGCGCGTGCCGGGCGGCCGGACACTCCTACTGCACTGCGGTGGCCGTCTCGAGCGGTGAGCCCCAGCGCCTTGGCGGTGGCGAGGTTGACGACCAGTTTCCAGCGTGGCTTTGCCGCCGAGACCTCGGAGGGCCTCTTGCCGCCGACTATCTCGAGCGCCAGGCGAGCCGCCTCGATGCCGGCGCCCTCGCCGTCGCTGATCTTCTTGGCCGCGGGCATCATCCGGGCCCACGACTCTGGCTGGTGAAGGTGCGGCCGGCGAAGAGGAGCAGCACCAGGAAGGAGAAGACGGCGGAGACGAAGGGCAGCAGCGCCACCTCCCGGACGCGCGACTTGGCCTCGACGACCTGCTTGTCGGACAGCACCACGACCGCATATCCGACGATCCGCTCACTGTCGACCGCGTTGCCCTCGATGACGTCGGAGCGGCGTTCCTTGGCCGGATGGGCCCAGAAGATGAGGCCCGGTCCGGCGCTCAAGGGCCCGACGCCCTCCGCGAGCTTGGCGCGACCTACCTTTTCCAGCTTGGCGATCACCGGCTCGACCTCGAGCCCGGCGAAGCTCGACCCCAGGTGCTCGAGCTGCGCGTCGACCAGGAAGACCCCGCCTTCGCCCGGGGCGATCTGGACCCTCCCGAGCAGATCCATGCCTATCTCCTCGCTCACGAAGGGCAGCGCACCCGACTCGGTCAGCGAGCGGGCGAGGTGGCTGCCCCGCGTGTCGAGGCTGGCGCGCAGCAAGTCATCGACCTCGCGCGAGATGAGCAGGGCTGACAGCATCGAGACCAGCAGCACGAGGGTGAAGGACCCGTAGATGATCGTTCTGAGGCTGAAGCGATGCAGCCAGCTCATCTGTTCTCTCCCCAGAGGCCGCCCCGCGCGTGCCGGGCGGCCAGACACTCCTACTGCACAGCGATGGCCGTCTCGAGCATGTCGGCCGGGACGCCGAGTCCCAGCGCCTTGGCGGTGGCAAGGTTGACGATCAGGTTCCAGCGTGGCTTGGCCGGCGAGGCCTCGGAGGGCTTCTTGCCGCCGACTATCTCGAGCGCCAGGCGAGCCGCCTCGATGCCGGCGCCCTCGTAGTCGGGCGCGAGCGCCAGCAGCGCCCCCATCCGCACGAACTCTTCCGAGAAGGTCAACAGCGGCAGCTTGTGGGACATCGCCGCCTCGAGCATCAGGCGCAGCGTGTCCTGGGTCAGCAGCGTCGGGTCCGACAGCAGCCAGAGCGCCTTTGACTTGGGCAGCACCGCCCGCAGGGAGTCGGGAAACTGCGCCGCCGACGAGGCCGGCTCGGCCACGACGGTCATCGACAGCTTGCCCGCCGCGACGACCGCCTCGCCCACGGTGTTCGCCGAGCGGGCCGGGTTGAAGACCAGGCCGATGCTGCCAAGGTCGGGGACGAGGCGCTTGAGCTGCTCGAGCTGGTCCTCGACCGGGATCTCGAGTGGCACACCGACGACATGGCCTGCGTCGACGCCGTTGGACTTGGGCTCGACGACCATGCAGTAGACGACCGGCGTCGCCTCGCCAAGCTCGCGGGCAGCCTTGGCGGCCTTGACGCCCACCACGAGCACGAGCGCGGGCTTCTCGGCGCGCGTGGCCCCGACCGCGTCGGCGTCGAAGTCGAGCACATGGGTGACGACCGGCCCGTCATAGGCGCGCTTGAAGGCCGCGAGCGCCCGCTGGTAGGGCGCGGTGTTCTTGGCGACCAGGGCGCTCACCGGCGGCCGGCTCGCCGCCCGCGCGGGGAGAGGCAGGGCGCTGGCGAAGACCGCCGCCAGAGCCACCAGGACCGAGCCCCCCGGTCTACGAACGCGCATCGGCGAGCAGTCTCCGCTGGTGAACAGTACGAGGCGAGAATCTTAGGTTTCGGCGGGGAGGGGGGTCAACAAAGCGGCCGCGCGTCGAAAGGCGGGGCCGCGCCCGGAACCGACGGCGATCGGCCGCCCGCGGGTGGAGGGCATCGCCACCCCGCCGCGATTAGGAAGACCCGGGGCGCCCCTCCGCAATCGCGCTCTTCGCTCCCAACTCAAAACTCGCAACTCCAGACTCACGGCGCCTCGTGCCACATGAACTCGGTGGGATCGACCTGCCCCTGGCCGAGCTCGGCCTCGGTGGGCTCCTTGCCGCGGACGAAGGGGGCGTCCTTCGCGCGCCGGTTGTCGGGGGCGGCCAGCTTGCCGCTGTCCAGGTCGATTCGCGCGAAGACGATGTCGGCCTCCGGCGGGGCCTCGAACTCGGGCTGTGGCCGTTCGGCGAGGGCGGCGCGCATGAAGTCGACCCAGATCGGAAGGCTCGCGCGACCGCCGGTCTCATAGCGGCCCAACGGGCTCTCGTAGCGGTCGTAGCCGAGCCAGACGCCGGTCACCAGGTCCTTGGTGAAGCCCATGAACCAGGTGTCGAAGGAGTCGTTGGTCGTCCCGGTCTTGCCCGCGGCCGGCTTGCCGAGCCTCTGGGCGGCAACGCCGGTCCCCTCGCGCACGACGTCGCGCATCAGCGAGGTGATGAGGAAGGCGGTCTCGGGCTTCATCACCCGCTCCGGCTTCGAGAACAGCCCGGCGTAGCCGGCGGCCACCCGCTCCTCGAAGGCGGCGAACTCGTCGTCGAACGCGGTGTGGTCCTCGAGCGTGCGCCCGAAGCGATCCTCGACCTTGCGCACGTAGACCGGAGCGAACCGGGTGCCCCCGCGATTCATCGTCGCGTAGACCCCGACCAGCTCGTGCAGCCGCACGCACGAGCCGCCCAGGGCCATCGACAGGTCCTCGTTGATCGGCGTGGTGATCCCGAGCCCGCGCGCCCACTCGACGGCCGGCTTGACGCCCACCGCGTGCAGGGTCTTGACCGCGGGGATGTTCATCGAGTTGACCAGCGCGGTGTGCAGCAGCACGTCGCCCTTGAAGTTCTCGCCGTAGTTCTCGGGCTTCCAGCGAAGCTGGTTGTCGGGGTCGTCGAAGACCACCGGCGAGTCGACGAGCACGTGGTTGACCTGCCACTCGAGCAGCTCGATGGCCGCCGAGTAGACCACCGGCTTGTACGAGCTGCCCGGCTGGCGGCAGGCCTGGAAGGCGCGATTGAACTCGTTGGCGTCGAAGTCGTAGCCGCCAATCATCGCGACGACATAGCCGCTGGCGGGGTCGACCGCGACGATGGCGCCCTGCAGGCGCGGCTCCTGCTCGAGGCGCAGGAAGGGGCCTTCGGCCGGAAGCTGCTTGAGGAAGCGCCGCTCGGCATCGCTCCAGCCCGCCTCGTTCTCGAGCTCCTTGCGCGAGACCGCGCGCACGATGATGACGTCGCCGGCCGCCAGCGCCTCGTCGACGCGGTTGACCAGGGCGTGCGGGTAGTACTTCTCCGGGTTGGGCGCGCGCGCCCAACGCATCCCGAGGATGGGCAGCTTGCCGCGTTGGCTGCCCACGTTGACGACCGCGAAGTTGTCCTCCTTCTCGATGCGCTCGACGTAGCCGACGTAGTAGCGGCCCTCGGTGAGCTGCTCGTCGCCGAGCCGGTCGGCGATCTTCTTCTCGAACGCCCTGCGCTCGGCCTCGGTGTTCAGCTTCAGGACCGGGCCGTAAAAGCCCTGGCGCTTGTCGACGCTGATCAACCCGTCGAGCATCGCCACCTGCGCGGCGCGCTGGCGCTCGGCGTCCATCGAGGTGTAGGCCTTCAGGCCGTCCTTGAGGACGCGCTCGTTGCCGTAGCGGCGCACCAGGTCGCGCCGGACGTGTTCGGCGAAGAAGGGCGCGAACCGCCGGAAGACGTCCTCGACCGGGTAGACCGAGACCTCCTCGGCCGAGGCGACCTTGCGCTCCTCCTCGGTGATCATCCCCTCCTCGAACATGCGGCGCAGGACGTACTCTCGGCGCTCCTTGGCAAACTTGGGGTTGCGGAACGGCGAGTACTTGCTGGGCGCCTGCGGCAGACCGGCGAGCAGGGCCGCCTCGCCGAGGGTCAGGTCGCGCACGTCCTTGCGGTAGTAGTTCTCCGCGGCCGCCTGCACGCCGTAGGAGTGGTGCCCGAGATAGACGTTGTTCAGGTAGAGGAAGAGGATCTGCTCCTTGGTGAGCGCCTTTTCGAGCCGCAGCGCGAGGATCAGCTCGCGGATCTTGCGGCGGATCTTCTTCTCGGTGGCCCGCGCGTGGGCCTCGGCGCGCAGCTTCGCGTGGGCCTTGAACACCGCGCGCTCGACCGCCTCGGAGTCCTCCATGCCCTTGGGCCCGAGCATCCGCTCGACCTCGGCGCGCACCTGCTCGTCGGTGATCTTCGAGAGCTCGACCGAGACGAGCACCGCCTTGGCCGCCTGCTGGGTGAGCGAGGAGCCGCCCTGGACCCGGGTCCGCTTCAAGTAGGTCGTGTAGGCGGCGCGGGTCATGCCTACCGGGTCGAAGCCCGGGTGGTCGAAGAAGCGGTCGTCTTCGGCGGCGATGAAGGCCTGCACGAGCTTCTTCGGAATGCGCTCGTAGGGCACCACCTTGCGCCGCTCGTCGTAGAGCTCGCCCGCCAGTACGCGGTCGGAGGTCCACATCTCGGTGAGGATGGGCGGGCGATACTCCTCGACGGTCGGCAGCTCGGGCAGGCCCTCCGAATAGATCGCGTAGGCGACGAGGACCGCAATCGCGCCCGCCACCATCCCGGCGACGGCGAGCAGCCCCGCGACCATCAGCAGCCGCTTGAACAGGCCGCGCCTGGGCGGCTCGTGCAGCACGAGGCGTGTCTGCTTCGGGGTGGAGGGAGGATTCTCGGGGAGCTGGTCTTCGGCCATCGGTGACTTTCGCAAAAAACCGTTGAAAATGAGGCGGTATCTTAGGGCGGCAGACCGCCCCCATCAACGTTCGCGCCGCACGTCCGCCTTGGGCCGGAGGGCGGGAGCGCGCGGCCGTTCGCAGTGCGCCCAGGCTCAGCGCCTCCCGTTCGTTGGAGAGCTGTCCGAGCGAAGCAACCGTCCTGGAGATCAAGAGCCCGAGCCGGAAACGTGCGGGAGCGCTCGCCGGCCCTTTGGCGGAGCTGGAGCTCCGCCGTCCATCACTTCCGCCCGTCCGTCACTTCCGCCGTCCGTCACTTCCGCCGTCCGTCACTTCCGCCGTCCGTCACTTCCGCCCGTCCGTCACTTCCGCGGTCCGTCACTTCGCCGGTCCGTCACTTCCGCGGTCCGTCACTTCGCCGGTCCGTCACTTCGCCCGACCGTCACTTCTGCCCGACCGTCATTTCCGCCGTCCGTCACTTCCGCCGTCCGTCACTTCTGCCGTCCGTCACTTCCGCCGTCCATCACTTCTGCCGTCCATCACTTCTGCCGTCCATCGCACCGCCGTCCATTCACCGGCGCCGTGCCCCGTGCATCGCTCAGGCTGACGAGCGGACGAGGAGGCTGCCCGAGCGGATCTCCGGCAGGACCTCGCCCTCGCGCACCTTGATCGCGCCTCCGACGAGCAGCAGGCGCAGGCCGCGGGCCGGCCGCTCGGGAGACGCCTCGTCGGCCTCGTCGCGAAAGCCCGGCTCGAAGACGGCGACGTCGGCGGCCATCCCCGGGGCGAGCAGCCCGCGGTCCTTCAGCCCGAGCCATTCGGCGGGCAGGCCGGTCATCTTGCGCACCGCCTCCGCGACGGAGAGGACCCTCGGCTCGCCGAAGACGTAGCGGGCGAAGACCCGCGGGAAGCAGCCGTGGAGCCGGGGATGGGGCCGACCGCCGAAGAGCGCGTCGCTGGCAATGCAGCCGCGCGGACTGCGGAGAACCGCCAGGAGCGCCTCCTCGCTCATGTAGTCGTCGATCATCCGGACGTCGCCGGCCGAATCGACCAGCAGCTCGAACGCCGCCTCGGCCGGGCTCGTCCCTCGCGCTTCGGCGATGGCCGCCAGCGACCGGCCGAGGCAGTCGCGGTCGGCCTCGGCGCGCAGCGAGACGATTCGAATCCGCTCCCAGCCCGCGAGCAGCGGCAGGTTGTCCCACGGCGCGCCCGCTGGCGCCTGGCGCCGTCCGGCGTAGATCTCTTCGAGCCTCGAGCGCACCGCGGGATCGGCCAGCGCCCCCAGCGCCCCGCGCACGCCGCCTTCCTCGAAGAGCTCGGGCGGCAAGATCGCCAGGAGCGTCGTGCTGCCGCTCGTGTAGGGGTAGTGGTCGAAGTCGATGCCGCGGCTCTCGACCAGCCTCAGCACCTCGTCGAGCTGGGGCCGGTTGCGCGCGCCGACCGCCTTGAGGTGCGAGAGGTGCAGCCGCACCCCGGTCTCGTCGGCGAGCGCGAGCATCTCCCGGACCGCGGCGAGCAGCTCGTCGCTCTCGCTGCGCAGATGGACGGCGAGCGGCCGGCCGTGGCGAGCGGCGAGGCACGCGGCCCTCAGCAGCTCGGCGCGATCGGCGAAGAGCGCCGGGACGTAGACCAGGCCAAACGACAACCCTGCCGCGCCCGCGGCGAAGGCCTCCTCGAGCCGCTCTTCGACCAGGTCGAGCTCAGACGGCGCGAGCGGCCCGCTGCGGTCGCCGGCGATCCCGTAGCGGACCGTCCCCTGTCCGGCGAAGGGAACGACGTGGCACTCGAGCCCGTGCGCTCGAAGGGCGACGAACCAGTCGCTGGCGCTCTCCCAGCCCCAGGGTTCGGCGAGGTCTCCGATCACCGAGGTCGCCCGCCACCCCGGACGCCGGCTCTCGGGCAACGGGAAGACCGACAGGCCGCACTGCCCGACCACCTCGGTCGTCACCCCTTGCCGCAGCTTCGCGTCGAGCCCGGAGGGCACGAGCTGCTGCAGGTCGCTGTGGGAGTGGCAATCGATGAAGCCGGGGGCGACATAGGCGCCGGTCGTGTCGACGACCAGGGCCTCGCGCGAGGCGGCCACCTCGAGCCGCGGGCCCACCGCGGCGATGCGCCCCTGCTCGACCAGCACCTCGCCCAGGTACGGAGCCCGCCCGGTCCCGTCGACGAGCGTGCCGCCGGTCAGCAGTATCGGCCGCGCCATCAGCCGGCCTGCTCGCCAAGGAAGGCGCGCGCGAGCGCGGCATAGCCGGCGGCGGCCCGCCCGAGCTGGTCGACCTCGACGTACTCGTCGGCGACGTGCGCCAGGTTCTCGCGCGAAGGCCCGAACCCGATCGTCGGCAGCCCGCGCCGGCCGGCGCTCTCGCTCCCGTCGGTGCAGAAGGCGTAGGACCGCAGAGGGGCAGGCAGGCCGGCGGAGGCGAGCGCCTTCTGCGCCCGGACGACGTACTCGGCGCCCTCGGGGGCGAGCCAGCCCGGGAAGAAGCGCTCGGCCGACAGCTCGGCGCCGGTGTGCGTCCGGGCCTCGGCGCTGACGATGGTCGCCCGGGCGCGCACTCGCGGATCGCGTTCGCTCACCCGGGCGATAGCCGCTTCGATGGGCGCGAGCACCTCGGCGGCGGTCTCGCCGGGGATCAGCCGGCGGTCCCAGGTGGAACGGCAGCGGGCGGGCAGCACCGAGGCGCCGGGATAGGGCTCGGAGATCACGTCGACCAGCTCGAGGATGGCCTGTCCGACCCGCGGGTCGCGCGGCAGGCCGAGCCCGCGCAGCTCCGCGAAGAGCGCGACGAAGCCGTCGACGGCGTTCACCCCGGCCTCCGGATTCGACGAGTGGGCGCTCTTGCCGAAGGTCTCGAGCGCGATCTCCGCCCTGCCCCGCTGCCCGACCGCCAGCTCGAGCTCGGTCGCCTCGCCGACCACGACCAGGTCGGGCTCGAGCCTGTCGAGCACGCGACCGAAAGCGACCCCCTCGAAGACCTCCTCGCAGACGACCGCGGTGAGGGCGATCTCGCCGGCGAGCCGCTCCTTCTCCGGGATCAGGCTGGCGAGCCCGTGGGCCATCGCCACCAGGGCGCCCTTCATGTCCGAAGTCCCGCGCCCGTAGATGCGCCCCTCCTCGAGCGCGCCGCCGAAGGGGTCGCGAGTCCAGAGCGAGCGGTCGCCCTCGGCGACGGTGTCGATGTGGCCCTCGAAGAGGACCCGCTTGCCGGGCCGGCCCCCGCGGATCCGCGCGACGAGGTTGCCCGTCGGGTCTACCGACACCTCGTCGAAGCCGAGCCGTTTCAGCGTCTCGCAGAACGCGTTGACGGCGAGCCCCTCTTCTCCCGAAACACTCCGGCAGCGCACCAAGGCCTGCACGTCGGCGACGAGGGCGGTCTGGTCGATCATCTGTTCTTCCTCTCAAGAGCTCGGGGAATCGAGGTTGCGCGCGAGCCGGCGTGCCGGGGACCGGACGCACGGGCCAGGCGGCGCGATGAACGTGAAGCGCCCACCAGCGGGCAGGACTCGGGACGACGATTCCAACCCTTCGGTTGGGCGGCCTGGAGGCAGCCCTATCACCGGCACGATGACGGCGGCGCCTCGAAGCGTTCGATATCCTACGCGCGCCACGCGCGAATGGTCGGGAAGCGCTTCCCCGACGCCAAAGACAAGAGTCGCGCCAGCGAGCCGCCCGCCGGTTGTCACGATCTCAAGGAAGAGCGACCGCAGGCTCCGATTCGCGCGCCGTGCGCCGGGTTCTGGTGAACACACCCGTTCGACTACTCGATGGGCTCTCGGGTTTGCCCCCCCAGAATCGTCGCCCCGGCGACGATCGCTTGCCTCGGGACCAGTCCGAGATCGTCGCCGCCGACCATCCTCGATCTCCGGACGCGTCCGAGATCGTCGCCGGTGACGATCGCCGGGTCACCGGACCAGTCCGAGATCGTCGCCGCCGACCATCCTCGATCTCCGGACGCGTCCGAAATCGTCGCCGGTGACGATCGCCGGGTCACCGGAGCATCCGAGAGCGTCGCCGCCGACGATCCTCGGTCTCCGGACGGTCCGAAATCGTCGCCGGCGACGATCGCCAAGTCACCGGAGCATCCGGGAGCGTCGCCGCCGACGATCCTTGGTCTCCCGACGGTCCGGAATCGTCGCCGGCGACGATCGCCGGGTCACCGGAGCATCCGGGAGCGTCGCCGCCGACGCTCTTTGGTCTCCCGACGGTCCGCAATCGCCGCCGGCGACGATCGCCAGGTCACCGGAGCATCCGAGAGCGTCGCTGCCCGACGATCCTTGG
>DHSB01000179.1:50951-75288 GCA_002408385.1 Myxococcales bacterium UBA5297
TCGCCAGGTCACCGGAGCATCCGCGAGCGCTATCGACTCTCGACTTTCGACGATCGACTCTCGACCGCCGACCGTCGCCAAGCTACCTTGCCCCCTCCACCGACACCCCAGGACGCTTGCGTGAAGACCGAAGGCTCCCGCCACTTCTCGATGATCCGCGGCTTTCGCACCGCCGATCTCGTCACCCTAGCGAACGGCTTCGCAGGGATGGGCTCGGTGCTCGCCTCGATGAAGTTCGTGGCAAGCGGCGCGACCGGCTGGATGTGGCTCGCCTTCGGCTTGCTGCCGTTGGCGCTGGTCGCCGACGTCGCCGACGGTCGCATCGCGCGGCGCCGGGGCGTTCTGTCGATCCTTGGGCAGGAGCTGGACTCGCTGGCCGATCTCGTCTCCTTCGGAGTCGCCCCGGCCACGCTCGGCTTCGCGCTCGGGCTGCAGGACGGCCTCGACGCGCTCGCCCTCATCTTCTTCGTCGGCTGCGGGATCAGCCGCCTGGCGCGCTACAACGCCACCGCCGCGAGCCTCGCCGGCCCCGGCGGGAAGGTGCGCTACTACGAGGGCACGCCCATCCCGACGAGCCTCGTCATCGTCGCCCTCCTCGCCGTCTTCGCAGGGCTCGGGCGCATCGGCGACAGCCTGCCGCTCGGCCACATCTCCGCCGGCCCCACCGGGCTGCACCCCTTGTCGCTGCTCTACGTGCTGAGCGGCATCGCGATGGTCTCGAAGACGCTGCGCATCCCGAAGCCGTAGCCTGCGCCGGCCAGCGTCGGCCGCAAAGCAGCCGGGCCCCGGGGCACCCGCCCTACTCGTCCTTCGGGCCGTAGACGTAGATCTCGTGCACCGACCACCACCGGTTCGGCAACGACCCGAGCTGGGTGAGCCTGAGCTTTCGCACGGTGCGGCCAGCCGGAGAGAAGACCCAGCTCCGCGTCACCTGCTCGGTCTCGGTCAACGTCTCCCAACTCGTCCCCTCGGGCGAAGCCTCGAGCCTCAGCCGCCGAGGCGCGTCCCCCTGGCCGAAGAGGACCGAGATGCGCTCGACGGTCCGAGGCTCGCCGAGATCCACCTCGAGCCACTGGCCAGGCTGCTGGGCGCTGCCGGTAGTCCAGCGGCTGGAGTGATCGCGGTCGAAGGCGAGGTTTGCCTCCGTTCCCGTGGAGCTCGAGCCCTGCCAGCGCTCGCGCGGAATTCCGGTGTCCGGGAGGATGAGCCAGTAGCTCTCCAACGCCTTTTCGCGGAAGGGGATGGCGAGCGAGTCGAGCTCCGCGAGCAGCGCCCGCCGCTGGCGCAGCGGCACCCCGCCGTCGCGAAAGAGCCAAGCCTGCCGCCGGGTCTTGCGGAACAGGTCGGTGTACGGCCCGTAACGGCCCGGCACCGTAACCACCCGCTCACCGGTCTCGTAGGCGATGCGGTAGCCCATCCAGTACTCGGCGTTCAGGCCGTCGATGCCTTCCTGCTCGAGCACCCGATAGAGCGGCGACTGGTCGAGGGGGTTGACCACCCCGTCGCGGATGTTGAAGAGCGGCTGGGTCGGGAGGCGGCGATCGAAGCCGTAGATCGAGCCGGTGTTGACGACGAGCACGCCGGCGAAGGCGAGCGCCGAGACGAGCCTCCCCGGGCGCCCGCGCTCCCAGAGCGAGCCGAACAGCAGGCCGAGCGCCGGCGCGAGGAAGACGTAGAGGACGATCGCGTAGCGCGGCTCGGGCTCTGCGCCAAAGCGGGTGAACATCGCGCAGACGAGGAACCCGAGCGCGGTCAGCACGTACAGCTCGGCGCCGTTGGTCGGCCTGTACGAAGGCAGTACCAGGCCGGCGAGCCCGCGACGGGCGTGCCACAGCAGCGCCAGCGAGGCGAGCGCGAAGAGGACGAGCAGGGGCCAGCCCCAGAGCGGGACGGCGCGCTCGGGCGGCCACGGAGGCAGGACGCCGAGCAGGACCGGGAGATGATCCTCGAAGGTCGTCACCAGGTGCTTGCCGACATCGAAGTTGCCCTCGCCTCCGAGCAGCACCCGGAACGTGCCCCAGGAGTGGCGCAGGTTGTAGATCCAGAACGGAGCCGACCCGAGGAGAGCGCCGCCGAGACAGGCCGCCACCGCCGCGCGCCGCGCGATGAACTGCCGCCGTCCGACGAGAAACAGCCCCGCGGCGCCGAGAAACGGGGCGACCAGCGGGTTCATCCAGACCCCGAGCCCGGCGAGCAGACCGAGCGCGCCTGCGCCGCGCACGCTCGCGCCCCGCGTCCCGAGCCGCAACGCGAGCAGGAGCACGAGCTGCCCGATGGCGAGCGTGGAGACGAAGCCTCCGCGCAGCTTGACCGTCCACAAGGTCAGGATCAGCGGGCCGGCGACGAGATAGGCGAGGGTGAAGAACAGCGCCGGCCGCTTGCCGAAGACCTGCTGGGCGAAGAGCGCCGAGGCCCAGGCGAAGACGAGCGCGAAAGCCAGCGCCGTCAGCTTGAGCGAGACCGCGTTGGAGCCAAACAGCTTGACGAAGGGCGCGGCGACGTAGGCCTCGAGCGCGCCCATGTACTCCTGGCCGTAGTACCAGACCGGGAATTCGCGCAGCTCGCCGATGTGCTTGGCCATCAGGCCGATGACCGCTTCGTCCGACTCGATGGCGAACCCGGTCCAAAGCAGAAAAGCGAGCCGCCAGACGAGGGTGGCGAGCACCGCCCAGAGGACAGGGCTGGTCCATCGCGCGCGGAGGCGCGGCGAGTCGAGGTCCTGGCTGGGCGGGCTGGCCTTGGCTTCCGAAGCTGAGCTGTTCACCGGGCGGACTATACGCGCAACCCGGTGGGAGACAGACAGCCGAGCTGGCAGATGGCCGTCGTCCCCCGGGCCTCCGTTCGGCTACCGGGCGAGCATCACGTCGGTCGCCTTGATGATCACGGTGACGGGCTGCCCGGCCTTGATTCCAAGACGCTCGAACGAGCTCTTGGTGATGACCGAGACGACCTCCTGGCCGCCGAAGTCGACGGTGACCTCGGCCATGATGTTGTCGGTGGAGACGTTCTTGACCGTTCCCTTGAGTTGATTGCGGGCGCTGAGCTCCATGGGTCTTTCCTCCTGCTTCCGTGGTGAGGGCCAGGGCTAACCCGAGGGCGCAAGCGGCGGCAATCCGCGGCGCCGGGCGCGGGCGCGGCGCGTCGGCTGCCGCACCTTTTGGCGAAACCCCGCCGACCCGCCGCGAGCGCTCGCCGGTCCGTCCTCAAGAGAAGGGAGACGAGGCGCGCGGCCTTGACCGCTCGGCGAGCCCGCTTCTAGCCTTCGGGCCACGCTCTGTCAGGGAGAGACGACATGGAATGCAGGAAGGCGAGCAACCTCAAGAAGTGCAACTGCAGCTACAACCCCTGCTCGCGCAAGGGCCTGTGCTGCGAGTGCGTGCAGTCGCACCTGAGCAGCCGTGAGCTGCCGGCCTGCTTCTTCCCCGACGACGTCGAGCGCACCTACGACCGCTCGTTCGCGCGGTTCGCCCAGCTCGTGCGCGATCGCAAGGTGTAGGGCGACAGTTGACAGTTGTGAGTCTTGAGTTGGGAGTGGACAACCCGGGCTTTGCCCGGAGCTCAGGCGATCGGCCGCGGCGTGGTAGTGGCGCACAGCAATGCGCCCATCGATGCCCGGAGCGCCAGCCTTCGTGCTGGCGTCCCCGGCGGCCGGCACGAAGCCGGCCCTTCGAAAAGGTGCCCCGCCGCGGGGAGCCGCCTCCGCTTACTTGGCGAGCGCCTTGCCGGAGATCTCCAGCGCCTTCTCCGCGAGCTGCCTCCCGGCCGCGCGGCACTCGTCGAGGATCTCGGGCTTGGGGACGAACTGCGACAGCAGCGGCTCGCGGGTCACCTGCAGCTTCATCGCTTCGAAGTACTGCTGCGCCTCTTGCGCCGCGGCCTTCGCCCAGCCGTACGAGCCGAAGAAGAAACCCGCTTTGCCCACGGGCTTGAGGCCCTTGAGGTAGGTCAGCGCCGCGGCGGCCTGCGGCATGATGCAGTTGTTCAGCGTCGCCGAGCCAAAGGCGAGGCAGGCCGCGTCGAGCACCTCGGTGGCGATCTCGGTGGTGTTGCTCGCGCGGATGTTGATGAGCTTCGCGTCGACTCCGGGCCGCGTCGCTCCTTCGAGCACGGCGTGCGCCATCTGCTCGGTGCTCTTCCACATCGTGTCGTAGACCACGAGCACCTTCGGCCCCGCCTCGAGCCGCGTCCAGCGACGGTAGGCCTCGAAGATGTCCTTGAAGCGCTTGCGCCAGATCACCCCGTGGCTCGGGGCCACCATCTCCAGCTCGAGCCCCGAGAGCTTGTCGAGCGTCCGGCCGATGGGCGTGCCGAAAGGCATCAGGATGTTCGCGTAGTAGGTCTTCGCCTCGAGCATCAGCTCGTCGAACGGCACCTCGTCGTCAAAGCGGCTCGAGCTGGCGAGATGCTGACCGAAGGCGTCCATCGAGAAGAGCAGCTTCGACTCTGGCACGTAGGTGGCCATCGACTCGGGCCAGTGGACCATGCGGGTGTCGAAGAACTGCAGCGCGCGCCGCCCCAGCGACAGCGTCTCGCCGTCGGCGACGACCTTGAAGCGCCAGGCGCTGGTGTCGAAGTGCATCGACAGCGACTCGCGGCACTTGGCGTTGCACACCAGCTCGGCCTGCGGACAGGCCTTCATGACCGCGGGCAGACCGCCAGAGTGATCGGGCTCGGCGTGGTTGCAGACGACGTAGGCGAGCTTTCCGGGATCGATCCGCTCGGCCACATGGGCGAGCAGCTCGGGCGCATACGGTCCCTTGACCGCGTCGATGAGCGCCGGCTTCTCGTCGAGGACCAGGTACGCGTTGTAGCTCGAGCCACGGCGTGTCTCGTAGCCGTGGAAGTCGCGCACGTTCCAGTCGACGAAGCCGACCCAGCAGATGTCGTCCTTGATGGTGCGGTTCATTCGAAACCCTCCGGTACGCGTTAGAACACGCGGCCGCCGCTGCATATCACGGCCCGGCCTCCCGCGAGCCGGTGGAGACGCCGAGCGTCGTGCCCGTCACCGAAGGGGCCGGACAGGCGGGTCGGGCGTCGGTGAACGCCCGACCGGTGGGCTGACGGCGCGCGCCGCGAGCGCGCGCCGACGACCGCAACGCGCTACTCGTCGGCCTTTTCGAAGTCTTCCTTGCCCACGCCGCACTCGGGGCAGACCCAGTCCTCGGGGATGTCCTCGAAAGCCGTGCCGGCAGCGATGCCGCCGTCCGGATCGCCCACGGCGGGGTCGTAGATGTATCCGCAAGCTATGCAGCGCCACTTCGCCATCGTCTGCTCCTGTCGTTGGTCTGTCGGTTTCGCGGGGAGCGGGCTCGTCTCTCTCCGGCCCGCGCTGTCTCAAACGCTTGGATGCGCGCGCCATTCGCGCGTTTCGCGCGTTTTCTCACGCTCCCACGGCGGCGCGCACGATAAGCGAACCCGTGAGCCGGTGGCGAGCAGGTTGCTGCGCGAAAGCCCGAGGGGTCGGCCCCGCCAGACTGGCCTCCGGCCCTACGGCAGCACGCCCGCGCCGAACTCGAGCACGACCGGCGGGTCACCCGGGCGCGGACTGAACGGGAAGGCGAGCTCGAGGCGCAGCACCCCGGCCGGCGAGTACCACCGCGCGCCGAACCCGGCCGAGTAGAACAGCCCGAGCGGCAGGTTGGGGTCGGACGGCTCGCCGGCGAGAAAGGTGTTGCCCGCGTCGATGAAGACCACGCCGTTCAAGCGAAAGCGGGCGACGACCGGGATCTCCAGCTCGATCCCGAAGAGCGCCTGCGCCGTTCCCCCGATGTCGACCACCTCCTCCCTGCCCGCCTCGTCGACGAGGACGATGGTGGGCGCGATCGAGCGGTAGCGGTAGCCGCGCAGGGTGTCGAAGCCGCCGAGGAAGAAGCGCTCGGAGACGGGGAGCACCTGGTCGCCGATAGGGTCGACGTACCCGAGCAAGGCTCGCGCGCGCAGCAGGAGCTCCGGCGGCAGCGGGAACGACCAGCGGAAGACCCCCGCCAGCCGCAAGAAGCGGATGTCGGCGCCCAGGAACCGGGGCGAGAGCTCGGCGGACGCGAGCAGCAACCGGCCGCGCGGCGTGAGCTGGAGCGTCTCGGGGGCCTCGTAGGCCGCAGTCAGGGCCAGCGAGCTGATGAGGCCGCCGGCAAACAGCGGCGCGACCTCCGGAGGCAGCGGTGGGGCGCCGAAGATGTCCACGTTCTGGAAGGCGTAGGCGAGGATTCCCGAGAACCCCTCGAGCCGCGGCCCGAAGCGGCCGAAGGGCAGCCGGTAGTTGACGACCCCGCCGAGCGAGCGGCGCGTGAAGTCGGGGTACTCGAGGCGGGACCACGCTCCGTCGAGCGCCAGGTTGCCCGGCGAGCCGAACAGGTACGGCTCGGAATAGGCGAGGGCGACCGTGGAGCGCAGCGCGGAGAGCTGGGCCTGCGCCGAGGCGGACCGGCCAGTGCCGAAGATGTTGCGCTCGAGCAGCAGCAACGTGCCCACGACCTTCTCGTCGCTCGAGATGCCGAACGAGAGCTGATAGCCCAGCGTCTCGCCCTCCTCGATCTCGACGCGAAGACCGACGGCGCCCTCCTCGCAGTTGCCGATCCTCTGGATGTCGACCCGATTGAAGATCCCCAGGGCGCGAAGCCGCTCGATGCTTTGCCTGATGGCCTCGGCGGTGAACGGGTCGCCCGACTCGAAGGCGAGCTCTCGCAGCACGACCCGCTCGCGGGTGCTGGTGTTGCCGGTGACCTCGATCTTGCCGACGCGGGCCTTCTCGCCCGGCTCGACTCGGTAGGTGAGATCGAGCTCCTCGGCCCCTTCGCGCCGCTCGAAGCTCGGGACGATGCGCGCGCAGGCGTACCCGAGGTTCTGCAGGCGGGTGGCGATGGCCTCCGAATCCGCCGACACCTGCGAGCGGTCGATCAACGCCCCCACCTCGCTGCCGACGAGCTCGCGCAGCCTCTCCTCCGAGAGCACCGTGGTGCCCGCAAAGCCGATGCTCGCGATCCGGTACTGCGTGCCCTCCTCGACCCGGAAGGTGATGGTCGCCCTTCGCCGCTCGTCATCGAAACCGACCTCGGACTCGACCCGCGCCTGGACGAACCCGCGGTCGAAGTAGAAGGCCTCTATCCGCTCGAGGGCTTGCTGGACGCGGTCCGGCGTGTAGACCGAGGTCCCGGTGATCCGCGTGAGGAGGCTGGTCTCCCGCAGCCTGATCGCGCCGAGCAGCTCGTCGGCCCGCTCGGTCGAGACCCCCTCGAAGCGGATCTCCTCGATGCGCACCCGCGGCTTCTCCTGGACTTTCAGCGCGACCTCGGCCTTGCCCTCGCCTTTCGGCTCGAGCATCGCCTGGACCTCGGTGAACGCGTAGCCGCGCTCGGAGTAGAGCCGCTCGACGCGCGCGGCCTCCTCGACCAGCTCGGCCTGGCTGACGACGTCGCCGCGCTCGATGCGCAGGACCTCCTCGATCTCCTCCGCTCGCAGCGCACGCTCGCCGGTGATGCGAATCCGCTCGACCACCGGCCGTTCCTCGACCTCGACGAGGTAGGCGACCCCAGCGTCGAGCGGCTCGACGGAGATCCGCACATCGGTGAACTGCCCGAGCGCGTAGACGCGCCGCAGATCGGCCGGCGTGCTCGACGGCTCGAACGCCTGCCCGACCGATTGCGTGAGCACCGAGACGATCGACTCGCGCCGGACCCGACGGTTGCCGGCGACGCGGATCTCGCGAATCGTCCTGCCCGCCAGCTCCTGCGCGGCCACCGCGGCGTCGCCCTCCTCGACCGGCGAAGCTGCGTCGGGGTCGGAGGTCTCCTGCGCGTGGGCGGCAGCTCCGAGCGCCAGGCAGAGGCAGGCAAGAGAGCAGCGGGCCGTCCCGAAGAGACATCGGCGAAGGAGTCGTTTCCCCACGAAGAGCCCCCCGCGGCGATGGACGCCGCTTCCGATCGTCGGGCGCGGGCAGGCGCTGGCACACGCCGCCGAAGCGGCCCACTCGAAGACGGCCCAGAAGATGCGGAGCGAGCCGCTCGCGGGTCAACCGAGCCGGGGACTTCGCGAACGCCTCCTTCCGAAGGCGAACGGTCAAGTCCGACCGCAGCCGAGCATCGCGCTTGGCCCGCGCGCGAGCAGGCGAAAGCCGGCGGCGGCATCCCGCGCCTGGCCCGCGGCAGGCACACAATGAGAAGTCCCCTCTCCCGCGCTTGCGCGAGAAGAGGGGACTAAGGGGAGCGGCGGGGCGCCCGCGCGCCTACTCTCCGGAGCCCACCTGCGGCTTCTGTGGCTCGGGCTCTGTCGCGGGCAGCGCCTTCTCGCGCCGATCCACGATCACCGAGGCGACGATCGAAGCGGTCAGCAGGCTGGCGACGACGACGAGCGAGCCGAGCGGCGGCATCTTGAAGAAGTCGACGAGCACCATCTTCACGCCGATGAAGGCGAGCACGAACGCCAAGCCGACGTTGAGGTAGCGGAACTTGCCCATCACTCCGGCGAGCAGGAAATAGAGCGCCCGCAGGCCCAGGATGGCGAAGATGTTCGAGGTGTAGACGACGAAGGTGTCTTGGGTGACCGCGAGGACCGCAGGGATCGAGTCGATGGCGAAGACCACGTCGGTCGCCTCGATGACCACCAGGACGACCAGCAGACGCGTCGCTATCCACTTGCCCTTCTCCTTGATGAAGAAGTGCTCCGAGGAGAGGTCGTCGCTGACGTGGAACAGCTTGCAGACCAGCCGATAGGCGAAGTTCTTCTCCGGATGGACCTCCTCGTTCTTGCTGAACAGCAGCTTGGCGCCCGTGTACACGAGGAACGCGCCGAAAACGTAGAAGAGGAAGTGGAACTTCGAGAGCAGCGCGACGCCCACGAAGATGAAGATCGCCCGCATGACCAGCGCGCCGAGGATGCCCCAGAACAGCACGCGGCGCTGCAGGTCCTGCGGTATCTGGAAGAACGAGAAGATGACGATGAAGACAAACAGGTTGTCCACCGACAGCGACTTCTCGAGCAGGTAGGCGGTGAAGTATTCGAGCGTGCGGTCGGCGCCGATGAACGGCGAGACGGCGAGGCCGAAGACGATGGCCAGCCCTATCCAGACCGCCGACCAGATCGCTGCTTCCTTGGTGCTCGACCCGTGGTGCTTGTTGTGCACGCCCAGGTCGATCGCCAGGCTGACCAGGACGACGACCGCGAAGACTATCCAAAGAACCAAGCTGCCCGATGACTCCATGCCCATGCGCGCTCCGATGGCAAATACCAACGAGGGCACCGACGACATGCTTCCCGATCGTGTCTCGCACCCCTCTTGCCAGCGGGCGCCGCGACCCTCGTCGCGCGCAAGTCCTAGTCCTTGGCCGGGGGTGCCGCAAGCTATTTGACAGTCGCTCTCAGTGTGAGCCGGGCAGCCAAGCGCCCGTGCGCCCAAGAGATCACCGGGCCGGCAGGTCGACCGGCTCCTCGCGCCGCATCAGAGACCCGAGACGCCGGCCGCGGAGGGGAAGCAAACGCCAGCATCGAGCGGAGAAGACCTCTCTAGTCGGCCGCGCCCCTGGCACCGTGAGCCCGCGCCAGCCAGAGATAGAAGTCGCCGCTGGAGGGCGCGAAGCGCTCGAGAGGCTCGAACCCCGCGCCTTCGAGCATCGCCCGAGCGCTCTCCGGGGTGAACTTGCGGCTGATCTCGGTGCGCACTGTCTCGCCGGCCCGAAACGAGACCTCCATGCCGAGCCGCTCGATCCTCACCGTCTGCGCGACGCGCGAGCGCAGGTGCATCTCGATCTGCTTGGCGACGCGGTCGTAGAAGGCGAGGTGCTCGAAGCGGGCGAGGTTGAAGGTGCCGCCGAGCCTGCAGTTGATGACCCGAAGGACGTTGAGGTTGAAGCGCGCGGTGACGCCGCGACTGTCGTCGTAGGCCGCGGCGAGCCTGCCCGGATCCTTGTCCATGTCGGTTCCCAGCAGCAGGGTCGCCCCCGCGCCGGTGGCGCTGGCGAGCCCGCCGAGCAGCCGCGCTGCGTCCTCGGGACCGAAGTTGCCGATGGTGCCGCCGAGGAAGGCCACCAGCACCTGCCGACCCTTGGGCAGCCTTTCGAGCGGCCGCTCGAGGTCGGCGACGAGCCCATGGACCCTCAACCAGGGATAGGCCTCGAGCAGCTCCCCGGCGCTGCCGCGGAGCGTCGCCTCGTCGAGGTCGACGGGCACGTAGAGCGCGCTGCCCGCTCGCCTGCCGAGCGCATCGAGCAGCAACCGCGTCTTGCGCGAGGAGCCGCTGCCCAGCTCGACCAGGCACCGAGCGCCGGCCAGGGCCACGATGTCCGCGGCGTGCCGCTCGAGCAGCACCCGCTCGGTGCGCGTGGGGTAGTACTCGGGCAAGAGGCAGATCTGCTCGAAGAGCTCGCCCCCGCCCTCGGCGTACAGGTGCTTTGACGCCAGCCACTTCGGCTCGCAGGCGAGCCCCCGCCTGACATCCGTTGCGAGCGTGTCGACCTCGTGAGAACCGATCAGGCGCTCGATGTGAAGGCGTTCGGCGGCTGGTGTCGGGGGCTGGGCTTCTTGCATGGGCGCGAAACTGGCCGCGCCCTCCCCTCCACAGAAGCCCAGCCCGGGGCAACCGATTCGGGGCAGGGGCGCACCGCCAGGCTCCCGTCCAGAAGCCGAGCGCCAGGGCGACCGACACGAAGGCTGGCCCTCCTGCATCGCCGGGCGGGCGGCCAGGCGCCGACGCCGAGCGAGCCCGCCGGTGATAATCGCGACCGGTTGAGGTAAAGCCTTGAGTCGAGCGGCCTCGCAGGCTGCCCGGGAGAGGAGACCGAAGGAGGCCATGATGCGCGCGGTCGTAACGATGCTTGCCGTGCTCAGCCTGCCTGCGCTCGCGCGGGCGGAGGCGGTCGATTTCAACCTGGTCGGCAAGGTGCTCGCCGGCAGTCGCGACAAGCCCGTGATTACCATCTCGGCCAACGAGCAGACCGACGGCGTGGAGGTCGTCCTCACGCGTGACGACGGCAAGGTCTTCAAGCACAAGACCGGCCCGCTGCGCCCGGGGGCGACCAAGAGCTTCCCGATACCGGTCACCCCGGGCCAAGAGCGCCGCTTCAAGGGGTCGATGAAGGTGACCGTCGACGGCCAGGCCCAGAGCGCCAACTTCGAGTTCGCCTCCGAGGTCGTCACCCCGGCGACGATCACCTACGACCAGGTCGACCTCGCGGCCCACACGCTCGTGCTCAAGAGCACCCGCGAGACCACCAAGGTCGAGCTCGAGGTGACGAGCGACGAGGGCCAGACCCTCGGCCAGACCGAGGTCACCTTCGATGACGCGGCCGCCGGCGCCCCGCTGCCGGTCTCGTGGAACCAGGCCGACGGCACCGTCCTCAAGATAGCGATCAAGGTCCACGACCCCGACGGCTTCTACTACGGCCTCGAGCTCTACCCCTGGCGCATCGACATCCCGCACGAAGAGGTCAACTTCGCCACCAACAGCTTTGCCCTCGACAAGAGCGAAGAGCCCAAGCTCGACAGCTCGTTCGAGCAGATCTCCGACGCGGTGGCCCGCTACGGCCGCTGGGCGGAGATCAAGCTCTACATCGCCGGCCACACCGATACGGTGGGCGACCCGCGCTCGAACCGCACGCTGTCGATCAAGCGGGCCCGCTCCATCAGCCAGCACTTCCGCAAGAAGGGCCTGCGCGTCCCGATCTTCTACGAGGGCTTCGGCGAGGAGGCGCTCAAGGTCGCCACACCCGACGAGACCGACGAGTCGCGCAACCGGCGCGCCGACTACGTCATCGCGGTCGAGCCCCCGTCCATCCACGGCAGCGCAAGCTGGAAACGACTCCCATAGAGCCCACGCATGTCGCGCCTCAGCGTTCTGCTTCTCGCCACCGTCCTGCTCGCTCCGTCGCTCGCCCGCGCCGAGTTGCTGCTGCGCGCCCCCTCGCTCAACGCGGCGGCTGCCCGGACCGCGCCCGAGCTGGAGCTGCTCAAGCCGGTGCTCACCGCGCCGCAGCTTCGCCTCGACGAAGGCCCCAAGCGCCGCTCGGCTCTCTGGGCGGCCATCCCCTTTGGCGTCGGTCAGTTCGCGAACGATCAGCCGGTCAAAGGCACCCTCTTCTTCGCCGCCGAGACGCTCGCGTTCGGCACCTTCGCCGGCGCGCTGGCCGCCTTCGAGGTGAGCAAGGTGCGCGGCGAGCTCTTCAAGTGGGGCGAGTTCGAGGACCCGGCCGCGGCGCAGCGGCTCTCGACGGTCTCGGTCATCGCCTTCTGGAGCGGAGTGGGCATCGCCGCCCTCGGCATCCTCGACGCCTTCTACAACCGGCCGGACGAGGAGCGGGGGGTGGCGCTCGGCCCCGGGGCGGTGGCGTTCCGGTTCTGACCGCGCTCGCGAGTCGCGGGCGGACCTCTCGGCGCGTAATCGCCGGCTCGTCGAGCCGGCAGGCATTCCACGGCGCGATCATCGCCGCCCTGGGCGACGAGAAGCCGTTACGCGGCGCGTAGTCGGCCCTCCGAGCGACGAGAGGGCGATTACCCGACGTGCAACCGGCTCTCCGAACGGCGAAGCGGGCGTTACGCGGCGGGTAATCCGCTCACGAGCGACCGGCACACAATTACGAGACGGGTAGGCCGCTTCCTGCACGACGAGAGGAGCGTTACGCGGCGCGTCGGTGCTGGAAACAGCTACACGCACCTGCGGATGGTGGCTCCGCACCTCGTCGACCGAAGCTCCCTCATCCATCCCCACCGAAACGCCCCACCCGCGCCCGGGCCACTACGGCGCCCCGCCAAGACCATTTCGCGATCGGCCGCCCGCACTCCCGACGGTTCCTTGGCGGCCGGCAACCTCTCAGGTTCCAAAAAACTCACTTCGTCTTCGTTGCCCCGCCGCTTCTCGCGTGTTGTATAGGTGCGCCTTCGCACCGCTCGCCCATGCCGCTGCCAACCATCCGACCAGAGATCCTCACCGCCGCTCAGCGGGCGATACCCCGCGTCATCGCCTCTCTCGAAGCGACCTGCCGGCCCGAGACGACGACCCGCGGCCAGGCCATCGACGAGCAGGGGCGCGTGCGCATCCTCGAGCTGACCGAAGAGTCGGTGCGCGGCGAGGTCACCGGCACCGACGACGCGGCCTATGAGGTGACCCTCGAGCTGCGGGCCGATCCGCGGTCGAGCTGCGGCTGCGCGGCCTGGGGTTCGTGGGACGACCACTGCAAGCACGTCACCGCGCTCGCCTTCCATCTCGAGGGCCGGGTGCGCGCCGAGGCGCACGCGCTGCGCGCCCACCTGCCGCACTCCCGCGAGGCGACCGGGGCGAGCCCCGAGGGGTCCGAAGCCGGTTCGACCACCAGCGCGGAGCTGAGCCAGGTGCGCGATTGGCTGGGCCTTCCGCTGCAGGAGCACGCCTTCGCCTACGAGCTCGACCTGCGGCCAGACCTGGCCATCGGCCTCTCGCGCATCGACGGCAGGCGCACCCCCGCCCGCACCCGCTGGGTCCAGGTCACCTCGTACCTCGGCGGCAGGACGCTCGAGCCGGCCGACCGCAAGCTCTTCTCCGCCCTCTCGGCGCTGATGCGCGACCCCGAGGGCCTCTACCATCTGCCCAAATCGAGCGCCGGAGGCATCCTCGAGGCGCTGCGCGGCCGGCGGGTCCTCACCGAGGGGCGCACGGTCAAGTTCGCCGAGTTTCCCGCCCACGTCTTCGGCGAGATGGGGCTCAGCGGCCCGCAGCGCATCGTCACGCTGCGCCTGCGCACAGGCGACGGCACGCTGCTCGCGCTCGAGTCGGTGCGCTTCTTGTCCGAGCTGCCGGTCTTCGCGCTCCACGGCGCCACGCTGCACCGGGTCGAGACGCCCGTCTCGCTCGAACAGCTCGCGAGCTGGCAGGCACGGCCGAGCTTCGAGATGCCGCGGGAGGCGGGCGGCGTCCTCGACTTCACGCTCGAGGGTCTGAGGCGCCTGGGCGTCATCCTCGACGCGGCGGCCGAGGTCACCCCGCCCAAGCCGGTCTTCGTCCTCACGCTCGACGGCGACGCCGAGGCGCTGCGCGCGAGGCTCGTGGTGCGCTACGGCGACGTCGAGCTGCCGCTCACCTACGCCGGCGCCACCACGCACGTGACGACCGACGGGCGGCTGCTGCGCCGCGACGTCGGCGCCGAGGCCGCGGCCATCGACGAGGTGCTGCGCGCCGGGCTCTCGCACGGCGGGGGCGCCTTCCTCGCCCGTGGCGATCGCGCGGTCGAGTTCTGGACCCGGGGCGTGAGCAGCCTGCCGGACGGCTGGCAGCTCTACGGACCGAAGCCGCGCGAGGTCGTGCGCGTGCGCTCGCTCGCGCCGCGGGTCTCGGTCACCCAGACCTCCAACGGCTGGTTCAACCTCGAGGTCGAGTTCGCCGAGAGCGACCAGTCGGTCGATCTCGCGCAGATCCGCCCCCTGCTCGTCTCCGGGCGCCGCTACGTGAAGCTCTCCGACGGCAGCGTCGGCGAGCTGCCGCGCGAGTTCGGCGAGCAGGTGCGCAAGCTGCTCGACGAGAGCGGCGCCGAGCCCGAGGGCTCACGGCTCGCGCTGGCGCCCTTCGAGGCCGGCGAGGTCGAGCGGCTGGTCGATCTGGTCCCCGAGGCCCGCGTCGCCCCCGAGACCCGGCGCTTCCTCGCGGCGCTGCGCGATTTCCGCGGCATCGAAGAGGTCGAGCTGCCGCGGGGCCTGCAGGCCGAGCTGCGCCCGTACCAAAGACGCGGCTTCGACTGGCTCGTCTTCCTGCACCGCGCGGGCTTGTCGGGCGTGCTCGCCGACGACATGGGCCTGGGCAAGACGCTGCAGACGCTCGCCCTGCTCTTGTGGGCCCGGCAGGAGGAAGGGCCCGCGCCGAGCCTCGTCGTCGCCCCGACCTCGGTCCTCCCCACCTGGAAGCGCGAGGCCGAGCGATTCGTCCCCGAGCTGAAGGTGGCGATCTACGAAGGGGCGGGGCGCGACAAGCAGCGCTTCGCCGACGCCGACCTCGTGCTCACCTCGTACGCCCTACTGCGGCGCGACGCGGAGCTGCTGCGCAAGACGAAGTTTCGCTACCTCATCCTCGACGAGGCCCAGCACGTGAAGAACCCGGCCTCGCTGGGCGCCCGGGCCGCGCGCTCGCTGCAGAGCGAGCGGCGCCTCGCCTTGACCGGCACGCCGATGGAGAACCGGCTCTCGGACCTCTGGTCTCTGTTCCACTTCCTGATGCCCCACTTCCTGGGCACCGAGACGCAGTTTCGCACCCGCTACGCGCGGCCTATCGAGGTCGACGGCAACTCCGGGGCCCGCGACCGGCTGAAGCGGCGGGTGCGCCCCTTCATCCTGCGGCGTCTCAAGGACGAGGTCGCCCGCGACCTGCCGCCGCGCACCGACGCGGTCTTGCCGGTCGAGCTGACGGCGGGCCAGCAGGCGCTCTATCGCGAGATGCTGCTGACGGCGCGCGACCGGGTCACCAGCATCATCGACAAGCTGGGCTTCAGGAAGGCGCGCATCAGCATCCTCGCGGAGCTGCTGCGCCTGCGGCAGATCTGCAACGACCCGCGGCTGCTCAAGCTGCCGCCGGGCACCCGGTTGCCGCCGTCGGCCAAGCTCGAGGCCTTCGCCGAGCTCGTGCGCGACCTCATCGGCGAGGGCCACCGCGCGCTCGTCTTCAGCCAGTTCACCGAGCAGCTCGGCTACCTGGTGCAGTGGGCCGAGGAAGAGGGCGTGCCGTACGAGTACCTCGACGGCTCGACCAAGGACCGCCAGGAGCGCATCGACCGCTTCAACGCCAAGGACGGCCCGCCGCTCTTCTTCATCAGCCTCAAGGCCGGCGGCACGGGCCTCAACCTGACCGGCGCCGATTACGTCATCCACTTCGACCCGTGGTGGAACCCGGCGGTCGAGCAGCAGGCGATCGATCGCGTCCACCGCATCGGGCAGACCAAGCCGGTCTTCAGCTACAAGCTGATCACCACCGGCACGGTCGAGCAGAAGATCGTCGCCATGCAGGAGCGCAAGCGCTGCCTCGCCGAAGGCGTGCTCTCGAGCGACGACGAGATGGGCAAGGTGCTGACGGAGAAGGAGATCGCCGAGCTGTTCGCCGACCTCTGAGCGGCGAACGCGGTGTCTCTTCGCGGGGGTAGACCAGGCCCGGCCGCCGGTAGGGGCGAATAGCAATGCGCCCGGCTGCGATTCGACCATGGCCGCTACGGCCGCACGAGCAGCGCCGCGTGCCACGGCCCCATGCGGATCCCGCCCTCGAGCGCGTCGGTGCCGAGCGCGTTGGCTTTCTCGCCGCGCGCGAACGCCGGTGCCCAGCTATCGACCGCGGCGATCCACCTGCCTTCCGGAAGCTGAATGAGGCCGGCTGAAGCCTCGAGCCGCAGGACCAGCAGCGCCTCGCCCGAATCGCCCTGACGGTGTACGAGCAGCGTGTTGTCGCCCTGTCGCTCGGTCGAGACGTCCTCGAGCCGGTCGTTGCGCAGCGTCGCCAGCCGCTTCCTGAGCGTCAGGAGCGCTTGGTACCAGGCGCGTGTCGAGGCGTGGGGCTCGCGCTCTGCGAGGCTCCAGTCGAGCTTCGAGCGCTCGAAGGTCCGCGGCTCCTGCGGATCGGGGAGCTCGCCCTGCCAGGCGAAGCTCTCGAACTCGCGGCGCCGTCCCTCGGAGACCGCGCGCCCGAGCGCCTCGTCGGGGAAGCTCGTGAAGTACTGGAAGGGCGCCGTCTCGCCGTACTCCTCGCCCATGAAGACCAGCGGCAGGAACGGGGAGAGGATGGTCGCGGCGGCGGCGAGCCGCAGGGCCTCGGGAGGAAGCGACGCGCTGAGCCTGTCGCCCATCGCGCGGTTGCCGACCTGATCGTGGTTCTGGGCGGCGACGACGAACCTGCGCCCCGACAGCCCCGCGGTGCTCCTGCCATGCGCACGCTTTCGGTGCGCCGAGTGCTGGCCGGTGTAGACGTAGGCGTGGCGATAGGCCTGGGCGAGGTCGTCGAGGCTGCCGAAGTCGACGTAATAGCCGCCGCGCTCGCCGGTCAGCAGCGTATGCAGCGCGTGGTGCAGGTCGTCACTCCACTGCGCGGCCAGGCCGTAGCCGCCCTGCTCTTTGCGGTGCACCAGGCGCGGCTCGTTCAGGTCGCTCTCGGCGATGACGTGCACCTCGCGGCCGAGCTCGGCGGCGAGCGCCTGCACCCGGTCGTTGAGCTCTTCGAGGATGTGCCGCGGCGAGTCGTCGAGGATGCTGTGGACCGCGTCGAGCCGCAGGCCGTCGACGTGGAAGTCGCGCACCCAGTAGAGAGCGTTCTGGATGACCAGCTCGCGCGCCATCCGCGACTCCGGGCCGTCGAAGTTGACCGCCTCGCCCCAGGGCGTCGAGTGCCTGCGGGTGAAGTACGGGCCGAATTCGCGCAGGTAGTTTCCCGAGGGCCCGAGGTGGTTGTAGACGACGTCGAGGATGACCGCGAGGCCCTGCGCGTGGCAGGCGTCGACGAGCCGCTGCAGCGCTCTCGGCCCGCCGTAGGCGCGGTGGACCGCGTAGAGGAGCACGCCGTCGTAGCCCCAGCCCCGCTCGCCGTCGAAGGCGGCCAGGGGCATCGGCTCGACGGCGGTGATTCCGAGCCTCTTGAGCGCGGCGAGCCGCGGCACGACGGCGTCGAGCGTGCCTTCGGGCGTGAAGGTGCCGGTGTGCAGCTCGTAGGTGACCAGCTCGGTCAGCGGCACCCCACGCCAACCCGCGTCGGTCCAGTCGAAGGCGGCATCGAAGACCGTCGAGGCCTCGTGGACCGAGCCCTCCTGCAGCCGCGCCGCCGGGTCGGGGCGCCGCCGGCCGTCGGGGAAGGCGAACCGGTAGCGGGACCCGGGCCTGAGGCCGGGGGCGCGCAGCTCGAACAGGCCGTCGGGGTGCCGCTGCATCGGCAGCGTCGGGCCGCCCTCGATTTCGACAGAGAGCCGCTCGGCCCGCGGAGCCCAGATTCGGAAGTCGACGCCACCTTGGTAAGGGAAGGCGCCTTGCGCGTTTCGACGGGTAGGCATGGTGCGGACGATGCTGCCCACAGGCCGCAAGGCCGGCAAGCGCCTACGAGCTTGTTCGGCGAGCCTCTGACCGCTCGTGGCCGCTTCGGGCGCCGCTTCCAAAGAAGCGCGGCGGCCACGACGCCGAAAGCGCCGTGGCCGCCGCAACTACCTGCCCTTCAGATGCGCGCTAGTAGATGCCGCGCATCGAGGGGTCGGCCAGCCCGTAGGCCGCCATCGCCTGCCGGAAGAAGAACGGCAACTCGACGTACTTCGACAGCTTGATGCACGCGCGGTTGTCGCTGCAGATGCACTTGCTGTTGTCCTCCTCGTTGCAGCCTTCCTTGGTGACCTCGTAGATGTTCGGGCCGATCGCCTCGACTGCGACCACGCCCTCGTCGTACTTGACCTTCGGGGTGCCGTCGTCGTTGAAGACCGGCACGAACCAGTCGGGCTTGTTGTCGCCGTCGAGGTCCGGACCCGGGGTGGTGACGTAGGCCTGGTCCATCAGCTCGTTGGCGTACTCGAGCACGCGGGCGGCGATGCCCTTCTGGACCGGCTTGCCGAAGATGGTCTCCTTACCGAAGGTCTTGGCGATGTAGATCTTGCCGGTCGGGTCGTGGAACTCGAGCCGGTTCGCAAAGCCCGGATCGCTGTCGGAGCCCAGCTCCCAGACGTTCATCTGCTGCAGCCACCACTGCTGCTGGTTCTCAGGCAGGTAGAGCAGGGTGTAGGCGATGAGGAACTTCTGCTGCTCCCAATCGACCTGCGGATCGAGGACCGCGGTGTTGGCCGGCGGGTTGGTCGCGCACTGCAGGCCCGCGTTGCCGTCGGGGACGCCGAGGCTGCTGGCCGACTGGAAGCAGACGCTCGGAGTCGTCGCGGCCCAGCGGGTCCAGCCGATGCCCATCGTCGGGTAGCCGTCGCTGTCCATCAGCGGCTTGCCGGCCGCGTCGGCCGCGACGCGCGCGCCCTTGATGAAGGTGTCGCCCGTCAGGTTGTTCGCCAGCCAGCGGCGGTAACCGTCGGGGAAGAGGTCGGCGAGCGACACCGCGCGGTAGCGGCCGTCGAGGAAGTCACGGCGCGAGTCGCTGATGAAGTTGTCGACCGACTCGGTCATCAGGTAGGCGGTATTGAGCTTGTCGTAGTACTGGCCGGCGTTCATCGTGTAGTACGAATCGAACTCGCCGCAGTCCTCGCACAGCCGGTTCTCAAGCAAGCGGCCACCGTACTGCATGTTGCCCATGCGATCGCCCCAGGCGCCGTTCGGGATGGTCAGCTTCGTCGCGCCCTGGGGGATCTCGAAGTAGGAGTCATCGGTCGAGCGCCAGATGCCCGCGGGGTCCGAGGTGTGCACGCCCGACTGCGGGCGCTGGAGCTGACGGGCGAAGTGGTCGAAGGCGATCGACGACGCGAGGATGTTGTTGGCGAAGTTGAACTTGGCCACCACCGGCCAGTAAGTATCAAAGCCGATGCCTTCCTCCTCGCCGATGTTGCGGTAGATGTTCGCCATCAGGCCCAGGCCCTTGGCGCCGTCGCGCATCTTGGTGTTGAACCGGTACAGGGCGCGGTTGGCCGCGCCGCGCACGCTGAAGGCGTGGCGGTTGCGCCGGTAGTTATCGAAGATGTGGTAGACCTCCTGCTGCGTGATGAAGAAGTCGAACAGCTCGTAAGCGTCAGCGCCGTTGTCGTGCCGGTAGACGCTCAGGTTGCCGAGGTCGGCCCAGCTATCGGTGGCAAAGCCGTAGGGCACGCGGATCGAGCCGTTGGACGCGACCGAGGGGCCGCCCCAGTAGTACTCGCCGGCCTCTTCCCTCGTCGGGAAGCGCAGCGTGTTCCACTGCACGTAGTCGACCGGCTCCTGCTTGCAGCGGGTATAGGTGCCGCCGAAGCTGACCATCATGCCGTCGAGGAGCGGATCCCACGGGCCAAGCTCTTCCTCGTCCCAGGTGGCGGGCTGGAAGACGCTGGGATCGGCGACCTGGGCGCAGTCCTGCACCATGTTGTAGTGCTGCTGCAGCTCCGAGTAGTGCAGCGAGCGGCTCTTGCCGCTGCAAGCGGGGTCGGTCTTCGTGCAGGCCGGGTCGTCGACCACGTACTGCAGGCCGACGATGCCGCCGAAGCTGTCCATCTTGTCGAGCAGGCCGGGGGCACGGAGGGAGCCCAGGCCCCAGTTCGCCTTGTCGTCGTAGACCGCCACCGACTCGCCGTAGAACATGCGCGCGGCCGCGAAGTCGTAGGCGCCCAGGCCCAGCAGGTCCTGAGTCGTCTCGCCCGTGTAGTCCATGATCGAGGACTGCATCCACATCCAGATCAGGTTGGACCTCTCCTCGTCGGTCGTCGGGTCGAAGTAGCGCGGCCCGACGCAGGCGAGCGCACCCTGCTCGCTGGTCTGCACGTCGGGGCACTTGCTGATGACCTGGCCGTTGCGGGTGCGCAGCTGCCAGTACTGAGGCCGGTAGTTGAACGGGTCGGCCGAGCTGACGAAGTTGTGGCGCAGGCCGACCGAGTGGCCCATCTCGTGGACGATGACCGACTCGTGGACCCGCTGGCGCAGCCACTTGATCATCCGCTCGGCGCGCGCGGCCTGGACGTCCTTGCTGTCCTGGGCGCTGAACTTGGTGTTGAACTTCTTCTCGAGGGCGTCGGCGAGGTTGGCGATGCTCAGGGGCGCCGGGGCCTCCTCGAGCATGCAGGCGCCGCGGTCGGCAAGCGCGAGCTCACGCAGCCGGCGCATCTCGCGCAGCACCGAGGGGTTGGCCGCGCGCAGAGGCGAGGCGAACTGGGCCTGGATGTCCGCGCTGCCAAGCCGGGTGACCCCGCCGTACTGCATCATCATCGGGGTGATGAGCTGGGCCTCGAAGGAGGTGCCCTGGGCGCGGTGCATGCGGGCGTTGTAGGTCGAAGCGCTCGAGGAAACGGCCATCGCGTGCGCCGCCGACTTCGAGCTGCGGGCCAGCTTGTTCACCTCGAGGATCCTGTTGCGCAGCGCCGGGTGCTCGAGCACCGTGCGGGCCGCCTCGGGCGAGACCTGACGCATGTCCTTGCCGACGAAGTCGCTGATCCGGGCATCGACATCCTGGGCGCTCATCAGCGGCGCGGCGCCGCCACCGGAGGCGGCCTGGGCGGCCTGCGACCAGTCCTTGACGTATTCGCCATTGGTGATCTGCTCGGTGCTCAGCTCGCCCTTGATGTAGCGGGCGGTGTCGACCACCATCTGCACCCACATGTCGGTCACGAAGGACCAGGCGTTGATGCTGGTGGCGACCGTCTGGCCATTGTACGGGTCGATCGAGTCGACCATGATGCCCCAGGGCGACGGGGTCTGCGGGATCTCGATGGTGTTGACCTGGTTGTAGCGCAGGTCGCCGATGCGGGCGTTGCGCGCCTTCTGGCAGACCGCGAGCGTCTCGTCGTCACGCTCCTGGGCAGCCGCGTAGCACTCGGAGGCCTTCATCCCCTCGGGCAGCCGCTGGTTGGCCGGAGCGCACAGCGGGTGGTCGGTCGCCTCTACGGGGCTGTGGCAGAGGACGATCATCTCCTGCAGCTTGGCGGTGGCGATCACCCCGGGCGAGTACTCGCGCTCGGCGCCGACCGTGTCGGCGACCTCGCCGCACTCGCGGCCGAGGTAGGCCAAGCCGCGGCGGCAGGCGTCGACCTCGTCGGCGAGGGCGATGGCGTCCTCGTTGTCGTTCTGCTGGCCGCGATAGATCGGCCACTCGGCCTCGCAGGCATCGCGCGCGCCGCCGGCGCGCAGGCACTCCGAGTAGCGCGCGGTCATCACCGCGCTGCGCAGCGCGACGTCCCACTCCTGAGTCGCCCAGTCCGAACCCTGGAAGTAGACCGGGTCGCTGCCGGTCGTGTAGTACCAAACCTGGGTCACCGGCGCGCGCATGCGGTAGGGCAGCGTGCACTTCTGCGTGAACTCGTTGCAGCGCGAGCCACCAACGCCCAAAGCCTCGGTGACCGCGGCGCACTCGTCCTCGGTGCCGTCGTTGTCGAGGTCGCGGTGCGGATCGGCCCCGACCGGCGTGGTCTCCGGCGTAAAGCAGGCGACCGCCCCCTCCCGCTTCGCCTCGTCGGCGTAGTAGTGGCTCAGCTCCCAGATGTCGTAGCGGTTGATGAACCGGTACCAGCGGTCGTCGGTCATGCCGCCGTAGTTGCGCACGTAGCCCTTGCGCTCGGTGTAGAAGGCGCCGTAGGCCTTGAACCGGTAGCCGTCCCAGTTGGCCGGCTCGTAGTCGGTGTCGACGACGCGGCGGAAGGCGTGGCGGATGGTCAATTCGACCGGGTTGCAGTTGCCGGCCGGGCCGCTGCCGCCGAGGAAGTCGTTGTCCAGGTAGCAGGAGGGGAACGAGTCGATGCCCCAGTCGAACATCGTCAGGTCGATGAGGCCAGGGACCGCAAAGGCCTTGTTGGTGATGTCGAAGTAGCCCTCTTCGACGCTGAAGTGCGGGGCGTCGGGGTGCGTCGGGTCGTTGATGTAGTACGAGAGCGGCTCGTAGGTGACGCCGCCGTAGACACCGAGCATCGAGAGCGTGTCGAAGTCGTAGGAGTCGGTATTCTGATTCCTCGACCAGTCGACGCGTATGTACTCGCGCTCGTACCAGGGCCTGTCACTCTGGTTCTCGCCGATGACGTTGTACTCCTCGCCGGTCACCGGGTTGTACTCACGCTGGATGTCGAAGTGCGCAAGGATGGGATAGACCGCGACGATGATGCCGTCGTCGGACATCGGGCCCATGCTGCCCTTGTGGTCGCTGTCGTCGATGCGCTCGTAGGTCAGGCGGGCGATGAGCTGCTTCTCCTGAATCACGAACTTCACGCGGGACATCGGCTGCGCGTAGGTCGAGGTGAACAGGCCGTCCTGCGCGGCGCCGTAGCCGACGTCGACGAGGGTCGCCTGCGACCAGAACTCGGGGTCGTCCGAGGTGTCGAGCAGCTTCTCGCCGACGAAGAACTTCTTGGGCAGAGCGTTGGGCTGTACCCGGTTGATGGGATCACGCTCCTCCGCACACCCGACCGCCAGGCCGAGCGCGACGAGCGCAGCAAAAAGAGGATAACGGCTCCTTGGACTCATTTTCCCTCCGGAGGAGAGTTGGCGGGGGTACGGCGGGTACAGCCTCACTGGAAGCGGCTCACGACTGAGTCGATATCCAGCGAGAGGTCGAGATAGATGTTGGTGAAGCGGTTGAAGAACGGGGTTCGGTAGGTGCTGTCCGGGGCGAGATCGCCATAGAGCGACGAGACGCCCAGGGCGACGCCGACCAGGTCGAGCGCCTGATACGAGAGCTCGGCGACGAACCATTGATAGTGGCGCACCGCCACCTCGCTGTCGGCCTCGAGGACCACCTTCTGGCCCGCGCCGTCGAGCATCTCGTAGTCGCTCAGGGCGTAGAGCCCGTTGCGCAGGAAGCTGAAGTTGGTCGAGAACGACAGCTTCTCGGTGATGTCGAGCGAGAGGCTAGCGCCGTGGACCAGGCCGTGCTCGGGGTTCTCGTAGCCGGTGTTCACGAAGCGCTCGCACAGCGGGCTGGTCGGGTCGCCGCAGGAGATGGTCGGGGCTTTGTACTGCGCGGTCGTCGTCTCGTGAAAGTGGTAGGTCCAGCGCCCGTTGTAGCCGACGGTAAGCGACAGCGGGGAGCCGAACAGGTCGCTGAACTTGCGCGAGACCGAGGCGCCCGGCCCGACGCTCATAAACAGCTCGCGCGCGCGCGCCGCCTTGGAGACCGGCAGCGTCAGGCGCAGGCCGCCGGTCACCTTGATGCCGGTGAACGACTCGGTGTAGCCCTTGCCGGCGTTCAGGTCGACGCTCAGGTCGCTCCACATCCACTCGTAGCGGCGCACCGTGTCGTCAGAGTTGGTCAGCTCCTGCTCGACGTCCAGGCGCAGCCCCACGCCGAAGTAGTCGTGGAACCTCCACTTCGGCTGCAGCGACAGGCTGTGCGAGTAGTAGGGGTTCCAGGACTGCTCGGCGCTCTTGTCCAGCGAGATCGCCGAGAAGACGTGCTCGTAGTAAATGCTGCTGCCGGCCCAGGGGTTCGACTTGGCCGCTTCTTCGGCCGCCGACGCGCCGGTTCCGGCCAGCAGGAGCAGCGCCACTGCGATGCCAGCGACCGCCTTGCTTGAGCGCATCCATTCCTCCGGTCTGCAAATGCCTTGGGGCGGCGCGACATACCGCAAGCGTGCCCGAGAAAACTACCCGAAAATGTTCGCGAGCCTGCGCTCGCCGCCGGTGCCGCTTATCGCCGCTTGCGATGAGCGGGAAAATCCACCGGTGGACTGTGCATTCTGCAAGCCAGCGAGCCGATTGCAAGAGCCAGGCGCGAACGTCTGTAATACCGGGAGCTTAGCCTCGCGTTCCCCCGAAATGGCTTCGGCCGCCGGGGGGG
>DHSB01000179.1:75412-124948 GCA_002408385.1 Myxococcales bacterium UBA5297
AAATGGCTTCGGCCGCCGGGTGGCGGCCGAGCCGGTTCGCCAGTTCGCTGGCAGGGGCGGCTGCCAGGATTGAGACGGTGCGAAGGCGCGTGTCAACCCCCTCAACGGCCCTCAGGCGGCCGGTTGTTGGGTTGCCCGGCGCGAGCGCACCACCATCGAGACCTGGTAGTGCAGCCGCGGCACCCGGTCGACGACGCGCTTGAAGTCTTCGCCCGGAATTGCGAGCACGCCGCAGGCCTCGAGCGCGACCACCGAAGCGTTGCGGGGCACCGAGCAGAGCGGGGCGGTCTCGCCGAAGAGCTGGCCGGGATACAGCACGACCTCGGCGCCGTTGACCCGGAGCGGCGCTCCTTGCCGATAGACCTGCACCCGGCCCTCGACGAGGACGTACACGGTCTTCTCCAGCGCGCCCTCGCGAATCAGGGTGGCGCCCGCCTCGACGCGCCTCTGCGAGGCGGCGCGGGCCAGCGCGTTGAGGGTGGAGACCGGCAGGCGCGCCAGGATGTCGACCGATTGGATGTCGCTGCGCTTGTTCCACAGATTCTGGAGCTGACCGGCGAGGTTCTCGCGGGCGGCGAAACGGCGGAAGGTCTCGCCCGGCACGCGCAGCAGTCGTACCGGGGTGAGCGCCTGGACCGTCGCGGTGCGCGGCCTCTCGATGATCACCGCCATCTCCCCAAAGATCTCGCCGGGGTGGATCTCGGCGAGCGCCTGCGGTGAGCCCGGGCCGTTCTGGACGAGGACGGCGAGCTTGCCGCTCAGGACCACGAAGAGGTCGCGGGTCAGGTCGTTCTGGCGCACCACGATCTGGCTGCGGTTGACGCTCAGGGGGACGGCCGCATCGAGCAGCGCCCCGATCCACTCCGAACGGCAGTCGAAGCTGGCGGCCAGGGCCCGCGCGGCGCAGTCGCGCTCGAGCGGGGTCGGGCGGCTGTTCTCCGGGATGATCGTGTAGCGGTGCCCGGGCGCCGCCAGCGTGAAGCGATGGGCCTCGGCCTCCGGCAGCCGGCCGGTGTGGACGTAGACGACGTTGCTCGAAGGGTTCTCGTCGAAGTCGGCGGTCACCCCGTGGATGAGCCCGCCGCCCGCGTCGGCGATGACCAGGTCGCAGGGCCGCTCGTAGAGCTCGAGCAGCTCGCGCCGCCTCTCCTCGGAGAGGACTCCCGAGGCGAAGGCCTTCTCGATACCGGGCGTCGAGTTGTTGTCGCCGACCACCAGCACCCGCCGCGTCAGCCCGCGGTCTTCGGTCGACAGCTCGACGCCGACGCAGGAGATCGAGTGCATCGTGTAGTGGAATCGCAGCGTCACCCCGAGAAAGTCGTAGTCGCGCCCGGGCTCGACGCGGACGAGGTCGAAAGCCTTTTCGAGCAGGCCCCGCGGGTCCTCGACCTCGGGGTTGAGGATGGCGAGCTTGCGGCGGACGATCTCGGCGGTCTCGCGGGTGGCGAACAGCCGGATGCGCCGGCCGAGCTGCAACAGCGCCGACAGGCCGACCGCGTGGTCCTCGTGGGCGTGGGTGAGCACCAGCGCCTCGAGCTGGTTGAGGCTGATGCCCGAGGCCTCGAGCACCTGGCGGATGTAGGGGCCGCTGTCGATCAGCAGGAAGTGCCCGCCGGCCTGGACGACCATGTTCGAGCAGGGCCCAGTGATGTCGAAGCCGTTCGAGGCCCCCAGGGTGATGACCTCGAGCTGCTGCGGCAGGATGGGCGTCGTCGCCGGATCGATGGGCTGGGTGTACGGCGGCAGCGGTTCGCCCTCGGTCTCCAGCCGCACCCTCTCGAGCCGGTCCTCGGCGGTCTCGAACGACCAGCAGTTGCCGCCGTGGGCGCGGATGGTCAGGCCTCCGAACCGCGCGAGCCCCTCGGCATCGAAGAAGACCGGGTGGAGGAAATCCTCGATGCCCGCGACCGAGCCGTCGGCGCGCTTGAGCGCGAGCGCGGTGGCTTCGCGCTCGAGAAACTCGACGACTTCCGGCTCGACGCCCGCAGCGGCCATCTCCGCGCGGCTCAGGCCGAGCAGGGTGAGCCGCAGGTACTCGACGACGTCCGCCCAGTCGCGCCGCTGGGCGAAGACGGTCAGCTTCTTGCCCTTGGCGAACAGGCCCTGGAGGAAGAGCGCCACGTAGAGCGGGAACTCGAGCGCCCACTGCACCACGCCGTCGCGCGAGCGCACGTCGGGGATGAGCCACGCCGTGATCTGCTTGTTGCGGGCAAAGCAGGCCTTGGCGACCTCCTCGGGAAAGCCGCAGAGGATCTGCTCGTCGTCCGCGTGGATGACCATCGCGCCGGGCATGATGGTCTGAGCCTCGATCTTCATCGGGTCGTATCCCGCCTGGGTTCGTGCGCCGCGCTCCATGACCTGCCTCCTTTCTGGCCTTCCCTCCCGCGAACAAAGCGCAAGCGGCGTGCCGCCCGATATGGCCGAGCACAGCCCGCGATCCGCTCCATTTCGGCGGGCTTCGCGCCGCCGGCGGTGCTCCACGTTGGCGCGGCGATCCGAAAAGGCGCAGCCAGGCAGCCCCTGCTGCACAGGGACAGCGGTGAACCGCTCACCGGCGGAATAGCTCTCGCCGATCGGAGGTACCCGCCGAGCAGGTCCAGCGAGGCCGTATCGAATGAGCAACCAAGAGCCAGCCAAGCCCAGCCGCAAGCGCCGATGGCTCTCCATCGCCGCAGAGCTACTCGTCTTCGCCGCCCTCTTCCTTGGAGTGCGCGCCTACACCGGGCGCCACGTCGCCAAAGGCCTCGCTCCCGCGCTCGAGGGCCTGACGCCACAGGGCCAGATCCTCTCGCTGGCTCAGATGCGCGGCGAGCCGGTGCTCGTTCACTTTTGGGCGAGCTGGTGCAGCGTCTGCAAGCTCGAGCAGGGGTCGATCGATTCGATCGCCAAGGGCCGCGATGCCCAGGTCCTCACCGTGGCCAGTGGCTCAGGCGACGCCGCCAAGGTCGCCGCCTACATGAAGAGCGAGGGGCTCAGCTTTCCGACCCTCGTCGACGAGGACGGCACTCTTGCCGAGGCCTTCGGGGTGAAAAGCTTCCCGACCACCCTCGTCGTCGGACCGGATGGCACGGTGCGCTTCTCGGAGGTGGGCTACACGACCCGGCCCGGGATGCTCGCCCGCCTCTGGTGGGCCGGCCGTTAGCGGGGCTGACCGAAAGACCGAGGCTGAAGATCCGTCGAGAGATCCTTCTTCGACTCCGTCGGGTTCTGCTCACCCTGAGCGTAGCCCCCGACGCGCGAGCGACGGGGCATCAATGCCAAAACCCACCTCGGAGTCGAAGGGCCCCTTTGGCCTCGCAGGCTCGGCCTACGCTCGGGCCTCTCGATTTCGCTCGAGTTGACCGGGGGGCCGAGCTCAAGGAGGTTTTCCGACACCTCTTGAGTGCGCGCCCGCGGCCGCTACTCGGGCGGCTCGGCGTGGTTTTCAGCTTCCTCTTCCGGCTCGAGCTCCTGCTCGGCGTGCGGCTCGGGCCGTTGCTCGAGCGGACCGCCGGCCTGCATCGCCTGCATCGCCTGCATCGCCTGCTCGATGCGCTCGCCCAGCTCGTCGAGCTCGTCGACGTCGAAGCGGCGCTTCACCTCGGCGAACAGCTCGATCTCCTCGTCGCTGATGTGCCGCACCACCACGTCGTGCAACTCCTCGAGCTTGCGCAAAAAGTCAGGCCCGCTCAGCGTGCCGCCCATCTGCGCGAGCGCCTCGCGGATGTCCTTGTGCTCGTCGGCAAAGGGGGCGGCCTTCACCAGGATGAGCCTCGGGGCGACGGTCGGGAAGACGACCGTCTCCTCGACCTCCAGGTGGCGCTCGAGGCTGCGGGTCAGGTCGCGAAACAGCGCCTCCCGCGCAAGCTCGACCGCCTGGCTAAGGTCGACCAGCAGCCCCTCGATCCGGTCGTGGTGCGACATGAGCACACGCAGCGCGTTCATGGCTAGAAGCTGTAGCCGGGCTCCCGAGCTGAGAAGCACTGCCGAAGGAGCCCAAGCGACCGGGCCCCAGTCGAGGGTCGAGAGTCGACTGCGCGGGCTTTGCCCGCGACCTGAGCGATCGGCCGTAGGTTGGTTGGGGCGCAACTCGCTGCGCCCTTCAGGCAATCGAGCAGATGCGCGGGCGACATGAGGGTTTCGGCCGGCACGAAGGCCACGAAGGCCGGCCCTCCGGAAACCGTGCCGCGGCGAGGAGTCGAGCGGCTCGCTTTCCTGCCGGACATCGGGCACCTTCACCGTCCTCCAGGCCACTGCGAGCGAGCCCGACGCCATGACCCGCGCGCACTCGCGGTTGGAGACCTTGGGCTTTGGAGGTCGGTGCAATGGAGCCAGGGTTGGCCCGCTCGCCTTCGCTCGGGCCGACCGATGACACGCCTCGTCAGTCGACGCAGAGCCTTGGTAGGAGCTTCGCAAATGGACGTCGTGCTCTTCGATGTTGACGGCACCCTGGTCGACGCCGGCGGCTCGGGCCGCAGGGCGATAAGCCTCGCCTCCGAGGCGCTCTACGGCCGCTACGACCTCTTCGACGAGGTCACCTTCGACGGAGGGACCGACCGCAACATCTGCAAGAGCGCCCTCACCAAGCACCTGCCCGCCTCGTGCAACGACCTCGAGGTCGAGCGCCTGCTCGCCAAATACGTCGAGCTGCTCGCTTCGACCCTGGCCAAGGCCCCGGGCTATCGGGTCTACCCGGGCGTCCACGCGCTGCTCGACAGGCTCGCGCGCACTCGCGCCCTGGTTGGCCTGGGCACCGGGAACATCGAGAAGGGCGCGCGCATCAAGCTCGAGCGCGGCGGGCTCAACCCCCACTTCTCCTTCGGCGGCTTCGGGGACGACGCCGAGGAGCGCGCCGCCATTCTTCGCCACGGGCTCCAGCGCGCCGAGCGGCTGCTCGGCCAAGCTCCTCGCGCGCCCTGGGTCGTCGGCGACACGCCGCGCGATCTCGAGGCCGCCCGCGCAGTCGGGGCCCGCGTAATCCTCGTCTCGACGGGCAGCTTCGGGCTCGCCGAGCTGCAGTCTCACGCCCCCGATCTGTGCGTCGAGAGCCTCGAAGACCCGCGCGTCGCCCAGGCGCTCGACGCCTGACGCGGGCCCGCCGAGGCGGACCCGCCGTCCTCCGCTCACGCTCGGCCAGCTACTGCGGCCCTCCGGCCGGAGGTTGCCTCTGCTCCGGCTGCGCGGGCTGCTGCCCGCCCTGCGGGCCCGCGCCGAGCTCGGGCCCGCGCAGGACCTCGACCTGCCTGGCGAAGAACCTGCCGTTGCTCAGCTCGTACGTCGCGCGCACCTCCTGGCCCGGCTCCAGGGAATCGAAGGTGCTCGGCCGGCCATTCATCGTGACGGCCGTGTTCGAGCCGACCTCGATGTCCACGGCGAGGTCGCGCTCGGGGTCGACCAGCTTGAAGCTGTTGAACACGCTCGACTTCTCGGTCACGCGGCCCTGGACCCGAAGCCTGGCCGGCTGGTCGCAACTGCGCTCCTGGACGACCTCGGCGGCTTGGGGCGAGCGCTCGCTCAGCTCGATGCTCTCGGCGATGAGCTCGTCGCCGCGCACCGTGTAGGCCGCGCGCACCTCGGTGCCCTCGCGAATCCTCTCCAGGGCGACCGTCTGCCCGCCCCTGACGATGCGGGTGTCGTCATGCACCTCCAGCGTCACGAGTCGGCCGGTCTGCGGCTCGACGACCGTCAGATTGCTGCTGACGCGCGAGACCTCGGCGACGTTGCCCTGCAGCTCACGAAAACCCGGCCCGGTCGCGAGAGGGCCCTGCTGCCCGCTTTGACCGGCTTGCTGTTGGTCCTGAGGTTGGGCCTGCTGCTGAGGTCTCTGCTGCTGTTGCTGCGCGAGCGCCGGCCCGCTGAGCAACAGCGACGCCGCGGCTGCGCATGACCAGCGCGTCAATGTCTTCATCGCCCCCTCCGTTCGAAGCGGGCCTTGCGGGCCCTCACCTCTTGATCGCCGGCCCCGGCCTGCGAGCGTGCGCGGGCCCAGGCGTCAGCGTGACAGAGAGAACTTGAGGCGCCTGTTTCAGGTCCGCTCTCCAGCTCGAGCGAGCACCGGGGGGCGCCGCCGAGCCTGCGGCAGGTCGAACCGGCCGGTGGCCCAGCGGCAGCTCGGCCGCTCGAAAGCCTGCGCGCGCGGCACTCGCTCACCTCGAGTCCCTGGCCTATGGACCGAAGCCTGCCGAAAGGCACAAACGCTCACACCCTTTGGGCGCCGACTTGGCCGGCTTGGGGCCTACGCCGGTTGCTGGCCGCTCGCCGCGCCGGTCTTCGAGGCGCCGCCAACCGCGGACTGGACCTGCTCGAAGCCGCCGACGATGGACTCCTGCCCCGGCCCCAGCCCCTGCTGCTCAATCACCTGGTCGAGCCGCTGGGCGCGCTCGCCGGGGGCGGGGTGCGTCGCAAAGAACTTCTGGACGAAGCCCGGGCTCTGGCCCTGCATCTGGTCGAGCTCGGCGAAAAACTGCGCCATCGCCTGCGGGGCGTAGCCTGCGCGGGCGAGGTAGCCGACGCCCAAGGTGTCGGCCTCCTGCTCCTGCTCGCGGGTGTGGGCGGCGATGTAGCCCTGGGCGGCGATCTGCGCGGCGAGCTGCGCGAGCAGCGCCGGGTCGTTGCCCAAGGCCAGGGCGGCCAGCGTCTGCAGTCCGACCAGAGCGGCGAGCTGCTGCGCGGGGTGGTCGGCGACCACGTGCGCGACCTCGTGGCCGAGCACCGAGGCCAGCTCCGCCTCGTTGTCGACGGCCCGGATGAGCCCGGACATGACGTAGATGTGCCCGCCAGGCAGGGCGAAGGCGTTCACCGTCTCCGGGTCGTCGAGGACGGTGAAGGTGTAGTCGAAGCGCCGCTGGTCGTCGGGGACCGCGTCGAGGATCTTCCGGCCGACCCGCTCGACATAGTCCTGGACCTCCTTGTTCTGCAGAACCTGCTCTTCCTGCTCGACCTGCCGGGCCAGCTCGTCGCCGAGCCGCTTCTCCTCCTCGGGCGACAGCAGGATGCCGCCCACCGCTTCGGTGACCGGACGGGTCGCCTCGGCGACCTGGGCGCAGCCGGCCAGAGCCACGAGCGCCAGGCAAGCGAGCAGTCGATACATGGGCCTTCTCCCCGGCGACACGCGCCTGCCTTTGAGGTGCCCACGTCGCAAGCGACTTGCCAGACGGCCGTCTCAAGGTCTGCCGCGAAATCACCCCAACCTCGACTCCCCCCCTCTCCGATCACCTCCGAGCGCAGTCGAGGAGGCTCGACCTCAGCCTGCCCCGAGCCTGCCGAGGGACCCGGGCTGACCGGTTACCGCTCGAAGGGCTCTTCGACACCTCTTCAGAGGCCGCGCAGCCGCCGCAGCAGCGGCAGGCCGAACCAGACGGCGAGCGAGAACACGAAGATCCCCGCGGCCGCGACCACCGCCGCCGCGAGGCCGTAGATGATGTTCGAGACGAGGAGCATCACCGCGGCCACCGCGACCGAGAGCAGGCCGAGCGCGAAGACCGCCTGGTGAGTTGCCGTGCGCAGCATCCGCGGCTTGTCGTAGGGCTTGCCACGCACCCGGTGGTAGGCGCTCTCGCCGACGAGCAGCACGAGGGCCAACGCGGTGCAGACGAACGCGGTGAAGTAGGCGACGTGGGACAACCGGTCGACCTGGGCGAAGCTCGGCGAAAACGGAAGCGCGAGCAGGAAGGCGAACAGCACCGTCGTCCCCGGGAGGATGACGCGCAGCTCGTCGACGAGCTCGGCCAGCTCGCGATTGGGGTCGCGCCCGTAGCGCGGGTCCGGCGTGGGCACGACTTGAAGGTAGCGCCTCGGGCCACGGCCGCGCCCGCACCGCACGCGAGTCCCTGTCGAGCCGGCTCGCGGCTTCCCACGCGGTGAGCAGATTCAGGAGGCGGACGTGCGCGCAGCTCGTCGCGGCTGCAGCCTCCGGGGAGGCGACCATGAGAATCGGGCTCTTCGCGATGGCCTTGCTCGCTGCCGGCTGTGCGCGCGAGCAGACCGTCGTCCCGGTCGGCGGCCCGCAGGGGACCGCCAACGTCTCGGGCGTGCAGCTCGGCGTCGAAGCGCAGGCCTGGGAGCCTCCACCGGATCTGGCCGGCAAGGTGACGCCGCTCCGGGTCACTCTGGCCAACGGCACCGGAGTGCCGCTGCGGATTCGCTACGACCAATTCCGCGTGCTCTCCCCGACCGGCGCCCCGCGCTCGGTGCTGCCGCCGCTGCCGGCCGATCTCCGCTCCGGCAGCCTCGGGCCGCTGACGCCTGAGTTCGAGTCCGAGAGCTTCTTCGTGCCTCCGCCCCTCTTGCGCGTCTATCCCGACCAAGGCCTGTGGGCCGGTCCCTTCGAGTACCGCTCGGACGGCCTGGACGGCTTCGAGAGCTGGCCCGAAGGCCTTCCGACGACGGGGATGATCCAACGCGCCATCCCCGAAGGCGTCATCGAGACGGGCGGCCGGGTAAGCGGCTTTCTCTACTTCCCGCCCCTGCCCGAAGGCGCCGCGAGGTACGTCTTCGAGGCCGACCTCGTCGACGCCAACACCGGCGAGGGCTTCGCGACCGTGAGCATCCCGTTCCTTCCGCCGGAACAGGAGCAGAAGTAGCGGCCCGATGGCGCCCGCCTCCACCCAGTTTCCGCTCTGGGCCTGGATCGCTTTCGGCGCGGTCGCGCTCGTCCTGCTGTTCGCCGACCTCTTCGGCCACCGCAAGGGACAGGCCGACACCCGCAAGTCCGCGATCCTCTGGAGCGCGGTCTGGATAGGCTCCGGGCTGGCCTTCTACGGCTTCATCTGGATCGCCTTCGGCTACGCGCCGGCGCAGGACTACCTGGGCGCCTACCTCATCGAGAAGAGCCTCAGCCTCGACAACATCTTCGTCTTTCTCGTCATCTTCGAGAGCCTGCAGATACCCCAGCGCGATCAGCGCACCGTGCTCTACCTGGGCATCCTTGGGGCGGTCGTCTTCCGCGCCATCTTCATCTTCCTGGGCGCCGCCGCGCTCGAGCGCTGGCACTTCGTCGTCTACGTCTTCGCCGCCATCCTGCTGTGGGCCGCCTGGCGCGTCTTTCGCGAGAACCCGGCCGAGAAGAAGGAGAACAAGCTCGTCACCTTCCTCTCTCGCCACCTTCCGGTCACCACGCAGGTCCACGGCCGCAAGTTCTTCGCCAAGGAGAACGGTAAGCGGGTCGCCACCCCGCTGTTGGTGGCGATAGTCGCCCTCGAATTGACCGACATCACCTTCGCCGTCGACTCGGTGCCCGCGGCCCTGGCCATCACCACCAACCGCTTCCTCGTCTACACCTCGAACATCTTCGCCATCCTCGGTCTGCGCGCTCTCTACGTCGTGCTCGCCACCACCATCTGCGAGCTCGAGTACCTGCACTACGGCCTGGCCGTCGTCCTCGCCTTCGCCGCGGCCAAGCTGGCGATCTCGAGCTGGGTGGAGATCCCGGCGCTGCTGTCGGTCGCGGTGATCGTCGTCGTCATCGGCGGCTCGGCCCTGGCGAGCGTGCGCAGACGCAACCGTCGAAAGTGCGAGCAGGGGCAGTAGGAGCGCGCCTTCGTGTCAACGGCAGGCCTGGGCCCCCGGGCCTTCGTTGCGGCCCACTCCCCGCGCGCCCACCTTGCGATCGTGGGCGTGAACGCCTCGGGGGGCGAAGGATGCGCATCGCGGTCTGCCTTCTTGCCGGCCTGCTTGCGCTTGGCGCGACCGGGTGCGGCAAAGACACCTGCTCTGCCGGCAAGACGCTCTGCTCGGGCGAGTGCGTCGATCTGCAGACGAGCGTGCTGCACTGCGGCCAGTGCGGCGCCGCCTGCCCGGCTCGCAACGCGTGCTTTGAGGGCTCCTGCAGCGAAGGCTGCCGCGAGCCGCTCGCTTTCTGCGATCCGGGCGTGTGCGTCGACCTGTCGGTCGACCTGCGCAACTGCGGGGTCTGCGACTTCAAGTGCCGGGCCTTCGAGAACTGCGTTCAGGGCGAGTGCGTCTTCGCCTGCCCGGAAAACCTGGCCTTCTGCGCACCGGGCATCTGCGTCGACCTGCAGACCGACAGCTTCAACTGCGGCGAGTGCAACTTCACCTGCACCGATCAGCAGACCTGCTCGGCGGGCCTGTGCACCTTCGGGTGCTTCCCGCCACTGGTCGCCTGCCCGCCGGGCAAGTGCGTCAACGTCGGCAACGACCCGCTCAACTGCGGGGCCTGCGCCAACCGCTGCCTGCGCGAGGAGATCTGTCTGGGAGCGCTCTGCCAGCGCTGCCTCGCCGGGAAGCTCGCCTGCAACAACCTGTGCGTCGACCCGATGTCCGACCGCAACAACTGTGGCGCCTGCGACGTGCAGTGCATGAACGGGAGACGCTGCCTCAATGGCCGTTGCCTCTGAGCGAGGCCCCGGCCTGGCGACAGCGCTCGTAGTCGCCCTTTGGCTGCCTGCCGCCTTCGCGCCCGCGTCGGCGCTCGCCGACGAGCCGGCCCTCCAACTCCAGACGGTGCTGCCGTCGCTGCCCGGCCAGAACCAGGTGCGCTGGTGGGAGTTCGACTGGCGCTTCACCGACTTTGGCCCGGTGCCCGACGCGGCGCCGGTGCGGCTGTTCTTCTACGAGGAGGAGCGCGGCGTCGCGCAGCTCGTCCTGCCGTTCATCGAGCAGGCTTATCGCGACTTCGCCGAGCTCTTCGACTTCGCCCCCGACCAGACCGTCCCCTTCCTGCTCTACAACTCGCACTTCGAGTTCGAATCGACGACCGCCTTCTTCATCTCCGAGACGGTGCTCGGGGTGACCAGCACGCAGGACTTGACGATGGCGCTGCCGTACTGGGGCGAGCGCCAGCGCTTCGAGCACGTGATGCGCCACGAGCTGGCCCACCAGTTCACCATCCAGAAGGTCGTCGCCGCCGGCCGCGAGGCGAACGCCTGCAACCCGCTGCAGCTCATGCCCCTGTGGTTCATCGAGGGGGTCGCCGAGCTCATCTCGCTCGGCGAGCTGACTCCGGAGGTGCGCGCGGCGCTCGCCGATCTGCTCATCCGCGAGGAGCTGCCCGACCTCTTCAGCGAGGGCCCGGGGACCTACGAGCGCATCTACCTCGTCGGTCACGCCCAGGCCCGCTACCTCGAGGAGACCTTCGGCGAGGGGACCGTCCAGCGCATCCTCGCCGAGTCGCCGCGGCTGTGCGGCAGCCTCTCCTTCTTCTCGGCCCCGGAGCCGACCGACACCTTCGCGCGGCTGCTCAGCGAGCTGACCGGGGCGAGCCCCGACAGGCTGCGCCGACGCTGGGCCGAGTGGGCGCGCGACCAGCTCGAGCCGCTGCCCGAGAAGCCGTTCGAAGGCCTGGAGGTCTTCGACGAGCTCGGCGCGGGCCAAATCGACTCCTTCGCGATCGCGCCCGATGGACGCACGCTCTTCTACCGCACCGTCGATCGCGACACCGGCGTCGCCAGCCTCTACCTGCGCGACCTCGAGGACCCGGGCTCGCGCCGGCTCGTGACGCAAGATCAGCGGCTCGGCCTCGAGTCGCTGCACCCGACCGGCCGGCGCGTCACCGCCATCGGCGCCGACCGGTTCGCCTTCGTCGGCCGGCGCGGCGCGAGCGACGCGCTCTTCGTGGGCCGCTATCGACGCGAGGAGTCGAACGGCCGGGTGCGCTTCGAGCTGCTCGGCGAGCGGATCATCGACCTGAGCGACGCCTACTCGCTCATCGAGGGCGGCTATCCGGCCATCGATCCGACCTCGGGCGCGATCGCCTTCTCGGGCCTGAGCCGGGAGACGGGGTTTCTCGACCTCTTCCGCATCGACGACCCCTTCGACCGCCGCTCGCGCATCGAGCGACTCACCTCGGACCCCTTCGCGGAGATCGGGCTCGCCTTCGCGCCCGACGGCGCGCTCTTCTTCGCGAGCGACGCGACGCCCGACGCGCGCTTCGAGATCGCGCGGCTGGCCGGCGACAAGCCGCTCTTGCTGACCGACTTCGAGGGCAGCGTCGACGCGACCTCGCCCTTCCCGCTCGGCGGCGAGGGCTTCCTCTTCGACAGCGGCGCCTCGGGCCGGGTCCAGGCCTATCGGGCCTCGGACGGCGAGATCGCCCGCGTCAGCGCCGTGGCCACCTCGCTGCAGAGCCCCGCCCTCGACCACCAGGAACGGCTGCTCGGGCTCGCCCTGGTCGACGGGCAGAGCGCGCTGGTGCGCCTGCCGCGCGCCCAGCCCGTCTCGAGCCCGGTCGAGGCGCGTGCCGCCGGGCAACCCGAGCCCTGGCGCGTGCCCCAAGCTTCACTCGGCGAGGTGCAGCGCTACCGGCCGCTCTCGACGCTCGGGCTCGAGGCGGCCACCGCGCTCATCTCGGGCGGCCCGCTCATCCTCGCCGACCTCGTCTTCGCCGACATGTTCCGCAGCGAGCTGATCGGGCTGAGCGTCTACATCCTGGGCGACTTCGACCTGACCGAAGCCGAGCTCTTCTACTTCGACCGCTCGGGCCGCTTCGGCCGGGGCGTCTCGCTCTTCGTCGACTCCGGCCAGCAGCTCCTCGAGGGGCAGCTTCTGGTCGACCCGCTGCTCGACTCGTATTTCGTCCAGCGCTTCGGCGCCCGGGGCTTCATCGAGTATCCGTTCGGTCGCTTCACGCGAATCGAGGCCTTCGTCGCCCCGCAAGGCATCCGCGTCTTCGACTTCACCTTCCCCGAGAGCCCGTTCGCGCAGGCAAACCGCGGCGTCTTCCCCGCGCTCGAGGTCGGCGCCCGCTTCGCGCTCGACACCACCCGGGTCGCGCTGGTCGGGCCCTACGCCGGCTATGCGGCATCGCTGGGGACCACCGGCACCTATCTCTTCGGCGGCCCGGACCCCTTCGCGACCGTCACCGGCGAGCTGCGAGGCTCGCAGCCGCTGCTGCGCGGCTACGAGCGGCTCTTCCTGCACGAGCGGGTCATCGCCGGCGCCAATCTCGGAGGCGACCTCGCCGAGCAGTACTACCTGCCGGCCGCCTACAACCTGCGGGCCTTCCGCGAGGGGTCGAGCCGCCTGCTCGGCAGCGGTTACTACGTCGGGCAGCTCGAGCTGCACTTCCCGCTCGCGCCGGTGCTCGCCGAGACGATCTATCTGCAGGGCCTGGTCGGCGTGGACGCCGGGTCGATCTTCTTCGACTGGCGCGACGCGCTGGACCAGCGGGTCGCCAACACGGTGCTCGGCGGCAGCTTCGGCTTCGGGCCGCTCATCCTCAGGCTCCAGTGGGCCAGGCCCTTCAGCATCGGCGCGGGCGTGCCGGTGCGCGGGTGGATCTTCCATCTGGCGATCCTCACCCCCTTCGGGGCGCTGTTCTGAGGCGCGGGGCCCTGCCGAAGAGGCCGACGGGGCGCCGGCGGGGCCGCCTCGATGGCCTGATCCTCCCCCAAACAGCGGACGACTGGCCGGCTCACGCGGTGGGAGGAGGCGCGTGGGCTCCCCCTTTCGGGGGGCGCCGACCGCTCAAATCCACCCGTCGGGGCCTCGGCAGACGAGCTCTGGGGTGCACGGGAGCACTGTCGGCGACCGACGACGCGACCGTGGCGTGCGCGGGAGCGCTGTCGGCGGCCGACGATGCTTCCTTTGACGTGCACGGGGGCGCTGTCGGCGACCGACGATGCTTCCTTTGGCGTGCACGGGAGCGCTGTCGGCGACCGACGACGCGACCTTTGACGTGCACGGGGGCTCTGTCGGCGACCGACAGAGGGCCCGTAGCCGTGCTGGCGATCCGGCGGATCGCCACGCCCACCGAGGCCGGCACGAAGGCCGGCCCTTCGGCGTCTCACTACGTCCGAGGGCGACTCAGAACGGGATGTCGTCGTCGCCCGGCGGAGGCGGCTCGTAGCCGCCGCCGCTCTCGCCGCCGCCACCGCCCTGCTGGCGCGCGATCTCGGCCTCGATGGCGGCGAGCAGCGCCCGCTCCTTTTCGTGCCAGCGCGACTTGGCCGGGTCGTTCAGCGTGCGATGGCAGCCGGCCGCATAGTACTCGAGGTCCTGCATGCTCGCGCCCTGGATTGGCATGCCCTTGCTGCGCCCGTAGTTGGGCAGGACCATGCCTCCACCACCGTAGGCGGGCGCGGGCGAATACGCCGCCGCAGGCCGCGCCGCCGGGGCCACGGGCGAAGCGCCGATCTGCAGCTCGCCCATCCTCAGGACGAAGCCGTCGCCGCTCTTGATCGCGGTCCCCACGCGCACCTGCTCGACGCTGCCGTCGGGGCGCCGCACCTCAACCGTCACTGGATAGCCTTGCTCGCTCATGGGCCGAGGGAGATCGCACGGCCGACCCGGCAGCGTCAACGGTCGGATGCACGGCGGCGCCTGCCTGCCCGACCACGTCGGGCCGTGGACGGGGCCCGGCCGCGGTGTCTACCTCAGTCGAGGAGGAAGGCCATGCCCGAGAAGAGCCTCGAGGAGCGCACCAAGGCCGCCAAGGCCGAGGGCAAGACAGTCACCATCAAGGAGAGCGACATCGAGCCGGACCTCGAGCAGATGGGCGAGACCCGGCACGGCGAGAAGAAGAGCCGCGGGGTCATCGGAGAGGAGCATCCGGAAGGCCGCTCGACGAGCCACCACCAGCCGCCGGGCCATGGCCACATGACCCGCCCGCCGCTCGGCGACGAGGCCGAGTCGGTGCTTCCGCCCGAGGGCCGGCGCGCTGCCCTGCCGCGCGAAGAGGCCGAGTACGAGCGCATCAAGGAAGGCCATCCGTCGCGGCTCTCACCGAGCGGCAAGAAGCGCGGCGAGCCGTAGGGCCCGGACAGCCGCCGCCCGTTCCAGCCTGGGTATCGGCCTGGTCTTGCCAGGCTGAGGCCCAAAGGTCTGAACAGGCAAGTTTCTTCTGGATTGCTGCACCGAAGCTGCGGGGCATCCATGCCTTGAAGCGTGTCGGAACCGACAACTCCACCTCTGGCGGTATGAACAGAGAATCGCCATTAGCGTGAGCGGTTTCGAGCGCTCCGCGACGGCACCGTCTCGGCCCGAGGCGGCCTATTCGAGGAACAAGAGCACCGCCGTTGCGCAGTGCCCGATGGGGTCGGTCCGTGTTTTCAAGGTATCGTGTCGTCGGTGCCCGAGTCGGCCGGGAGCGAGCACAATCCGACGGAAGACCCTCATGAAACGAAACCCACTCCTCTTTGCAGCCATCCTTTGCGGTGCACTCCTCGCTTGCGAATCCGAGCCCTCGCCGGGTCTTGAAGAAGCCAACTGCGAGAACGGGAAGAAGGACGGGGACGAGACCGGCGTCGATTGTGGTGGGAAATGTGCCCCCTGTGTCTCAGAAGACCCCTGCACGAACGGAGAAAAGGACAGCGAGGAGACCGACGTCGACTGCGGCGGAAGCACCTGTGAACGCTGCAATGCCGATCGGCTCTGCGAAACGGCGAGCGATTGCCAAGCCGGTATGGTCTGCGAAGAAGCCTATAATTGCTACCCGTTCTGCAACCACAAAACGATCTGCAAAACAGTACCAGAGACGTGCTCTCCGGGCGCCTGTGACTCGGCGCACTATTGCCATGAGGCATGTGAGCCGCTCGGGCAACCCGGCGAGAAGTGCGCGGATTTGGGCAACGGGCTCGGCGTTCAAACTTGCGTCGACGGATACACCTGCAGCGATGACAAATGCGTCGCCATCGCTTGCAACAACAACGGGGTCAGGGACGGCACCGAGTCGGGCATCGATTGCGGGGCCTCGTGCGGCATCGAATGCGCCACTTTCAGCACGTGCCGGTCGGATTTCGACTGTGTCGAGGGGTCGGGATGCCAGAGCGGCCCCTGCCATAGGACCTGTCACAACTCGGAGCTGTGCATGCCGCTGAAGCCGAATTGTGATGCCGGCGCCTGCGCGGCGGGCCAGGACTGCCAGACCGTCTACGTCTGGACAGACCCCGTCTACTACTGCAGCCCCGCGCAATGCGATTCTTCGACGATGTGCGGGGACTAAGGGTGCGCGGTTACGCGGCTTAGAAACCGCGCGAGGCTGCGCGGAATCGAGTCGAAGTCCCCTCGACGAGCTCGGGGTGAGCGGAGGCGCCCCTCGCCTCCGTTCACCCTGAACCGCTCGCCATGCCTGCCCCTTCGACAAGTTCGGGGATGGAGGCGCGGGCCCTGCCCCGGCTCAGAAGCTGGCCCCGACCGAACCCGAGACAGCGAAGTAGCCGCCTTGCGCCCCCGGGGCGAGATCGTCGGCGAACGACTCGAAGAACAGCGGGGTGAAGGTCGCGCGGACCCCGCCCACGAAGACGCCCTGGTTCCACTCGAGCCCTGCGGCCAGGGGCAGCTCGACCACGGTGTCGTCGTCGATGTAGAGGCTCGCCTCGCGCGTCGGCCGGTAGAACCCGAGCCCGATTCCGCCGGCCAGGTACGGCCGCGGCGCGGCCTCGCGGTTCGGAGTGGTGTAGAGGCGTCCGAGCGCCTGGAGACCATTGCGGACGACCGAGCCGTCGAGGCCCTGCAGCCCGTTGCTCGAGCCTTCGTAGTTCGCCTCGGCGGCCAGCAGCCCTGCCGGCAGCGCGACCGCCTGCGCGCCCCACTCGAAGCCCGGTGAGGTGAGCGGCGCAAAGTCGCCGGTCAGCCCGCCGAGCCCGCCTCGCAGCGAGAAGATGACCTCGGGCTCTTCGTCCTGGGCCGCGGCCGGGCAGGCGAGCAGCGCCGCCATCGCCGCCGCGCAAACGAACAGGATTCGCCGCATCATCGGCTCCTCCCTTCCCTCCGTCGTCTCCCCCAAAGCTCGGGACGCGGCGCGGCGGGTGCCACCGGGGGCCGAAGATGCGCCGAGCAATCCTTCTTCGACCCCCTCCGGTTCCGCTCGCCCTCGAGCGTAGCTGCCGACGCGCGAGCCCGGGAGCGAGGTCGAAGGGCCCCTCCTATTCATGCCCGCCACGCGGGCCGCCGAGACGGCGGCGTTGATCCGCCTCCACGGGATACGCCGCCGAGGGTTTCCCGACGGATCTCGACCGCTCGGCGGCCCCGCGATGCTGCGCATCGATGCCTGGAGGGCAGGCGGCAATGCCCCAGGCTGTCCCTAGCTTGGCAGCAGGGGGGTTCGATGCGACTCGCGAGCGCGGCCTCGCGTTCTCCAGGTCGCAGTTCCAAGCAACGGGCGCAGCGCCCGCTCGCTGCTCGACCAGCCGGCGAGGAGTAGCGCCCCGCGATGTTCGGCGAAGAGGGCCATCGGGAAGCGACGCCAGCGGCGGGGCCCAGTCGGGAGCTGTCCGACGCGGCCCGCGACTTCTCGTCGCGGCTGCGCGCCGAGGTCGGCGTCGGGCTCGAGCCGGGTCACGAGCTCGAGCTCATCGAGAACGGGCGCGTCTTCGACGAGATGGAGCGGCTCATCGCGCAGGCCCGCTCGACCGTGCACCTCGCCCAGTACATCTGGCGCCCGGGCGAGGCCTCCGACCGCGTGCTGGCGGCCCTGTCCGAGCGCGCGCGCGCCGGCGTGGTCTGCCGCGTCCTCATCGACTCGGTGGGCAGCCGCGGGCGCTTCAAGCCCGCGCTGCTCGCGCGCCTGAAGGCCGGCGGCTGCCAGGCGCGGCTGTTCCACCCGTTGATCTGGCCTTCGCTGCGCACGCTGACGATGCGCAACCACCGCAAGCTGCTCGTCGTCGACGGCGAGGTGGCGCTGACCGGCGGCTGGTGCATCTCGGACAGGTGGCTCGGCGACGGGCGCAGCGCCCGAGCCTGGCGCGACACCAACATCGGCGTGCGCGGCCCGGCCGTCGCGCAGATGCAGATGGCCTTCGAGCACACCTGGATCACCGCGGGCGGCGCCTGGCTGTCGCCGCGCGACTTCGCCGCCGGGCCGGCGGCGCGGCAGGGAATCCTCGCCGCCTTCGTCCCCAGCGACGGGCGCCGCGAGGCGGCCGGCGAGAGGCTCGCCCACGCCTTCATCGCTGCGGCGAGGCGCCGGCTGTGGATGGCGAGCGGCTACTTCGTCCCCGACGACCGCCTCGTCGCGGCGCTCGGGGCCCGGGTCGCCGCGGGCGCCGACGTGCGCATCCTCGTGCCCGGGCCGTTCCACGACCTGCCGCTGGTCCGGGTCGTCCAGCGCTCGAGCTACCCGGACCTGCTCGAACGCGGGGTGCGGCTCTGGGAGTACCAGCCCTCGATGATGCACGCCAAGGCGTTCGTCGCCGACGGCTGGCTCTCGATAGTCGGCTCGCTCAACCTCGATCCGCAGTCGCTCAACACGCTGGCCGAAGGCTCGATAGTCTCGGCCTCGCCCGATCTCGGCGCCGCGCTCGAGCGCAGCTTCCTCGCCGATCTCGAGCACTCGCGGGAGCTGACGAGCTCCGGCTCGCCGTGCTCGGCGTTCTCCTGGAGCACGCGCGTCGTGCGCAACGCGCTCTACGGCCTGGGGCGAGCCCTCCGCTGAGACGTCCCGGCGCTCGCAGATGCGGGGAAGAGCCCGCGTCCCGAGCGCTCCCCATGCAGCGGCCAGAACTGTCGCCATCGTTGCGGTGGAGACGGGTCGGCGGGTCTGCGGAGACGAGAGCTCAGCCCCATGCCAGTCCTTCAGTGGGAACGCATTCGGTCGGAGACCAAGACGGAGACCGGCGCCAGCGTCGCCGACGGCTCGAGAATCGAGCGCGCCCGGGTGCCCGGCGGATGGCTCGTGCGGATGAGCACGCCGGGCGGCAACGGCGGAGGCGCGAGCGGCGTGGTCCTGGTGTTCGTCGCGGACTGCGGCGAGGAGTGGCGGGAGAGTTAGGAGTTTGGGTTGGTAGGGGCGCACGGCAATGCGCCCGGCCCGGCAGGCCCCGGTGTTGGTATTCGCGGCGTCGCGCGGCCGCTCGGCGCGCTTGGGGGCGCATGGCGATGCGCCCGGCCTGAAATCGGGCTCCTGCTCAAGCCGGCACGAAGGCCGTGCCCTCCGTTCTCGAGCCAGCTACGGCCCGGTGCCCCCGGGGGGCGGCTTTGCCGGCGCTGGCGCAGCAGGCGCGACGGGCATCGCGCCGCCAAAGGCGGCTCCGAGCTGTTCGAGCAGCGCCTTGGTCGCCGGGTCGACCTGCATGCCGGACTGCTGGAGGGCGTCGGCGAAGTTGCGCGGCCCGCCCACGTCCTCGTCGCCGTGGAGCTGGCGCATGTAGCGCTCGTACAGCTCGAGGGCGGCCTGGGCCTTTGCCGGCGCCACCGCGGCCGTGGCGAGCAGGACGCCGTCGGACGAGATCTCGCCGAAGAAGTTGTCCTTGTAGTGGCGGCGCAGCGCGACGAAGAAGAGCTTGTCGCCCGCGAGCTTTCGCAGCCGGTCGTAGTAGAGCGCGCCCTTGCCGTTGAGCAGGCCGACGATCTCGGCGCGCCCGCCGAAGTCGCCGATGGGCCGGTCGACGCTCGCGTCACGCCCGCCGAGCATCCGGTAGAGGTTGTAGGCGTCGCGCACCTGGCTGCGCAGCAGCTCGTTGGCAGCCTTCTTCCCCCGGCGCATCTCGATGTAGAGGAGGGCGCTGTAGGTCGCCAGCGGCTCGTCGAGCACCGGCCGCTCGCGGCTGTTGGAGCCGACGACCCCGCGCCACCATTGGTGCGCGACCTGGTGGGCAATGACCATCTCGAGCACCCCGTCGTTCACCTTGCGCGGATCGGGGACGAACATCGCCATCGAGGTGGCGAGCCCGGGATCGGTGAGCATCGTCGAGGCGAAGACCAAACCCGGATACGCCAGGCCCTCGACCCCGCCGTGCAACGGCGCGGAGGCCAGCTCGAGGTCTGCCCAGGGGTAGGGCCCGAACCGCTCGGAGAAGTGCTGGACCGACCGCTTGGCCACGTCGAGCAGCTTGCGCGGCTGCTCGCCCTGCCCTTCGGGCGCGAGGACGCGGATGCGCACCTTGCCGGCGGTCGCCCTCTGCTCCTTGAACCCCTGGCCCGCGAAGAGCGCAAAGCCCCGCACCGCGGCGGCGACCCGCGTGCTGCGCCGCCGTCCGTCCTTCTCCGGCGTCTGGCCGATCTCGGTGCCCGTGCCGGCGATCTGGAAGTCGGGCGCGGCGACGATGGAGACGGTGTAGTTGGCCAGCGGGCCCCAGCCCGGCTCGCCCCGGCCCGGCTCGGTGGCGACCTCGGGGGTCCCGGCCTCGTAGCGGACGAGCTCGGGGAAGAAGCCGGCGAGGTTGTAGGCCGTGCCCGCGTGGCCGAAGACGCCATGGTCGGTGCGCTCGTCCATGGCCGCGGCGCCGGCCATGAACGCGAAGGCCTGCTGCATGAGCTGCGCGTCCGAGCGCAGGCCTTGGTTGGAGAGGTCGGGGATGCGGGCCTCGAGCTCGAGCTCGACGACGGCCCGCGCTCCGGCGGCGAGCGGCGGCTGGAGATCGACCCGCAAGGTGCCGTTGCCCAGGGCGCTCGCCTCGGCCGGGTTCCCATCGCAGCTCACCTTGCCGACGGTCACCGCCGGGCCGGCGCCCGAGTCGAGGAAAGGCGCGTTGGCCGGGATGCGAAAGAAGACCTCCTCGGTGGCCTGCGCGGGCGACAGCACGACCTGGACGCGCCCGCTGAGCCGGTGCCCCTCGGTGTCGAGCGCCAGATCGAGCCGGTAGCGAGGCAGCGCCTGCAGGCCGCCGACGGCCTTCTCGACCGCGGCGCGCTGCCCCGGCAGAAGGCTGGCCGCCAGGACCTCGATCTCGGGATCGGGCGCCGGCCCCTCGCCGGGAGCGGAGGGGGTCGCGGGCGCCGCGGCCAGGCAAAGAAGGAGGGCGGCGACGGTCGGCGAAGGCATGGAGGTCACCTCGAGAGCGGACGAGGGCTCGATGCTACGATCCTTCCTCGTCCACCGACCAGGAGCGGGCGGCCTCGGCTTGACCGGCTCGACCCGGGCAGCTAGTAGGTCGGCGCGATCAGATGCCCAAGGCGCGCCGGCCCCGTCGACGAGCAGGGAGCCGGACAAGCCGCGGCAGCCACGCCCGACGAGGCGCGGACCTTGCGGAAGCCGTAGGACCAAACTCGGTACGAACCTGCAGACAGCCCTCGGCTCGCGAGGCAGCGAGCCTTCTGCGAACGACAGGATGCTCGCCTGCCTGGCGACACGACCAACCTCCAGGAGTCGTCATGAACCGCGCGCCGCTCACCGCCCTCGCCCTCGCCCTCGCCCTCGCCCTCGCCCTCGCGGCCTGCCCGAAGCAACAGGACGCCGCACGCCCGAGCTACGCCGGCCCGCCCAAGGCCTTCAAGCTGCTCTCGACCGTGGAAGAGGCCGAGTCCGCGAGCCGCTCCGAGAAGCGCGAAGACCTCTTCGTGCAGAGCGAGACGGGCGCGCCGACGCCGGTCGTGGTGGCGGCCGGCCAGATAGGTCCTCTCTCTCGCCAGGGGGCGCGCGCTCAGCTCTTCGGCGACGAGGCGGGCACTCGAGGCTGGGAGGTCGACAACTTCGTCCTTCTGGAGATTGGCGACGAGAAGGGCGAGATCCAGAAGCGCGTCGCCATCGGCTACCAGCAGGGCGCCACGCTCGGCTCGGAGCTCATCGACACGGTCGGCCGCATGAAGTTCTCCTTTGAGCCGGGCGAGGTCGAGCTGTCGAGCCTGCTGCCGGCCGACCAGCCGTTCACCATCAAGGCGACCGCGCTCGATGTCGGCGGGGTCGGTCGCGTCAGCGACCTCTACCTGATCCTCTCGCCCGGCAGCGCTGGGACGGTGGACGACGACGACCTGCGAAACCAGTGAGACGGCGCCTCGAAAGCCACCTCGACCTCGATGCCCTCGTCGGCGTCCCGGCCGACGAGGGCTCGTTCGACACCATCGTCCACTGCGTGCGCGAGGCGCCCGACTACTTCCACCGGGCGCACGGCGCGACTCCGGCCGAGCGGCTCGCCTCCGACAGGCTCGCCAACGCCGTCGCCGACGAGCGGGTGCATTTGTACGTTCTTACGGGGCTGTCCGGCGAAGCCGCGGGCCTGCTCGAGGTCGCGGTCGATACTCCGGCCCCCGGCGAAGCGACCATCGTGCTGCTCGCGCTTGCCCAGCGCCTTCGCTCGAAGGGCCTGGGCACAAGGGTCGCGCGCGCGCTGTTGTCCCACCTTCGCCAGGCGGGGCTCGGTCACGTCAGGCTGGGGGTCCTGCAGGGCGAGACTGCCGCGATGGAGTTCTGGTCGTCGCTCGGGTTCTGGCACGGCGAAACCGCCGATGGGGTGATGCTCTTCGAGCTCGCCCTGTCCTGAGCGGCTCGGAATGGAGAGCCACCACTCATGTCCCGGATTTGCTGCACGCTCAGAAGGTGTCGCGAGATCTCCTCGAGCTCGGCCCGCCCCCTCCGGATCACCTCGAGCGAAGTCGAGGGGTCCTTCGACTCCGCTCCCGCCGCTCGCGCCTCGGGAGCCAGGCCCAGAGTGAGCGGAACCGGATGGAGACGAAGAGAGTGTTCTCGACGCCTCTTCAGCCTGGCCGTGCTGCTGCTGCTGGCGGGCGCCTGTGAGCGGCGCACCCCCGAGCCCGATCGCGGGCCGATTGAGCCAGCAGGCGACGCTGTGGTCGCTGCCGTCGCCCCCGAGCCGGTGCGAATCCCCGAGGGCTGCGCGATCAACCTCTCGGGTCGCTACCGCGCCCAGGCCGATGCGAGCTTTCGCTATCTGATCGATGACGACGGCGAGAGCCTGCGCGCGACGCTGCAGGCCACCGACGCGGGATCGGGCCCGGCGCCTCGCCTTGAGCTGGCGCGCACGCCCGAGGGCTTCGTGGGCAAGGTCGTCGCCGAAGCGCTCACCGCGGGCGGCCAGCGCTGTCCGGTCCACTACGAGGCGCAGATCACCGCCTGCCGCGCGGGCGAGGTGGTCGTGCGCTCGCAGCACGCGGTCTCGATAGACGAGAGCTGCCGTGTCCTGGACTTCGAGCGCGCCGCCGCGAGCGACACCGTCCTGCTGCGCGAATAGGAGCTGTGGATGAGCCGACTCGAGGGGCGCCTGCTGAACGAGGTGGGGCGGGCGATCGAGGCGTACGAGCTGATAGCCGAAGGCGACCGGATCCTCGTCGGGGTCTCGGGCGGCAAGGACTCGCTGACGCTCCTGCACCTGCTGGAGAAGCTGCGGCGGCGCGCGCCGGTGCGCTTCGAGCTCGTCGCGGTCAACCTCGACCAGGGCGCGCCGGGGTTCGACCCCGAGCCGGTGCGCGCCTACCTCGCGGGCCTGGGGGTCGAGCACCACATGCTGCGCGAGGACACCTTCTCCATCGCCAAGCGGCTGACGCCGCCGGGAAAGACCTACTGCTCGGTCTGCTCGCGGCTGCGGCGCGGCATCCTCTACAACACGGCGGTCGAGCTGCGCTGCAACAAGATGGCGCTCGGCCACCACCGCGACGACCTGATCGAGACCCTGCTGCTCTCGGCGCTCTTCTCCGGCTCGCTCAAGTCGATGCCCGCGAAGCTGGTCGCGGACGACGGGCGCAACACGGTGATCCGGCCGCTCATCTACTCGAGCGAGGAGCGGATCCGCGCCTATGCCCTCGAGCAGCGGCTCCCGGTGCTGCCTGCGAGCCCGTGTGCCGAGGGCGAGAACCTGCAGCGGGCGCGGGTCAAGCAACTGATCGCGGACCTGGCCAAGGAGCACCCGGCGGTACCGGGCAACCTGCTCAACGCGCTCCAGAACGTCGTGCCCTCGCACCTGCTCGACCCGTCGCTCTCCTCGACGCGCGAGGGCGCCCGGTTCAAGGGCGCGGCGCCCCGCACGGCGGGACGAGCCCCAAAGCATGAGCTTGCCTCGGCGCAGCCCGCCACTCCGCCTCAAGCCGCGGGCGCGGAACCCTCGGTAGAGGCCGCGGTCGGCGAGGGCCCGAAGAGCAAGGCGAGTACCGCCGCGTAGGCGAGCATGCTGACGAGAAGCTCGAGAAGGTGCGGGCCTCTCAGCGCCGCGGGCAACCAGTAGGCCTGCAGCATGTGGAAGCCTCCGACCGCGACGAACAGCGCGGGGCCGAGCCCGGCCCAGAAGCGGCGGCGCCCGCCCGTGGACAGGGCGATCACGGGCCCGCAGGCGACCAGGAACACGAGGCTGCGGGCGGCGAGGGTCGGGAGGATCTCGCTCCACCCCGGCTGCTTCATCTCGAGGAGCCCTTCGCGGTACCAGCGCTCGATGAACGGCTGCACGGCGAGCCCGCACACGAGGTAGATCGCCGGGAAAGCCGCCCAGGCGCCCGCCAGGCGAACGCCGAGGGAACGAGCGCCGCGGGCGACGAGGAGCGCGGCCCGCGCTCCCAGGCGATCCCCGTCTTCACTCCTGCCCAGGAACGCGAGCGGAATCGCCAGCAGCGCGCTCGCCGGCAGGTAGACGACGAGGGTGAAGGCGACCCCCGCGTCGGCGGCGACGCCGCTGGTCATGAAGATGCGGGCCTCGAGGGCGTTGTTGACGAAGGTGGCCGCGTAGACGAAGAGCGCGAGGGCCGCGGCGCGAAAGGCCCAGGACGCGCGCAGACCCGCGGCGAGCGGCGCCAAGGCGGCCGCCAACAGCAGCACCGACAGCATCATCCAGAGCATCAGCTTCTCGGCGGTAACTCCGGCCGGGAGAGCGGGGACGCCGATCCCGAAGGCCTTGGCGAGCGCATCGCCAAGCCCCATCCCGATCTGGAAGAGGGCTGCACCGGCGAGGACGAGGAGCAAGGGGCGGAGGAGCTTGGGCATACGAGGCTTCTAGCAAAACGCAAACTGCTGGTGCCATCGCCGGCCCAGCCCGACCCGGCCCGAGCGCAGGCTGTCGCGGCCAGGGTGCTATACTCTCGACAAACCCAAATTCGAAAAGGGGGCAGCAATGCGACGGCTCGTCATCGGGTCTCTTCTCCTCGCCACCGCTTGCAGCAAGCCCATTGCACAGGAATGGGTCTACGCCACCGAGGGCGGCAGCCAGTGCACCCCTGCGCTCGTCGGAGACCTGCTCTTCTTCGGCAACGAGAGCGGCTACCTCCACGCGATCGATCGTGCGGGCAACAGCCACTGGAGCTTCGCCGCGCACCGCGACGTCATCGGCACGCCGGTCGGCTACGAAGGCCTCGTCCTCTTCGGCAGCGTCAACAACATCTTCTACGCGGTGAACCAGACGACCGGGCGCGAGGTCTGGAAGTTCACCGCGCGCGACCGCCTCAAGGGCGACCCGATCCTCTTCAAGGACAAGGTCATCTTCGGCAGCTACGACAAGAAGCTCTACGGGCTCACCGCCAAGACCGGGAAACTCGCCTGGCGCTTCCCGCCGCTGCCGACACCGCCCGCCCCCGCGCCAGTTCAGGCGGCAGCGACCGAAGGTCAAGAGGCCGCCGCGCAAGAACCGGCGCCCGGCACCGCCGACGGCGCGGCCCCGCAGCCCATGCTCGCGGTCGTCGAGCCGCCCCCGCCTGCCATCGAGCCGGGCGAGTTCTCCTACGCTTCGCCCTTGATCGTCGACGGGACGCTCTACCTCGGCAACCTCGACGGCCACCTCTACGCCCTCGACGCGGAGACCGGCGCCTTCCAGTGGCGCTTCCAGACCGGCGGGGGCATCACCTCCGGCGCGGTCCACGACAAGGGCGTTCTCTACTTCGGCAGCAATGACAAGCACGTCTACGCGCTCGACCTCGCGACCCGGCAGCCAAGGTGGAAGCTCGCGACCGGCGACGAGGTCAACGCCTCCCCGCGGCTCGCCGACGGCGTCGTCTACGTGGGCGGGGTGGACACGACCTTCTACGCCATCGACGCGGCCAACGGCACCGAGCGCTGGAGGTTCAAGACGAACGGCCGCATCGTCGCCGCCGCGGCGCTCTATCAGAACCTCGTCTTCGTCGGCGCCGGCCCCGGCGACGGCACGCTCTACGCGCTCGACCGCGCGACCGGCAAACCCTTCTGGAGCTTCCCGACGCAGTCGAAGATCGAGGCGGATCCGATAGTCGACGGCAACCGGCTCTACCTGGTCGTCGGCGACGGAAGGCTCGTCTCCTTCGTCATCAAGAAGACCTCGTGAGGAGGCCTTCGGGCCCGAGGCTTCGATAGGTCGCGCCACCTTCGCCGATGCGCTCCGCCAAAGCGGACCGGGCGAGGAGCGGAGCGTCCGCTCGCCCTCTCCGGGCCTGCTTGACCCCAAGAGGCGAGGGGCCTAAAGAGACGCTCCCCATCGGACGGAGGAGCGATGTCCCCAGCCTTCCGCGGCGGCGAGCCTGCCCGGCCTCGCGACGCCTCCGCGGTCATCCTCTCGCGCAGCCGAGGCTCCGGCGTGGAGCTGTTCTGGGTGCGCCGCGGCCAGCACCTTCGCTTCTCGGCAGGCTGCTTCGCCTTTCCGGGCGGAGCGGTGGACCCGAGCGACCGGACGGTGCCGGTCGAGGGGGCGAGCGGCGAAGCGGCGGCGGCCATCGTGGCCGCGGCGCGCGAGCTGTTCGAGGAGACGGGGGTTCTGCTCGCGCGCCTGCCCCAGCCTCCCGACGCGAAGGCCCTGGCCGGCCTGCGCGGCGCGCTGCTCAAAAACGAGCGCGGCTTCGCCCAGGTCTTGGCAGATTTGGCCGGCCGTCTCGACGCGAGCGACTTCGCGCCCGCGGGCCGTTGGCTGACGCCCGGCTCTCTGCCCATTCGCTTCGACACGCGCTTTTTTCTCTGCGCGCTGCCAGCCGGCCAAGAGGCCACGGTGTGGGAGGGCGAGCTCGCCGCGGGAGCCTGGGTGAGCCCCGGGGAGGCTCTCGCGCGCTGGTCGGACGGTCTGGCCTACCTCCATCCGCCCATCCTCAACGCGCTGCGGGCCTTCTCCGCCTCAGAGTCGCAGGTCGAGCTGCTCGAGCGCCTGCGCCACCCCGCGCATGTCACCGACCACATCTGCGAGCGCATCGAGCTGCAGCGCGGCATCCTCACCTTCCCGCTGGCGACCTGCACTCTGCCGCCCGCGGCGCACACCGCCTGCTTCCTCGTCGGGACCGGGCAGATGCTCGTCGTCGACCCCGGGGCCGATGACCCGGCCGAGCAGGAGCGGCTCTTGCGCTTTTTGCGGGCGCTCGAAGCCGAGGGCCGGCGCCCGGTCGCCATCGTCGTCACCCACCATCACCCCGATCACTTGGGCGGGGTGGCCGCGCTCAAGCAGGCCCTTGGCCTTCCGGTGTGGGCGCATCCGCAAGCGGTCCGGCACCTCGGCGCCATCGACCGCCGCCTCGCCGACGGGGACGTGCTCCGGCTTTCCGGCGAGCTCGCGATGGAGCTTCTGGTCCTTCACACCCCGGGGCACGCCCGCGACCACGTGTGCCTGTTCGAGCCCCGCACCCGCGCGCTGCTCTGCGGGGATCTGGTCTCGAGCCTGTCGAGCGTCTTTATCGACCCTCCCGAGGGCGACCTGGCCGACTACCTCGCCTCGCTCGAGCGGCTGGCTGCCTTGGACCCCGCGGCGCTCTTCCCGGCTCACGGCGATTTCGTCGTCGGCGGCAAGACCAAAATCGAAGAGCAGCTTCGCCACCGCGCCCGGCGCGAAGGGCGGGTCCTCGCGGCGCTCGCAGAGGGGCCGGCGACGCTCGCGGCCGTCACCCGGGCCGCCTACGACAAGATCGCCGAGGGGTTGCTCCCGTTCGCAGAGCGAAGCACCTTCGCCTGCCTCGACAAGCTGCGACGCGAACAGAGCGTCGCTGTCGACGGAGAGCTCTACTTGCTGACAACTCGAGGGGAGCGCGATGCAGATCGCCGAGCAACTCGCTGAGGTGTTCGTTTCGCCGGCGCCGAAGGTCAAGCTGGTCAACGCCTTTCGCGACCCGTTCGACAACGCGGTGGCGACCGCGCGCACCTGCTACAGCCCGCGCATCGTCGATGCGGCGGAGGTGTCGGAGAGCGAGCAGTCGCGGCGAGTGCGCGACCGGATCGCCCGCGAGACCTACGAGGCGGGGCACCACACCATCCTCCAGCACTCGACCTTCCAGTTCACGCTCGAGAACGTCTCGCGCCAGCTCGTCTGGTCGCTGCTGCACGCGCATCCGTTCTACAACAGCGAGCAGGTGAGCCAGCGCTACGTCGAGGTCGGCCCGGGCAGCCTCCTCGTCCCCAGATTGGCGCCGGCCGAGGAGCGGCTCTACCGCGCGACCGCCCACCGGATGATGGCCTGCTACCAGCGGCTCATCGAGCTGCTCACCGAGACCGCCGCGCGCGAGTACTACGCCCTCTTCCCGGCCCGCCAGCGCGACGAGCATCGCTGGGCGGGGGCGGTCAAGAAGAAGGCCCAGGAGGCGGCCCGCTACGCCCTGCCCGTCGCGACCTTCACGCACCTCTACCACACGGTCAGCGGGCTCACCCTTCACCGCTACCACCGGCTCGCCCAGGCCCACGACGTCCCGCACGAGGCCGTGCTGGTCATCGACCAGATGATCGAGGAGGTCAATGCCCACGACCCGCTCTTCCTGCACGAGATGGAGGACCCGATCCGGCTCGAAGAGACGCTCGAGGCCCGGGTGCTCGCAGAGCACCGGGTGCGCGCCGGCAGCCCCGAGACCCGCGCGTTCGTCCGCGAATTCGACGCGTCGCTGTGCGGGCGCACCTCCAAGCTGGTCGACTACAAGATCAACGCCGAAGCAGGGCTCGCCCAGGCGGTGCGCTCGGTGCTCGGGCTGACGCAGGAGAGGCTCTCCGACGACGACGCGATCCTCACGGTCCTCTCGCCCGCCCTCAATCCGCTCCTGGCCGAGCCGCTCAAGCTCTCCACGCTCTCCAAGTTGACCCGGGTGCTCGCGCACCCGCACTACAGCTTCCGCAAGAAGCTGTCGCACACCGCCGACTCGCAGGATCAGCGTCACCGCATGGTCCCCGGCTCGCGCCCGGTGCTCCACGCGCAGTACGCCGGTGGCGAGCCGGACGTGGTCGTGCCCGAGCTGATCGCCCGCAACCCGGCCGCCCGCGACCTCTTCATGGAGGAGATGGGCCGGGTCTTCGCCGACATCGACCGACTGCTCGCGGCGGGAGCCTCGCACGAAGACGCCCTGTACCTGTTGCCGAACGCCTTCCCGGTGCGCTTCGAGGAGTCGGGCGACCTGATGCACCTGCACCACAAGTGGACGACCCGGCTCTGCTACACCGCGCAAGAGGAGATCTGGCGTGCGTCCAAGGAGGAGGTCGAGCAGGTGCGCGCGGTGCACCCGCGCATCGGGGCGCACCTGATGCCGCCCTGCCAGCTTCGCGACCTCGCCGAGATCCGCCCGCTCTGTCCGGAGGGCCCTCGTTACTGCGGCGCGCCCGTGTGGCGAATCCCAGTCGACGAGTTTTCTCGCGTCCTCTAGGTCGGCGCTCCGGCTGGACGGAGAGCGTGGCTCTCCCACAGAGCGGCACGCGAACGGCTTGGGCAAAGTGCCAAGGCTCCCGCGGGGCCTTTCATGGACCGCTCCAGAGGCTCTCGAAGCCTTCGAGGGCCGCCGTGACGCTTGATGATCCCTTGGGCGCATGGTAAGCGACCGAGCCCCAAGTATGGGAAAGCGCTCGCGAATCCCTACAGGTAAGGAGCGAACCGTGACCCGTTTCCTCACCGTCTGCCTGCTTCTCGCCGCCCCAGCCGCCTTCGCGCAGGGCGCCAGCCAGCCCAGCACGCCTTCGCAGCCGGCCACGCCGCCCGCTCAGACTGCGCCGGCCGATCAACAGGCAGCTCCCGATCCGCAGGCCACGCCCTCCGAGCAGCAGGCCGCGCCCGGCCAGGCTATGCCCCCGCCTGTCGAGGACCGTGTTCAGCGCGAGCAGCTCAAGCGCGAGGTGCTCGAGGACGTGCGCGAGGCGCTCGACGAACAGCGCGAGCAGCTCCGCGAAGAGATCCGCGCCCAGATCGCCACCCAGCAGGCCAACCGCGTCCTCGAAGAGGAGTTCCAGTTCCAGGAGGAGCGGCGCAGGCTCGAGCTGTTCGAGCTCGACGGGTACTTCCGGATGCGCCCCGAGCTCTTCTACAAGCTCGACCTGGACCGCGGCGCCGACCCCGCCGGCTTCACCCTGTTCCCGCGGCCCGCGCTCGAGGGCGACTCGAAGACGCTGGCCGACGCCAACGTGCGCTGGCGACTCGAGCCGACGTTGAACGTCAGCGAGGACGTGCGGCTGCGCGCCCAGATCGACGTCTTCGACAACCTCATCCTCGGCTCGACGCCGCTTGGGGCCTTCGGCCGCAACGCCTACGCGCCCATCTCGGTCTCCAACACCGCGCAGGTGCCGCCCGAGCTCGGCTTCAACTGGCGCCAGGACGCCATCGTCGTGCGCCGCGCCTACGGCGAGGTGGTCACTCCGGTCGGCCAGTTCCTGTTCGGCCGCATGGGCAGCCAGTGGGGCATGGGCGTGCTGACGCACTCGGGCAACTGCATCGAGAGCGACTACGGCGGCTGCGACTACGGCGACACGGTCGACCGGATCATGTTCGTGACCACGCCCATCGCCGGTCACTACATCGTGCCGTTCCTCGACTTCGTCGTTGAGGGGCCGACCAGCATCAGGTCGGCCGAGCTGTTCGGCCAGCCGGTCGATCTCGACCAGCGCGACGACGCGCGCGACTACGGCATCGCCATCGCCAAGCGCGACACCGACCTCGAAATCGAGCGCAAGCTGGGCGCGGGCCAGAACATCCTCAACTACGGCCTCTACTTCGTGTACCGCACCCAGAACTCGGACGCGGCGGGCTTCTACTCCCAGCCTTCGCCCTACGGCGGCCAGCAGCAGAGCTTCGGCTACCTGGCGCGCGACGCGCAGTTCTACATCCCCGACCTGTGGTTCAAGTACCAGACGAGCAAGCTGCGCCTCGAGCTGGAGATCGCCGGCATCTTCGGCACCATCGGCAACATCGCGCTCGACCCCGCCGCGGTCCCCCAGGACCCGTCGGTCACCGTGCTCCAGTACGGCGGCGCGGCGACGGTCGAATACGGCGTGCTCAGCAGCCTCGACATCGGCCTCGAGGTCGGCTTTGCCTCCGGCGACAAGGGGCCCGGCATGGGCAACCAGCAGGGCCGCGACGTCGTGCCCCAGGCCGGGCTCATCGACGCCCCGCAGTGGTGCCTGACCGACGCCTGCACCCTCGGGCGCGACTCGCGGATCACCAACTTCCGCTTCAACCGCGCCTACCGCGTCGACCTTATCCTCTGGCGCGAGATCTTCGAGGGCGTCACCGACGCCATCTACGTCAAGCCGGGCATCAAGTACGAGCTGACCGAGGGCCTGGACCTCTGGGGCAACGTCATCTACTCGCGCGCCATCTACGGCTCGTCGACCCCCTCGTCGCGCATCGACCCGGAGACGGGCGAGCTTGTCGGCAACGCCGACCTCGGCATCGAGCTCGACATCGGAGCCCAGTACACCTCCGGCGACGGCTTCCTCGCCGGCGTCGCCTACGGGGTGCTCTTCCCGCTGTCGGGCCTCGACAACTACTCCGGCGCCACGCTCGACGAGGCGCAGACCGCGCAGACGGTGCGCGGCTGGTTCGGCATCGTCTACTGATGCGCGCCCTGGTGGTCATCGCCGCCTGCGCGTTCGCCTCGCTCGGCTGCGGCGTGCGCGCGCCTCCGAAGCCGCCGCGTCCCGAGCCTCCTCCCGCCGCAGACGCGGGAGCCTCCCAAGAGGGCGACAGCGCAGCTCCGGGCATCGAGCCCGACGGAGGCACGGCCCCCGAGTCGAGCGAGTAGCGCGCGCACGACTCGGGTGCCAGTCGGATCCGGATCGCCGACCTTCGTGTCAGCATCACACGCGCGTCGGCACGGCGCGAATGCCCCAACCTCCGAGCGCCACCCCGCGCGCGCCATGGCCCCGAGCCAACGCGCCCACAGCTCCCCCGCGCCCTTCGGAACGAGACTCCGATGCAGGCAAGCGTGCAGTCGACTTCAGCTCGCTTCAGCCCCGGCCTTCTTCAAGCCGACCGGGCGTGGGCTACCGCGGCGCCGATGATCTCCGCGGCCTTCCGGTCCTGATTCGGGAAGAGGTCCTCGGGCACCGGAAGCCCGGCAGTCTCCACGATCATGCGAGCGCACTCGTGGCATTTCGCGCGGCAGTAGCGCTGCCGAAACAGCCCCGCGAGGCTCGACTGGTCCTTCATCAGCAGCTCAAAGAAAGCACAACTCTGCAGGCGTGGGCACTCAGGCATCGACTCATCCCCCATGCGTCTGGCAGTTCAAAGGGGGCGCACCTTTGCACACCCGCGGGCCAAAAGCCAGCCAGAACGACCGCTGCGCCGCGTCCACGCTCGAACCCGCCGCGGCGGCCGGCCGGGCCCGTCGTGAGCACCGCGGCGAGCCGCACCTCAGCGCGCGGAACCGCCGAGCGGAAAGCCTTCGAGCTCGGTGTACTGGCTACCTCCCGGCGACAGCTCGCTGCGCATCAGCGAGACCTTTGCCACCTGCAGCTTCGCGACGCGCAGCGGCGGCACGGCCGCGACGCTCTCGCCCACCCGCGAGGCGAGCTTCGGGTCCTTCACCCGCGCCAGGGTAACGTGCGGGGTGAAGCCGCGCTTCTCGGTGGGAAAGCCCAAGGGCGCTATCTCCGTCTCGACCCGCTCGGCGAGCCGGCTCAGCTCCGCGCCGCCCTCCGAGACGTTCAGATAGACGACGCGCGGTCGGCGCACCGAAGGAAAAGCCTCCAAGCCCTCGAGCACGAGCTCGAACGGCGTCAGGGGCGCGGCCGCTCGCGTCAGCCCCTGGTGGAGCGCGGGCACCAGCTCTTCCGGCGTCCAGCCGAGGAACTTGAGGGTGAAGTGCAGCCCCTCGGGGCGCGGAAAGCGCACCGCCTTGGCGAGCTTGCCGAGCGCGGCCTCGAGCCGCTGGGTTTCGCGTCCGCAGGCCTCGAGTGCCGCCTCGTCGAGCGTCACCGCGATGAAGAGTCGCACCATCGATTCCCCCGCGCGCGAACCGCCGCAGCGCTACTCGATCACGCTCCTGGCCAGGTTCCCGCACATGCTCCACCGTCCCTCGCCTGCAAGCTCAATTTCGATGCTTTCAACAGTCGGGCCGGGCAACGGGCCTGTCACAAAAGGCGCTGCCGGGCTCGGCAATACTCGGGCATCCGGCCGGCCGCCTGGAACCGCGCGTCGGTAGGGGCGCATGGGGATGCGCCCGGGGTCGAACGCGCCTCCGGCTACCGAGCCTCCGGTCCCGTGACACCGCCTCCCGGGGCGAAACCTCGGCTCCGACCGCGAAGGCCCTCCTTGCCTCAAGACCTTGTCAGCCCCGCGCCCGGCGCTTGCGCACGTAGTCCTTCTTGGTCACCTGCCGGCTGCGCGCGATGGCCAGGCTGTGGGGCGGCACGTCGTCGGTGATGGTGCTGCCGGCGCCGATGTACGCGCCCTTGCCGACGGAGACCGGCGCCACGAACTGGCTGTCCGAGCCGACGAAGACCCCGTCGCCCAGCGTGGTCTTGTGCTTGTTCACGCCGTCGTAGTTGCAGGTGATGGTGCCTGCGCCGACGTTGACCCCCGCGCCGATCTCGCAGTCGCCGAGGTAGGTGAGGTGGTTGGCCTTCGAGCCCTTGGCGATCTTCGCCTTCTTCGTCTCGACGAAATTGCCGACGTGGACGTTCTCGGCGAGCTCGGTGCCGGGCCGCAGCCGCGCGAAGGGCCCGACTATCGCCCCGCGGCCGACCTTGGCCTCCTCGAGCAGGCTGTAGTGCTTGATCTGCGCCCCGTCGGCCACGGTCGAGTCCTCGATGACGCAGCCGACCCCGACCCGCGCCTCGCGCCCGAGGCGCGTCGTGCCGGTAAGCTGGGCGCCCGCCGAGATGGTCGCGTCCTGGCCGATGCGCACCGTCTCCTCGATCCAGGTCGTCTCCGGGTCCTCGATGCTCACCCCGGCCTTCATGTGCGCCTCGTTGATGCGCCGGCGCATCTGGGCCGCAGAGCGGGCGAGCTCGACGCGGTCGTTGACCCCGGCCACCTCCTCGGCCGGCGCGCTCACCGTCGCGACCGGCTTGCCGGCCTTGTGGGCGAGGGCGACGAGGTCGGTCAGGTAGCGCTCGTGCTGCGCGTTCTTGCTGCCGACCCGCCCGAGCGCGCTCCAGAGGAAGGAGGCGTCGACGAGGTAGAGGCCCGCGTTCACCTCGCGGATGGCGAGCTGGTCCTTGGTGCAGTCCTTGTGCTCCACGATGGCGACCGCCTGGCCGCCCTCGCGAACGACGCGCCCGTAGCCGGTCGGGTCGGCCTGCTCGGTGGTGATGAAGGCGAGCGGCGCCTTGCGCGCGCGCTTGGCCCGCACGAGCGCCTTGAGCGTCGCGGTGCGCACGAGCGGGACGTCGCCGTAGAGGATGAAGATCTGGCCGTCGAAGCCCTTGAGCGCGTCGCGGGCGCAGAGCACGGCGTGCGCGGTGCCGAGCTGCTCCTTCTGGAGCGCGAAGGCGAGCGGAGTGTCGGGCAGATGTGCGGTCACCTGCTGGCGGGCCTCTTCGGCCTGGTGGCCGACGACGGCGACGACCGGGTCGGCGCCCGTCTCGGCGGCGCGACGCAGGGGGTAGTAGCAGAGGGGATGGCCGAGCAGGGGGTGGAGCACCTTGGCGCGCGCGCTCTTCATGCGCGTGCCCTTGCCGGCGCAAAGCACGATTGCAGCGAGGTTTTTTGACATGCGCGGAGGATAGGGGCCGCACTTTTGGGCGTCAACGCGCGGTAATCGGGGAGATGGTCAAGGCTTGTCCGGGAGGGTCGCCGCCGCCCGCCCGGATGTTGTGCCCCCGGCTATCCTTGGCGCGTCACGGGCCGGGACCAGGCGCCATCCGGCCGGGACCGGATGCCTCACGACCGCGGCAAGATGCTTCACGGCCGCGGATCGGCGCTTCACGCCCACGGCAAGGCGCCTCACGACCGCGGATCGGCGCCTCACGGCCGCGGCAAGGTGCTTCACGCCCGCGGCAAGACGCTTCACGCCCGCCGATCGGCGCCTCACGGCCGCGGCAAGCGTCTTCCAAATGACGGACCGCTGTTCCCTCTTCGCCCCACCACCCGCTCACCCCGAGCGTAGCCTCCCGAGGAACCGAGGGAGGCGGAGTCGAGGGTCCCTGACTTCGGCCTCGCAAGCTCGGCCTACGCTCGGGCTGACCGGTTATCGCACCACGGCCTCTTCGACACATCTTCACGGCCGCAGCCCGTGCGGCAATGCGGGCGTCCGGCTCCCGGCCCGCAAACCGAAAAACCGAGAGTTCCCGCGATCCTCCGTCATCCGAAGAGCGCTCCCGCGTCCGCGAGTCGACATGCTACGGTGGCCCCGTGTCCGCGCCCTTCCCCCTCTTCGACGCTCACCTCCACGCCGACGGCCTCTCCGACCAGGACCTGGCGGCGATGGCCGACTTCGGGGTCAAGGCCGCGCTGGTCCCCGCCCGCGATGCGGTCTGCCCGTCGGCCAAGGACCTGGTCGCTCACTTTGAAGAGCTCATCCACACCCAGGCGCGCCGGCTCAAGTGGCTCGGCATCCGGCCCTTCGCCGCGCTCGGCATCCACCCCTCGCGCATCCCCTGGCACGGGCTCGAAGAGGTGCTCGCCGCCATCCCGCGCCTCGCCGCCGCCGGCCGGCTCGTCGCCATCGGCGAGATCGGCCTCGACAAGGCGGACCCGCGCGAAGAGCAGGTCTTCGGCCGCCAGCTCGAGCTCGCCGGGGAGCTCAACCTGCCGGTCGTCGTGCGCACGCCCGAGCGCGACAAGCTGCGCGTGACCCGCCGCGCGCTCGCCCTCCTGCGCGAGTCCGAGATCGAGCCCGGCGCGGTGCTCGTCGACAACGCCAACGCACAGACCCTCAAGACCATCCGCGAGTGCGGCTTCGTCGCCGGCCTGTCGGTCAATCCGATGCGGCTGAGCGCCGAGGAGGTCGTCGGCCTGATCCACAGCTTCGGCAGCGAGGCGCTCATCGTCTCGTCGGACGCGGGCGACGGCGCGCACGACATCCTCTCGCTGCCGCGCACCGCGGCGATGCTCGCGGAGCGGGGCCTGAGCGCTCAGCTCATCCGCCGCGTGATGTTCGAGAACGCGGTCGGCTTCCTGCGGATCGATCCGTCCGCGGTCTCTTGAGGTCCGCGCTCACTGCGCTTGGTCGAGACGCGACCCGCAGCGGCGCCGCCGGCGAGGGGAAGCCGCGGGATTGAGCAGGGCAAGGAGGCCCGATCTCACCGGCGAGAGAGCCAAGGCGCTCCTCACGGCCGGGCAACGCTGGTCCCCGTGCAAATGAGCCTGCCCGGCGAACGCCGGATGCCCGACGTCCGCGCGGGCTCGACCCGCGCTAGGCGCGATTCCAGGTCCCCGAACGCCCGCCGCTCTTGTGCTCGAGCTGGACGGTCGAGATGGTCATCGCGCGGTCGACGCTCTTGAGCATGTCGTAGACGGTCAGCGCGGCGGCGCAGACCGCGGTGAGCGCCTCCATCTCGACCCCAGTGCGCTCGGTCGTCTCCACGCGCGCCTCGATGCGCACCCGGCTCGGCTCGTCCTCGAGGGCCAGCTCGACCTCGGCGCTGGTCAGGCCGATCGGGTGGCACAGCGGGATGATGTCGGGGGTGCGCTTGGCCGCCATGATGCCGGCAAGGCGCGCGGCGGCGAGCACATCGCCCTTCTCGACCCGGCCGCCGCGGATGCGCTCGAGCGTCTCGGCCTGCATCTCGACGAAGCCGCGCGCGACCGCGACCCGGCGCGTCTTCTCCTTGCCCCCGACGTCGATCATCTTCAAAGGCCGACTCCTCCAGGTCAGGGCGCCGCGTAGGCCGAGGCGAGGCTCTTCTCGACGCGGTCGGCGCTGAAGGCGAAGGGCAACTCGAACGCCTGGCTGAACCGCTCTTGGCCCTCGGTGCGCAGGATGGTCTTCACCGCGTACTTGCCTCCGTCGGCCGGGTCGACGTGCACGACCCAGCTCAGGCTCGGCTTGCCGACGGCGACCGCAAAGCCCAACGCCGCCATCTTCTGCTCGACCCAGGCCTTCACCTCGTCGCGCACGGCCTGCGCGGCGTTGTCCTCGAGCGGCACATCGATGCGGATCTTGTACGAAGGGCTCTCGCCGCCGGCGAGCGCGGCCTTGAGCGCCTGCGCGAGCACCTCGTCGCCCGCCAACAGCGTCTTGCCCTCGAACGAGCGCACGACGTCTGCCGGATTGGCGGGCGCGGGTCTCGGCTTCTCCTTGATCGCCTGCAGCCTGAGGCTCTCGCCCGGCGGCACTTCGAGCGGCTCGAGCGGCGCCTGCTTGCTCCCGTTCGAGGAGACCAGGAAGACGATCCCCAAGGTCACGAGCGCCGCGGCGAGCGCTACGGCGATGAGCACGACAGGGTTCTTGGCCATGACCTGCTCCTTTGAAATGGCGGGTGTGAAGCGGCGCCAGCGGCTTCACGCCGTAGTTATAGCCCGGCCAGTGGTGACGCCGGGGGCGCAGCCGCAGCACCCGGCCGCCGGGGCTTGAATGAGCCGTGTCGCTGAGCCGCGAGCGCAACACCGGAGTGGCCGGAAGTGCTCCCTCGGGGGCGATTTCCGTGGTCGCTCCACGTGAGCCCGCCCCCTTGAGCGCTTCGCCTGGGGCGCCACCCGGCGAGGCGGTCGACGACGCTCTGGCGCATGAGCGGCCCAACCTCGCCCAATCGCACAGACCCTGCGCGGCCAGGTGGCGCCGGCGTCCTTCGTTCTTCGCGCTTCAGCACCGACCTGCAAGAGGCCCAACGGCCGCACCCGACCGCTGCGCAGGGCTTGAGCCGGAGCCTCGGGGCCTGGCTCCTGGGGCCCCGGCTCCCTCATTGGTTGCGGCTCGACCGGCCGTAGGGGAGAGGGTGCTCGCCGCGCTCCGCGGCTGAGCGCCGCTCGGCCGGTCAACCAAGCGCTCGACGTGGCGCCCGGCCCCCTCGGGCAGCGCTGTTCTGGAACCAACGGACCGCTCGGCATAGACTCGGGGCAGCGCATCCGACTGAGGAACCGGCCAAGGCCTATGGTGCAATTCAACCACTCCGCCCGCGAGCTCACGATCAAGCTCGTCTATTACGGGCCCGGTCTGTCGGGAAAAACCACCAACCTCCAGGCCCTGCACGAGCGGATAGACAAGAGCGCGCGCGGGCGCCTGCTGACGGTGGACACCTCCGATGACCGCACCCTGTTCTTCGACATGATGCCGGTCTTCTTCCGCTCCAAGAGCGGCCTGAAGGTCAAGGTGAAGCTCTTCACGGTGCCCGGGCAGGTCATCCACAACGCGACCCGCCGCATCGTGCTGCAGGGCGCCGACGGCGTCGTCTTCGTCGCCGACAGCCGCCAGTCGGCCGGTGCCGAGAACAACGCCTACTGGAAGAACCTGCTGGAGAACCTGCGCGAGAACGGCTTTGCCCGCGGCGACGTGCCCATCGTCGTCCAGTTCAACAAGCTCGACCTTCCGGGCGCGAGGACGCCCGAACAGCTCGCGGAGCTCCAACAGAAGAGCAAGGAGCCGGTCTTCGGTGCGGTCGCCATTCGCGGCGAGGGTGTGCTCGAGACGCTGCACGGCCTGCTGCGGCTGACCTACCGGCAGCTCGACGATCGGCTCGGGCTCGCCAGCAAGTTCGAGCTGCCCGAGCGCGAATTTCTCTTGCAGATCTTCAAGAACGTCAACGTCATCGGCACCCGGCTCGAACCTCTCCCCTCGAGGGCGCCGTGATGGCCGACAAGCTCGCCAGAGCGCAGGGAAGGGCTGGGGAGCAGCCCGACGCGCGGCCCGATCCGAACGAGTCGGTGCTCCAGCGCAGGCTCAAGTTGTCGGAGCTGCTCGACCTGCCGACCTTCACCGAGGTGTGCCGCGGCTTCTCGGAGCTCTACAAGATCGGGCTGAAGGTCTACGAGGAGAACGGCGACAAGCTCGTCGACATCAAGTCGGGCTCGAGCGAGCTGTGCGGGTATCTGTTCGGGTTCGCCAACGGCAAGGCGCTGTGCATGCGCACGGCGGCCCGGGTCAAGGACGGGCCGCTCGCCGAGCTCGAGCCGCCCAACGGCCACGGGGCCGCCGGCCTCTTGGCAGTACCCTGCTTCAGCGGTTGCCGCTACCTGGTGATGCCGATCAGCCACGAGGGCGATCTGCTCGGGCGGGTCATCTTCGGACCCTTCGTCCCCGACGATCTCGTCGGGCTTCCCCCGGGGCTGGCGGCCGCCGCGGGCCCGGGTTTCCAGGCCGCGAAGGCCGTCGAGCTGCTCGGCAGGCTGCGGCGGGCGCCCGAGAGCACCATCACGCGGATCGTGAGCCACTTCGGCTCCATCGTGGACTCGCTGGTATTCGCCGGCCAGAAGGTGTTCCTGACCAGCGAGCTGCACATCGAGGCGACGCGCGAGTCCTTCCGCGAGCTCGAGGCGAAGAACCAGGAGCTGGTGGCAATCAACGAGCGGTTGCGCGAGCTCGACCGGCTCAAGACGAACTTCCTCGCCACCGTCTCGCACGAGCTGCGCACCCCGCTCACCTCGATCATCGGCTACTCGGAGATGCTCTCCCAGGGCATGGCCGGCTCGCTCAACCCCGAGCAGGACGAGTATGTCCGCACGATCCTCGAGAAGGGCGAGAGCCTGCTCTCCCTGATCAGCTCCATCCTCGACATCACGCAGATTGAGGCGGGCCGGGTCCGGCTCGCCTTCGCCCCGTGCGACATCAACGAGATCGCCAAGCAGGCGATCACCAGCGTGCTGCCGCAGTCCCAGAGCAAGAGCATTCAGGTCGAGCTGCAAGCCGCGCCGGAGATGACCCGGCCATCGGTCGACCGCGAGAAGATTCGCCAGTGCATCGTGAACCTTCTCGCCAACGCGGTGAAGTTCACGCCGCCGGGCGGTCGGGTCCGGCTGGCGGTGCATCCTTCCGCCCCGCCGGGGATACTGCCGCAGGCGGTTTCCGGCTTCGCCGTCTCGGTCGAAGACAGCGGCATCGGCATTCCGCGCAAGCACTTCGCGCGCGTCTTCGAGACCTTCTACCAGGTCGATCAGAGCTCGACCCGCGAGTACGGCGGCGCAGGGCTGGGCCTGGCGATAGTAAAGAGCTTCGTCGAGGCGCACGACGGCAAGGTGGGCATCGACAGTGAGGAGGGACGCTACTGTCGCTTCGTTCTCGCCCTGCCCTACGCGCCCAAGGCCGCCGAGGTCGAGGTCGACGCGCCGTTCTAGGCGACGAGTCGAGAGTCGACGGCCCGGACTTTGCCCGGAACCTGTGCGACCGGTCGCAGGTTGGTTGGCGGCGCATAGCAAGGCGCCGGTCGAGGAATCGGGCAGAGGCGCGACCGATTCGCGGGTTCCCGGCGGCCGGCACGAAGGCCGGCCCCTCCGGAATCCGGGGACGGGGCCCGGAGACAAGGGGACCCGACCATGCCCGAGCTTCCCGAAGTCGAATACGCCGCCAACCGCTTGCGGCAGTGGATGCTCGGAAGGCTGGTCCTGCGGGCGAAAGCCGAACCGACGCGGTTGCTGCGCGGCCAGCCGGCCCGCCGATTCTCGCAGGCGCTCACTGGGCGCCGACTCGAGCGCGTCGAGCGGCGCGGCAAGTACCTGCTGCTCTTCTTCGACGGGAACGCCGGCCTGCTCGCGCACCTGGGGATGACCGGCAAGCTCGTGCGCCGGCCGACTGGGGTCGCCGAACCTTTCAGCCACGCCCGCTTCGAGCTCGAAGACGGCTTCACGGTCCACTTCCGCGACCCGCGCAAGTTCGGGCGGCTCTCGGCCGAACCGGCCGACAGGCTGTTCTTGCTACCGGAGATCGCCGCGCTCGGGCCGGACGCGCTGCTGGAGCCTCCGACCGCCGAGTCGCTCGGCGAGCGCCTCTCGCGCACGGCGCGGCCGGTGAAGGTCGCGTTGATGGACCAGTCGGTGCTCGCCGGCCTTGGCAACATCCACGCCGCCGAAGCGCTGTTTCGCGCGCGGATAGATCCGCGCCTTCGCGCCGACAGGCTCTCCGAAGAGCAGCGACGCCGGCTCGCCCAGGCCATCGGCGAGACGATCGCGCTCGGCCTGGCCAACGACGAGGAGGAGGAGATCACCTACGTCGAGGAGGGCGCGCCCAATCCCTTCCTGGTCTACGGGAAGGCCGGCGAGGCGTGTCCGCGATGCGGGCAGAGGCTCGCCTCGCTGACGCAGGGCGGGCGCACGACGCACTTCTGTCCGCACTGCCAGCGCTGAAACGGCGGCCTTACCCGAGCTGCGCGAGCAGCCGCGCGAGCCTCCGTGGCTCCGCGCGAATCGCGAGGGTCTTCTCCTGCGAGAAGGTGACGGCGCCGGCGACGCCCTTGACCTTGCGCACGTACTTCACCCGGGTCCACGAGACCTCGACGAGCCCCTGGGCTCGCGCCTCGGAGTGGTGGGCCGCGAGCAGCGCCGCGTCCTGGAGGGTCTCGTCCTTGAGCGCCTCGTCGCGCCCGAGGGGAACGACGACGTGGGCGCCGGGGACCCCGCGCGCGTGGAACCAGACGTCGTTGCCCTTGGAGTGGCGGAAGGTGAGCGCGTCGTTCTCCCGAGCGCCGCGCCCCACGCGGATGCGCTGGCCGCAAGCGGAGACGAGCTCGCGATAGGGCAAGGCGGGCCCCGCCGAACGCGCCCTGCGCGGCAGTGCCGGCCCCTCGGGAGCCGCCTGCTCGAGCAGCCTCTCGTCGCTGAGCCCCTCTGCGGCGGCGAGCTGCTCGTCGAGCACCGAGAGCTCGGCCTGGAGCTGCTCCAACCGCGCGCGCGCCCGCTGCTGCCCGGCCGCGAGTCGGCGGTACAGGTGAAACTCGCGCTCCAGGTTCTCCTTCGGTCCGAGCGCGGGATCGAGCGCGAGCCTCAGCTCCACCGGGCCCTGCTCGGTGTAGTCGACGACCCGCGCCTCTCTCATGCCCCTGCGTATCGAGTGCAGGTGCGCCTTGAGCAGCTCGCCGCGGCGCCGATGCTCTTGTGCGCCGCCCGCGCGCTCGAGATCGCCGTGCACTTTGTCGAGCGTGCGCGCCAGCCGCTGCCTTCGCGTGCGCAGAGCGCGAACGAGGGCGCGCCTGCGCTCGGCGGCGCTCTCGCGGCGTTCGCGCTGCGAGTAGAGCGCTTCGACGGCTCGGGAGATGGCGAAGGGCTCGCCGCTCGGCGCGAAGCGCGACTGGAGGTCCTCGTCCGGAGGGCTCTCGCGCGCGAAGGGCGGCACGTAGGTCTTACCCGGCCTGTTGTCGCGCAGCTCCGACAGGTTGGGCACGGCGCTGCCGCGGAGGCTTTGGCTCTCTTCGAGTAGGAAGAGATTTCCGTGTCGCCCGGTCAGCTCGGCGACAAGCGTCAAAGCGCCGGTCTTGCCGCGAAACCCGAGGCGGACCGCGCGCTCGCCCTCGAAGGCCTCGATGCGCTCGAGCGCCTTGCCGGTCAGCTCGGCGCGCAACAGCCCCTGGAAGGCAAAGGGCGTCTGCGGCGAGGGCGGCCGATCGCTCGAGATGTGCAGGCGCGTGCGACCCGTCTCCGCGCAGACGAGCAGCAGCCGGCTCTTTCCGGGTTGGCGTAGGTCGAAGATCACGGTGCGTGGCTCGGGGAGGTAGACCTTCTGGACGAAGGCGCCGACGAGCGGCTGAAGCTCGTCCACCACCAGAGCAATCTCGCGCGAGGTCAGGCTCACTGGGCTCGGTCCGCAGATAAACGAAGAGCGGCCTCGGGAGGAGACCGCTCTTCGTTCGACCACGAAACGACGACTGACGTTAGGCCTTGGCCTTCTTCGCGGGAGCCTTCTTCGCAGGAGCCTTCTTCGCGGGAGCCTTCTTCGCGGGAGCCTTCTTCGCCGGAGCCTTCTTTGCCGGCGCCTTGGTCGCCGCAGCCTTCGCGGGGGCCTTCTTTGCCGGAGCCTTCTTCGCCGGGGCCTTCTTCGCCGGGGCCTTCTTCGCCGGGGCCTTGGTCGCAGGAGCCTTCTTCGTCGCCGTCTTCTTCGCTGGCATGTTCCCTCCTTGGGGACACTGTTTGGTTGCCAAATTATGCGATCGAACGAGAACGTCAAGTGGTCATCACTTATTCCTGAGCAGTGAAGCCCTCGGTCGTGGTGGCAGGCTTGGCCGCGGCGGCCCTCTTTTCGCGGCCGCTGATCCTTCAATTGGGCCTACAAATGCAGCCAAATCGATAGGGCGAGCCGCAGCGATGGGCGCGGTCGACCGGGTGACGAGGCGCGCGCAAAACAAATGCGCTGCGCGCCCCGACGAGTCGATGAGCGCACGCGCACCAAGCCGCCGTCGCAACGCGTTGGTCCCGCGCACGCGGTCGACAAGGTGCGCTCCTCGCAAGCGAAGGCCGTCAGGCTCGCAGCCGGAGAGGTCGCGCGAGACTTCCGCAGTCGGCCGCCCGGCAATCGTGCACCCGATGCCGTCGCGCGCTTTCGAAGAGGGGCTTGTCCCCCCCCTCGCTAAAGCTCCCGCAAGGCGGACCGCACCGCCGGTGTCCAGACTGATCGGAAGAGCAAGGCGCCAGAGCAGCGCGCTCGGAGGCTCCATGCCGGTTCTTCTGCGATTCAAGGTCTTCAAGGGGTCCGAGCTGCTCGACACGCGCGAGCTCTCCCGCGACCTGATCAAAATCGGCAGCCTCTCGAGAGCGCATCTTTGTATCAACGACGAGAAGGCTTCCCGACTGCATGCTGCAGTCAGCGTCGAGGGCGGGAAGATGAGCCTTATCGACATGGGCAGCGCCGCCGGAACGCTGCTCAACGGGGTGCGCGTCGACAGGGCCGAGCTGCACTTCGGCGACGAGATCCAGATCGGCGAGCTGCGCATCGTCGTCGGGGACGGCAGCGTCCCGGACGAGCCTTCGCCGGCCGCCGGCGATCTCGGAGCATCCGGCGGCGCGCCCAGCCCGCGGGAGCCGAGCGCAGCGCAGACGCCGACGCCCCAGCCTGCGCCCGTGCCGGCCGCCGATGCTCGACCGGACGCGGCCTTGCAGACCGCGCCGCTGTCGGCCCGCGGTCGGGGTCTGAAGCTCCCCGAAAAGGCCTTCGGCACCTATCTCGCCGCGAGCCCGCGGGCAAGGCACGCCGAGCCAGGAGCCGGGCCGCTGGGCCTGCAGATCCGCTACTACTGGGGCGACACGCTCCTTGAGCTGACACAGCACGCGCGCCCAGAGAGCGTCTACGTCGGCACGACCCGGCGCTGCGAGCTGGGCCTGCCGGCCGAGCACCTCGGCGCCAAGGAATGGCAGCTCCTCTCGGCCTCGGAGACGGGGCGCTTTCGTCTGCGGCTCGCCGAGGGGATGCGCGGACAGATCGATCGCGCCAGCACGTGGCAGCCGCTCGAGCCAGACGGCACCGACCTGACCGAGACCGACTTCGCCTGGGTCGAGCTCGCCGGGCTCCGGGCAGAGCTGTCGTTCGAGCCGGTATCCGGCGCGCTGGTGTCGCGCTTTGCCAAGTCGCTCGATCTGCGCTTCGTCAACCTGATCATGCTCGTCGGCTTCCTGGCGGGTCTCTTCGCGGTGAGCGCCTCGACCTACTCGGTGGCCGACCTCGTCGCCGATGAGCTGAGCGAGAACCGGCTCGAGGTGATGCGGGTGATGCTGCGCGAGGCCGAGGCGCCGAAGAAAAACCCCTTGCTGCAGCGGCTCGCCGAGCAACAGCAACCGGGCGAGGCGGGCGAGAAGCACCGCGGCAAGGAAGGCAAGATGGGCAGGCCCGACGCGGCGCCGAACAAGGAAAACCGCAGCGTGCCCAAGGCCATCGACATCAACGCCAAGGACCTGGTCAAGCGCTCGGGGCTGCTCAACGTGCTCGACAGCAACGCGGGCGGCGGCGGAGGGCTCGCCACCATCTTCGGCGGCGGCGGTCTCGGCGGAGACGTCAAGGGCGCCATCGGCAACCTGCTCGGCCCGAAGACAGGCGACGCGCACGGCTTTGGCGGGCTGGGGGTCAAGGGCACCGGCACCGGTGGCGGCGGCATGGGCGAGACGGTCGGCATCGGCGGGATAGGCACGCTGGGCCGCGGCGGAGGGCTCGCCAACTACGGCATCGGCGCGGCCAGGCTCGACCCGAAAAAGAGCCTCGAGCCCCAGGTCAGCGACGATGGCGAGGCCCGGGTCACCGGTTACGACAAGGAGCTCATCCGCAAGGTGATTCGCCGCAACATCATGCAGATCCGCTTCTGCTACGAGAAGGAGCTCCAGCATCAACCCGACCTCGCCGGCCGGGTCGTCGTGCTCTTCGTCATCGACTCGAGCGGCAACGTCCCCTCGGCGCGCATCACCGAGGGCACCACGCTGCACCACGAGGCGCTCGGGGCCTGCATCTGCTCGCGCGTGCAGTCCTGGAGCTTTCCGGCGCCCAAGGGCGGGGCGCAGGCGATGGTCACCTACCCCTTCATCTTCAAGCAGTCGGGCGAATAGCGCGCGCCTGCTCGGCGCTCAGCTCACTGGCGTCCGAAAGCGCTGGCGGCAGGCGCGCTCCGGAGGTCGCCAGCCGCTCGAGCAGCACCGCGACCGACGGCCCCGGGACGTGCTCCATCGCCACGCTGAAGCCGTCGGCGTCCTCGCCCAGGTCGAAGATCTGGACGATGCTGCGGTGCGAGAGCCCGGCGACGACCCTCGCCTCGTCGAGGAAGAGCTTGACGAGCGGCTGCTCGGAGCCCATCGCCGGGAGTATCCGCTTCAAGGCGACGAGCTTCTGCGAAGCCCTCCGGCCCATCCTACGAGGCGAGGAAGACCTCACCCATCCCGCCGGCGGCAAGCCTGCGGATCAGTCGGCAGCGACCAGCCACGAGCGCCGGGGACGACGCGCTCATCGATGCACGCTCGAGCGCATCCGCGAAGGACGCGCTGGGCTTCTCACGCAGCGGACAGGTCGCGCAGACCGCCGGCTGCCGAGCCACCTCGCGCCCAGGCAAGCGGGTTTCGAGGAATCGCCTTCGAGCGACACACCGGTCAGCCCGAGCGCCGTCGCGGGCCCCTCGACCTGCGGCCTCGCGAGCTCGGCCTGCGGGGCGAGCCGAATCGAACCCGAGGCCAAGAAGGGTTTCGCGAGGCCTCTTGAGCGCTCGCGAAGTAAGGCTGGGCCTGACCATGCGCAGAGGACCGTTCTGGGCAGCCGCGTTGGGCAGCTTGGAGAGGACACACCGACGTCAAGAAATCGGAACGGGATCGAGCCGAGAAGGCCGGGCCTGGGCCGGTTGTAGGCGCCGATGCCGAGCCGCACTCGGCCCTCCTCGCCAACCTTCGGGCCGCGGCCGGCTCGTCGCCGGCAGACCGCTGCGCCTCAGCAAACCCGAGCGCGCTCTGACAAGAAGACAAGAGCAAAGCGGGCGGCGGCCGAGACCTCGCGAAGGCAGGGCATCGCTGGCAAGGGGAGCCGACTTCGCGAGCTCCCGCACGAAACAAGGCCCGGCGCCGTCCCGTTCCAGAGGGCAGGCAGCCGGGCCTCGTCAGGGTCGAGTGGCGAGCGCCGTGCTATTCGATGGAGAAGCGGTAGTTCTCGCCGTAGGCCGAATCCCAGGCCTGGCAGCCCCAGCGCGAGTTGTTCTCGAACCACAGCTCGAGCCCGTCGGCAGCCGCGGGGATCTCGATGTGGGCCGCAACGGCCTTGCCAGCCTGGGTGAGCGGCTGAGTCGCGACCGCGCCGCCGTCGAAGCGATAGTGCGCCGAGATGCTCCAGGCCTCGTAACCGTAGTAGGTGCCGCGGCAGGCCGGCAGTCGCGCAGGGTCATAGCTCACGATCACCGTTCCCCCGGCCTCGAGCCTGCCCTGCACGTCGGTCGTCCAGTCGGCCCGGAACCCGAGCGTCGGGGCCTGCTGGAAGCTGAAGCGGTAGTTCTCGCCGAAGCGCGAGTCCCAGGCGACGCAGCCGGTGTTGTCAGAGTTCATGAACCACAGCTCGATGGAGCCGGCCTCCGGTGGCACCTCGATGGTCGCCGGTGCGGCGAGCCGCTCGGTCCCGTCGGCCTTGGTGAGGACGACCTCGGAGACCGCGCCGCCGTCGAAGCGGTAGAACGCGAGTACCTCCCAGGTCGGCAAGCCGTGGTACCGCGACCGGCAATCCGGCAGGCGCCCAAGGTCATAGGCTACGACGAGCGGCTCACCGGCGGCCGGGACCCCTGCGGTCGCGGTCGTCCAGTCGGCAAGAAACTCGATGCGCGCCGCGCCCTCGTCGACGGCCTGGTTCGAGCTGACTTCGTCGCCGACGCCCTCTTCAACTGCCCCGCAACCGACAAGGAAGACCAACGCCATGGCAAGAGACCGACGCATCGTAGGTTTCCTCTTCGGCCAGCACGGGTTCGCGCCGCTGCTCGCTCGTCGCCTGGCCGGGGTCGCGAGCACCGGCATATTGGGCCAACCGCCGATGTGCGTCAAGGTGCGACAATTGGACTTCCGGCTTGTCGCCGGGGACCGCCGACGCGCAACCCCTCCGAGCACCGGGCGCGCGCCTTCGGGCGCACTGGCCGAAAAGGGGCTCGAAAACGGCCCGACAGGCTCCCTGACGCACGAGATGGCCGCTTGGGGCTCGAGGAGGCGTCCAGAGGGACGTTAATAGGGCTGGCTCAGCAGAGGCCCAGCACGGGCCACTTGCGGCCCTCCCAGGTGCCCTCTCGCGCCATTTTTTGACGGCCTCGTCATCCTCCCGTAATCACTGACGATTTTGCCCACGTCCCCCGAGCGCCGCTACAGCAGGGCCGCAAGCTCCGGAAACCGCCCCCGGAGCACCTTGGCCTCGCGGGGCCTGTCGCAGAGCAGGTTGAAGTCGGCGAACTCGAAGCCTGGCGCCACGGTGCAGGCGACCAGCGCATAGGCGCCGAGTGGGCGGGCGGCCTGCCAGTGCCCGGCGGGAACGGCATGGACGGGTTTGCGCCCGTCGACCAGGCTGCCGAGGGCGATTTGGTTGAGCGTCTCGGTCCGCAGGTCGAGATCGACGAGCTGCAGCCCGTCGCCCTCGAGGTGTGTCCAGACCTCGTCGGCCGCCACTTGGTGCCAGCGCGAGTGAGTGCCCTCGGTCAACAGGAAGTAGATGGCGGTCAGGCTGTCGCGCTCTCCCTCGGACCCGGTGACGCGGGCCTGAGAGCGGAAACACTCGAAGTAGAAACCACCTTCGGGGTGGGGCTGAAGTTCGAGCCGTTGAATCAGCTCCTGGGCACGAGGATGCATTGGCGCTCCCGAGTGTTCGCTAGGCCACCCGTTTCCTTAACGCGATAACGAGGTGCCGTCGATAGGCGGGCGAGCAAGCCCGCTCGAGGGCAGCGGCCGGCCAGATCCCGACGACCGTTCGCGGACGAGGCAGCGGGCCGCGAGCCTTCGAGGGGAAGCGCCGCCGGCTGACGCACCGCGTAAAACCCCCTTCCGAAGGCAGAGAGCCGGTCGTATCCTCCCCGCCTTTGCCACCGGTCGTGTCGGCACAACTTTAGGAGAGATTCATGCCCCAGGCGCTCAAGCGCGACATCGCGGCGCTCGGCTCCCAGCAGTTCGACCTCTGCGTCGTCGGAGGCGGCATCACCGGCCTCTGCGTAGCCCACGACGCGGCGGCCCGCGGTCTGGCGGTCGCCCTGCTCGAGCGCTGGGACTTCGCTGCGGGGACGAGCAGTGCCACCACCAAGCTCATCCACGGGGGCACCCGCTACCTCGAGCAGCTTGAGCTCGGGCTGGTGCGCGAGGCGCTGCACGAGCGGCGCGTCCTGATGCGGCTTGCTCCCCACCTGGTGCGGGTCCAGCCGTTCATGATCCCGGTCTACAAGGGCCACAAGCCCTCTGGAGCCGCCATCCGCACCGGGATGGCGCTCTACGACGCCCTCTCGTACGACAAGAACTGGGACATGCCGGCCGACAAGCACATGAGCTGGCATCGCTTCATGCCCTCGCAAGAGGTCGTGGAGGTCGAACCGCACCTGCCGACCGAGGGGCTCAAGGGCGCCTCGGTCTACCAGGACGGCCAGGCGCCCAACCCGATGCGCTTGTGCATCGAGTTCGCCAAGACCGCGGCCACCAACGGCGCCCTGTTCGCCAACTATGCCCCGGTGACCGGCCTGCGCATCGAGGAGGGCCGGGTGACCGGGGTCGAGGCGCTCGACGAGCTCAGCGGTCAGGCCTTCGGCGTCAAGGCGAAGCTCGTCGTCAACTGCGCGGGCATCTGGGCGGTCGAGGTGATGAAGCTGCTCGGCAAACCGCCGCCGGTGCAGCTCAGCCCGTCGAAGGGCATCCACCTCGTCACCCGCCCCCTGACCCGTCGCTACGCGGTCGCCGGCTTCGCCCCGAGCGGCCGGCGGGTGATGATCGTCCCCTGGCGTGGCAAGAGCCTGGTCGGCGTCACCGACGAGTATTACGACGGCCCGCTCGACCGCATCCGCCCGACGGTCGAAGAGGCGAAGGTTCTCCTCGAGGACGTCAACGGCTTCTTGCCGTCGGCCAAGCTGACCCTCGCCGACATCGAGCACGCCTACGCGGGCGCGCGCCCGCTCATCCACCAGCCGGGGAAGAAGGCGAGCGACCTCTCTCGCGCCTACAAGCTGTTCGACCACGCCAGCGCCTCGGGCGTGCCCGGGATGCTCTCGGTCGTCGGGGGCAAGCTGACCACCAGCCGCAGCCTCGCCGAGACGGTGACCAACCACGCGCTCAAGCTGCTCGGCATGTCGGCCAAGTGCAGCACCGAGCACCTGCCCATCGGCGGCGGCGACATCGGCGTGGTCGGCGAGTACCTCGAGCGCCAGCGCGAGCAGGTGCAGGAGCTCGTCGACGAGGCGATCCTCGCGCAGCTCGTCCACTCCTACGGCAGCGCCTATGTCGACGTCGTCGAGTACGTGCGCAAGGAGCCGCGCCTCGGCGAGCGCATCGCGCCGCACCTGCCGTTCATCCTCGCCGAGGTGCATTACGCGGCCGAGCACGAGATGGCCCGCACGGTCGCCGA
>DHSB01000059.1 GCA_002408385.1 Myxococcales bacterium UBA5297
GAGTCGAAGCGCTGGGTCACGCAGGCGTGCTCCTCATAGTCGATCGAGACGCGGGTCGGATAGCCGTACCGCGGATCGTAGGTCGCCTCGATCTCGTCGGCGCCGCGCTCCTCCGCCTCCTCGAGCAGGTCGAAGAGCCCGTCCACGGTCCGGTAGCGCTCGAGGCTGCCGGCAGGCAGCGGCGAGCCGTCCGCGGCCCGGATCACCGAGACGACCTGCGTGCCGCGCACGGCGATCTCGACCTCCTCGAGCAGCTCGGCCGGGCAGAAGCAGTCCCATTGGAAGCGGTAGCTGTAGCCGGCTGGCCGCTGGCTCTCCCAGAGCTTGCGCTGCCCGTCGATCTCGCCGCCGCAACCCGCGGCCACCAGCCCGAGCACGAGCCCCAGCCTCCTCGCCGCACGCATCATCGCTCTCTCCCCGGCCGCCTCACGCAGGGCCGCTCGGCGCCGCCGGCCAACGCTCACTCTGGCCCCGTCCGGGCCAGGGTCCGCATCGCGACCTTCTTGCCGCAATAGCAAAGAGGCGAGCGAGCTCGCGAAGAGCCCGATCGCCTCTTGAAGCCTCGGCCCATCGAAGAGCCCGGCGCCGCTCAGGGCTCGGTGTCGGTGGCCTCGGTCGCGGCCGTGTCCGGAGCAGCGGCGTCGGCGGCGGCTGGCGGAGCGGCGGGGGCGTCGACGACGATCGACTGGTTGATGATGGTGCCCGCTCGCGAGAGGTAGGTCGCGCGCTTGTTGCAGCCGGCGACCCCGAAGGTCCACGGCCGCATCATGTTGCCGGTCTCGATGACCGTGACCGTGAGCTGATCCTCGGGGCAGCCCAGGTCGAACGCCGCGCGCTTGGCGATCGCCTCGGTGGCCGAGTTGCTCGCCTGCTTCGGCTGGCGCGCCTCGTCGCTCCTCGCGGCCTTGCCTCCGCAGCCAACCAGTGAGAGAGCCAGCACTGCTGCGCCGATGATCGGGATCGCCTTCATTGGAGAGTGCTCCTTGGGAAGTGTGGGGAATGAGCGGGCGGACAATACTCGAGGCCTTTCCGGCGACACAAGACGGGGATTCCGGAGAGCCCTCGGGCCCGGGGAGAGGCAGCGGCCGACGCGCCCGGTCTTGACGCCGGGCAAGCTCGCCGCCACAAGCCTGGACACCGGGGTTGTCGGCCCGCGCGCAGCGGGGCCGATTGGGACCGGGTCGGCCCGACGGGAGAAAGACGTGAAGAAGCTCGAGTGCAGGCACTGCGGCGCCGCCATCGCGGCGGCGGACGTCCACGCGGAGCTGGCCATCGCCCGCTGCGCGCGCTGCTCTGCCATCACCGACCTTGCCGGCCGCGCCGCCGCGGGAGCCCGCCGCGCCCCCGCGCCGCTTCCCGCGGAGCTCGAGGTCGAGGAGGGGCCCGGGACGCTCCACCTCTCCTGGCGCAGCTCCTCGTTCAAGCGCTTTGTCGCGCTCGCGCTCTGCGTCCTCTTGCTCGGCTCCTTCTCCGAAGTCTGGCCGAGGGTCGCCTTCCCGATCGACACCGGGCCCTACCACCACGTGCGCCACCCCGGCTACGTCGGCATCGGCCTGGGGCTGCTCGGGTGGCCGTTGCTGTTGGGTTCAGCCTGGTCTTTCACCGCCGCCGGGGCCGCCCTCGCTTGGCTCGTGCTGCGGACCTTGCCCGAAGACCGCACGCTGCACCGGGAGCTCGCCGGCTATGCCGACTACGCGCGGCGCGTCCGTTGGCGGTTGGTTCCTGGCGTCCGGTAGCTCGCCAGCTCCTGCTCCGTCGTGGCTGAGCCACGCTCCCGCCTGCCCGACGCCCTCAAACCGCCGAATGCCCATCCTGAGGCCTGCAGAGGTCCGTAGGACTCGTCGGGGCAAGCCTGAAACCGCACCCTGCTCTTGGATCCGTCCAGACCGCCTGGCGACTTCCCCTGCACCTGGCCCCGAGGAAGCGCCTGCGCGCGAGCTTCGCCGCGAAGGACCCGCGAACCGCTGGTGGCCCGGGCTCGCGCTCTCGACAAGCGACCAAGATCTTCGACGGCCTCGGCGCGAAGACACTATTCTGCCGCCGTCGCCCCACCGAGCCGGGCCGAAAACCTGATGCTGACCAGGGCCGCCCCCTCGTCAGAGAGAGAGAGCCGCGGATGAACCCTCGCAACACCCTCGTCGGCCTGTTGCTCGCAGCACTCGTCTTCTCCGGTTGCGAGTGCACCAACGGCGACTGCGACCTCGCCTGCGACCGTTACCACTCCTGCCCGGTCGCGCTCACGGACGGCAACCCCTGCTGGTCCTGCAACATGTTCGAGCTCGACGACGATGACCCGGGCGTCCGCTGCGCCAACTGCGTGCTCGAAAGCACCTGCGAGGAGATGGTCGTCGCCTGCAGCGCGGTCTGCGCCGAGGCCGGCGAGAAATGGGGCAATTCGCCCTCCTCCGGCGGCGGCGGCGACGACGACGACTAGGCCAACGGCCTGGCTCTTTCCGGTGGCGGTGGGACGGCTCGCCTACGGGACCGGCTGGACGACCGGGCTCGTCGCGCTCGCCGTCCCCGAGAGCAGCTCACCGGCGCTGGCCGCCTCTCCAGCGGCGCTCTTCGCCCTCAAGCTGCTCGTGCAGATGACCCTGGGCGCGCTCGTTGGATCTGTCCTCGCCGCCGGGGAGGAGCTCGGCTGGCGGGGCTACATGCTCACCCGCTTGATCGATGCCCGCCTGCCGCGGCCGGTCCTCTTGAGCGCGCTGATCTGGTGCGTCTGGCACGCCCCGCTCATCCTCAGCGGCCAGTACTCCGGCGGCAGCCCCTTGCTGTCGACGGTGGTCTTCTTGATCACCGTCGTCGCCATCACCTACCTCTTCTCTCGGTTGCGCCTGGAAAGCTCGAGCTGGCCCCCGGCAGCCCGGAAGCCGAGCCGGCGCTCACCATCCGCGTGCTCTGCCTGGCGCCCGGCGACGGGCAGCCCTGGGGATCCGCAGACCTGCCGCCCAGCCCGCTGCCCGAAGAGAGCTTCCGCGACATCGTCGTGCTCGACCAGGGCGGGATGGTCTACGCCTACCGGACCGAAGAGGGCGTCAGCTACCAGCGCTACGACTGCCGCTGAAGCGCCTCTCAGAACGCGATCCGCGCCGGCCAAGGATCCCGCAAGGCGGTCGCCCAGATCGTGTTCACGTCGCTGAGGAAGAAGTAGTTCTGCGCGACGTGGATCCAGAAAGCGCCGCGGCGGTTGAGCCGGTAGCCCGAGGCGTCCTGCTCGAGCATCCCCAGCAGCCCGCCGGCGTCGAGCAGCGCTTCGATCCTGCGGCGCCCGGGCACGGCGCTCGCCCCCGGCTTCGTCTTCGGGACGTAGGTGTCGTAGAGCCGCCAGTAGAAGTCGTAGAGCCGCTCGAGCCGCGGCTCGATCGGCATCGAAAGTGCCACCGCGTGCCCGCGCTCGCGCACCGAGCGCACGTACTCGGGAACCGAGAAGGTGTTGAGCAAGTAGCGGCGCCCGTCGAACGAAGCCGCGCTCGGCCCAAGCCCGAGGAACCGCCGGCGCGTGACCGAGGAGTAGCGGTGCCCGCCCTCGGGGCGCATGAAGGACCAGACCGAGACCGGCGCGAAGCCCGCGGCCGTCGATCGGTCCCAGACGCGGCGGAACATCCGCCGCCGGGTCGGGAGCCGGGGCATCTGCACTCCCTGCAGCGCCCGGTGCGAGGCGACCGCGCTGTAGGGGAAGGTGAAGAGCGGATAGGCGGTCAGTTGCTGCGCGCCGCAGGAGAGCGCTTCGCGCAGGTCGGCGTCGAGGTCCTCCATCGACTGCCCGGGCAGCGCGAACATCAGGTCGACGTTGATCGCCCAGCGCTCGCGTGCCAGCCACTCGAGCGCGCGCCGTGCCTGCGCCGGCGAGTACTTGCGCCCGAGCCGCTGGAGCAGCGGCTGCTGGAAGCTCTGCACGCCGAGGCTGATCGACTCGACCCCGAGATCCGCGAGCATCCGCACCTTCTTTGGCGTCAGGTCGGCGGGGTTGGTCTCCAGGCACAGCGGCCCGGAGACGGCGAACGCCTCGCGCAGCGACGCGGCGATTTGCGCGAGCTGCGGGCCGAGGATCGTCGGGGTGCCGCCGCCGAAGTAGATCGAGCTGACCTGCCGCCCGGGCAGCCTCTGTGCCCACTGCCGGGCTTCGGCGCCGACCGACTCGACGAAGGCGTCCGCGAGCGCGCGGTCGTACGGGATGCGGTCGTAGGGGCAGTAGGGACAGAGCTGCGCGCAGAACGGGACGTGGACGTAGAGGCCGACCGGGCCGTCGATCTCCAGCCCGATGCTCTGAGGCCGCTCGAAGGCGAATTGCGTCCTGCCGGCGAGGAGCCTGCGCCCGAAGCGAACGGCGTTACGGATCACAAAGGCGCTCGACATTCGCGGCGACTCCTTCGACGAAGTTGCGCGCCTCGCCCTCGGCCAGCGTGACCATCGCGCCCGCCAGCACCCCCTCGAGCTCGACGCTCTGCTCGTAGACGACGATCGCGCCGTGGCCGCCCTCGCCCGGCTCGACCTTGTAGAAGCCGCGCGAGGACTTGACGGTCGGCAGCAGGCTGGAGGCCTCGGACTCGAGCAGCTCGACGTCGAGGCGGCTGGCCGCCTCGTCCAGCGCGCGCCGGTAGGTCTGGCGCACGGTCATGCCGAGCCGCCGCTCGGTGTAGCGCACCCGCTGCAGCCGCGGCCCGTCCTCGAGGAGCTCGACCTCGGTGGAGGCGCCGGCCGAGGCGCGCAGGTTTTCGGAGGCGAAGAGCGTCTTGAGCACGCAGGCGGGGCTGCGGCCGACGGAGAAGCGGGCGCGCAGGACGTACCCGTCGGGCCGGCGCGAGAGCTCGATCTGCGGCGCGCCGCCGGTGGCGCCGGCCACGAGCGCCGAGGCGGTGATCCACGGCCAGACCATCAGTGGTACCTCACGAGCCCGAGGAGGGCTCCGGGCGTGAGGGTCTGGGAGAGCACGATCTCGGCGCAGCTCGAGTAGCCGCACTGCCGGCAGATCTCCGGGTTGCCGCTGGCGCGGCAGCACGGGTGCTCGCCCTGGCCGTCGACGACCCACCAGAGCGAGGTCGGGTGCCGGAACGCCCCGTGCTCGAGCGCGTCGAGGCCGGCCCAGGAGTTGAGGATGTCGAAGCCGCGGCGCTTGCAGTCGCGGATGGCGCCGACGGCCTCCTCGCGCTGCGCCTGGGAGAGGAGCAGGTGGTCGCGCCCGTAGTACGGGGTGTGGAAGAAGAAGATCAGCGGGGCGCGCTCGAGCTCGTCGGCGGCCAGGCGGCAGACCGCCTCGACCTCGCGGTAGTTGACCGTGTTGAGGGTGCAGATGACGGCCAGCCGCTTGCCGCGGCGCAGCGCCTCGCGCGCGTGCCCGGCGACGCGATCGAGCCCCGTGCCCCGCAGCGCCTGGTACGTCGGCGCCGTGCCGTCGATGCTCACCCAGGAGAAGTCGTCGTGGGCCGAGAGCGGGAGCGTCGCGTTGGTGTAGACGTGGACCCGCAGGTAGCCGACGCGGCGGGCGAGATCGACCACGTCGTCGAGCCGCCGCTCGCCGTCGCGCCACAGGTAGGGCTCGCCGCCTTCGATATAGAGGAAGCGAGACCCGCGGCAGTGGAAGTCGCGCAGGTGCGCCTCGACCTTCGCCCACGGCATGTGCGCGCCGGTGCGCGAGGCGACCCGGCAGTGCTGGCAGGAGAGGTTGCAGCGGTCGGTCAACACCAGGCCGAGGACGAAGGGCCGCTCCCGCTTGCGCACGAAGAAGCTCCAGGCCACGTCGGCATAGTCGCGCACCATCGACGGGTGCGCGGCGAGCTGGCCCAGCTCGCCGATGCCGCTCATGAGTCGTTTCGAGAGTCTCGCCGGCAACACGGTCATCCTCCTGCCAGTGGCGGAGCCTTCCGCAAGCCATATGCCACGACGCCGCTCTCGGAGAAGGCGGTGCGCGCGCGGTGAGGGTTCGACGAACCCGTCGAAGGTTGGTGATGGCCGACCTACGGCAGCGCCGTCAGCCGGGCGATCCCGCGATAGCGCAGGATGTTCAACCCGTCGCCGAGGCCAGATCGAGCGAAGAGCGCCGCGGGCACGAGCCGATCAGGTGCTCGGAGCCCGAACAGGACGAGCGGGGCCGAACGCATGCCCGCATCGCGTAGGAAAGCGGGCGGAGTGGCTCAAGCAGCCCTCGGCGCAAGCTCGCCGGCGGCAGGCGCGATCGCCTCGGCGGCGACCAGGCCTCGGAACAGCAGCGTCCCGGAGACGACCGCCACCGGCACCAGCGGCGAGGCCGAGGTGCTCGAGCCGCCCGCGCTGCGCGAGGCGGTCGCCGAGGCGGCCCGGCGGATCGCCGCCGCCCACCGGGAGTAGGGAGCGAGCGGCTCGGCGGCCAGGCTTCCGCAGAGCGGCCCAGCCGGCGGGCCAGGCCTCGTTGACCGCCCCGTCGCGCGGGGGCAGAGTGCGCCCCGGAACAGGGTCTGCCCGATGCTCTGGCGCTTCTGCCTCTACGGCTTCCTCAAGAACCAGCGCTACTTCCAGCCGTTCTTCTACCTCGCGCTGATCGAGAAGGGGCTCGCCTTCTCCCAGATCGGCCTGCTGATCGGCCTGCGCGAGCTGCTCATCAACCTGCTCGGCGTCCCGATGGGCGCGGCGGCGGACGTCCTCGGCCGGCGCCGCTCGATGATCTTCTCCTTCGCCGCCTACCTCGTCTCCTTCCTCGTGCTCGGCTGGGCCGGCTCCTTCGCGGCCCTCGCCGCCGGGATGGCGCTCTTCGCCGTCGGCGAGTCGTTCCGCTCGGGCACCCACAAGGCGATGATCTTCGACTGGCTCGCGCGCGAGGGACGCTCGGAGGAGAAGACGCGCGTCTACGGCTACACCCGCTCCTGGAGCAAGCGCGGCTCGGCGGTCTCGGTGGTGATCGCCTCGGCGGTGGTGCTGCTGACCGACCGCTATGCCTACGTCTTCCTGCTCTGCGCCATCCCGTACGCCCTGGGGGTCGTCAACTTCCTTGGCTACCCGGCCTGGCTCGACGGCGAGGGGGCGAAGGAGGCCTCGCTGCGCCGGATCCTCTCCACGCTCTGGCAGGGCTTCGGCGACCTGCGGCGCAACCGGCCGCTGCGCGACCTGCTGACCGAGTCGATGACCTTCGAAGGGACCTTCAAGGTCGTGAAGGGCTACCTGCAGCCCTTGCTCGAGGGGCTCGCCCTGGCGCTGCCGGTGCTCGTCGGGCTCGGCGATCGGCAGAGGACCGCGGTGGTGGTGGGCGCGGTCTACGTCGTCCTGCACGTGCTCGGCAGCCACGCCTCGCGGGGCGCCGACGGGGTGGCGCAGAGGGCGGGCTCCCAGGAACGGGCGGCGGGCTGGATCTGGGCCGGCTACCTGGCGGTCTTCGCCGGCATGGCGGCCGCGTTCCTTCTCGGGGCCGCCCCGGTGGCGGCCGCGGGCTTCGTGGTGCTCGCCGTGCTGCAGGACACCTGGCGGCCGCTGATGATCGCCCGCATCGACGACCACGCGCCGCCCGACCGGCAGGCGACGCTCCTTTCGATCGAGTCGCAGGCCCAATCGCTCTTCTCCGCCGTGGCCGCGCCGGTGCTTGGGATCGCCGTCGACGCGCTCGCGGGGGACCTGCGGTTCCTGCCCGTGGCGGGTCTCGGGCTCGTCGCCTCCGGGGCGATCCTCGCGCTGCGCCGCCAGCGGGTGAGCGTCGTCCCAGGGACGAGCCCCGGGCAGGCGGGCTGAAAGTCGGGGCACGTCCAGGCCATCGCCGAGCCCTCGCAAACGAGCAAGCGTATGGAGCACGGAGCTCCAGCCGCTGGAGCTCCGTGCTCCATCACATCACCGTCCCCTTGCCCTGCTCGCTCCCCCGCAACGAAGACCGCCCCGACCTCGCGCGCCGCAAGGCGCGAAGTCGGGGCGGAAAGGGAGCAACCCCTCGCGCCTCAGGCCGCCTTCTGCTCAGCCTTGCGCTCGTCGAGGGCGGCGATCAGCGCCGGGACCACCTCGTAGAGGTCCCCGACGATCGCGTAGTCGGCGATCGCGAAGATCGGCGCCTCCGGGTCCTTGTTGATCGCCACGATCAGGTCCGCGCCCGACATGCCGGCCTGGTGCTGGATCGCCCCGGAGATGCCGCAGGCGATGTAGAGCGCCGGCTTGACCGTCTTGCCCGTCTGGCCGACCTGGCGGTCGTGGCCGATCCAGCCCGCGTCGACGCAGGCGCGCGAGGAGCCGACGAGCCTGTCGGCGAGCTGCTGCAGCAGCTCAAACCCCTCGGCCTTCCCGAGCCCGCGGCCGCCGGAGACGATCACCTCCGCCTCCTCGAGGGCCACGAGCAGCCGGGTCGACTTGACGGTCTCGAGCACCTTGGTGCGCAGCCGCGCCGCGTCGAGCGCCGGGGCGACGCGGACGATCGTCCCCTTGCGGCCGGCCTCCCGCTCGGCCTTCTTCATCACCCCGGGGCGCACCGTCGCCATCTAGACCGTGCCCGGCGACCCGGAGTTCGACGTGCGCAAGGCACGCAAGAAGCTGCGCCGACGCTGGCCTTGCCGGATGCCGACGCGGAGATCGAGCCGCTACCGGTGGCCGGCGGAGGCCGGGGCGCCAAGACGGAGCTCGAGCGGCTCTCCACGATCCTCGAGCGGTTCAACGACGAATGCGCCCGGCTGTTCGACGACCCGGAGCGCATCGTGCGCCGGATCCGCGAGGACGTCGCGCCCAAGGTGGCCGCCGACCCCGCCTACCAGAACGCGCGGGAGAACACGCCGCAGACAGCAAGGCTCGAGCATGAACGGGCGCTGTCGCAGGTGATGATCGGAATGCTCAAGGACGACGTGGACCTGTACAAGCAGTTCGCCAACAACCCGTCGTTCAAGAGGGCGGTTTCGGAGGCGGTGCTGGGGTTGATTGGTGCGGGTGGTTGGTAGCGGGCGCCGCCGAGACCTCACTTCGGCCGCCCAAGCCGAGCGCGACTGTCAGAAACCGCGGCTTCCCAGCTGCAAGTCGGGTCCTGACTGTCGAAAAGTGCGATTTGCCTCCGTCAACAGGCGTTCCAATGTCCGAAAAACGCGATTTGCACGGTGCAAATCGCGGTTTCAGAGCCGAAGGGGCCGACTTGCACGGTGCAAATCGCGGTTTCAGACCCAAAGAAGGCGACCTGCACGCGGGAAGCCGCGTCTCGAGGCGCAAAGCAGGCGAGCAGCCCGCAAAGAGGAGGAGCCCGGCGGGCATCGCCGGGCTCCGTGCTGTGAGGCTCCACGATTCGGACGCGCTACCCGTCGGCAGGCGGGTCCGCGGGGGTGGTCGACGCCTCTTCGGCTGCCGCCTCAATCGTCTCGCCTGGGTGGCGGGTCGAGGGACGGACGCGACGCGCGCGCAGCAGGCCGCGACCTACGACGAGAACCGGCTCACGGAAGAAAAGCTGGTCAAGCTCGAGCCCAAGCTCGACCCCAACGCCGCGGATCCGACTGTCCTCGCCACGGAGGCCGATAGCGGCTGGTACTTCTACTATCCGGCCATCGACGAGGCGACGGCGACCAACACCACCATCTACAACGGCTGCGTCCTCTGGAGCACCCTGCAGCCGACCCCGCCGTGCACCGCCGACAACCAGTGCAGCGAAAAGTGCATCGGCGGTGGCTGCTTCGAGGAGTCGCGCGACTCCTGCCAGGCTGCGAGCACCTTGACCGCCTCGTTCCTCTACCAGGCGAACGCGACGACCGGAGGCTCTCAGTGCGGCCTGACGGCCAACCCGACGCAGCGCAGCCAGACTCACGTGCTGGTGCCTCCGCCGCCGCCCCAGGAGATCATCCAGGTCAACACCTATGGCCAATACAAGACCTCGATCGCGCCAGCCCCGGGTATGGAGGCGCCTCCGGCGAGCGTCGAGACCTTCGACATGCTGCGCCAGTTCGGCACCCTGGAGATCCCCCGCAACGTCCACGAGTGCCGCCACCGCGGACGCTGCGACCAGTAGAGGCGCAGCCGCCAGGCTGAAGAGGAGGATTGAAGGCTGCCGGCTGGGCTCCGTCCCGTCGGCGGCCTTCGTTTGTGGGGCGCGCGCAGCCGCGCCGGCGAGGCTCGAGGGCTCCGGCAAACCGCTCCCTCGGAGCTGCCTCAGCGACGGAAGATCTGGAGGGTGACCAGCAGGTTGAGCGCGATGAGCAGGGCCGCGTAGCTCCAGAGCGCCGCCGAGCGCAGCAGCGCGCCGGCGAGCACCGGCCCAGTGGCCGGAGGCGGCGTCCCAGGCTGTGGAGCCGGCGCCGCCGGGACGGCCCGCCCGAAGGCGCGCAGCAACCAGGCGAGGGCAAGGGCGCTGAGCGTGAGAATCACGAGCGAGCCCGAGAGCACCCAGGGCGTTGCCTCGCCGGGCACGGTGAGCGCCCTGGAGAGAGCCCTCTGCAGGCTTGGGAAGGCTCCCAGAACGATTCCCACGGTGTTGCCGGCCCCGTGGGCGACGAGGGCGGGCACGACCGAGTTGCTGCGCAGCGTGAGCAGCGCCGTGTACCCGCCAAGCACCAGGCCCCAGGGGAACATCAGCCAGTTGATGTGGGCGGTGGCAAAGAGGATGGCGGAGGCGACGACGGCGAAGCTGCGGCCGAGCGCCTCGAAGCGCGAGAGCAGGTAGCCGCGGAAGAAGAGCTCCTCGACCGCCACGCCAAAGAGCACCAGCGCCACTCCCCACAGCAGACCGAGCGGGTGCTGCAGCGCGGCGTAGGTCGGGCCCGGGTCGAAGCGGGCCCCGAGCATCGCGAGGGGAAGCATGGTGAGCGCGGCGAGCGCCTGGGAGATGGGCAGGCTGAGGGCACCGCAGGCCGCAGCGATGCCCAGCGCCCTTCCGCTCACGGGGCGCAAGCGGAACCGCTCGCGCAGAGAGCCTCCCCTGGCGACGAGGAGCAGGACCACCAGCAACCCCAGCTTGCCCGCCGGCTCGCGCAAGAGCGCGCCGAAGCCGTCCTCGGGCAGCAGCCCGGTCGAGAACATGGCGACCAGGGTGAGCACCAGGGCCGCGAGACAGGCCCAGAGGCCCCGCCGCAGCGGGCGCAGGTCGGGTCGCGCCTCGGCCGCGGCAGCGGGAAGGGGAACGCTTGCAGGCATGGGCGCAATCTACTGCGCCGGCGCCGCGGATGGCGCCCCGGCCCTGCCCGCGGAGGCGAGCGCGGGTCGAGAGCCCGCCGCCCCTGGCTCGGGGCCTTCGAGCCCGACGCGGCTCAGGGGCGGGGAACGAAGAGGCTCGTGCCGTCGCTGTCGCCGTCGGGGTCGTGGTTGGCGCCCGGCTCGTAGGCGAAGCCGGCCCCGCTGACGGTGTTGACCCGGAAGGTCACGCTCTTCTTGAGCGCTCCGCTCGAGAGGGTGCAGAGGCCCGCGGCGTCGGTGGTACACAAGCTGGTCCCGCCGCTGCTCCAGGAGCCGCTGACGGCGGCGCCAGGAACCGGGGCGTGGCGGGCGTCGTCGACGCGGACCGTGACGAGGGCCTTCCAGCGGCGCGCCGAGGGGACCATCGCGCCGTCGAGGTCTCCGACGTGGAGCGGGGCAGGCGGCGGGGGCTGCGCGGAAGCGACCGCTCGAGCCGCGTTGACTCGCCCGTAGACCGCGAGCTCGGCGTCCGCGAGCCGGTCCGCGCCCCTGCCTGGGGCAGTGCGAAGCCAAAGTGCGCCTGCATGGCCTCGATCTGCAGGCTCGAGAGCGCGTCGTCGGGATTGGCCTCGCGCAGCCCCAGGCTCTCGACGAGCGCCAGGTCCGGCGCACGATGCGCGCGAGGATGCGCTCGAGATCCGAGAGCCGGGGCCGCGCGAGCTTCTCGAAGCGCACCGCACCGTCCTCGGGCGCGAGGAAGAGCCCGTCGGGCACGAGCGCGTGGTGATGCGGGTTGAGGTTGAGCCGCGACCCGAAGCGCTGGGTGAAGCAGACCGCCCCGGTCTTCTGTCCAGGCAGGCCCTGGCGGCGCGCCTGCAGCCGCTGCCAGCGAAAGACCTCGGACAGGAAGATCGTCGCCGAGCCCCGCGCCGCGCGCGGGAAGCGCGCCAGCAACGGGCGCAGCCAGCGCGGGTAGGAGAGCACCCACTGGCGCCAGGCGACGAACGGCAGGCCCCGGTCGACCAGGTGCGCGGCGGTCTCGTACATGCGCGCAGCACGAGGGGCAGAAGCCGCGAGCCTTGCAACTGAAGGCGACCAGCAGCTTCTCGCCGGACGCGGGGCAGCAGACGAGACGCGCAGAAAGCCCTCGGAGAGCAGGCCGCACGACAGGTAGCTGCGCAGCTCGCGCTCGACGTAGCGCGGCAGCCCGCGTCCCTGCCCGTTCAGCTCGGCGAGGAAGGTCGCGAGGTGCTCGCGCACGAGCCGGTGCAGCAGGGTCTTCTCCGGCTCGCGGCGCCGGTAGGGCCCAAACGGATCCCGGTTGAGGTCTACGCCGACGCGCGAGCCCTCTCCGAGGTCTCCACCCTGCCGCTCGAGGCGATCAAGACCTCGAGGACCATCGCCGTCTGCAAGTTCAACCAGATCCTGATCACCAGCCCCAAGGCGCTGGTGAGGGGCTACGGCTGGCAGGACACGCTCGCCCACGAGTACGTCCACCTCGTCGTCTCCAAGAAGAGCCATAACCGGGTACCGATCTGGTTCCACGAGGGCTCGCCAAGTACCTCGAGTCGCACCGGGACGGCGCCGCCGGCCGGGCGCTCTCGCCGGCCTTCCTCGCCCAGGAGCACAAGAAGAACAAGCTGATCCCTATCGAGCGGATGCACCCCTCGATGGCGCTGCTGCCCTCGCAGGAGGACACCGCGCTCGCCTTCGCCGAGGTCTTCACCGCCATCGAGCTTGTCTACGCCAGGGGTGGCAACCCGATGTTGGTGAGGCTGACCGAGTCGCTGCGCGAGGGGGCCGGCTACGAGGAGGCGATCGGGCGGTCGGTCGGCGCCCCGTTCTCCAGGTTCTTCGCCGACTGGAAGAGCTACCTCGGCAAGCGGGCCCACCCCAAGGACGCGCTGCCGCTCTCGGCCGAGAAGCGCCGCTTCACCGAGGACGAGGCCCCGAGCCCGGCGGGCCAGAAGACCGAGGAGGAGCGCGAGAAGATCCGCTTTGCCTACTTCCTGGAGATCGAGGACGAGCAGGGGCGGCGCCTCGCCCACCTCGGGGAGCTGCTGCGCGCCCGCAACCGGAACAAGGCCGCGGTCGAGGAGTTTGCCAAGGCCTACCGCCGGGTCGGCAACCGCTCGCCGGCCCTCTCGACCCGCTACGCCCAGGCGCTGATGAAGGCGGGCGATCTCGCCAAGGCCGAGGCGCTGCTGCTGGCGAGCCTCGAGCCGTTCCCGGACTACGTGCGCACCCACCGGCTCCTCGGGCAGCTCTTCTCGGCGACCGGGCGGCCCGCCGAGGCCGAGCGCGCCTTCCTCGCGGTCGTCGCACCGCCCCCCACGCCGCGCTGCGGGAGATCTCCGCCGCCCGCCAGGACGAGGCGCGCTCGCTGCGCGAGTCGGACGCGCTCGACGTCCTCTCCGGCCGCGCGATGCCGGAGCAGGCCTCGACGACGGAGGGGATGATCCTCGTACGCAGTCCCCCCCCTGCGCCCGCGTGGTGCTCGACGGGCTCGACGACCCCCGCGCGGCTCCGAGTGGCTCCCGGCACCCACGTCGTCGGCCTTCTCAACGAGGAGCGGGGGATCGCCCGCGAGGCGGCGGTCGAGGTCGCCGCGGGCGAGGAGACGCTCGATGTCGCGCTCGGTCAGGCGACGTCGGAGCCTTGAGAGCGGTCGGAGAGGCGAGAAGCGAGGGCGTCTGCGTCCGCGCTTCCCCCGCCGTTTGTTCCGGCAGCGCCTCCCGCCGCGAGCTCTTCGGCGTGCTCGGCATTGCTTCCCCCGGCATGGCCGGGCGCCCGGGATGCCAGAGGTGGCTTGCCCTCTTGATTGAATTCAGTGAGAAAGCTGCCGAATCCTATTCGCACTATTGCGACCAACGATGGCTCACGATTGGCGCACCGAATCTGCAAGGAATGAGGGCGCATCAAACCAGAATGACCGGACCCGTCGCCCTGGGGCGCTTGGCCGCCACCACCGAAGGGCTCGTCTCAATCGGCCGAACTGCGATTCACCGCGGTTGAGCGGCCGCAGGAGCGAGCCCCAGACTTCCTGCGAATCTCTTCGAGCGATTTGGGCCAGGC
>DHSB01000002.1:0-396 GCA_002408385.1 Myxococcales bacterium UBA5297
AACCTGCGCGCGGTGCTGAGGCGCCCGCGCGCGGCATCCGGACGACCTGCGCGCGGTGCTGGACGACCCGCGACCGGTGCTGGACGAGCCGCGACCGGTACCCGGACGACCTGCGCCGGTGCTGGACGACCCGCGCCCCGGTGCGGAGGCGCCTCGCTTGCGGCGCGCGCGGGACGGGAGCGGGACGGCGGGACCCGGAGGTTCATGGCGTTTCGGGCGCGGCACCTCTCCCCCCTGCNNCCCCCTCATCCTTCGGCGCGCAACGACGCCCGAGGTGTTCCGGTCGTGGTCAGCGCGACGAAGGAGGGGCCACTGGCGAGCGCGCGATGGGAAGGGGATGGTCCTCGTGGGCTCGGCGAGCGCCTTCGGCCCTCGCGGCGGAGCTGGAGCTCCGCC
>DHSB01000002.1:539-7265 GCA_002408385.1 Myxococcales bacterium UBA5297
CTCCGCCCTCCATCCTTCGGGCGCGGGTTGCCTGCTCCGTGCGGCGGAGCTGGAGCTCCGCCTTCCATCCTGCGGAAGCGCCGCCCTCCATCCTGCGGCAGCGCCCGACCTCCGCTGCCGTGTCCGCCCCATGGTGTAGGGTTCGCCCACTCACCGGCAAACCGAGGGGCTGCCTGCGATGCTCCACCTGACCTACTCGAACCGCACCGAGGCGCTGCTCGAGGCGCTCGGCCGTGATCTGGCGGCCTGGCGCACGAGCGCTCACCCGTTCGACCCGGTGCGCCTCGTCGTCCCCAACCGCAACGTCGAGGTCTGGTTGAAGCACCGGCTCGCCCGCCGCGACGGCATCGTCGCCAACGTCGAGACGTTGCTGCTTCGCCGCTTCGTCGCCGGGCTGCTCGAGGGCCCGGGCCGCGGGGTGCGGCTCGTCGACGCCGCGGTGCTCGAGGACCTCGTCCTCTCGCTGCTCCTCGACGACGACTACCTCGCCCGCCCCGAGCTCGACCGGGTGCGCGGCTACCTCAAGATCGAGGGCGCCGGCGCAGACGCGGTCGACCTGCGCCGGGTCCAGCTCGCGCGGGTCCTCGGCCAGCTCTTCGAGGAGTACGGCTTCTCGCGCCAGGAGCTGCTCGCGGCCTGGCCTCAAGGCCCTCGGCTCGCGAAGACCTCGCACGCGGAGATCGAGGCCTGGCAGCGCCGGCTCTGGCTCGACGCCCGCGCGCTGCTCGCTCGCCGCGCCGAGGCCGGCGGCGAGCGCTGGCTGCAGCTCTCGGAGACGCTCGAGGCGATGCCGCGCACCCTCGGCGACGGCCCGGTCTTCTTCTTCGGCGCCTCCTATGTCGCCCGCGCCTTCCAGCGCATCCTCGGGCGCATCGCCGCGGCCGGTGAGCTGTTCGTCTACACGCTCAACCCCTGCGCCGAGTTCTGGGAGGACATCCCCGCGGGCTGGGAGCTGCGCCGACCGCCGCCTCCGGTGCGCTTGGGGCTCGCCGCGCTCGACGAGCCCGATCCCTTCGGCTTCGCCGCCGCGCCCCGCGGCTATCCGCTGCTGCAGCGCTGGGGCCGGCCCGGCCGCGAGAACATCCGCCTGCTCAACGAGCTCGCCGACTGCGACTTCCAGGAGGCGTTCGAGGATCCCTTCGAGCGCGAGCCGACGCTGCTGCACCTAGTCCAGCGCGACGTGCTGCGCAACGAGCCCGATCCGGCCCCGCCCGCGGTGGATCTCTCCGCCGACAAGAGCCTGTGCGTACTCGCCTGCCCCGGCGTGCGCCGCGAGGCCGAGGTCATCGCCGGAGAGATCTGGCGGCTCGTCCAGGAGGACGAGGAGCGCGGAGCGCCCGAGCCGCTGCGCTTCAACGACGTCGCGGTCCTCGTCGCCGGAGGTGACCCGGAGAGCTACTTCACCCACCTCGCCGCCGCCTTCCAGGAGACCTTCTCCATCCCCTTCAGCGTCAGTGACACGCCCTTCGCCTCGCAGAGCCGGGTCGCCGAGGCGGTGGCGATGCTGCTCGAGCTGCCCTTCGGCCGCTTCGGGCGCGGCGAGCTGATGCGCTTCGTTACCCACCCCGCCGTCGCCGGCCGCTTCGGCGAGGTGAACCCGCAGGAGTGGATCGAGTGGTGCGAGGCGGTGGGCATCGTCCACGGCGCCGATCACCTCGACCACGCGGGCACCTACATCGACCGCGACATCCTGAACTGGGATCAGGGCCTGCGGCGCCTGGCGCTCGGCGCGGTGATGACCGGGGCGCGCAGCGGCGACGAGCGCGCGCTCGAGCTCGAGGCGCGCCCGTCCCGCCGCGGCGAGCAGCCGGCGCGCGAGCGGTACCTGCCCGAGGAGCGCGGCCAGGGAGGCCAGGCGAGCGCGGCGCACTTTGGCCTGCTTGCCCGCTCGCTTATCGCCGACCTGCGCTTCGCCCGCGGGGCGCGGCTGACCGCGATCGAGTGGGGCGAATTTTTCGGCACGCTGGTCGAGGCCTACCTCGCCCCGCGCAACGAGAGCGAGAGCCGCGAGCGCGACCGCTGCCTGCGCGCGGTGCGCAGCCTCGGCGAGCGGCGCATCGGCGAGGAGGGCGTCTCCTGCCGCGTCGCCTGCGAGCTGGCCTCGGCCGCGCTCGAGGGGCTCGGCGGCGGGCACGGCCAGTACCTCTCGCGCGGCGTGGCGGTCTCCACGCTACAGCCGATGCGCGCCATCCCTTTCCGCGTGGTCTTCGTCGCGGGCCTCGGCGAGGGGCGCTTCCCGGCGCAGGACAGGCGCAGCCAGCTCGACCTGCGGCAGGCGAAGTTCCAGGCCGGCGACGTGAGCCCGCGCGAGCGCGACGAGTACCTCTTCCTCGAGACGCTGCTCTGCGCGCGTGAGCGGCTCTACCTCTCCTACCTCGCGCGCGACGAGCTGACCGGCGAGCCGCTCGAGCCGGCGCCGGTGGTCTCCGAGCTGTTGCGCGTCGTCGAGCGCAGCTACCTGCCCCCGCGCTCCGAGGGCGCGCCCTCGCCGCTCGTCGAGTCGCACGCGCTGCGCCGCTACGAGCCGCGCTACTTCCCGACGCTGTACGGCGAGCCCGGCCCCGACTTCCCGGCACCGCCGGCCGCGCGCGCCGAGGCGCGGGCGCTCGCCCTGCGCGGGCAGATCGCCGCGGCGCTCGGCGGCGGCGATCCCGGGCGCGATCTCGAGAGGCTGAGCCAGGCGCTCTCCGAGCCCGCGCGCCGGCTGATCGACGAGGGCCTGTGCTTGCTGCCGCCGCGACCGGCCGGCGGATTCGAGCTGCCCGAGACGCTGCGCCTGTCGCTCACCGCGGTGCGCCGCTTCCTCGAATGCCCGCTGCAGGAGGGCGCGCGGCAGATCCTGCGGCTCTTCGACGACGAGTCCGAGGACCTGCTCGAGCGCGAGGACGAGCCGTTCGAGACCGCGTTCCTCGACCGGTTGCAGCTCCTGCGCGGCGCCTTCGTCGAGTCCCTCGCCCGCGAGGCGCGGGGCGAGGAGGGCGGCTTCGCGGCCGCGCGCGACGAGGCCGCCGAGCGGCCCATGCTGAGCGGGCGGATGCCGACCGGTGTCTTCGCCGAGGTCGAGCGCGAGGGGCATCTGACGCTGCTTCGAAGCTGGGACCGGCTGGTGCGCGATGCGGTCGGCGAGGAGGCGGGCGAGAAGGGCCTGAAGGTCGAGCGGCTGCGCCTTGGCGGCGCCGACGAGCACGCGCGCGCCGACGCCACCTTCGACCCCATCGTGCTCGAGTACGCCGCCGGCGAGCTCGGCGAGGGGCGGCCGGCGATGCGCGTCGAGCTGTCCGGCGCCACCGAGCCGTTGCTGCTCGGGCGGCGCGTCTCGCTGGGCCTGATGAGCCGCAAGCCGGGCAACGGCGCGACCGAGAGGCTGAGGGTCGGGCGCGCCTCGCTGCGCGGCTTCCTCGACGCGGTCGCGCTCGCCGCCGCGGGGCAAGGCGGGGAAGCTCACACCGCGCTGCTCGGCATCAGCAACGGCGAGAAGGGCAAGGTCGAGCGGGTCGAGTTTGCGCCCATCGGCCGGGACGAGGCGATCGCCTGGCTGCGTGGAGTCGTCGCCGATCTCTTCTCGCGGGTGCACGACTACCTGCTCACCGCCGAGGCGGTCCTCGCCTATGCCGCGGATGCCGAGGCCGAGGACTTCGGAGAGAAGCTCGGCGAGGTGTTCGACCTCTTCGAGAGGTCTTCCCACGGCTCGAGCTATGGGCCCATCCGCGCGCTCGACGAGTTCGCGGCGCCGGCCGAGGACGAGGCGCGGGCGATGATCGCCCGGCGCTGGGGGCTCTACTTCGAGAAGACCGGCGCGCCCCTCGACGCGCGCTTCCCCGCCGAGACGCCGGCGGCGCGCGCCGGGCCGGCGATGGTCGCGGCCAGAGGGGCGTCGTCTCCACCGCCCGAGACGCCGCTCGAGGAGAAACCGCGGCGCGCTTCGAAACCGGTCTCAGGTCCGGCGCCGAAGAACGTGGTGCGCGCTCGCTCAGCAAAGGCGAGGCAGGGCGAGCTGTTCGGTTCTGGGGCCGCGCCGGCGCGCAAACCCGGCGACGCCAAGGGCGACAAGCGCGTCTCGGGACGCAAGCCCGCGAAGAAGGAGGCTCAGGAATGACCGCCCCCGCGCGCTACGAGAGGCCTGCGGTCCTCGCCGAGATCCCGCTCGACGGCCACGCGGTCATCGAGGCCTCGGCCGGCACCGGCAAGACGTTCACCCTCGAGCACCTCATCGTCGAAATCCTGCTCTCGGGAAGGGCCAGAATTGGCGAGATCCTCGTGGTCACCTTCACCGAGAAGGCGACCGGCGAGCTTCGGGCGCGGGTGCGGCGCATCCTGCAGAAGCTGCTCGACCTGGAGCCGGGCGCGGGGCCCGGTCCCGAGGTGCCGGGCGCGCGGTGCTGGATCGTCGGCGAGAAGCAGCGGGAGTTGCTGCGCGAGGCGCTGGCCGGGTTCGACTCGGCCACCATCTGCACCATCCACTCCTTCTGCCGCAGCGTGCTCACCGAGAACGCCTTCGCCAACCAGCGGCTCTTCGACGAGGAGCTGGTGGACGGACGCGAGGCCTTCGGCGCGGCCTTCCGCGACGCGCTGCGCGAGGACTTCGCCACCGACGGCGAGAACCGCGAGCTGCTGCGGCTCTTCCTCGCCGAGGGCGGCAGCGTCGGCGATTTGGAGGAGACGCTCTGGCGCTGCCACGACCAGAAGGCGCGCATCGAGCCGGCCTTCGACCCTGAGCGCTTCGAGAGGCTCGCCGAGGGCTGTGGTCTCGACGCCGAGGCCGTCGCGCAGGTGCAGGCGGAGATGGCGTGCCACAACAAGCGCCTGATGAAGAAGTTCGGGCCCTGCCTCGAGGCGCTCGCCGAGGCGCTGGAGCGCGGGCGCTCGGCACCCGATCTGGCGGCGCGGCTCGAGGCCTTCGCCGAGCTCCAGGCTGTCGACGTCGAATACCTCCTCCAGAGGCTCGGCGAGCTGTCCGAGGGGACGCGCGGGCAGGGTCTCGTGGCGCCACTGCAGCGCCTCTGGGACCTGGTCCCTTCGCTGAAGGCGCTCGTCGCCGCGCGCTTCTTCCCGCGGGTCTCCGAGCGCGTCGCGCGCCGCAAGCGCGAGAGCGGGCAGTTCGACTTCCAGGACATGCTCGGCCTGGTGCGCGACAGCCTCGAGGGGCCGCATGGCGCGGCGCTCATCGAGCTGCTGCGCGAGCGCTACCGCTTCGCGCTCATCGACGAGTTCCAGGACACCGACGAGACGCAGTGGGCGGTCTTCCGCCGCCTGTTCTTCCTCAGCGAGGGGCGCTGCCGGCTCTACCTCATCGGCGACCCGAAGCAGGCGATCTACGCCTTCCGCGGCGCCGACGTGCACACCTACCTCGCCGCGCGCGAGGAGGTGCTCGGCGCGGGCGGGGCGCGGGTGGTCATCGGTCGCAACTTCCGCTCCACCGCCGATCTCATCGCCGGCTACAACCGCATCCTCGATCAGAGCGCCGCGCAGCCCTTCTTCACCGGGCCCATCCGCTACGACGAGCCGGTCGAGTGCGGCGACGCGAAGCTCGCCGCGCTCGGCCCTGACGGCGCGCCGCTCGCGCCGGTGCACGTGCTGCACCTCGCCTCGGTCACCTCGGTGGCGCGCGACGCGGTGACGCCGGTGCTCGGCGCGTGCATCGCGCGAGAGATTCGCCGGCTGACCGATCCCGAGAACCCCGGGCTGCGCTTCGACCGCAACGACGGCCTGGGGCCGCGCCCGCTGCGCCGCCGCGACGTCTACGTTCTCGCCCGTTCGCGCGGGGAGCTGAACGCGCTCGGCGAGTCGCTGCGGGCCGCAGGAGTGGACCACGCCTTCTACAAGCAAGAGGGCCTCTTTCAGTCCGAGGAGGCAGACCACGTGCTCGACCTGCTCGAGGCGATCGCCGACCCGGACGACTCGAGCAGGAGGCTGCGCGCCTGGCTCACCCCGTTCTTCGGCTTGAAGCTCGCCGAGCTGGCGGGCGGCGCCGAGCTCGAGGAGGGCCCGCTCGTCGAGTCCCTGCGCGCCTGGAAGGTGCTGGCCGACGAGCGCCGCTACGAGCGGCTCTTCGGGCGCATTCTCGACGACCGCGGCCTCGTGCGCCGCGAGATCCTCGCCGGCGCCGGCGAGCGCGCGCTGACCAACTACCTGCACCTCTTCGAGAGCCTGCTCGAGGAGCTCGGGCGTGCGCGGCTCGCCCTGCCCGAGATCATCGCGGGACTGCGCGCCCTGCGCGACGGGCGCCGCTGTCCGCGCGGCGAGAACGGCAACATGCAGCGGCTCGAGAGCGAGCGCGACGCGGTGCAGCTCCTCTCGATGCACATGTCGAAGGGGCTCGAGGCCCCGGTGGTCTTCCTCGTCGGCGGGCTCTACGAGAAGGGAGACGGCGACGGCGCGGTCTTTCACGACGAGCACGGCCGGCGCGTGCTCTACCTGGCCAAGCCGTCGAAGGCGCTCAAGGCGCAAATCGAGCGCGAAGGTGAGCAGGAGAACGAGCGGCTGCTCTACGTGGCGCTTACCCGCGCCAAGGCGCGCCTTTACCTGCCGATGGTCACCGCTGTCGACGAGGAGGGCCGGCAGCTCCCGCCGCCTCGGCTCAGCGGCAGCTACCGCAAGGTGAACGACCGGCTCTTCACCATCTCGGGCGAGGAGGAAGAGGAGGGCGCGCGCCTCTTCGCGTTCGAGGAGGTGAGCTGCGAGGCCGCCGCCGCCCCCGGTCCCGCCGACCTCGCGCCGCTCGCGGCG
>DHSB01000002.1:7402-15969 GCA_002408385.1 Myxococcales bacterium UBA5297
GCGCCGCTCGCGGCGCTCGAGCCACGGCCCGAGCTGCTCGAGGAGCGCGATCCGGAGGCGGAGTACGCACGGCTGCGCGCCGGGCACGCGGGCTACTTCGTCACCTCCTACTCGCGCATGGGCCACGAGGCCGGCGCCGACGAGGAGCGCGAGGCGACCGCGGGCGAGGCGTGCGAGTACGTCGCCCCGGGCCCGGACGAGCTGCCCGGCGGGGCGAACACCGGCATCTACCTGCACGACCTGCTCGCGGAGATCCCGCAGGCGAGCGCGGCGGCGGCGAAGACCCCGGTGGAGCTCGTGGCGCGGCCCGAGGTCGCCGCACTCTTCGAGCAGTTCGGCGCGCGCGATGGCATCGACCCGAAGCATCGGCCGCACGCCGAACGGCTGGTCCACACCGCCCTGACCGCGCGGCTGCCGCTCGGCGAGCGCAGGCTCGACGGGGTCTGCCGCGCCGCGCGGCTGCTGCGCGAGATGGAGTTCCTCTTCCCGGTCCCCGAGGCCTCGCACCCGCTGCTCTCGCAGCCGATGCCCGAGGAGCGCCGGCCCTTCGAGATCCGCCGCGGCTTCGTGAAGGGCTTCGTGGACCTGCTCTTCGAGCACGACGGGCGCTTCTACTTCGGCGACTGGAAGAGCGACTCGCTGCCTCGCTTCACGCCCGAGGCCATCAAGGCTCAGGTCGAGCGCTCCTACCGGCTGCAGGCCAAGCTCTACACGCTGGCGCTGGTGAAGATGCTCGGGGTGCGCGACGAGGCGGCCTACGAGGCGCGCTTCGGCGGCCTGCTCTACCTCTTCCTGCGCGGGATGCAGGCGGGAAGCGAGGGCGAGGGGATCTACTTCGAGCGCCCGTCGTGGCGGCAGGTGATGGGCTGGGAGCAGGAGCTGCTGCGGCGCAGTGACTTCGGGTTCGGAGGTGCGGCATGAGTGGACCGGGACGGCTCTCGCCGCTGGGCACGGCGCGCGAGCGATTCCTGCGCGGGCGCGAGCGGGGTTTCGAGGAGCACAACCCCGAGCCGCTGCTGCCGCCCGAGCTGCTGCGCGCGGCCGAGGGCTTCGAGCTCGACGACGCGGTGCTCTACCAGGCCTGGGAGCTGACGCGCTGCGCCCCGCGACTCGACCGGCGGGGACAGCGGGCGCTTTTGCTGCTCGCGGTGGCGGCGCTGGTCAACCTGCGGCGCGGCAGCACCCGGCTACCGCTGTCGGGCAAGCCCTACGAAGAGCTGCTGAAGACGCTGGGGGCGAAGGACACAGACCTGCGGGCCATCTCGGCGCTGCTCGAGTCGGCCGGGCGCGGCGAGGGTCCGGCCGCGGATCTGGTGGGCGCTCCCGGCGACTACAAGCCGTTCATCGTCGAGGCGGGCAGCCTCTACCTGCAGCGCATGCGGCACTTCGAGGATCGGCTCGTCGAGTCGCTCGGGGCGCGGCTCGCGTCGCCGGCCGAGTCCGACGGCGCGCGGATGCAGGCCGCGCTCGACGAGGTGCTCGCGCACCCGCCGGTGATGGGCGGCCGGCGCATCGAGCTGTCCGAGGAGCAGCAAGACGCGGTGCTCACCGCGCTGCGCGAGCCGTTCGCGGTGGTCTCGGGCGGGCCGGGGACCGGCAAGACGTCGATCGTCGTCTCCATCCTGCGCGCGCTCGTGCGGCTGGGCGTGGCGGTCGAGAAGGTCGCGCTCGCGGCGCCGACCGGCAAGGCGGCGAATCGGATGGAGGAGGCCATCCGCAAGTACCTCGCCGCGCTGCCCGAGGTCGCGGGCCCCGACGCCGCGCTCAAGGTCGCGCCGCCCGAGGCGCGCACGCTGCACCGGCTGCTCGGCTACGTGCCGTCGTCCGACCGGTTCCGGCACCACGCGAACAACCCGCTCTCCGAGCAGGTGGTCATCGTCGACGAGGGATCGATGATCGACCTGTTTCTGATGTGTCAGCTCGTCGGCGCGGTGCGCCCCGGGGCGCGGCTCATCGTGCTCGGCGACGCCGAGCAGCTCCCCTCGGTCGACGCCGGGGCGGTGCTGCGGGATCTCGTTCCCGCCGACGGTGCGCACGGCCGGTCCGCGGTGCGCCTGACTCACAGCTACCGGATGGACCCGAACGACCCCGCCGGGCGGGCGGTCTACAGCGCCGCGAGCGCCATCAACGCCGGCAAGCCGGAGGCGCTGCTCGCGCAGGTGACCGAACGCGCGGCAGTCGCCGAGCTCGCCTACGAGAAGGTCGAGCTGTTGCCGGCGGACGGGGCCGCGGCGCTCGAGGCGTTCCTCGATGACTGGTACCGGCGGCAGGTGCGCGCGCTCGACGGGTTCGCCGACATCGTGCGGCGCGTTCATACCTGGCGCGGTGACGGGCAGGGCTTCGACGAGGCGGCGCGCGAGACGCTCGACCGGCTCTTCCGGCACTATGAAGCGGCGCGGCTGCTGTGCGTGACCCGCGGCGAGGCGCGAGCGAGCGGCGCGGCGGCCTGCAACGGCTGGATGCACCGCACCTTCGCCGAGGACCCGGCGATCGGGCTGTCGGTCCCGCTCGCGTCGGCCTCGTTCCTGCCCGGCGAGCCGGTGATGATGCAGCGCAACGACTACGGGCGCGGGCTGTTCAACGGCGACCAGGGGGTCGTGCTGCGCGTCGCCGAGCCCGGCGAGTCGAGCCACCACTTCCGCGCGGTCTTCCCCACGCGCGAAGGCTTCCGGCCGTTCGCGCTCGAAGGCCTGCGCGCGCAGCTCGTCCACGCGTTCGCGATGACGGTGCACAAGTCGCAGGGCTCGGAGTTCGACCGGGTGGCGCTGCTGTTGCCTGAGGAGGAGATGCCGCTGCTGACGCGCGAGATTCTCTACACGGCGGCGACCCGCGCGCGAAAGTCGGTCGTCCTGGTGGGCTCGAGGCCGGTGCTCGAGATTGGGGTCGCGCGCAAGCTCGAGCGGTTCTCGGGGATAAGAGAGCGGCTCGCCGTCAGGTGAAGCCGGAGGGCGGAGCGCGCACGTGACGGGCGGCGGCGAGCGCTGGGCGCGGTCGTTGCGCGCTTCGAGAAGCCTCCGGCCGCTTCGATGTCGCGGAGCCGGAAGCCGGCCTGGGCAAGCCGAGGCTGGCCCGGTCACCCTTGCGCGTCGTCGAAGCCTCGACTCAGCTCAGGGTGAACCGGACGGCTGCTCGACTCGCGCGCGGGAGAGACGGGCTCGGGCTCGACCGTCAAGACCTCTGCGCCCGGTCGATCCAAGGCTCGAACCGCGCTCAGAGCAGCGGCACGGTGGGCAGGCAGTAGATGGCCGTGGCGCTCTCTGCGGGCGACTGGCTGTCGGTCACCTTCGCGGAGACGAAGTAGCCGGTGATCGAGATGTCGGTGAAGGGGATCTGCACCACGGTCGCGTCGGAGGTATCGGTCACCCAACCCGAGACCTTGCCGCTCGAGTCGATGGTCAGGCCGTCGGGCAGGCCCCAGTTCGGAATGACCCAGCTCAGGCCCGGCGGCGCCGGCTCCTCGTTCCACGCGTACGGCCGCAGGCCACCGCTCGCCTCGAGCTGGCTCGAGTAGGGGACGAACTGCACGAGCATCGGCAGCACGATGATCTTGGTGAGCAGCAGGTCGTATTCCTTCTCGCCCACGATGACGAGCGGGGCGATCTCCACGACGAGCGAGAGCTCCTTGGTCGCGTAGGCGGGAGGAGTCAAGCCGTCGAGGACGCGCACGGTCATCGGGAAGGTGCCTATCTCCTCGGGCGCGCCGACGATCTTGCCCATCGCCCCGAGCGCGAGGCCGACGGGCAGCGGGCCGTCGAGCACCTGCCAGGCGTAGGGAGCGACGCCGCCCGAGGCTTTCAGCTCGTACTCGTACTCGAGGCCGTGCTCGGCCGCGGGCAGCGTGGTGGTGGTGATGGTCAGCGGCCCGCCGGCGGGCACTATCTCCACGGAAAAGCCGCGCTCGTCCGCCTTGTCGTTCGAGTCCTCGACCTTGACGCGAAAGAGGCTGGTCCCGGGCGCGCTGGGCGTGCCGCCGATCTCGCCCGCGGGGCCGAGGGTGATGCCGGCGGGCAGCGCGCCGTCGGCGAGGCTCCAGCGATAGGGCGGCTTGCCTCCGCTCACCTCGAAGCGCCCCGAGTAGACCGCGCCGACGGTGCCCGCGGGCAGCGTCTCGGTCGTCAGCTCCGGTGCGGTCGCGACGCAGGCGCCCTCGTCGCAGATCTCGCCCTCTTCGCAGCCGTCGTGGCCGACGCAGGCGACGCAGCGGCCGAAGAGGCAGGGGAGCGAGTCGGGGCAAGGCTCCGAGGTCCAGGTCTTGGAGGCGTTGCAGGTGTAGATGGTCGTCGGGCCGCACTCGGTCTGGCCCGCGCTGCAGTTCGCGGGCAGGCAGAGGCCGTCGAAGCACGCCGCCTGCTCGCCGCACGCCTTGGACGTCGCCCAGCGGGTGCCGTTGTCCTCACACCGCTCGATGGTCTGCGAATCCTTGCAGCGGATCGAGCCCGCCTCGCAGACCCTCGGCAGGCACTGGCCGCCGTGGCACGCGTAGTCGGCGCTGCAGGCGTTCGGATAGAGCTTGCCGGTGCCGTCCTCTTTGCAGGCGACGACCGAGTCGCCCTCGCAGACGCGGCTGCTGGGCACGCACGCCAGCTTCTTGCAGCTTCCGTTGTGGCAGAGCTTGCCGTCTTCACAGGCGGTCGCCACGAAGCGCGAGCCGTCCTCGACGCACTGGAGGATGTACTCGGCCTGCTCGAAGCACAGGGTCGAGCCCGCCTCGCACGTGGTCTGGGGCTCGACGACCGGCGGAGCCTCCGTTTCGGAACAGGCCGCGAGGCCGACGACGACCAGGGAGGTCACAGCCAGAAAATTGCGGAGATTTGCGCGCATGCTCGTCCTCGTATTCCGGGGCGTCCTTGAGCCCAGCGTCGTTTCATAGCACCGAATGCTTTGAGGTTTCGATGGGCCAAGCCTGCGCCGGGAGGTGACGCGAGCCAGTCTTCAGCTCTTGGAGTTGTCGGGAGGGGCGCCAATGCTCTCAGGCAGGTTCAGCCGCGGGGGCCGAGCTGCTAGGTGCAGCCGCAAATCGAGCAGAAGCGGGTGAGAGGGGAGCGGCGCGCTCGTTTCCGCTTCCTCGACTTGGCGCTTTGCCGCTCGGTCTTCCGTCGCGTCCAGGCGCCCGTCTCTCGCGGTCCGACCGGACGCGGTCTTCGCGGTTGAGACGCGTCCAAGGGCGACCGGGTGCGACTCGAAGAGGTGCCGTCCACCGGAGGGCGACACCTCACGGCGGCGGGGGCACCGGTTCATCTTTGGCGAAGAGCAGCTCGTAGCCGCCGAAGGCGATGGCCAGCGCGCCGACGATGATCCACAGCCAACCGCCGGAGGTTTCGTCGAAGCGCAAAATCTCGATGACGATGACCGCCAGCCCTGCCAGGACAGCCAGCAGCGCGGCGATTTTGATGAGCGGTCTTTTCACGGTCGACGCCTCGCCAGCGGGAAAAGCGGTCAGTTTCGGAGGGGATGAAAAAGGGGTCGCAGTACTCGTGGCGCCTGCCTGCTCTTCGTGCTGTCGCCCCTGACACTGCGCAGACACGTCAACGGCCATTCGGCGGGTCGGCATCGCTCGCGGCTCGAGGAAGGGGCTCGGGCCTGCTGCCGCCGATGGCGACACCGACTCTGAACCGCATCACCGGCCAGGTCTGCCGATCATCGAGGTCGTAGAAGGCGCCGCCGACCACCTGGCCAGTCAGTCCGACGTGACGATAGGCCCACCAGCAGACATCGACGCCGGCCACCGCGTCGGGACCCTGGTCCGGCACGTCGGCGAAGGTGCGGTCCCCGGCTTGGCCGACCAACTCGAGGTCGAACCGCTCCTTGTCGATAAGTGGCAGCACCCCACCGAGCCGCACGTAGTAGTGCGGCAAGAAGCCGAAGAGGCTCGCGCCAGCCTCGCCTTCGAGCAGGCGCAAGGGACGAACCGAGGCGGAGACGCCAACCCTGTCGGGGAAGCCGACGCCGGCGCGAATCGCTCCGACGCGTTGTTGCGCTCGGGCGACCCCGGGGGCCGTCGCGGCGAGAAACACGGCGAGCGACAAGACTGCGAGCGGATGCTGTCGCACGGCCCCATCCTCCTTCGACGGCGCTTGCCTCATGCGGCTGGCGGGATGGTATCCGGGCCTTCGGGAATGCGCCCGGCTAATCTGTCTGTCACGGCCGAGTGCCGTTCGACCGAACCCGGCATCGCGCTGCCGGGCGCCGCTCACCGAAGCCTAGGGTTTCAAAGCTCCGCCACCGCGACGGCCGCGACGACGAAGCTGGAGCCGGCGGGCTGCCGGGCAGTCGGTGGGCGTCTCCGGTGATCACGACGCAACACTCCCACGGAGCGGTAGACTCGGCGCCCACGCCTCAGGCAAGAGGAGCGGATGGACTTCATCTTCATGTTGACCCGCGACGACCGCACCGTCGGGGACTGTCTCGCGGTGCTCGACGAGATAGCGCCGCTCGGGCTGCGCCACCTCGGCTTCAAGGACGTCGGGGTGGACCTGGCGACCATGCGGGCTCTCGTCAAGCGCATCCGCGCGCTCGGCGCCACCTGCTGTCTCGAGGTGGTGAGCGTCGAGCCGGAGGCGTGCCTCTCCTCCGCGCGACTTGCGGTCGAGCTCGGCGTCGACCGCCTGTTCGGCGGCACCGACGTCCGGGGAACGCTCGAGGTGCTCGCGGGGACGCCGATCGCCTACTACCCGTTCCCCGGTCGTCCCGAGGGGCATCCGACGCGGCTCGGCGGCAGCCCGTCGTTGGTCGCCGAGCAGTGCCGCGAGGCCATGGACCTCGGCTGCGCCGGCGTCGACCTGCTGGCCTATCGGGCGACCGAGGCCGAGCCGCTCGACCTGGTACGAGCCGCAAGGAGCGCGCTCGGTGACGGTCGGCTCATCGTCGCTGGCAGCATCGATGGCCCGGCGAAGATCGAGTCGCTCGCCGCGGCCGGCGTCGACGCCTTCACCGTGGGCAGCTCGGTGTTCGAGGGGAGCTGGGCACGTGGCGAGCCGGGTCCGGTCAACCAGCTTCGCGCCGTGCTCGCCTCCTGCTCAGATTCGGCCTGTATCCGAGAAAGCGACCGAGGGCTCGAGCCCGACCCCACCAGCCTGCGGCAGCTCGCGCAGATGCGGATGCCCTTTGGCAAGTACCAGGGCCGGCTGCTGGTCGACCTGCCCGAGCCGTACGTCGTGTGGTTCCACCGCAACGGCTTTCCCCAGGGTCGGCTCGGCCAGCTCCTTCGCGAGCTCTACGAGATCAAGGTCAACGGACTCGAGAGCCTGCTCGAGCCGCTGAAGCTCCCCGGCGAAGCCAAGCCGCTGCGGCGGACGGGCGGGTGAAGAAGCGACGCATCCGGCCGCTTCGGGTCGCGCTCCTCACGGTCCTCGGCACCGGGCTGGTGTTCGCGGGCCTTGCGCTCGTGATGCCCGGGGTCGCTTGGATAGAGGTGGCGGTCGAGGAGGGCGCGGCCTCCCAGGCGGCGCCCGAGCCCGGGCCGGTGCGCTGGCTCAAGGGGCAGACCCACGCGCATTCGTGGTTTTCGGGCGACAGCCAGACCTCGCCGCAAGAGGTGCTGCGCTGGTACTCGGAGCACGGCTTCGACTTCGTCGTCTTCACCGATCACAACGTGGTCACCGTGGCGCGGTCCGCCCGCGGAGTACTCGCGCTGCCCGGGGTGGAGCTCACCTTGGGACCCGAGCGATGCGACCCGGAGCCGCTACCGGGGATGTACTGCGAGCTGCACCTGAACGCGCTCTTCGTCGACCCCGCACGCAAGCCGCCGTTGCTCCAGGCCCTCACGAAGACCAAGCGCCTCGAGATCTACTCGGCCGAGGTCGAGGCAGCGCTCGCGTTGGACGGGTTGCCGGTCATCAACCACCCGAACTACCAGTTCGCCGCCGCCGCCGATCTGATTCACGCTCTGGCGGGGCGCGGCGCGAGGTTCGTCGAGATCGCCAACGAGGCCTCGGACAGTAACAACGAGGGCGACGCCGACCATCCTTCGGTCGAGGCGATGTGGGACTCGGCGCTCTCGCGCGGGGCGCGGCTCTGGGGCCTCGCGAGCGACGACGCCCACGACTACTACGAAATGGAGAGCGCGGCCGCGCAGGGCATCGATCCCAGAGTCGGCAACCGGGGCTTCGTCATGGTCCGCGCGAGCAAGGAGGCCGGCGCCATCCGCGCGGCGATGCAGCGTGGCGCTTTCTACGCTTCGACCGGCCTGCTGCTCGACCGCGTGGCTGTCGAAGCTGGCCGCTACGTCATCGAGACGCCGGACGAGACGACGACGAGCTTCGTGACCGACCACGGCGCCGTCCTCTTGGAGTCGACAGGCAAGAGCGCCTCGCTCGACCTCGCGCAGGTGACCGGCACCTACGTGCGCGCGAGGGTCCGCGACGCAGAGGGGCGCGCCGCGTGGACGCAGCCGGTGTTCCTCGACGGTCGGCGGTAGCGGGCATGGCAGGCGCTTGAGAGGTGTCGGGAAATCTCCTTGATCCCGACCCGCCCCTCCGGTCCCCTCGAGCGGGGTTGAGCAACTGTCTCGGAGACCAAGAGCCCGAGCCGGCCCCCGGTCACCCCGAGCGTAGAGGCGACCGGCGGGA
>DHSB01000163.1 GCA_002408385.1 Myxococcales bacterium UBA5297
TGCAGGTGGCGGCCGGCCTCCAGATTCTTGGTTGCCATAGAGGGAAACCGGGGGGCTTGACAGGATTTCGACCCCAGCGAGCACCGCCGCGCCTGCCCATCGTGCGGCACTTGAGCCAGCGTCGCCACCGACCCGAGACGCATCGGCAACGGCAGCGCTGGCGTTACGGACCCTCAGGACGCCACCATACCTACCTGGCCAAAGTGATCGTCGGTGCAGACGGCTGCATGGAGGCCGCTCCGAACAGCAGTGCCACGATCTCGTCCACGCTGGTCACGGGCGTGAACCTCGCTCGCGGAACAACGCGTTGGTTGGGGCGCTCGAGCTTGATGCCCTCCGCGTTCCCTTTGGCGTGCTTGGCTACCTCGAAGTCGCGGATGTTGGGGAGCGGCTTCCCTGGCGCATCGCCAAGCCACCAGAAGGGGCCCAGCTTCAGCGTCTCAGGTTCGAACTGGACCCACACGACGCAGCCGCTCGGCTTGTCGGCCAAGTTGAGGCTGACCGTCTGCCTGGCCGTCTTGCCGCCCACCGCCGAAGACTTCAGCTGGACGTGTCGGACGATACCGCCGAGGTCGAACACGACGTCGTAGCCGTCGTCGACCTGCGGCTTCAGAACCCCGACCCTACGGATGCCGCGCAGCCAGAGCGCACGGAGGACGTCGGCAACGAAGAGATGCTCGAGGAGCGCTTCTCGGTGGCTGGAGTAGATACTGTCGTCGGTAGCAGTCACGGTTGAGCCTCCAGTCCAGCCGTCTAATCGCGGAGCCTATCCGACTTGACGTCGCCCGCCCAGGCGAAGAGTCTGAGTCTCAACTCGATCCAAGCTCCGAAATCCGATGACGACGCCCTTCCAGAAGAACGCTCGAGACGTCCGGTACTGGTACTCAATGGCCACCAAGCTGGACAGGGCGGCCAAGGTGCTCGCACGCGAGATCGAGGCCGACCTCCAACGCCTTGAGGAAGAGGCACCTGACGCCAGCGCGGTTCTCACGGCGGCACAGGTTCCGGGCATCCAAATGGCGGACGGCTTCTGGCTACTGGCCGCCTTCTCCCTTGAGAACCTTCTGAAGGGCATCTTGGTCGCGCGCGAGCCGGACCTCGTGCAGGAGCAACGGCTTGAGAAGCCGCTTTGCTCGCATCGGCTACTCGAGATGGCAAGGCGGGCGCATTTGGACGTGAACGTGATAGAGGCGTTCTTCCTGGAGGTTGCTTCGGAGTACAGCACTTGGGCAGGCAAATACCCCGTCCCGAGGCAGAGGAGGCCTAGCCGTACCTTCACGCATCTGTTTTCGGCCGGCGACCTAGTGGCATACAACGCCCTGTACTCCAGATTCGAGGCGGAACTGCATGCGCTCGGAGGACGAGAGGCAATGTACGTGAGAATGGGGAACCCTGGGAGGAAAGGGGCGTAGTTCCGAAGACTGGAGGAGGCACAACGAGGCGGCCGGCCAGTCGAGTCTCTCGGCGGGCCGGGCACAAAGCCACCAAGGCCGAGCCGGTAGGCACGAAGGACTACACGACGGTGGTTCGATGGGCGGAACCTACCGAACTGCGAAATTGAGGTGCGCGGGTTTTCGTAGAACATGGGCAACATGCCTGCCTTCGCCCCCGCCCCGCCGAGAACGCTCACCAAGTCCGAACAGTCCCGGCTGCTCAAGGTCACCGGCGACCACCGCGCCGGCTTCCGGGACCATGTGATCTTCGCCCTCGCTCTCGGCACGGGTCTGCGCGAGCACGAGATCGCCGGCCTCAACGTCGGCGACGTGCGCCACGCGGACGGACGGGTTCTGCGCCGAGTCGTCCTCCGGGTCTTCAAGCGTTCGGCAGGCAAGCCCGCGCCGCAGGACGTCTTCCTGCCCGAAGCCCTCTGGCACAAGCTCTCGAAATTCGTCGCCTGGAAGCAGGCTCGCGGCGAGCGGCTCGACCCCTCCGCCCCCCTCTTCATGTCCCGGCGCGGCGGCCGCATCGCCACCCGGACCCTTCGCCACCTCTTCGGCGTCTGGCAGGCTCGCGCAGGCTTCGATCACCGCTTCAACTTTCACTCGCTGCGCCACACGAGCCTCACCAACGCCTACCGCGCCACGCGCGACATCCGCCTGGTGCAGCGAATTGCTCGCCACAAGAACATCGAGACGACGACGATCTACGCGGCCGTCGCCGACGAGGATCTGTTCCTGGCCACGCGGCACCTGCCCTGCTAAAGCCACATCGCGGGGCCAGTGCAGCGCCTCACTTCCTCCCGAGTTTGACGGGTGCCTCCCCAGCCGCTATCCCTTCGTAGCTGTGGTGACGATGCGAAGTGCGCTCTTTCTTGGAGCAACCGGACTGAGGAGGTTCGATGGGCTCGCTGCCGCTGCAACACCAACCTGAAGCAAGGCGGTGGGACCCCAACGAAGGTTTCTCTGGGCGCCTCCTGGATCTGCTTGATGACCTGGTAAGGACCTACTATCCCTCCCTGCTCCACGTTCGGCATTACCAAGAGTGGCTCTTGGCGGAGATTCGACAGGGCCTCGGACCCTTTCCGTGCCGGCACTTTGCTGAAGCCGTAACCAATCCCGCAGTCAAGGCCGACCCCAAGGTCAACTACTTCGAGACTGACCTGCCATTCCCGATCATCGCCTGCGACAACGAGCCGACCACCTCGTTCTTCGCTGCCTGTCGGGCCGGTGAAGTGTTGGACGGCGAGTCGATGCTGTCGTGCCTGCAGGGGAAGCGCATCTGCGCAGGGCTTTCCAAGGACGGGGTCACCACGATGTTGACGAAGGCCAAGTTCAAGGAGCGTGGCATTCCGTTCGCCTTCAACAATCACGACAAGCGTCTCGCTCTTGCCGGTCTGAAGGCTTGCCATGTTGCGGATGCGGCGAAGAATCTCGATGCGGCAAGGCCGGCCAGCCTCAGAGACGAGCTTGAGGTGCGCATCTTTCGCACGATGAGTCCGGTCAACGTCTTCCCATTCCCCAACAAGTCCGTGTACTCCCACCAGCTTGAGGGTGTGCGCTACACAGACCTTGGCGAAGTCCCTGGGATCCAGGAGCTCTTCGCGGCCGTGATCCAGAAGCACCTTGAATCCCAGGGCGGCGGGAACATCTTCGACGCTTGGTTCAGGTGTGCCCGACCGCCGTTCGCGCTGCCGAACTTGGCGTCAAGCTTGAGCCAGTTTTCGGACGCAACAGTGGTTATCCGCGGGTCGAGGGAGTCTCTGGAGAGTGAGGCTTTGCCGAAAGCCGCGCCAGATGCAGTCGAGGGCGCGGGGCCGAAGTTCCTCGTCGCCGCCCAGTCGCTCCGGCGCCTCAACGCCATCGTGCTGAAGGATGCTGCGCTCGCCCAGAAGACCAAGTTTGTCTTGCATACGGCGTCGCCGGGCTGGCGCTTCGAAGTCGAGTACCCCACGCAGGCAAAGCTCCTCGAGCTGCTGGGCTCGGTTTCGGCTGAGGTACTTCCGGTCCGCCGTGTGGCTCGGTCGGGGCGGGCCAAAGGGGCTGCGCAGTACAAGACCCAGTTTGGCTCCTGCTATCTCGTCCAGACATCTGCCTGGAGCGGGGAGAAGTGGAACTACTTGGAATAGCCTGTCCGATCCCGTTAGCACCGAGAAGTCGCGTTGGCGCAGTCGACCACTGTCTGGACCAGCGTGTCGAACTCGCGCTTGGCGTCCTCGTGGCCGGCGAAGACAGCCGGCTCGGTGCATCGGATGCCACTCGATTCGGCCTGCGCCCAGATCGCGTAGCGGCCATCGGCGAGCCTGGCGGTGATGACGAAGAACGTTTCGCGGCCTTCTGCCCAGACGTCAATGACCTCGGTCGGCTCGGCGAACTGCAGGACGGTGGGCCATCCCAGTCGCAAGGGCAGGCGGACCGGTTCGCGGGTTGCCATGTGTCTCTCCATTCGCAGTGATGCGATCCGTGCGGACGCACCTGTGTCCTGGAGAGCGTTGGCGGTGCCGGGCTGGACCGGAGTGGAGCGAACCACAAGCTCGGATATCGCTACTCTACTCGGGCCACGGACATCGGCCGGGCGCAAGAGCATCCGACGCGACGATCTATGCGGCGGTCGCCGACAACAGTGCTCTCCAGGCGGTCAGAAGCCTGCCCTGCCGATGGAGGGCGCGGCGCGGGGTTCCTGAGTGCTTGTGAGCACTTACGCTCCGTCAGCGCGCTGCGCTGACCCCGGCGAGGCGTGCGGCCAGACTGCCCTCATGGTCGGAATCGGTCCGGCCGTGGACAGGAGGTCGCAATGAAGGCAGGCACTCGCGCAGCGAGCAACAACCACTCCCGCCAGCTCAACCCCCAGGACGTCTGCTACTGGCAGTCCCGCGGGGAGCCTGGCGTCCCCGCCAACGGCGGCTCCTCGAGCACCCCGTCGCCGAGCCAGCCAGCGCCCCGCGAGCAGTCGGTGAACGGTGGGAACAAGGAACAGCGATAGGCTACCTGCCCAGGGGCCGGAGCATCGCTCCGGCCCCTGGCGTCCGACGAGGACCTCGTGATGCTCATTCTTCCTCTCAGCGGTCAGCTGCTTGGCTCCGCCTTTCGCGCCGGTCGCCTGTCGACCGAGGCGCTCGGTTCGGAGCAGGGCCTGTCCGGGACAACCCTCCGTGACTTCTTCAACGGGCGCCGCATCGGAGACGACTCGCGCGTGAGCATCTTCAGGCACGCCGCCGCCCTCATGGTCCGTTCCGAGCTGTTCCCTTGGCCCGACGGGGCCCGGCAAGGCCAGTACACCACCGAGCTCGGAGTGGCGCTGACGGCCTGGGCGGACTGCTGGGACCAGATGGTCACCGCGTGGCGGGTCTACGGCTACGGCCACGAGATGCAGGTCGCAGCTGCGAAGGCCGCACTCCGCCTCAGTACCCTCGATGTCGCCGTTCGCGTCGCTGGGTTGGCTTCGCTCCTTGGAGGGAGGGCGCCCGATGGCCTGCCGCGCTGGGCAGACCACGCGCTTCAGCAGTCCGGCAGGGGAGCGTTCCTCGCTGCTCTCGTGAAAAGAACCGACCTCACCCGCGACAAGCTGGCGGACCGCCTCGCCCCTCACTTCGGGGACGGGGCACTCGATCAGCATCTCGCGGGAACCGCGCGCCCGACCGAGGAGCACATCGAACAGATCGCGAAGACGCTGAGCGGCGCCCTGCCGAATGAGGAGTGGACGCATCTTCGCGCAGAATTGCGTCGCCACTACGTCCTGCACGAGCTGGCCGCCGGAATTGCTGACGTCGCGGGGTGGGACTTCGTTGCGGAGCTGGCGTCCGTCTTCCTTGCCACGTGGACCGCGACGCAGAAGGCGCTTGCCTCGGTTCCCGAGCATGCCCGAGCGACGATCGCCGCGATGCTCTTCGACTGCGGGGCCCAGCGGGTGAACCAGCAGCTCTTCGATCGCCTCCATGCCACTGCGCCGAACGCGCGTTGGCGAGAGGCGCTGCAGGCGTCCGCCCGCAACAACTGGCTCGGCTACTTCCTCTACGAGGCCCGGCGAGTCGAGCGACTTCGCGACGAACCGTTCGACCTCGCGCATCCGACGACCGCGACCGAGTGGTCGCTGCGGGGATGGTTCGCTCTTGCCTTGCTCGAGGACGCGGCAGCGATTGCCTGCTTCCGCAAAGCGACGCAGCTCGATCATGCGAACCCGGAGTTCCACATGGACCTCTCCTCCGCTCTCGATGGGGCGCACATCGAGGACGGACCGGCCGGCGAGCGCGCCCGGCTATCGGAGGCGCTTGTCGAGGTGAGGGTCGCACAGGAACTCAAGCCCGGCTGGCGCGAGGCCGTCCTCGCCGAGGCCATCCTCCTCGACGCGCTCGGCGACCCCGAAGCGGCCTACAGGAAGCTCGAGAAGGTCCTCATGTCCAACGCTGGGGGGGAGGACGAGAACAACTTCAGGTACCACGCGGCGGTGATGGCCGTCAGCGCCGGCCGTCCGGCTCTTGCGCTCCGCTGGTTGAAGAACGTGCTTCATGAGAGGCCCGACCACGCTGAGGCTCTCGCGCTCGCTGCCACCTGCCATCAGATCCTCCGCCAGGAGGGCAAGGCGCGTGCCCGCGCCGACCAGGCGGCCTCTCTCGGGCGGTTCGGTGTCCTGCCTAGGAGGAAGAGGAAGAAGAAGCACTGATCCAGAAGAGCAGGGCACGGTCGATCGGGGGGCCGGTCGCGGCGCCTCGACGTCCGGGATGTCGGACCCATCTGGCATGCTCTCGGCCATGGAGGAAGCCATGAACGACGAGTTCCCCGAGGTCAGAGTCGAGATCGAGCCGAAGCACAAGTCGCTGGTCGTGCACATCGAAGGGCAGAAGCTCCACCTCCTCGGAGCCGGCACGGGCTCCGAGTCGCAGCAGATCTTCGCGGTCGCCTTGGGCCTCGCCCACGTCAGGCCTTGCGAGTACGCGCTCCGCTTCCTCGACTCGGAGTGCTCGCGGCGCTTCGCACCGCTCTTCCACGCGAACGACCCCTCCTACAAGGAGGTCTGCAACGAGTGGATCATCATGCGCGCCGAATTCGCCGCCTGGTGCCGGGAACTCGAACTGCCTTCGAGCGACGCTCCCGGCATTCGCGCGCTCGCGGAGACAGTCGGCGACTTCGAGGCGGCGAACGCCATGCTCCAAGAGGAGTGCAGGCGCTTCCGGCTCGAGCAGGAGAGTACCTCCACCGTCCATTGAGCCGATGGCATCGTGGCGCGCACGTTGCGCGTCCGTTGCGCCGCGCTGGTCGCGGGGCCCGGCCCCAACCCCCGCATCCCGCCGGTGGGGCGCACGTGCGGCCCCACAGGCCGCCACGGACGCGAATTGCCGCTTTCCCCAGCCCCGAGAGAGCGAATTGCCGCTTTGCTACAGAAGCGGCAACTCCCCACAACGCAGATGCCATCGCGCTCGCCGCAGCCTGCAGGCAGGACCTCGGCCAGGGAGGCCAAGGCGAAGGAACTCGCTCGCCAGGCCGCATCGCTCGGGCGGTTCCGCGTACTTCGTCCACGCCGGGAATAAGAAAGCGCAATGCCGCTCGTCGCTGCGCCCCTCTGCGTTGTCGGGGCTCGCACGGGCCGACCGTGTGCCAGTACACGGCCTACCTCGAGGAATGAGTCACAACTCACAACTGTCTCCACGCCGATGGCAGTGGCGTAGGCCAAGAAGAAGCAGTGTGGCCTGAGGCAAACGAAGCTGAGCGGCCGCACGGGAACTGAGGTTCCCGCCACGTCTCACGTTGGCAGATCCTCCTTCTCGCGCCGCTTGCGCCATTCCTCGGCATCGCGGGCGGCCCGGTCGATCTCCAGAGCTGCCCACTCTCGAACCCGGCGCAGCGGATGATTCAGAAAGAGCTCGGCCTCGAGCGCCTCGCCCTCGCGGAGAGCGGCATAGTCCCCAACATATGACTGGAGGCTATGCGCACCAGCGCAGAATTCCTGAAAGACGCGGTCGTCCGACTCAAATTTCTCAAGGACAAAGGCAGTCAAAGGCGGCACAAAGGGCTTCGTCCCTCCATATCGCCCTGGAAGGGGGAGGTGGCGGGCGACGCGGCGGGCCCCCTCGACTCCGGCGCGCTCCAGCCATGCCTTCAGTTCCTCAACCGGAAGTTCCCTGAAGAGCTTGGCGTACTTAAGGAAGAAGAAGTGGATTCCCTCCTTTTCGTCGAGGACGACGTCACCAACCGCCTCGACCACGTCCCTAGGGTACTTCTCTGCGATCTTGAGCAGCTGCTCGGTGGCTTGGTCTTTCAGAGCAATTTGACCCCTCACTAAGGCACGTGCACCAAGCTGAGCGCATTTCTTCGGGTCTTTCTCGCTCATAAGGCCCAGGACTGTCGCCCACCAGTGAGAATCGACACCGCTTCCTTCGCCCATGGTCATGTCGAGCAGCCGCCATATCGCGGCCAGATCCTCATCGGTCGCTGGGTAGGTAGCAGCTTTGCCATCTTCGGCGGCACTCAAATAATGTGCGACAAGCTCCACGGCAACGCTGCCCGCCGCGCGATCACCCTCGACTGCCGAACTAAGGCGAGCGATCAACTCCCTAAGCTGGTCAGGCGTTATCTCCCCGCGGAGGGCTGGCCCAAAGAAGGCCCCAAGCATTCGGACTGGCAGTTGCCCGTCGTCAATCGCGGCAAGGGCGCGCCGGACGGCGTCAAGCCGCCGGGTCTCGACGAGGGCGATGCCCAACTCGACCTTCGCCGGCACCAGGTCAAGCGCCGTATTGATAGCCTTGTCGAGCGCAGCATCGGTCCGAACAAGACCGTATACGTACCCTCGAGCGAAAGCGCTCTCGCCGCTCCTCGCCGCTTCGCCGAGGATGATTTGAAGATAGGCGCCCTCTTGATCGCAGCGGCCAACCCACTCACCGAACGCGAACGCGCTCTTGGCCTCTGCCGATGCCAGCCATGCCTTGTTCTTCTCCAGCAGAGCGGCATCGCTACATAGCGCGCACGCAAGGTCGCGAAGTTGCTTGTTCCAGGAATCCTCATCAGCCTTGGTGTAGTGCCAAGGTTCCTGGCCAACAACGGCAACAAGCTGGCCACCAAAGTCCTTGGGAATCAACCCTTGTAGCGCCAAGGAAGAACAAGCGCC
>DHSB01000113.1:0-17144 GCA_002408385.1 Myxococcales bacterium UBA5297
ACTTTCCTGGCGCTACGGTCACCTCGAGCGGAGTCGAGAGGCCTTCGGCGCCGCACAGCCCGGGTTTCGCCCGGGACCCAGAGCGATCGGTCGCAGGTTGGTAGGGGCGCATGGCAATGCGCCCGTCGAGGAATCGAGTAGAGGCGCGGCCGATTCGAGGGTTCCGGGCGGCTGGCACGAAGGCCGGCGCTCGGGAATCGTGCTGCCGCGCGAGGAAATCTCATGCGGAGAGCGGAACCGGACGGAGTCGAAGAAGGCTTACTCGACGGGTCTTCAGAGGCTCTCCCGCCCCGCGAAGCCGCTGTCGGAGGCCTGAAGGTGGTAGTCCCTGAGCACCAGCCGACTCGCCGCGGCCTCGTCGAGGATGGCCGTCGCGTTCTCGTGGAGCTGCAGCGCCGAGCCCGGCACGAAGGCGCTCAGCGGGCCTTCGACAGTCTTGGCGACCGCTTGGGCCTTCTGCGCCCCGAAGGCCAACAGCAGTAGGCGCCTTGCTTCCAGGATGGTGCCGACGCCCATGGTGAGCGCCCGCTGCGGCGGCCGGACGCCCGCGGGCAGCGCGCTGAAGCTCGCCGCCGCGATACTCGCGGTGAGGGGGATGACGCGCGTGCGCGACCTGAGCGACGAGCTGGGCTCGTTGAAGCGATGTGGCCGTTGACGCCGAGCCCCAGGAGCTGCAGGTCGATGCCGCCGGCCTGCCGGATCTGGTCTTCGTAGGCCTGGCACTCGAGCGCGAGCTCCCTCGCCATGCCGTCGGGGATGTGAGTACGCTCGCCGGGCACGTTGACACGGCTGAAGAGCTGCTCGGCCATGTAGCGGCGCTAGGAGAGGGAATGGTCGGGCTCGAGGCCCACGTATTCGTCGAGGTTGAAGGTCGTCACCCGGCTGAAGTCGAGGCCTTCGTCCCGATGCCGGCGCACGAGCTCGCGGTAGACGCCGACCGGCGTCGAGCCGGTCGCAAGGCCGAGCACCGCGTCGGGCCGGCGCTGCACGAGCGCGGCGATGCGCTGCGCGGCGAGCCGACAGCCTTCCTCGGCGGTCTGTCTGACGAGGATTTCCATGGGGTCACTCCTCGCGGGCACCTGCCTCCAAGGCTCCCAGCCGCTCCGAGACCTCGTCGCGGAAGCGTGCGATGAGCCCGAGGACGTGGTCGCGAACCGACAACGACGGATCGGTGACCAGTGGGGTCAGGTCCATCGCCAGCTCGGCGAGGCTCGCCGAGTCGGTCTCGCGAGGCTGTTGGTAGGTCGCGTTGGCCCTGCGCCGGCCGAGCGTCGCGAGGTCGTAGCGCTTGCCCCCGGCGATCTGCGACTCGAAGACGCCCATCAGCTTCTCGAAGAGCACTTCGCGCCCGCCGACGTCGAAGACGCGCTTGTCCTCGTCGTCGCGCATCCAGTCGAGGCCGCGCCAGACCTCGCAGCCGAAGACGGCGCGCGGGCGCTGCTCGACAGGCATCCGCCGCAGCGCCCGCAGCACGTGCAGACAGACCGCGACGTGCGTCTCGTGCTTGTCGGCCGGGTTGTGCGTGTAGACCACCTCCGGGCGGGTCGCTGCCAAGAGCTGGTCGAGGTCGCGGTCGAGCTCGAGGCTACGCGGCCGAATCGCCGCGCTGGAGAAGCCGAGCATCGCGAGCGCCCCGTAGTCGCCTATCGTCGCGGCCTCGCGCTGCTCGCTCTCGCGCACCTTGCGCATCTGCTCGTCCGAGAGCCCGGCGAAGCCCTCCGCGCGCGGGCTGCGAGCGCCGTCGGTCACTACCACGCCGCAGAACCAGCGGTCGGGGTTGCGGTAGCACTCAAGGATGCCGTGCCAGGTCATGAACTCGAGATCGTCGGGATGGGCGCCAACCCCGAGGTGCGTCGTGCGGCCGAGGGCAGCCGCCGGCTCGAGGCCATCGGGGACGAAGAGCGTGGCTGCGGGCTGGCTCGGCTGCATCGGCTGCTCCCTCCTTTCCCGCCCATCCTCAGGCCCCAATCGCCCGGTCTCCAGAACGCGCCTGCGCGATCCTTGCCCCTCCCGCTTCCCCTGACGCAAACACCTGTTCTCGGGGCTGACCGGGGCCTCCTTGGGTCGATTCGAGCTTCGCTAGGGGCCCTCGGTCGCACGCCCGATGCGTCCGGCCGGCCGAGCGAGACAACACGCGCGCTCGGTCGACTGCGCCGAGAGCACCGGCAAGCAGATCTTGAAGACCGCGCCCCCGCCGGGCCGGTCCTCGAACTCGATACTCCCCTGCTGGTTTTCGATGAGCAGCCGTGCGGTGGTCAGGCCCAAGCCGAGCCCGTTCGCCTTGGTCGTGATCAGAGGCTGGAAGAGAAAACGCTGCTGTTCGGACGAAATCCCCGGCCCGGTGTCGCGGACGCGAAGCGCGACGCAGCGGCCCTCGCGCGCCGCCTCGAAGGAGAGAATCCCGCCCGCGGGCATGGCCTCGATGGCGTTCTGGGCAAGGTTGGTGAGCGCCTCGCGAACCTGCTCGGAATCGGCCGCCACCTGCGGCACGTCGGGCAATTCCGAGCGGACGGTGACGTTCTCGGGCACCGACAGCGAGCCCAGAACGCGCGCGACTATCTCCGAGACGCTCACCGGCTGAGGCTGCGGCGGGCGGAAGCGAGCGTAGTCGATAAGCCCGGTGATGGTGCGGTTGGCCTTCCAGACCTCTTCGAGAATCATCGCCACCGGCCCGTCGAGGTCGGGGTCCGGCCGCGACGCGGCCAGCCGCTGCAGCAGGTAGGCGGAGTTGCTGATGATGGCCAACGGGTTGCGGATCTGGTGGGCAATGCCCCCGGCGAGCTGGCCGAGCACCGCGAGCCGCTCCTTGCGCATCAGCTCGTGCTGCGCGTCCCGCAGCGCCGCGGTGCGCTCGCGCACCCGCCGCTCAAGCTCCTCGTTGGTGCGGCGCAGCGCGTCCTCGGCGGCCTTGATCTGGCTGATGTCCTTGATGATGCCGACCAGGTACTCGATCTCGCCGGTCGGGCCGCGCAGCGGCGCCTTGGTCGTGGCGAGTACGTGGTGCCTGCCCTGCTGATCGGTGAAGGACTCGCCGTCGATGACCTGGGATTCGCCAGTGGCGAACATGTCGGTGTCCTTCCGGCGGAACCAGTCGGCCTCCTCCAGCGGAAAGAAGTCGTAGTCGTTCTTGCCGAGGATCTCGTCGCGAGGCGCGCTCATCAGCTCGCAGAACGCTTGATTGATCACCACGAAGCGAAATTGCCGGTCCTTGACGAAGATCGGGTGCGCGGTCTCGTCGATGATGCCCGCGAGAAACTGGGTGCTGATGGTGATCTCGCTCGCCAGAGCGATGCTCGTTACTCGGTCGGGCACAGTCGCTTCCATGTCCTCTCCCCCTTGCCGCCGCTGCCAAGGCGATTCGATAGCTTACCGGTCAACACTCAGGCAAGAGCACGGCAGCCGCCGCGCGCGGTGCGCGGTATGAAGAGTGGGGCCTGCAGCAAGCGGGAGACGAGATGCGAACCCGGGTCGAGGTGTTCACCAGCGGAGTCTGGCAGATGTCGAGCCTGGTGGTGCTCGAGGGCGGCGCGTGCGTGGTCGTCGACGCCGGCTTCTTCCCTCAAGAGCTGGCGGCGCTGTCGCGGTTCGTAGCCAAACGAGCCCGGGTCGAGGCGCTGGCCTTCACCCATGCGCACTGGGACCACGTCCTCGGGACGTTCGCCTACCCGGACGCGCCCGTGCTGTGCAGCGAGCCGCTGGCGCGCTGGATCGCCGAAAATGCCGAGCCGGCGCGCGCCTGTCTGGAGCGAGGCGGCCCGCTTCGACTCGCAGTGGTACGTGCAACGCCCTGCATGGAATGGCCTGGGACGCGGGTCTGCTCGGCGCGGGGTTCGGGTCGCGCTACTACACCGGAAACATCCACAACGGCTCCGCGGCCTGGCGCGCCCGCGCCGAGGGTCGCAGAGAGCGCGCCGCCGAGAGGCTTCTGATGCTGCCCGGGCGCAGAGCGCAGGCCGGAAAAGAGTGAGCGCGTCGCGCCGCGGTGGCTTCGACTGAAAGAGGTGTCGAAGACCCTGCGAGCGACGCAAAGCTCGGGGCAAGCGCGAGGAGCGGGCCGAGATCGGGGAGGCTTCACGGCACCCCGCTGGACGGCTACTTCAACAGCCGGCTCATCAAGTCCTGCTCGCGCTTCTCGATGGCGATCGAGTCGAGCACCCAGCTCACCAGATCATCGGCGATGCCCGGCTCGAAACCGAACAGGGTCGCGGCCTCGCCGACCTTCGCGCGCTCCTCGGGGGCGACTGTGCCATCGGCGCAGGCGAGCTCGGCCATCATCCGCAGGAGCAGGCCTCGCAGCTCCTTGTCCTCGACGTCCTTCGCGATCTCGGCGAGGGGCGAGGGCGACTTGAACTCGGCCTCGAGCGCGCTCAATACCCGCTCGTCGTCCGGCGAGAGGCCAACCCCCTGGAGCACCCGCTCGAGCTCTTCGCGCTCCTCGGGCTCGACCCTTCCGTCCGCAGCGACCAGGTTCGCCATCACTCGGGCAAAGGCGAGAAGCTGACTCTCGTTGGGTCGGTCCATTGCGGCCTCCGGCGCGGGCGGTTGCTGGGGAAGAAGCCAGGAAACTAGGCCGACGCTTTCTTGGGGGTCAAGCGAGTCGGGCCGTCTTCGGGAGCGATGGGAGCTCGAAAGGTGGCTCCCATGGGCATCTAGAGTCTCCAGTGGGCGGGCAACCAAGCCCCCGCCTCGTCGCGAAAGCCGGAGGCGACGGAGGGCGGTCGCGAGCCTGCACGATGATCGTCGGCCCACAGCGCAGTTCGTTGACCCTTGCGCTATCGTCGGGCCTTCGGGAGAAGAGCGATGCGCCAGCGCCGGCGAGACGATCGCGGAGTCATCCAGGGCCTGTCGCTCGTGGCCTTTACCATCCTCGTCGTCGGCGCGTTCGTCGCCCTCGAGGCAGGGTGGCGTCCTTCTGGACCTGGAAGCAGCGCCCTGGCCGCAGTCGGTCGGGTGCGCAAGGCCGCCGCGGCGCTCGTCGCCGCGCGGCGCGCTCCGCTGCCGGACGTGCCCGACGGCTCCCTCGATGAGCTGGTGAGCCGGCGCTTCCTCGATGCGAAGCTCGTCGGGGGCACACTGCCCATCGAAGGCGGCGGAGCGGTGACTCGAGTCAAATGGGTCGGCGTGCGCAACTACCGGACTTCGTACGTGGGGGTCACCGTCGAGGTGCCCACGCGCGAGGTCCTCGACGATCTGCTGGGCCGTGCCCGCCGGCAGAGCTCGCTCGCGAAGAAGCCGGTGTTCGGCCTCGGCTGCACGATGGGCGATCCGCCTGCGAAGGCGACGGGCGCCACGCTCTGCTACGAGCTGTAGCCGGCGCCGTGGCGCGCAGACCGGCCTTTTGCCCGGGCAACTGCCCTGCGCTACCGTGCTCGGCCGATGACTCCACGCCTCTCGCTTCGCGCACAGATCGCCGTGGCGCTCGCCGCTGCGCTGCTCATCGGCGGCCTGCTCAACGGCTTCGTCAGCCTGGCCCTGACGCAACGCGCGGCGCGCGAGGAACTGCGGCCGTTCACGAGAGCGCTCGCGCGGCAGCTCGATGAGCGCTGCGGCGCCGACGCAGCGTGCCTCGAGCGCGTCGCCTCGGAGGCATCGAGCCGGGAGCTGCGCTTCTCGGTGCGCGAGGCGAGCCGCTCGAGCGCCGAGCGCCCGATTGCCGCGCGCCTTGGCGACGGCCGCGTTCTCGTCGCGGAAGCCGGCCCCCGGGCGCGACGCGCGGATGGCCTCGGCTCGGCGCTCGGCTCGTACTCTCTGATCAACGGGCTTATTGCCTTCGTCGTCGGCTTCTTCCTTTTCAACCGCACGGTCGGGCGCCCGGTCGACAGGCTTGCGGACGCGGCGGAGCGCATCGGAAGGCTCGAGCTCGACGAGCCGCTCGCGGGAAGTGGAACCCTGCTCGGCAGGCTCGGCCTCGCCTTCGAGCGGATGTCGAAGGGCTTGCGGGAGGAGCGGGCGCGGGTCTCTGCGCAGATAGCCGAGCTCGAGCGGCTCAACCGGCAACTCGCCGAAGCCAAGGACTCACTCGTTCGTTCGGAAAAGCTGGCGACGACTGGGCGGTTGGCGGCCGGCGTCGCGCACGAGGTCGGCAATCCGCTCGGCGCGATACTCGGCTACCTCGAGCTCGCGAAGCGCCGCTCGACGCCGGAGGCCCGCGGATACCTCGAACGCATCGACCGCGAGGTCGCGCGCATCGACCGCACGGTGCGCGAGCTGCTCGATTTCTCCAGACCGGCGGCCGAGGCCCTCGAGCCCCTCGACCTGGCTGCAGTGGTCAACGCCGCGGTGCGGCTTGCCTCGGTGCACCAGCGGCTCAAGCGGCTCGAGCTCGAGGTCGAAGTGCCCGACGGCCTGAAGGTGAAGGGCGAAAGCCACCATCTGTCTCAGGTGCTCATCAACCTGCTGCTCAACGCCGCGGACGCGATGAGCGGCGCAGGCCGAATCGTCGTTCGCGCGTGTCAGGCCGACGAGCGAATCGTCGAGCTCAGCGTGCGGGACACCGGGCCAGGCATCGCTCCGGAGAACCTTCCGCGGATCTTCGATCCGTTCTTTACGACCAAAGCCCCGGGAGAAGGGACCGGTCTCGGGCTCTCCATCTGCCACCGGATCCTCGAGTCCTTCGGAGGTGAGGTCCGCGCCGAGAATGCGCTCGAGGGCGGCGCGCTCTTCACGCTCAGACTGGTGGCTGCGCCCCGAACCGCCCCGTCGCCCACTACGAGCGAGCACAGCCCGTCCTGATCGCGACGGTCGAGAGCCTGGGCTTCGCCCGGAACCTACGCGATCGCTCGCAGGGGCGGATAGAGCTGCGCCCGTCCAGGAATCGAGCAGATTCGCGGGCGATACGAAAGATTCCGGCGTGCGGAACGAAGGCCGGTCCTCCGGAAAGAACCCGACTCGACCGTCACGGTCCTTCGTGCTTTCAAGCGCGACTAGACGTCGCAGAAGCCAAGGCTCACCAGCAGGCAGCTACCGTCGGCGATGACGTTGATACCGGCCTGCTCGGCGCGAGCGACGGCCTTGGGGCTCTGGGCCCCGGGCTGCATCCAGATGTGCTGAATGCCTTTGGCTATCGCCTCCTCCACGACCTGCTCGGTGACGGCCGGAGGCGTGATGATCGAGAGCGCCTTCACGTGGTCGGGAAGACTCGCGACCGAAGGGACGGCGACCTGCCCTTCGACAATCGCTTGCTTCGGGTTTACCGGAATCGCCTCCCGGCCATTCTGCAGGAAGCAGCGCAGAACCCTGTTGCCGTACTTCTCGCGGTTGGTCGAGGCGCCGACGACGCCAAAAGCGGCCGACTGCAGGAAGCGCTCGATCTTGGTCGCCACAGAAGACTCCTCCCCCCATCGAAGGGCAAACCGCGGGAAACGCGGGCCATTCTAGCGTGTCGCCCGAGCGAGCGGACCGCGGACGGCGGGGGGGGCGAAGCGACAAGCGCGCCCGAGAAAGCGCCGAAAGCTCGCCGTCGTGACGCGAGAGCTCGACCGAGGGTGCCGCAAGCGCCCGCGGGCTCGCCACGATGACCCGAGGTAGCTCTTGAAGCCTAGAAGCACGAAAGCCGTGGCAGTCGAGTCGGGTGTCTCCGGGCGACAACAGGCCCCTTGACAGCCAGGGCCCCTTGCTCTCGACCGTCGCCTCGCTACCTCTCGTTCTTCTTGCAGTACCGGCTGACGATGGCGAGCAGGGCCTCGATTTCTATCGGCTTGCGAAGGTAACCGCTGGCGCCAAGAGAGGTCGCCTTCTGCTGCAGGTTTCCGTCGGCCGAGACCACCACCACTGGGATGTCCTTGATTTCGGAGATCTGGCGCTGCTCGGCGACGAACTGCCAGCCACTCATCACCGGCATCATCAGGTCGAGCAGAATCAGACGCGGGCCGAGGCGGTCGCCGACCTCGCCTCCCTCGCGGCGTTTGAGGTCGATGAGGCGGTTGAACAGGTCGAGCGCCTCGCGCCCGTTGGCGGCGCCCGCGACCTGATAACCCTCGTCCTGGAGGACTTCGGTGAGTACTTCGCGAATGTCGTAATCGTCTTCGACGATAAGGACATCGCACTGCGGACCCATATGCTCGGCTCCCCGGCTGCTGCACGAAGTGAAGGCCCCGCGCAAGACTGGCCGCCCTGGAGTATTGTGCATGCTCCCTTTGACAAACGCTCGACACCAGTCAGGCGAAGCACAACGTCTGCCAAGTGGCGTTCACCGCGGCCCAACGGCGGCTTTGGCCGGAAAAGCCCCGCGGTGACCGCGGGTCAGCCGCCCAGCGACGGTGTAAAAGTGACCCGGTGCGAACGGTCGGTTGAAGGCGCACCTCCGACCCGACCGCGCGCTGGTGCGCCTCCTCGAGCCGACAGCCTTGGCTCGGTACATCTTCGCCCTTGTCTTCCGAACAACCGACAACGCAAACATCTTCTGGGTAAAAAAAGACCCGAAGCCTACTCGACGATTCAACCGATGCAAAGCCTTCGACTCTCGACCGCCCAAGCTCGTCGCGAGCCGTACCGGATACCTCAACCGCTCGAGCGATGCGCGCGGAAGCCGGGGTGGGCGTTCTCCGACGGAGGAGTCGCGAATCCCTCTCGACCTCTCGTTCGACTCCGCTCGCCCCCGAAAGCCCTGCGTTGAGCGTCAGGCCGAGCCCGCGAGGTCGAAGTCGAAGCGCCCTCGACCACGCTCGGGCCCACCGGTATCGCTCGAAGGAAACCCTTCGGCGCCCTCTCAGCCCCTGGGCCAGCAGTCCTTACAGCTCAGAGGTACTCTTCGCCCTCGTCGTCCTCGTCATCGAGGCTGACCGCGGCCGCGGCCCCGTCCTCCACAACCGGCACGGCGAGCGGCTCCGGGGCCCGTCGGGTAAGACCGACCGCGCTCTCGGCGAGCCCGAAGAGCAGATAGGCCGAGAAGTAGGCGACGAGCACGAAGGCGGGCGGCACCTGGGTGGCCAACACCACCCCGGCGAGCACGACCAGGAAGAAGACGGTCGCCGATCTCCTCGAGAGCCGCACGTCCTTGAAGGTGCGATACCGCACGTTCGAGACCATCAACAGGGCGAGAAAGGCGACCAGGACCGCGACGAGGATAAGCCCAGGGCTGCCCGGCTCGATGGGGTCGAGCGCGGCGTGGTAGTGGGCGATGACCATTGCCACGATCATCCCCGCGGCGAGCGGGATGGGCAGTCCGGTGAAGAACTTCGACGAGCCCGGAACCCGGCGGTGCGCCATGACGTTGAACCGGGCCAGCCGCAGGGCCCCGCAGGTCGCGAAGGCGAAGGCGAGCACGGTTCCGAAAAACCCCAAGCCGTGCAGAGCCCACTTGTAGGCCAAGAGCGCGGGCGCCAGCCCGAAGCTCATCACGTCGGCCAGCGAGTCGAGCTCGACCCCAAAATCGCTCTGGGTCTTCGTCAGGCGCGCCACCCGCCCGTCGAAGCCGTCGAAGAACATCGCGAAGAAGATGGCGACCGCCGCGGTGTAGAGATCCTTCGGCGAGGCCGTCCCGGCGCTCAGCGTGATCGAATAGAACCCGCAGAAGATGGAAGAAACCGTGAACAGGTTCGGCAACACGAACATCACCTTGCGCCAATCCATCCGCCGCTCTCCATTCGCTCGACAGCCTTCGGGTGAGACTAGCAAACCCGGTGTCCGAATGGGCAAACCGCCGGGCGCGACGCCTCGTTCCTTCAATAGGCGGCCACACCCTTCGCGCCCGCTGCCGGTGAGCGCTTGGGCGTCCACTGCCGGCCGCTCTTCCTGGCAAGCCCGCGCGCTCCTGGCACCGCCGCCGCTCTGCTCGCTCACGCTCTTGGCCGAGCGCGGCCCCCCGGAGGCGGTTGGCCGCGGTCGCGCCTCGGGGAGCGATTCGGGGCCGATCAACCCCCTGGGCCTCTGCGCCTCGAGCCTGCGTTCGCCGCGGCAAGGACCAGGAGCCAAAAGGCGCCGAGCAGATAGCCGCCCACCACGTCGGAGAGCCAGTGTGCTCCGAGATAGATGCGCGAGAAGCCGACGCCGAGGATGAGCAGCGCGGCCACCGCCCAGAGCGCCCCGCGCGCCCAGCGACCCCGGCCGCGGGCAAAGAGGCGGGCGAGCAGCGAGAAGCCCACCAGCGACCCGGCCGCATGACCAGACGGAAAGGCGTATCCCAGGCCCAGAGTGAGCGCCCCCTCGGGTCGCATCCGGGCGGCAGACAGCTTGGCGAGGCTGGAGAGCGCGACGATGCCCACGAGCGCGATGACCAGACGCAGGCCGACTCGCGGGTCGTGATGGCGCTTTGCGAACCAGAGCCCGACGCCGGCCGCCATCGCCCCGAGCGCCACGCCCGAGCCGAGCCAGGTGACCGCCGTCATCAGGGCGACGGCCGCGGGCCTGCGCAGCTCGGCCACCCGGGACTGGACGAGCGGATCGAAGGCGGCGATCCCGGTCCCAGAGAGCGCGTCGGCGGCCACCCCGGCGAAGGCCGCCGCGCACAGCAGCGCCGCAAGGGCGAGCAGCCCCCTTTGCGAGCGCCGCCCTCCGAGAGCCCGGCCGCTGGCGGCGCTCGCCTCCTCTCGACCCCAGCCGGTGCGCCGCCCTCGAGAGAAGCGCCACGCGGCGAGCACGGCGAGCGCCAGGGCCAGTCCGACAGCGAGCGCCCAGCCGAAGGCCGCGTGGGCCTGCTCCCACCTCGCGCCCGCCAGATAGCCGATAAGCGTCCAGCCGCCCGCCCAGACCAGCGCGCCGCCCGCATTGCAGAGCGTAAAGGCCCCGAGCGACATGCCCGCCATCCCCGACAGACCGGGGACGAGCGGGCGCAACGGCGCTGCGAAACGACCGAGGAACACCGCGCCCTTCCCGTGGCGCTGCAGAAAGGCCTCAGCCCGCTCGAGTCGCGCCGGGGGCACCCAGCGGCCGAGCATCGCGAGCATCGCCCGGCCGTACCGCTTGCCGACCAGGTAGCCGACGCTGTCGCCCACGATGGCCCCGGCGACCGCGGCCACGAAGGCCGCCGAAAGCGGCACCTGTCCCTGGCCTGCGAGCACTCCGCCCAGCAGGATCGCCAGCTCGCCGGGCACCGCGATACCCGCGAAGACCGCGGCCTGCAGCGCCGGCAAGAGGAAGACGAGCAGCAGCGCCACCCAGCCGTGCAGCGAGAGGAGCTGATCCGAAGTGGCGCTCGCCAACACGGTGGGGCCCTCTTCTCCTTGGGCGAGATCGTCCGCCGGCTCGAACCCCTGGAGCGCCGCCTGCCAAAGCCCGCGCCGGGCGACTACCAGGTTCCGATGCCCGCCTCGGCCGGCCGGACAAAGGCGCCCGTCAACCCGCTCTCCCTGCGCAGAGCGACGGCGAAGCCGCCCCAGATGACCGGGCCGATAGGCGTGCCGTCGGGACGGTACCAGCGCCCGTCGCGCACGACCGCGCCCGCGGGGGCGGCGACGATGCGGCTGAAGTGCGTCCAGCGCGCCTCTCCCTCGCCTCCGCTGATGTAGTTCGTCAGCTCGGCGCCCGAGGCGAGGTAGCTCTTGAAGCCCGGGTGCCGGTCGAGCTTGCTGTCGCCGTCGCAGTCGCAGTTGGACAGCCAGGCCTCGTCCCAGCTCATGCGCAGCTCGAGCTCGCGAAAGCCCCAGTACCACTTGCTCTCGGCCGACGGCGCGATGGCGAGATAGTCCTCGTCGTCGCCCAGGTAGGGCGGCAGCCCGTCTGCACCGAGGTAGGCGTTCGCGTAGGAGCCGATGAACAGGTGCTCGTCGAAGTCGTAGCCGTAGGGGTCGAAGCCTGTGAGCACCTTGGCGCCGGCCAGGTAGTGGCCCTCGGGGTAGGTGATGCTTCCCTCCGAGATTCCCCTGCAGACCCGTGCGTCGGCCCCCTGGGCAAGCGCCGCCACGAGCAGCGCCACCGCGCCCGTCAACCCCGTCATTCGCCCCTCCCCGCCCTCCGGCTTACGCAAAAAAAGCTAAGCCTGCGCTGGGCCGAGCGCCCGCCGGCTTGCCGGGCGCGACGGGCGAAGGCGCGACGGGCAAGAGCTACTTGGGGAGCTTCGGCGCCGCGCGCGTCAGCTCGCGGACCAGCTCGGCCGACTGGCCCCCGGCCTCGAGGATGCCGCGCACGTGGCGCGCGCGCCGCTCGTCGTCGCCAAGCCGCGAGAGGAGCACCTCGCCGTTGACCAGGATGACCGTCAGCAGGTTGTTGAACCCGTGGGCGACGCTGCCGGCCGTCTCGCTCAGCTCGCGCAGGCGCCGCTCGCTCTGCTCGAGCCGGAGACGGGCCTCGCGCTCCTCGCGCTTGAACCGAACCCGCTCGCTCGCCCGCGCGACCTTCTCGCTCAGCGCGTGGAAGTCGAGGATGGGCTTGCGCACGTAGTCGCAGGCGCCAAGCTGCAGTGCCTCGATGGCCGAGTCGAGCGACGGATAGCCGGTCATGAAGATGAGCTCGAGGTCGGGGTGCCGCTCCCGCAGAGCGCGCGCGAGCTGCATCCCGGTCTTGTCCGGGAGGTTCTTGTCGAGGATGGCCACCTCGAGCCCGCCGGGCTCTTCGGCCCGGGCCAGCGCCTGCATCGCGCTCGGCGCGCTCACCAGCTCACGGTCCTCGGCCGCAAGCAGCCCTTCGAGCACCGCGAGTATCACCGGTTCGTCGTCGACCAGGAGGATCCTGGACATGTCCCCACCATCCCCTCGCGGGCCTCGCGCCCGCCCCGTCCCCGCGCCCGGTTTGCCCCGTCCATTCTTGGCGACTCCCTTCCCATTCCGGGGGCTTGACCCCGGGAGCGCCGCCAACGTCGAGGGCAAAGTCAAGCCTTCGCGGCTTCGACCGCCATTGCCACGACGGGGGAAATCCGCGCGGGTTGGCCTGCGGCGCGGCCGGGCGGAATGCCGTCACGCCGCCCGCCTTGAGCTCTGCACCGGGGCCTCGCCCGGCCAGCCGATTGCCGCAAACCAGCGCGCGCGAGCTGTGAAAGTCCCCTCTCCCGGGCTCGCGCCGGAAGAGGGGGATTTAAGGGGTGCAACCGGTCGAAGGGTTCCGACTCGACTTGCGGCCTCGCGAGCTCGGCCTACGCTCGGGCTGACCGGGAGCGGGCGCGCATCGACAGCCCTGCCAATCGAAGGTCACAGCCGGGCGAGGGCCCGGTGTGCAGCTCGGGGGTGAGCGGGACGGAGTCGAAGAAGGTCTTCTCGACGCCTCTTCAGGGCGACCGGCAACCGCTCATCGGCGCCTCTCGTCGCTCGCGGTCTGCTCGGCTGAGCGCCCCTGGCGCACCCCGCGCACCGCGCCCAAGACGAGTTGGCGGGCCCGTTCGGCCTTCTCGGGCGCGCAGTAGACGCGCTTGAGGTGCAGCGCGCCCGCGTAGCGCTGGTAGAGCGGCGTGTAGTCGGCGATGGGCGTGGTCGTGCCCGCGTGCGGGTCGACGACGTAGAGCGGAGGCCCGCCCCCGTCGGCGAGGTACTTCGAGAGCACGCCGAGCGATTCGCTGCGGAAGTGCTCGATCCCCTCGGCGCCGAGCGCCTGGGAGATGGCGTCGAAGTCGTAGTCGCGGTCGAGCTCGGTCGCCTGGGCGACGAGCTTGTACCCGTGCCGGCCGACGATTCGCCGCGCCCAGCGGTTCGACGAGCGGCGCAGGGCCGTCGCCAGCGTCACGTCGTCGCAGTCGACGAACCTCTCGGGGTCGGCGGGGATCTCGAACCCTCCGGGCTCCTCGAGGTAGTAGCGGCGCAGCATCTCGTCGAAGTTGACGCTCGTGTGGTGGAAGTAGACCGACACGAACATGTGGAAGCGCGACAGCAGGAAGTCCTCGAAGGCGAAGATGGCCGCCTTGGCGAGCGCCAGATAGACCCGCCCCTCGCTCTCGATCGGCATCAGGTTCTGCACGAGCCAGTCGAGGTCGAAGCGGCCGTAGTTGACCCCGGTGAAGGCCGAGTCGCGCTGCAGGTAGTCCATGCGGTCCGAGTCGAGCTCGCCTGAGACGAGCTGGCGCAGCACCGGCATGAAGTCCCTGCCCCCGGCGACGAAGGCCGAGCCGCCCGGGGGCTCGACCCCGGAGACGAGCGAGACGATCGCCGCGGGCGACAGGCCGAAGGGGCCGAGCTGGCCCTCGAGCACCGGGGTGAAGCTCGAGTCGAGCAGGATGCGGGCGGTGAAGTCCTCGTGGTCCGCCTGGCCCTCCGACGGCTCGCACAGCCAGCCGGGCAGCCCGAGCGCGGCGCGGGTCGGGGCGATGCGCTCGGAGGCGTGCGAGAGCGGCATGTGGCCGATGTCGTGGCAGAGCACCGCGACGCGCACCGCCTGGCGCATCCGGACCCGCTCGGGTCCGGGCACGCTTGCGCGGGCGAAGACCGTGTCGAAAAGGCGGGTCGCGACGTGCATCGCGCCCAGGGAATGGGCAAACCGCGTGTGGGTCGCCCCCGGGAACGCCAGCTCGCCGAAACCGAGCTGCCTGACGTTGCGCAGCCGCTGGAAGAAGCGGCTGTCGAGAAGCGGGACCTCGGGGTCGCCGACCGGAATGGTGCCGTGGATGGGATCGCGGATGCGCATGGCGACGGATACGACCACTGGAGGAAGGAAGGTCGCAAGGACAGTCGACCGTCGAGACTCGAGAGCTCATACCGAACCGGCGTTCACTCCTCGCGAGCGCCGGTGCGGCTCGCACCGGCCCTAACGCTGCTCGGTTGGCATCCTTGCTACCCCACCGGATTTCCCAGAGCTCGCCCCTGTCAGGTATCGTGCGCTTCATCACACTTGGCACACGGAGAGAGACCATGACAGCGCCCTTGACTGTCGTCACGGCCACCGCGGCCGCCGACGAGCAACAAGCCATCCGCGAGACCCTCGACCAGCTTCGGGCAAAGGCGGGCTCGGCCGCGATACGCGGGGGCCTGCTCTTCCACACCATCGGCTACGACGCGGCGCAGCTCCAGGCGCTGCTGCGCGAGGGATTGCCAGGCGTCCCCCTGCTCGGCGCCACCGAGTGCGCGGGCACCGGGGTGACCGGCGGCGGGTTCAAGACGGGCAAGTCGCTCGTCGGCTGGTGGCTGGCCGGCGACGGCTTTCGTTTCGGCGTCGCTGCCGCCGAGAAGCTGGGCGATCCGGTCGCGCTCGGACGACAGCTCGCCAATCGCGCTCTCGAGGCCGGCGGCTTTGGCGCCAGCCAGGCCCGCTTCGCCATCGTCAACCCGACGCCGGGCGACGAGGAGTCGATCCTTCATGGCCTCTACACCGAGCTCGACCGCCGGGTCGCGATCATCGGCGGCAGCGCCGCCGACAACGACCTGAGCGGCCAGTGGCGCGTCTGGACACACGACTTCGTCAGCGGCAACGGCGTCGCCGTCGCGCTGTGCGACTGGCCGTGGCGCATCGCCATCAACTACCAGTCCGGCTACCTGCCGACGACCAAGCGCGGCAAGGTGACCCGCGCCGAGGGCCGCGTGATCCACGAGATCGATGGCCAGCCGGCGGCCGAGGTCTACGACACTTGGCTCGGCGGCAAGCTCGACTCGTTCCTGCGCGACGGCGGCACGGTCCTCGGGCACACGACGATGAACCCGCTGGGCGTGACGCGCGGCTTGTTCGGCGGCATCGAGGCCTACGTGCTCGCCCATCCCGAGCGCGTGATTGTCCCGGAGAAGGCGCTCAGACTCTTCACCCGCATCAAGGAGGGCGAAGAGGTGGTGATGATGAGCACCTCGCCCGAGGCGCTCGTCGCCCGCGGCGCCAACGTCGCCCGCCTCGCGCTCAGCCGCGCCGGGCTGCAGCCCGAGCAGATCGTGGGCGGTCTGCTCGTCTACTGCGCCGGCTGCATGCTGGCGATCCAGGACAAGATGCCGCACCTGTTTGCCGACTTCGAAAGGACGATCGGCGGAGTGCCCTACGTCGCCTACTTCCCGTACGGCGAGCAGGGCTGCGTGCTGCCGCGCCAGGTCGACCACGGCAACCTGATGGCCTGCGTCCTGCTGCTGTCGGCGGAAGAGTAGTCGGCCGATGCCGCCTCGTTCCGCGCGGGCGCAGCCCCTCGCGCCCGCGTGGACGCCTTTCTCGCCCATGCCCCGACCCGCCGACGTCCTCGTCCCGCGCCCGCGAATCTTCTTCGTGGGCATCAACCCGAGCCTGCGCTCCGAGGCGGTCGGCCACCACTTCGCAGGCCCGGGCAACCCTTTCTGGCGCCTTCTCTATGAGGCACAGCTCGTCCCCGAACCGCTGCGCGCCGAGGACGATCAGCGGCTCGCCGAGTTCGGCCTCGCGCTCGCCAACCTCTGCCCCCGCCCCACGCGCGCGGCCTCGGAGCTGACGGCCAAAGAGTACGAGGAGGGCAAGGCCGCGCTCGCGCAGAAGATCCGCGCGACCTGCCCGAAGGTCGTCGCCTTCGTCGGCCTGACCGTCTACCAGCGCTTCTTCCGCTCGAAGAGCCGCGGCGCGGGGGCCAAGCCCGAGATCCTCGAGGGCGCCCGCGTCTTCGTCGTCCCCAATCCGAGCGGGCTCAACGCCACCTATCCCGGGTTTCGCGACAAGCTTGTCTGGTTCGAGCGGCTGCGCGAGTTCGCCGACGAGGGATAGGGCGGGGTGGACCCCGAAGGGCTCCGACGGCGCTCGATCCAAGGGCCCTGCCCGCTGCCGCCCACCGGATCCTGCACAAGCGCACCGACAAGGCGAGTTACCGGTCGGCCCATGCTTGTCGACGGGCCACTCGACGCAAGGCGTGTCGAAGAATCCTTCGAGCGGTAACCGGTCAGCCCGAGCGTAGGCCGAGCCTGCGAGGCCGCAAGTCGGGCCTCAGGGTGAGCAGCAGCGGACGGAGTCGAAGAAGGATTTCTCGACGGATCTTCGCGAAGCTCAAGCTCTTTCCGAGGGGCTGGCGTAGCGGAAGCTACGGCGGTGCCCCGAGTCGGCCGGGTAGCTCGGGGTAACCGGGCAAACTGCAGATATCCGGTCGGTGCCCGAACAACAACTCGCCGGCCGGAGCGGACGCTCCATCGCCATCTCGATCGATGGATGAGCAAGACGAGCGTTGCGGCGCCGGTCCGAATCGGTTCGGACCGAACGAGAGCGCAACAGAGCGCGTCGGCGGCAACTCGAGCTTGTCCAGAGCAGGCCGGAGCCATGTCGAGAGGTCGCGAACATTGGTCCTGCGGCCGCCGAAGCTTGTCCGCCCGTCTGTCGGGCTTGTCGGGCAGCGACAGAACCTTGTCCGACCGTTGCAAGAG
>DHSB01000113.1:17438-17616 GCA_002408385.1 Myxococcales bacterium UBA5297
TTCAACACCGCGAAACATGACCGCTTTTTCGACCGACAGGATGCCACCGGCTTCGGACATGCCCGCTTAGCGCTCCAGCAAGGCTCTGCAACCGCGGGTGACTAGGTGGTTTTTCAGTCGGACAAGGCTTCGCATTGCTCCGACAAGGTCACGCGGCCGTCCGACAAGCTGCCGCCCT
>DHSB01000113.1:17865-21292 GCA_002408385.1 Myxococcales bacterium UBA5297
AGGGATTCGCGGATTCGCCTCCCGAATCTGATCCGGACGCGGTCCCTCGATGCCTCGCCGGTGAATTCGAGCGCTTGCGGGTTCCGGCTCGTCACGCGCAATGAGCTCCCGCGCGCGCGTCGCGCAGGACCGCACACCGGCGCATCCGCTGTCAGCTCTCCGACGGCTTGGCCCGGGTGCGCCTGCGGTGGGAGAGGCCCAGGCGCACGAGCAGGTCGCGCCGGCGCACTGAAACCCGCGCGGTGGCGGCCCACCCGGAGTACCAGGCATGCAGCGCCGCGAGGGCGGTTTCGCGCCGCGGCTCTCGGGCTCCGGGGGCAGCCTGCAGACCCGTTCCTTTCTTCACGAGCTCGACCAAGCCGGCCAGGCGGGCGCGCTCGGCCGCGCTGATGCCCCGCCGATCGAGCGTCGCGAGGGCCGCTCTGTCGGCATCCGCCGTCGCCGGGTCGCGCCCGCGCTCGAGCGCATCGAGCCGCGCGAGCAGCTTGAGCACTCCAAGCATCGCTGGGTCACCGCGGCCGGCCGGCAGATCCCCGAGCAGGAAAGAGGCTTGCTCGGGGTGGTTATTCTCGAGCGCAGCCTTCGTCAGCCGCACCGCGACGCCCTTCCACCGCAACAGCTCCGCGAGGGCGTCCTTGACGCGACCCTCGCCGCTTGCCGCCGCGGGAGCGACCGGCTCGTAGCCCGCGGCGTTCTGTAGAAGGCTCCAGCCCTGCCGATGGTCCTCGTCGGTGTAGCCCGCGTCGGCCAGATGGCGACGGACCACCGGGTTGGTTCCCACCGCGTTGAGGAAGACAAGGGCGCGCACGGGCGCAGCTTCGAGCACCTGTCGGCTCATGACGGTCTTGGGCATCGGCTCTCCCCCAGCGCCTCCCCTCGGCGCGATAGGGGTCAATCAACCCATGAACCCCGCCGCCTACGCAACGAGTTCCTGCAATTCCAAGCGAGGGCGACGAAGCGAGAACGCGCGTCACCCTCTTTCGGGCTGGAGTTTCAGATGGGCCCGTGGTCGCGCGGGCGTAAGCCGGAGCCTATTGCCTGCCCCATACCTTGCCCCCGTGCCGGTCGACCCCCAGATTGCGCGCGCGCCGATACCAGCGCGGGGAGGGACGATGCGCCGCTATCTGGAAGCCTGGTCACGATGGCTCCAAAGCCCTGCTGCTCGGTGGGAGACAGGGTTGACGGCGCTCGCGTTGGTTGGGGCCCTGGCCGGCTTCGTGCGCTTCTTGGGCTTTGTCGAAGCCCGTCCCGGGGTCGTCCTGCCCGACCCGGTGCTCGCCCTGTTCGCCCCGCGAAACCTGAGCGGATTGACCTTCGGGATCATCTACCTGTCACTGCTGCTCGCCCTGGTGCTCCTCGCGGCCGAGCCGCGCCGGTTGCTGTTCGGCGCTCAGGCCTACTGCATGCTGCTGCTGGTGCGCGCATTGGCCATGTCGCTCGTACCCCTCGAAGCGCCCCCGGCGACCATCGAGCTGCGAGACCCCCTGGTCGCGAGCGCCTCGGCCGCGGTCACCAAGGACCTCTTTTTCTCAGGGCACACCTCAACGATGTTCCTGCTCTTCCTCGTCGTGCCCGGCCGCTGGCCGAAAGCCTGGATGCTCGCGGGCACCCTCGCCGTGGCGACCTTCGTGCTCCTGCAGCACGTCCACTACACCATCGATGCCTTTGCCGCGCCCTTCTTCGCCTACGGCGCCGTCCGCCTGCTCGAGCTGGCGCGTGCGGCCCTCGGGCTCAGACCAGCCGCGCAGCTCCCCGCGGCAACCGGGACGCGCTCAAGAGGTGTCGAAGAATCACCCTCGCCTCGGCTCGCCCCCCGCTCACCCCGAGCGTAGCCTCTGCGAGGAACGAGGGAGGCGGAAGGGGGCCCGACTTCGCCTGCCCCGACCTGTCGAGGTGTCTCGGGCTGACCGGTTATCACTCGAAGGGTTTTCGACACCTCTTCAGCCCCCTTTCGATGCCTGACGAGGCTCTGCCGTAGGCCGACGAGACAGGTGCGGCCCCGCGGCTGGTGCTTCCAACCCGAGTCTTCGCGGCGGCAGGGCGAGCCACCGGGCCGCCAGCACGGAGGCTGGCGCTCCGGGCCTTGGTATCGCCCGCGCCTACTGCCCGGTTCCTCGACGGGCGAATTGCTATTCGCCCCTGCCAACCTGCGACCTATCGCTTGGGTTCCGGGCGAAGCCCGGGCTGTCGACTCTCGACCGTCGACCGTCGCCCTCGCCGCCTTCGGTCGCCGCCCTCGAACCTCGGCGCCCGCGACAGCAGCACGAAGCCTACCGGCAGAATGATGATCTGACGCAACCGCTGCAGCAGGGTGAGCGCGACCCCGGTCGCCGGGTCGAGGCCGAGGCCGATGAAAACCAGCGCCATCGCCGCGTCCTGCACTCCGAGCTGGCTCGGGATGAAAGCGAAGACCACGCTGACCGCGACCGGCACGGCACAGATGGCCAAAGCGGCGAGCGCGCCCTCGTGTACGCCGAGCAGGGCAAGGCCTATCCAGACCTCAGCGGAGATGAGCACGCGCGAGGCGAGCTGAAAGCCCAGGGCCGCGAGGACGCGCTTGGGCTGTTTGCGCCAGACGGTGCGCACCGTCGCGTCCATCTCCTCGGCCCGGGCGATCTTGCTCTCGGCGGACTTGATGCCGAGGCTCGCGACCAGGCGCATCACCGGCCCGGCGAGCCCCTTCTTGAAGGTGACGAGCACCAGCGCGAGCGCGAGGGCGACGGCCGCGCCGATGACCAAGCCCGTCTCCGACTCGAGCGAGCGCGGCAGCGCCAGGCCGAGGATTGCCGAAGCGGCGGCCACCAGCACGAAGAGCGCGTCGGCGACGATGAGCAGGACCCGGTCGAGGATGAGCACCGGGGTCCCGGCCCTGCGCCTGCTCGGCGGCAGCCACAGCAGCCGGCTCGGCTCTCCGCCCACGCCCATCAGCGGGAGGACGTCGTTGAGCGAGGTGGCAGCCAGGCGGCTAGAGACCGTCGCACCGAAGCCCGGCCGGTCGTCGCGGTGCAGCAGGGCCCACCACCCAAAGGCGCGCACTCCCATCCCGAGGACGAAGATGGCCGGCAGCAGGAAGAAGCCGGGCCCGACCTTGACCATCTCCAGCGCGAGGCGCTTCGGGCCGAAGTCGTAGATCAGCCAGGCAAGCAGCGCCATTCCCGCCATCAGCGACAGGGAACGCCAGGGGGCTCTGCTCACCCACCGCATGCTGAGGCCAAGCCGGGGCAGGCTCGTGTTGATTTCGGACCCGCTCTCCTCGCGATTGCTCGGCATCGGGCTGAACCAGCGATACCTGCAAGCTAGCGACGAAGAACCCGACAGGAAGGGGCGCTGGGGGCAGGCCCGAGCAGCGGGCGGAGAAGGGCTTGGCCGCCAGCTCGGGGGTTTCGGGCAAAGCCGTGGGCTGTACCGGAGGGCCGGCCTTCGTGCC
>DHSB01000113.1:21610-44838 GCA_002408385.1 Myxococcales bacterium UBA5297
CCAACCTGGGACCGATCGCTTGGGGTCTTTCCGGAGTGGCGGCCTTCGTGCCGGCCGCCACGAGCCCTCGAATCGGCCGCGCCTCAGCTCGATTCCGGGACGGGCGCATTGCCATGCGCCCGACCAACCCGCGACCGATCGCGTGGCTCCCGGGCGAAGTTTTGAGCCGTCGACTCCCAACTCAAAACTCAGAACTCACAACTCCCCCAACTACACCTCCATCACTTCCTTTTCCTTCTTCGCCACGAGCTCGTCGATCGACTGGATCCCCGCGTCGGTCTCCTTCTGCACCCGCTCGAGCGCCTTCTTCAGCTCGTCTTCGGTGATCTCGCCGTCCTTCTGGTACTCCTTGAGCATGTCGTTGGCGTCGCGCCGCACGTTGCGCACCGCCACCTTGTGCTCCTCGCCCTTCACCTTGACCTGCTTGACGATGTCGCGGCGCCGCTCCTCGGTGAGCTGCGGGATGGGCAGGCGGATGATCTCGCCGTCGCTGACCGGGTTGATGCCGATGTTCGCCTCGCGAAGGGCGCGGTCGATCGCCGGGACCATCTTCCGGTCCCAGGGCCGCACGACGATGAGGCGCGGATCGGCCACGGTCATGTTCGCCACCCCGCTCAAGGGGGTCGGGCTGCCGTAGTAGTCGACCCGAATCCCGTCGAGAATCGACAGGTTCGCGCGCCCGGTGCGGATGCGGCTGAACTCCTTGCGCAGGGCGTCGAGCGTGGAGTCGATGCGGCTCTTCAGGTCACTGTTGACGTCGTCGACGATTGCCATGGCGTTACTCCCTCCCGGCGATGATGGTCTCGAGATTGCCGACCACCGTGCCGATGTCTTCTCCGAGTACAGCGCGACGGATGTTGCCGGACCTCGTCATGTCGAAAACGAGGATGGGCAGGTCGTTGTCCTTGCAAAGCGAGATGGCGGTCGCGTCCATGACTTTGAGCTCCTTTGACAGGACGTCGAGGTAGCTCAACTGCCGGAAGCGCTGCGCGGCCGGCTCCTTCTTGGGATCGGCGGTGTAGACCCCGTCGACCTTGGTCGCCTTCATGATGACGTCGGCGTGGACCTCCATCGCCCGGAGGCTGGCGGCGGTGTCGGTCGTGAAGTACGGGTTGCCGGTGCCGGCGCCGAAGATGACGATTCGGCCCTTTTCCAGATGGCGTACCGCGCGCCGGCGGATGTAGGGCTCGGCGACCTCGCGCATCTCGATGGCGGTCTGCACCCGCGTGTCGGCCCCCTGGCGCTCGAGCGCCGACTGCAGCGCCAGCGAGTTGATGCAGGTGGCCAGCATGCCCATGTAGTCGCCGGTGGCGCGCTCGATTCCCTGAACCGATCCGGAGACGCCGCGAAAGATGTTGCCAGCGCCGATGACGACGGCCACCTGCACGCCGAGATCGGCGATCTCCTTGATCTGGACGGCCAGCGAGCCGAGCGTCTCGGGATCGATCCCGTAACTGCCCGGGCCCATCAGGGCCTCACCGGAGAGCTTCAGGAGGATGCGCTTGTACTTCGGTATGGGGCGCAAATCCGCGTCGGACATGCGCGGGTGATACCTTCGCTCGCTGGCCGCGTCAAGGCTGCGCGCCGCTCTTCTGGCCGGCCTCGATCGGCGCCGCAACGCCCGGTTCGCTGGCCGTTGCCGCCGGCCTCAAACCGCTCGTCTCGGCCTCGTCCTCAGGGCGAGGCTTCTCGAGCCGCCCCTTCAGCGCGTCGGCGAAGGCGAGCACGCCCTTCACGTAGGCGTCCTCGTGGTTGTAGCCCCAGACCGCCTTCTCGCGGCTCTTCGCCCAGCCGTGCTCCTTGAGATAGAGGCCGATCGAGGCAATGGAGTCGTCGAAGGTGAAGAGGTCGATCTTGCCGTCGCCGTCGCCGTCCTCGGCCCAGCGCAGGCTGGCGGGCATGAACTGCGGGAAGCCCAGCGCACCGGCCCACGACCCCTTGACCGCGAGCGGGTCGATGCCCCGCGCCTTGCAGACGCGCAGCAGGACTACGAGATTGGCCCGAGCGCGCTGACGGATGCGCTCGACACGCGCCGGCTGGCTCTTCAGGTCGAGCAGCCTCTTCTCCTCCGGGTCGCTGAGCGCGACCGCGTTCGCCTCGTCGATGAAGAAGGCCTGGGAGACGAAGCTGTTGAAGGCCACGAAGTCGCCCGTGATGGTGCCCAGGCGCGACTCCCACATCAAGATGCTGACGATGACCTCCTTGTCGACGCCGTGGCGCTTCTCGGCGCGCTCGAGGCTCTCGCGGCGCTCGGCCACGAACTGTTCTCCCGCAACGAGCCGCTCCTCCTTCAGAAAGACCTTGAGCAGATCGACGTGGCCGCGCCGCTGCCGCTGCAGCATCGAGGGGGCGACGATGGAGATGGTCCGCTCGGCGTAGACGAGATCGGCTCGCGGGTCGTCGAGGATGGCCTCGGCCTCCTCGCGCGTGAGCGCTGCCTGCCAGTTGAGGTTGGGCCTGGCCGTCAGGTCGCGGAGGAGCTGCTCGCGAAGGGCGCTGCCCTTGGGCAGCTTCGCCGACAGGCGCCAGGTCGCCGGCACCCTCGGGTCGTACGGGGCGAGGGTGGCGGCCGGGGGCTCGACAGAAGCGGGCGCGCCGGTGTCGGCCGCGGGCGCCTGCGCTGCGGCCTGGCGAACCGGGGCAAAAAGCAGCGCAAGCACGGCGGCGAAGAGAGGGACAGAGGCGCCGGGAGGGGCGGTGCATTTCATCGGGTCAAGTTCTCCAGCCGCAGAGGGGAAGCTCGTACTGTAGCGCCCGCTCCCGGTCGCCCTGACTTTTTTGCTGCTTGCCTGCTTGCTGCGGGTGTATCGTCCCCGGCACCTATCAAGCTACCGCCAGCCTGAATAGCTGCTTTGAGGAGGGAAACAAAGCCATGGCCAAGACCGCCGAAACCAAGAAGCCCGCGGCCAAGCGAAAGCCGAACCCCGCTTTCATGAAGCCGATGCAGCCCGATGCCGTGCTCGCCAAGGTGGTTGGCGAGGAGCCTGTGCCCCGCACCGAGATCACCAAGAGGCTGTGGGACTACATCCACAAGCACAACCTGCAGGATCCCCAGAAGAAGACGATGATCAATGCCGACGCGAACCTGCAGGAGGTCTTCGAGGGCAAGAAGCAGGTGACGATGTTCGAGATGACCAAGTTCGTGAGCAAGCACATGTCCGAGGCCTAGGTCCGCTCGAGGACACGAGAGGTTTGAAATCGCCGGCCTTCGCGCCGGCGATTTTCTTTTCCCCTCTCCGAGAGCTGCAGCGAAGAAGGATCTCTCGAGGGAGCCTCAGCCGGCGCGTGCCCGCTGCCAGTCCTCGCGCAAGAGCGACATCACCACCTCGGCCCAGTAGCGCCCTTCGACGAAGGCGTGATCGCGCAGGAGCCCCTCTCGCCTGAAACCGACCCGCTCGTAGGCGCGGATGGCGCGCTCGTTGTGCTCGATGACGTGCAGCCAGACCTTGTTCAGGTTGAGGGTGTCGAACGCGTAGCCGACCATCAGCCGCGTCGCCTCGCTCCCGTACCCCTTGCCCCACTGCGTCTTGTCGCCGATGAAGATGCCGAACGAGGCGTGGCGGTTCTTCGTGTCAAGCGCGCTCAGGCCGGTCACTCCGATGAGCGCGTCGTCGCGCCGGGCGATGCCGAGGTTCACGTCGTTTTCGCTCTGGGCGATCTGCTCGAGGTAGCGCTCCTCGCCTGCCCGGTTGATCGGCCGGTGGACGAGCAGAGTCCGCGTGACCTCGCGGTCGTTGAGCCACGCTGCGAGCTGGGCAGCGTCCTCCTGCTCGAGCGGACGCAAGTAGATGCTCTCGCCGACAAGGAATGCGTTCTTCATCGTGTCTCCACGGCTCGGATTCGGCGCCGCTTCGCGTGGCCTCTCCGGTCGACCGTCTGTGCGGGAGTTGGCGCCGCGGGCACCGGCAGAGGCGCGCGATTTGTTAAGAAGGACGATAGGCCATGAACTATTCGACCCGCTACGTCCGCTACTTTCCCCGCGAGCCCTCTCCGTGGCTTCTGGTCGTCGGAGAAGCGCCCGGCCCCCGGGGCGCCGACAGGACGGGCTATCCGTTCTGGGGCGACGACTCGGGCCTCGAGATCTACGGCCTGATCGCGAGCCTGGGGCTGCTGAGCGAGCCGTTCACTCCCTGGAAGCGGCGCGCCGATCTCACCGGAACCCGGCCGCCACTCGGGCGCTATTGCATCACCAACGCCTGCCCGCGCATGCCCCTGGCCGAAGCGGGCGGCTTTACCGCTCCCGAGCCCGCGCGCCTGAAGTCGGAGGCGGGCCGAATCGCCGAGGAGATCCTCGAGCTGAAGCCCCGCGTCGTGCTCGCCTGCGGTCGCGCCGCGGTCTTCACGCTCGCGTGCGCCGCGCAAGAGCTCGGCGGGCCGGTTCCAGGACCGCTCGACGGCGTGAGCTTCTCCGGGCTTCGCGTCTTCGAGGCGATGCGCGCGCTGCTCGACGGTGAGCCCTGGCGCGTCGGCAGCGCCGCCGCCTTCGTCACCGCCCACCCCGCACGCGGCAACTGGCGGCGAGGCATGGCCGCGGGCGAGCTGCACGCGCAGGTCGTCGCGCGGCTGCGCGAGAGGCTCGAGCCCAAGCAGACGGTCCGCGCCTGAACGAGGCCAGGCCAGCGCACCTCGGCCGGCGCGCGCATCCTCGAGCTCCTACAAGTCTCTCGGCTCGCCACCTGCTCATCCCGAGCTTTGCACCGGGCCCTTGCCCGGCTGTGATCCATGAACGAACAGCGGACTGGGCGCTGATCGCGCGCAAGCAAGTGAAAGTCCCCTCTCCCGCGCGCCTGCGCGAGAAGAGGGGATTTAGGGGAGAGGGAAGGTTGGTCGCAACCGGTCGATGAGAGGCCTCCTATCGACTCGACGCTTGTGCTCAACCTCGAGGAGCATCGGGGGCGGTTGGTTAGGAGCGTAGCCCGAGCTTGCGACGGCGGAGTCGAGGAGCCCTTCGACTCCGCTCCCGCCGCACGCGCGTCGGGAGCTACGCTTCCGGGTGGGCGGAAATCGAAGAAGGATTTCTCGACGGAGCGAACTCAGCGCCAGCGCGCGCCGTCGCCGAGAACCTCGAGGCTCAGCTCCACGTGCGGGCGATCGCGTACGCCAGGAACCCGGCGCACGTCGCGAAGGCCGCACCGGTCTTCACGGTGCCCGTGTCGCGATCGAACGCCTCGCAAGCCAGCCCGGCGTCGAGCGGCGCCTCGAGCAGGACGGCCTTCGCTTCGTCGATCCGACCGCACAGCAGGTTGTTGAAGAGCCCCATCACGAACGGATGCTCCGAGTGCGGGCACCCCACCCCAGGGAAGCGGCAGTCCCGGTACGAGTACGGGTTGTGCTCCGAGTGGATCCAGCGGACGGTGTTCTTGAAGACCTCGTCATCGGGCGCGCAGAGCTTGTAGTACTCGAGAAGCTGCAGGCTGCCCGGCGGCTCGTCATAGACGCCAGGCTCTCCCTTCTCGCATTCGATGTCGGCTCCCCACGCGAACATCGGACCGAACGGCCCTTCGACGACCAGATGCTTGCGGATCGCCGCGCGCACCTTCTCGGCCATGTCGCCCCAAGCCTTGACGTCCTCCGCCCAGGCTTCCGAACTGGTGCCGTCGAGGAAGCCGCGGTCGCTCCACGACTGCAAGATGTCGAAGCTCAGGGCGACGAGCGCGTTGTCGTAGGTGATGTAGGGCCACTGCGCGGGATCGTCGGACGGATAGAGATAGGTCTCGAAGAGCCATTCGCCGACGTTCTTGCGCGCGAACAGCAGGCTCGCGACACGGCGCAGCCCGCTCTGGACCGCAGGCTCACGCACCAGGGTCTCGTCGCCCGTCTGCCGCGTGTAGTGATCGAGCGCGACGACGTAGGCGCACAACTCGTCGAGCTCGAAGCCCGGGTAGAGCACCCCGCCGTCCACGTAGAGGGCGTGGATACCGGCATTTCTCAGGTAGCGCCCGAAGGCCTCCTCGAGCATCTGGCGCGCGACGGCGGGCTCGGCCAGGACCACCGCGGGCAGGCTCCAGAGCAGCGCGTCGCGGGCCCAGAACGCGGCGCTGACATAGTAGAGAGGGCTGCGCGAGGTGATGAGCGCCAGCTCCTCGGTGTCGATGCAGCGCCCGAGCGCGAAGAAGTAGTTGAAGAAGAGGTTGCGGTTGCAGACCCGCTCCATCTTCTCCCTCTCCTCTCCCTGCAGGCGCGGCAGGGAGACCGCACGCCTCTCGAGCCACGCGAGGGTCGCGTCGAGCAGCTTCTGCCAACCCTGTCGCGCGAGATCGATGGCGCAGGTGCGCGCGCCGTCGCCCTCGCGGTTGACGCCGAAATAGAGCGCGAGCTCTGCCCAGCCTCCGGGCGGCACCTCGACCTCCTTGGAGAACTCGTAGGCGATGGGCTGCCCGGCGACGGTCGCGAAGTCCTTGGGGTCATAGCCCCCGGCGCCCGGAGCATCGGCCGGCCGCCAATCGCAGACGTCGAGCGGCGCGCTCGGCATCATCGCCCACCCGAGGATGGCTGGGCCCGGTCTCACCTCGAAGACCGGGCCGGCGGTCCAGCGATCGAGGTGGGCGCGGTGCGTGCCGAAGACCCGGCCCGACGAGAAGACCGTCTGCAGCGTGTCGCCCCACTGGCCCTTCAACCCCAGGCCGATCTTCACCGGCTTGTCGGCCGCGTCGGGGTTGTGCGCGCGCAGCAGGTAGACGAAGCCCTTCTCGCCCACGGGCGCGAAGATGGCGCCCTCGAGGTGCACCTGCTCGCCGGGCTTGCCCCAGAGGAAGCGCGGCACGAAGTGGCTCAGCCGCTGCCAGCTCAGCCCGCCCGAGAGCGACTTCTGCTCGCCGTCGACGCGCAGCAGCGGCGCGAGCAGCGCCTCTTCGGACGGCGTCTTGCCCGCGCGCGCGGCGCCGCAAACCTCGAGCAGCGAGGCGAGCCCCATGTGCAACGCGCCGACGCGCTCGATGGCCGCGTCCGCCAGGCGCACGGTCGGAATGCTCACGTACTCGTTGCCCGTCGGCAGGTGGCCGCTCTCGCCGCTGAGCTCCTCGGGAGTCGTCAGAATCCGGCCCTCGATGACCTTTGCCATGGATGTGACCTCGTGTTCTTTCAGGAGCGGCGCCGGACGCCCCGCCCGCCTGCCGGGCTCCACGCTGCGGGCTTACGCTCGTGCGGGCGAGCCCCGTGCGTCAAGCGACTTGTGGCTCGTCTTCCTGCAGCACGGTGCGCCGCTTGCCCCAGCGCCGCTCGGCGTCGGCGTAGACCTGGGGCAGCTCGCGCCGGTAGAGGTCGAGGTTGTAGGCGCGCTGCGGGCCCCGCTCACCCCGCCACGCGCGCAGCCTGGCGAGGTCGAGGGTGGCGACCACCACCTGCTCGCGCTCGACCTCCGGCGAGAGCGCCACGACGCCGTCCCTGCCTTCGGTCAGCTCGAGCGGCGCGAAGATCGCCGCGTGCTGCGTCGCCGGCAGCCCCAGGAAGCGGCCGACCACCGGGCTCATCGCGCCGTAGACCCCGGACTCCTGGACCCGCGGCCAGAGCCCGCGGTGCGCTTTCCAGAAGTTGTACGGCTGGGCGTCGCAGACGCCGAGGAGCACCAGCTCGGCACCGAGCGACGAGGCCGCCCGGAAGGTCTCGAAGTAGGTCGAGTCCATGCAGATGGGGATGGCTACCCGGCACCACGGCGTGTCGAAGACCTCGAGCCGGCTGCCCCGGCTCAGCCCGAGGTTCGCTTCGACCGGAAGCAGGTGCAGCTTCTCGTGGCTGCCGGCGCGCCTGCCCTCGGCGTCATAGAGAAAGGAGCGGTTGCAGACCCGGCCATCGGGTCCCGGGAGGTTGACGCTGCCGGTGTAGACCCAGATCCCGAAGTCCCGCGCCAGCGTCGAGAAGGTGGTCTCGAAGACCCGGCGCACCGCGGGCGCGACGAAACGCAGCACAGCGATTGGCTCGGGGCCCGAGGCCGGCGCCTCGCCGCCCTTGCCGGGATCGGGAAGGCCGCCGGTGAGCATCCTTCCGATCCCGGGGACCAGGCCGAGGAGCTCGGTCCCCAGCTCCTCGGGAAAGACCGCCACCTGCGCCCCTTGCTCGACCGCTCGGGACAGGAGCCGGTGCACCTGGGCCACGAACGCGCGCGGCGTCTTCGTCAGCTCGAATTCGACCTGCATCGCGGCCACGCGCACCGTCTGCGGCGAGGCGGCGAGCGCCGCAGGCGAGCAGCTCTCTCCGCGGCGCGTCCTCAGCGAGGCGAGGAGCTTCTCGAGCGCGCCCTGCCGCGTCGCGAAGTCGAGCCACGCTCCGAGAGCCTTCTCCTGGATCCGCCCGATGAGGCTCACGCGCACCCCCGTTCGCCGAACGAAGCGGCCCGGTCCGACTCGTCGGTCTCCGGCTCGTAGAGGCCGGGAAAGATCTCGCGATAGAAGTCTGGATTCTGCTGCTCCCAGATCGAGTAGCTGTCGACCACGCTCTGGAGCACGTCGAAGTCCAACTCGGCGGTGACCAGGCCCGGCTCGCTCGAGCCCGCGGTCCCGATTCCGGCCGCCCACTCGGTCACGGGCAACGCCGCCGTGTCGATGCCAGCCTGGGCGAGGATGCCGCTGCCGGTGGCGACCGCCTCGCACGGCCCAAGGATGGCGCTGCGCCCCGCGAATTCAGCCTCGCCCCAGCGGCCGACGGCGCAGGCCTCGATGGCGAAGACCTGATTCTGCTGCGCCTGCTGCCACATCGCGGCGACCTGACGCCAAGGCTCGTAGGGCGCGGGCATGGCGACCGAGGCGACGAGCAGCGAGGCGCCCTTCAACATCAGGATGCGGCCGACCTCCGGATACCAGGCGTCCAGGCCGACGAGCATCCCCAGCCGCAGCCCGCGCGGCGCGGGCGGCGGGAGCGCGAAGGCCTTGGCGACCCGGCCGGCGAGCTGTCCACGCGCGCTCTCTTCCGGCGAAACGTGAGTCTGGTCCTGCTCGCCGATGATCGAGCCGTCGGGCGCAATCGCCATCGTCTGCCGGAAGTAGGGCCGGGGCTCGCCGCGGCCGCTCTGGCCCGGCACCGCGTAGCCCTCGACCGCGCCGGGAACGAGGATGATGCCGTGCTCGCGCGCCAACACGCCTGTCGCGGCCTTGAGCGCCTCGAGCCCCTCGGCCTCGAGTGGTGTCGCCAGCGGCAAGGAAGGGAACGCGACCAGGCCGCACCCTGCGGACGCGGCGCGCTCGACCCCTGGCCGAAACAGGCGCGTCCAGTCGACCGCTCGCCCCTCGAGGTCGCTCTGCCAGGGCAACTGAACCGCTCCAACCCTCAGTGAGCGCGAAGTCGTGCACCCGCCCGTTCCCGCGGTCATCCCTCGCTCCTTCCTCCAGCCTTCGCCGGGGCGATTGTCGCGTCGGCCGCACTGCCTGTCATCCCCGGCCTGCTCCTCTCACTCCCGCCTCGGGCCCGCACCGGTCGCAACCACCTTCGACCGGCCGGCGACGGCTTGCTACACGACCGCATGGGCATGCGGCCGAGCCGCGGACACCTGCTCTCAACCGCGGCACGGCGAAAACCTCACCGATGGCTACCGTGAACTCCGGCATGGGGAGCTCTGGTGAGCTTCGTGGGAGGGGAGATGAAACTGATGAGGATGAAGAAACGTCACGAATTCCTCGAGCGCCGCATCGAGAAGACCCCAGTGACTCCGTGGGTCGTCGCCGCGGCGCTGAGCATCCCGCTGTCACTGACGCTGTTTGCGCGCGGCAAGAAGCTGGGCGGCCTCCTCGTCGGCCTGTGGACGCCGACGCTGCTCAACGCGTCGATCTACAACCGGCTCCTGAAGACCGGGGCCTGATCCGAACGGCTCGCGCGAGGCTGCGCCTGTAATGGGGCGCGGCCTCGCGTTGCTGTCACTCTTGGCGCCTCGCGTTTGCAGCCTGTCGCGCCCGGCGTTACCCGGCCCTCTCGGCCCACGACCCTCCGTTGACGCCCTCGCCCGCGTCTTTCTGAACGCTCCGCGAATCAAGTTGGAATCGCCGCGCCGCTCCCCCGCATCCCAGACGATCGTGACTACGGCGCGGCGGCGAGGTCTGCCTTGGTCGTGCCTGCGCCGCGCGGTCTCACGCCGCCGCTCGCCGCTGATGCCCGAGCCGCCGTGCCGCGCGCGCCCGAGGCCGGAATTGAGGTATGGGCCGACGGCGCGGAGGCGAGAGCGGGCGAACCGACACGGCTCGAGGCCGCCCGCTGGCGAGGCGGTCCGGCACGAACGAATGGCGTGCCGGCCCTTCGGTTGCAGCCGCTGCCCGGAGCGACGAGGTTCCGTGCTAGCTTCCGCCCGCATTTTTCGCCAGGGCGTAAATCCCCGGAGGTCCAGACATGGCGCACGGTTACAAGGTGGCGATCCTCGGCGCGACCGGAACGGTCGGCCGCGAGCTCATCAACCTCCTCGAGGAGCGCGACTTCCCCATCGAGAGCCTGACGCTGCTCGCGAGCCCGAAGAGCGAAGGGATGAAGCTCGAGTTTCGCGGCGAGGAGCTCACCGTGCGCGCGGTCGCTCCCGAGCACTTCGAGGGCGTCCAGCTCGCCCTCCTTTCGGCCGGCGCCGCCGCGAGCCTCCAGTGGGCGCCGGTCGCCGCCGCGAAGGGCGCCATCGTCATCGACAACTCCAGCGCCTTCCGCATGGAGGACGACGTCCCGCTCATCGTCCCCGAGGTGAACCCCAAGGCGGTCTCGATGGCGAAGAACCGCGGCGTCATCGCCAACCCCAACTGCTCGACCATCCAGATGGTCGTCGTGCTCAAGCCGCTGCACGACGCCGCGAAGCTCCGGCGCGTCGTCGTCTCGACCTACCAGTCGGTCTCGGGCAAGGGCCAGAAGGGCATCGAGGAGCTCGAGAAGCAGGTCTCCGACCTGATGAACGCCCGCGAGACGGAAGCCAAGGCCTTCCCGCACCGCATCGCCTTCAACGTGCTGCCGCACATCGATGCCTTCCTCGACAACGGCTACACGAAGGAAGAGATGAAGATGGTGGACGAGACCCGGAAGATCCTGGGCGACCCGTCCCTCGCGGTGTCCGCCACCTGCGTGCGCGTGCCGGTCTTCCTGGGCCACTCGGAGGCGATCAACGCGACCTTCGAGAAGAAGCTGACCGCGCAGCAGGCGCGCGAGCTGCTCAAGGAGGCGCCCGGGGTCAAGGTGCTCGACGACCCGGCGACCAACGTCTACCCGATGCCGATGCTCGCGGTCGGCGACGACGCGACGCACGTCGGGCGCATCCGCGAGGACCTCAGCCAGCCGAACGGGCTCGAGCTGTTCGTCTGCGCCGACAACCTGCGCAAGGGCGCGGCCGCCAACGCGGTGCAGATCGCCGAGCTGCTCGTCGAAAAGCGACTCGTCCAGAGGTCTTGAAGCACGATGGTCGCAACAGTCTGAGTCGGGTTTCCCGGTCGAGACCGCTCGCTTTGATCCCCTCCGGAGGGCCGGCCTTTCTGGCGGCCGACGGGACCCCCTAATCACCCGCATCTCCCCGACTCCTCGACGGGCGCATTGCCATGCGCCCTACCAACCTGCGACCGCTCGTTTTGATCCCCTCCGCAGGGCCGGCCTTTGTGTCGGCCGCCGGGACCCTCTAATCGCCCGCATCTACCCGACTCCTCGACGGGCGCATTGCCATGCGCCTCTACCAACCTTCGACCGCTCGTTTAGATCCCTTCCGGAGGGCCGGGCGTCCCTCGCAAGCCCTTACGATCACTCGACTTCACTCGCGCGCGCCCAGCCGGGCGGGCGTCTGGCTCATGGAGGGCCGGTCTGGGGCGGAAAACCGCTGACAAAATGACAGACGCATCATCGCCATGCTGCCAATCTGGCCCGCACCAACCCTTTTTGCCTTGCGCCCAAACCCCTGCTATTCAACGGCTTCCGGCTGATCGAGGTCGTTGGCGCGGGGTTTGCGTATGACCGACGCCTACGCAACGAGGCGGTGTCTGATGAACATGAGAAGTGGGTTGCTCGCGGCGATTGCCCTGGCGGTGTTGGTCCCGCAAACGGCGTCGGCGCAGACAAGCACGATCACCCTCGCCTTCGTCGAGGGCGAGAAGACGGGGTTCAACCAGGCGGACTGCAAGGCGAAGAAGACCAAGTCGGTTCGCTACGAGTGCAACTATCCCGGCACCGAGTTCATGGTCTTCCTCAGCTCCGGAAGCTGCCCTGACGAGCCGCCCGACGGCGCGGTCATGGTCCGCAACAAGGTGACCGTAGGCGCCGACGGCGTGGCGGGCGTTGCGGAGATCAAGGCGGAGGACGTCAACGAAGATTGCCCTGACGACACGACCTCGACGATTCGCCTCTGCGCGGTCGCGGGGTTCAAGTCGACCAACGTCTACGGCGGATCGACTACCTGGCAGGTCTACGACCGGTCCGAGCTGACCCTGACCTACGACAGCGAGCCGCCCTCGGCACCGAAGCTCGCCGAGACGGTCGGCGGCGAGAACAGCATCCATCTGACCTGGGAGGGCGGCTCGGACGTCGATCAGTGGATCGCCTGCTACGAGAAGATCGGCGAGGCGCCTTCCGCGGTCGAGGACGCCTGCGGAGCCGGCCGCGAGACCTCGGCACTCGAGGAAGACCCGGGCCGCGACTATCGCGGCGCCTCCGACGGCGGGGGCGAGGACGACGCGGGAGTCGAGGAGACCGGGGAGTCCGAGGACGCCGGTGTCGCCGAGGACGCCGGCGAAACTGGAGATGCTGGCGAAACCGCCGACGCGGGCGGCGAGTCCGGCTCTGGCACCCTCTCGCCCGCCGAGCAGCTCGCCACCTGCGCCCTCCAGTTTCGCTTCGCGGACGGCAGCGCCAGGAAGGGCGCCATCACCAAGCTGGTCAACAACCAGAAGTACGGGGTCAAGCTCTTCGCCATGGACGCGGCGGGCAACCTGAGCCCGCCGAGCGCCGCGCTGACCGCGACCCCGCAACAGGTCTACGACTTCTACGAGCGCTATCGCTGCCAGGGCGGCGCCGAGGAGGGCGGCTTCGGCTGCTCGGCGGGCGCCGGCATGACGCTTCTCCCGCTGGCAGGGCTGGCCGTCCTGGGGCTGTTGCGCCGCAGGGACACGAGGAGTGCGGAATGAAGCGCATGGTCACCCTGGCGCTGGTCCTGCTCGCGCCTTCGCTGGCGCTCGGGCAGGAGGAGATCCTCCCGAGCCAGGAGTCGCTGCGCGCCGGACCGGTCGGCGCGTCGAGCCGCGACTGGACGCTCGAGTTCAACGGCGGCCGCTTCCGGCCGCGCATCGACGAGGAGCCCGGCCTCACCGGCTCGCCCTACAACGACATCTTCGGCAAGAAGAGCATGTGGCTGTTCGAGGGCGAGCTCGACTACAAGCTCTTCGACCTGCTCGGCCCGTTCTCGCTCGGCCTGGCCGGCGGCTACGGCGTGGTCTGGGGCCGCGGCATCGCCTCCTCGGACGGCCAGCCGGCGCCGGACACCACCACGTTGAGCACCGTGCCCCTGCGCCTGCTCGCGGTTTACCGCTTCCAGTGGTTCAACGAGGCCTTCGGCATCCCCCTCGTCCCCTTCGTCAAGGCGGGCTTGGCCCACACCATCTGGTGGATCACCAACGGCACCGGCGGGGTCGCCGGGTTTGGCGAAGGCAAGGCTCTGGGCGGCAAGTGGGGCTACCAGCTCTCCGGCGGTCTCGCCTTCGAGCTGAACATCCTCGACCGCGAAGCGGCCCGGGACTTCGACCAGCAGTGGGGCGTCAACTCGGTGCTCCTGCAGGTCCAGTACGCCCGCCTCACCGCCGACAACTTCGGCGGCGCGGGCATCGATCTGTCCGACGACGCCTGGCTCTTCGGCCTCGCCTTCGAGTTCTAGCGACCGTCGAGAGTCGACCCGGAACCCAAGCGATCGATCGCAGGTTGGTAGGGGCGCGATAGGGATGCTCCCGTCGAGGAATCGTACAGCCGGGCTTTCAATGTTCCCCGCCACTCCTGCCACGGGCGAGACGGCAACCGAATAAGCCCCCTCACTCGAAGCCCAGGCCCAAGACCTCCAGGGTGGCGGAGCGCGGTACATCGCACCGACTGGGGCGCCGCCTCGCCACGGCGGGGTGGGCGGCAGTCGCGAGGGGACGGCGTATGAAGTGCGACCGAACGAAGGCAGGGCCGCTCACCGAGATTGAAGATCCGCGGGGACGCGCCGCTGAGCTGGAGCACGCCAACGCCGAGCTGACCCGAAGGCTCGAACGCGCCAGGGGCTACTCCGAGGCGCTCCTCGATGCCGCCCCTCTGGCCATCACCGTCTGCGACCTCGAAGGAGTCATCGTCGACGCCAACAAGGCCGCGCTCGCCGCCAGCGCGCTCGGCTCGCGCGAGGCCATCGTCGGGCGCACCCTCTTCAGCCTGGTGCCCGCGAGCGATCGCTCCGTCGCCCGCCAGCTCTTTGCCCAGATGCTCAACTCGTCGTCCGGCTCGGCCGTCGACTCCGAGCCCGTCGCCGCGTCTCACCTGGCGTCGCGCGTCGGGCTGACCGCGCAGATGCTCTGCGATCGCGCCGGCAAGCCGTTCTCGATGCTGGTGACCAGCCTCGATGGGGCCGGCAGGAAGGGGCTCGCCGACGCGGAGAAGCTGCGCATCGAGGCGCTTCGCGCGCTCAACTCGCTGGCCATCGATCTGTCGGCGGTCCCCCTGGGCGCCGACATCTTCGAGGTGGTGACAGAGAAGACGCTCGAGACCTGCGGCGCGACCGCCGTGGCCGCCCTCGCCTACGACGCCACACGCCACGAGCTTGCGTTGCGCCACGTCGCGATGGCCAAGAGCGCTCCAAACAAGGGGCGAACGCTGCTCCTCTCCGCGGTCGCGGGTCTGCGGATGCCCGTCTCGGACGACAAGATCGAGCGGATGCTGCGCTACGTGATCAAGGCCCCCGCGAACCTGGTGGAGCTGACCTTCAACGCCCTGCCCGCGCCCATCGCCGAGGCCATCGCCGCCGAGCTCGACCTCGGCGAGCTGCGCGGCCTGGCGCTCCACCACCGCGGCGACCTGTTCGGCGCCCTCGGCCTGCTGATGCCGCGGGGCCGCGGCGTGCTGCCCCCCGAGGCGCTCCACGTGCTCGCCAACATGCTCTCGGTGGCGGTGCGTCGGATGATGGCCGAGGAGGCGCTGCGCGAGTCGAACGAGCGCTTCTCGCTGTTCATGGAGCACCTTCCGAGCTTCGCCTTCATCGAGGACGCCGACCAGCGGCTCGTCTTCGCCAACTCGAAGCTGGCCCAGGTCCTCGGCCGCCGGACCGACGAGCTGCTCGGCCGCAGGCCCGAGGAGATATGGCCTCCGGAGGTCGCGGCTCGCGTCTGCCAGGAGGACGCCCAAGTCCTGCTGCACGGCCGGCCGATAACCGGCGAGGAGATCCGATACGCCGACCGGCTCTACGCGAGCTACAAGTTCCGGCTCGCCCGCGGCGCCCACCCGCCTCTGATCGGCGGCTTCGCCATCGACATCACCGAGAGCAAGCGAGCCGAGGAGGAGCGCCGCAAGCTGGAGTCGCGGGTGCTGCAGACCCAGAAGATCGAGAGCCTCGGAGTGCTCGCCGGCGGCATCGCGCACGACTTCAACAACCTGCTCACCGGAATCCTCGGCAACGCGAGCTTGGCGCTCTCCGAGCTCGACGCGGCCTCGCCGGTGCGCGAGAGCCTGCAGGAGGTGATCGCCTCGGCGCGCTGTGCGGCCGAGCTGACCCGGCAGATGCTCGCCTTCGCGGGCAAGGGCAGCTTGCTGATCGAGCCGATTGGCCTCGGCGAGGCCATCGCGCAGATGGCCCCGCTGCTGGAGATCTCGGTCTCCAAGAAGTCGGTCATCAAGTACGAGCTCGAGCGCGATCTGCCGCGGGTCGAAGCCGACCTCTCCCAGCTTCGCCAGCTCCTGATGGGCCTGGTCACCAACGCTTCCGAGGCGATGGGCGACCAGGCGGGCCTCATCACCCTTTCGACCTCACGCGTCTACTGCCAGCGCGCCTTTCTCGACCAGACCCAGCACGAAGGCGAGCTGCCCGAAGGCACCTACGTCTGCCTGACCGTCAGCGACACCGGCCAGGGGATGAGCGAGGAGATCCTGCCGAAGATCTACGAGCCGTTCTTCACGACCAGATTCTCCGGACGCGGCCTGGGGCTCGCGGCCGCGCTCGGCATCGTGCGCGCCCACCGCGGCGCCATCGACATCGCGAGCCAGCCGGGCCGCGGCACGGTCGTGAAGGTCCTCCTGCCGCCGTGCGGCGGCGCCGCGAGCGCCCCGGCCCCGCCGCCCACCTCCCTTTGCGCCTGGCGCACCTCGGGGACCGTCCTGGTCGCCGACGACGAGGACTTCGTGCGCCTCTCGGCGGTGCGCATCCTCAAGCGCGCAGGCTTGGACGCGGTTACCGCCAATGACGGCCTCGAAGCGGTCGACAAAGTGCGCACGATGCAAAGCGGCCTGCGGCTCGTCCTGCTCGACGCGAGCATGCCAAAGATGGGCGGCGTCGAGGCGCTGCGGGAGATCCGGCGCATCTGCCCCGACCTGCCGGTCGTGCTCTCGAGCGGCTACAGCGAGCAGGAAGTAACCGAAGACCTCGGCTCCGGACAGATCGCCGGGTTCGTGCAGAAGCCCTTCGGCATCGACGACCTGCTCGCCGTCGTGCGCACGGTGCTCGACGCGCGCGAGGCTTGAAGAACCGTCGAGAAACCCTTCTTCGGCTTCTTCCTGCTTGCGCTCACCCTGAGCGTAGCTCCCGAGGCGCAAGCGACGGGAGCGGAGTCGAAGGGCCCCTTGACTTCGGCCCCGCAGGCTCGGCCTGCGCTCGGGGCGAACGGGCTTGGGCGGACCGAGTCCAAGGAGATGTCCCGACATCCATTGAGACCGGAGGAATGGGCGCGCCGAGCCGAAGCCGCGAGGGTTTTCGCGACGCCGCTTCAGCCCGCCTTCTTGACTCCGAGGAGCCCCTCGTGTCCCGCCGGCATGGGACCCCAGCGCCACTCGAGGTAGCGCAGCGCGCGATCCGGCCCGTCCTTGCCACCTTCAGTCCGTACCTCCCGGCTCGAAGCTCTCGCGGGTGAAGTCGGGGGCGAACAGCGCCGCGCCGCCTGCGACGGTGTGCTCGAACGCGGTCTGCATCGCCGCGCGCACGTCGACCTCGGTGGTCAGGGAGGTCACCGCGTCGTGGGCGAAGACGCAGTCGAACTGCCTGCCGAGCCGCAAGGCCTCGCGCATCTGACTGCAAGCGGACTGCTTCCCCGACATCAGCTACGTCGCCTCGCGAAGCGCGACGACGTCTCCGGCAGCGATGCGCTCAAGGTTGCGAGTGATCTTCTCGGCGTCCCAATGCCACCAGGCGATCTGCAGTAGCTCCTCGACGACCTCCGGCGCGAAGCGCATGCGGATCACCCGCGCCGGATTGCCGCCAGCGACGGCGTACGGCGGCACGTCCGAGGCGACAACCGCGCGGGCGGCGACGATGGCGCCGTCGCCGATGCGCACGCCCGGCATGACCAGCGCCTCGTAGCCAAGCCAGACGTCGTTGCCGACGTTGGTGTCGCCCTTGAGCGGCAGGTCCTCCAGGCGCGGCATCACGCGCTCCCAGCCGCTTCCGAAGATCTGGAAGGGATAGGTGGAGACGCCGCTGATCCGGTGGTTGGCGCCGTTCATGATGAAGCGCACGCCGCGAGCGATGGCGCAGAAGCGGCCTATGACCAACCGGTCCCCGAGGAAGGGGTAGTGGTAGAGGACGTTGCGCTCGAAGCCTTCCGGATCCTCGGGGTCGTCGTAGTAGGTATAGTCGCCAATCTCGATGTTCTGCGCGCGAACGACGTTCTTAATGAAGCAAACCTGCGACACGCCGGGAATCGGGTGTACGGCTTTGGGATCGGGACCGGGCATCGGGTTTCCTCCTCGGTGAAAGCGGTCGGGAGAGCGGCAGGCGCGGGCCGCAGAAGCCGGCCTCTCCGGAAGAGCGTTATCCGTTGCGGAGCGACCGGACGAGCTGCGCGGTCTCGAAGCAGTCGGTGCTGGAGCAGTAGTACCTCTCCCCGTCCTTCACCTCGATCTACTGCTTGTCGTTCGCGTCGTGACACTGGTGAGTCTGGCAGTCCCCGTCCATCGACCACTCGGCGCACTCGTCGCCCGCCGTACCGCAACCCTGCGCAGCGACGACAAGCCCGACCGCCATCCGCAAGACAAGAGGGCGCATCGTCTCCTCCCTGGCGTCCGCCAGGATGGCCGACGCGGCGCCATGCCTACACGGTCCGGGCGACGCCGAGCAAACCGTCGGTGCGCGGGCTCCTCGCGGGGGGTGTTTGGGAGGCTTGCGCCAAAGAATCGCCCGATGAGGCGGGCTGAGCGTTGAACGGGTTGGGCGTTTTGTGGACAATCCGCCCGTCTCAATGCTCGAGGGGCGGAGGTCCTGTGAGCCACACCATCGATCCGAATCGCTTCCCACGGGTCGCCGCCTACCTCGATCAGCTCCCGGCCGGCATGGCGTCCTATCCCCAGTGCCAGGTGAAGTCGGCGCTCTTCCGCGCCGCCATCACCGCCCAACCGCTCCCCGAGCTGGAGCCAGGAGCGCTGCCCGAGGAGCTGATGAAGCTGGTCAGGGAGCCGCCGCGCCAGAGCGACTGGCTCTCCGAGGTCGCGGTGATGGTCTACAACATGGCCATTGCCGACACGGGCAAGCTTACCGACGCGCAGTTCCTCGACGCCATCCTCGAGGTGAATCGGCGCAGCTTCTCCGGGCCCATCTACAAGATGCTGCTGGGGCTCGCCTCGCCGAGCCTGCTCATCGCGGCCGGCGGCGCGCGCTGGGGAACGATGCACCGGGGCAGCACGCTGGCGGTCGAGAGGACCAGCTCCCGCGACTGCGAGGCTCGCCTCACCTTCCCGCCTCGGCTCTTCACCCACCTGATGCTCCAGGACTTCGCGCGCGCCCTGCAGGCCGCGCTCGAGGCCTCCCGCGCCAAGAACGCGACGGTCGCGGTGACGAGCTGGGGTGAGGATTTCGGGTGCTACCTGGCGCAGTGGAGCTGAGGGCGACGGTCGAGAGTCGACGGCCAGCATGAAGCTCGGCCCTCCGATACCACGCGGCACGCTCGGCGGCTCGCATTCGGCTGCGCCCCGCGGCCGGCAGTCAGAGTTGCTTGGCTCCGGTCGGCCCAAGGCACAGTTCGCCCCTGAACTCGATGATTTGGAGCGCACTACGAGCGGTGCCGCGCCGCCTCGAACGCGTCTAGACCGATGCCCTCTGACAGCGAGCTGATGCCCGCCAATGACAGGAGGATGCAGATGGCCAGGGTCGATCCGATTCCGAAGGGCTACCACACGGTCACCCCGTCCATCGTCGTGAAGGACGGAGCCGCGGCGATGGATTTCTACAAGCGCGCGTTCGGCGCTCAGGAGTCGGGCCGCATGCTCATGCCCGACGGCAAGATCGCCCACGCCGAATTCAAGCTGGGCGACTCGACGATCATGCTGGCTGACGAGCTCGACATGGGCGCCCGCTCGCCCCAGACGCTCAACGGCGTGACCTGCTCGTTCCACGTCTACGTCCAGGACGCCGACGCGGCCTTCAAGCGCGCGGTCGACGCGGGAGCCACGGTCGTCGCGCCGATGGAGGACGCGTTCTGGGGCGATCGCTACGGCCTGGTGCGCGACCCCTTCGGACAGCTCTGGGGCTTCGCGACCCGCCAGCGCGAGGTGACCGAAGAGGAGATGAACGAGGCGATGGCGAAGATGACGCAGGCAAAGTAAGCCGTCGTCGCATCGGGCGGCTCGCTCGTGCCGTCGATCCCTCGCTTTGCCGAACGCCGAGTAGCCCCCGGGCAGGCGGCTGCTCGGGCTGGTGTGAAGACACGCTGGACTACTAGCGGTCGAGATTCGTTGCGCGGCAGCACGATTCCGGAGGGCCGGCCTCCGTGGCCTTCGTGCCGGCCGCCGGGATAGTCCGCGCGTCTGCTCGGTTCCTCGACGGGCGCATTGCTATGCGCCCCAACCAACCTGCGACCGATTCGGTTGGGTTCCGGGCGATGCCCGGGCTGTCCTCTCTGACGCAGCCGAAGGTTGAGTCACGCCCGCCTGCAGGGCAGGCGGGCCGCGGCGAGACAACCCTCGTGCGAGGCGGCCAACGGCTTTCGAGCGCTCTTAGCTTTGGCCCATGAAGACCTTCCATCACACGGGCGCGCCTGAGTGCCCGCCCAACCGGCCGTTCATGGGCGACGAGGACGACACCGAGTTGCGGCCTTCGGGCGGCACCACCTCGCGCACCCGCCACCAGACCCCGAAGATCGGCGGCGGCACAGGTCACAAGGGCGCACCCCGCGGCGGCAGCAAGCTCGCCTCCCCGGAGCACGCCCCGGGGCCGCGCGGCGACAACCCGAAACGCGGCGAGGCGCTCGGCCACGTCCCCGGCGGCCCTCGACACAAGGAACGGGGAACCCCCGCGGGTCACGCGGGCGAGGGCAAGAGCACACAGAAGGCGGTCAAGAAGTCGCACACCTGATCGCGTCCAAAGTGGGCACGCAGGGCGCGTCGGTGGCCGCCGCTCGGCGCCCGCGGGCCCTCCCGGAGACTCGGTCGAAGGCGACAAAGCCTCGCTTGCCGCCGGTTCCTCGGTCGGTTGAGCTCCCGAGCCTGCTCCCGGGGGCCTCGCGCGGCTTGGCGCTTCGCCGGTGTCGTGCCGTTCCTTCGCTGCCCCTCGGACGGCTTGTCATAGCGGGCTCATGCCCGCACGGCCGAGGGGCGGCAGGCACGGCGGTGAGCTCGGGGCCAGGCTCAGAACGTCGCCGCCCGCGATGCGAGGGGCCGGATGCCCGGGCAATCGTCGGACGGCGCGCTCCGCGGCGCCCGGCCGAATCTCCCTTTGGTTTCCGAGCGCTGCCCGGGGTGCTCAGCGTTGGTTCGAGGGGGAAACCATGCCTGTCTTCTGCTTGCTGAGGCTCGGCTGGATCCTCGACCCGCCTGAGCCCTATCGCGGCGCCGAGGTCGAAATCCTCCACTCGGCCGACGGCGAGATCTGGGCCCTGCGCGTCGCGCGCGACGGGTCGCTCGAAGAGGTCTACTTCTCCGGCTGCGAAGAGCTTGGCCGCCACCTTGGCCTCGACGGCGAGAACGAGGATCTTCAGATCTCGTCGGTGCGGCCGGCGTCGGTCGCGAAGGGCGCGCGCCGGACCTAGTCGCCCCGATGCAAGGCGATTCTTGAGGCCCGGCCTTCGTGCAGGCCTCCGGGAACCCTCGAATCACCCGCGCCTCTGCCCGATTTGCCGACGGGCGCATTGCGATGCCCTCCGACCAAGCTGCGACCGATCGCCTCGGTTCCGCGCGAAGCCCAGGCTCTCGGCTCTCGGCTCTCGACCGTGGCGACCATTTTCTCGATCCGTTGACCCCCGTTACAATGGCGGTCTCTCTCACGCCGCCTCGAGCGGCCCTTTCCCCGGAGGCACTCTCGTGCGTTGCGCGCGTCTGACACTCCTTCCCGCGCTGCTGCTCGCCGCCTGCACCGAGTCCTCGGAACAGACCGAGACCCGGGCGCAGGCTCTTTCCCCCGCCCCCGTCGCCCGGCTCGTCAACGTTCGCGAGATAGCCCGCGGCGACGCACTCGAGCCCAGGCTCTCACCCGACGGCCGGTTCGTCGCCTTCACCGCCGCGAAGTACGAGGGCATCCGCGTCGCCTCGGTCGAAGGCGGCCCGGTCTCCACCCTCACGACCGAAGCGGGCGCCGGCTTCCGCTTCGCCTGGTCGCCGGACTCGGCGCGCATCGCCTACGCCACCCGCGAGCTCGACGGGGCGAGCCTGCTGCGCGTCGTCGCCCGCGAGGGCGGCCAGCCGCGCACGGTCCATCGGGCCGAGGCGGGCGCGCCGCTGCCCCTGCCGCGCTTCGATGAGAGGGGCGAGCTGCTCTTCGTCGACGGCGCCCGGCTGCGCGCCGAGGGACGCGGGCCGGCCACCGAGAGCCTGCCCTCGCCGCGCCTGAGCGGCCACTCGCGCAAGCTCAACGCCCTGGTGCTCGCCGGCGACAAGGGCATCTTCCTCGCCGAGCCCGACGGCGCCCACGCGCGCGCGCTGCTGCCGGGCCGCGAGTTCTTCGAGTTCGCCCTCTCTCCCGGCGGCGAGTCGATGCTCGCCCGCGAGCTGACCGCCGGCGGCGGCAACCTCTGGGCGGTCGACCTCGAGAGCGGCAAGCGCACCCTGCTGCCCGGCTTTGACCGCGGCTGCATCCTGCCCTCCGGGCGCATCGTCGCCGAGCGGCTCGAGGGCGACGGCCTGCAGCTCACCCGCGGCGAGCTGTGGCTGCTCGAGGCGCGGGGCGACGAGTCGCTGCGGCTCGAAGGCGCCGGCGTCGCGGTCCCCTACCGAGTCGACTGCGCGCTCGGCTCCGAGCGCATCGCTTTCGGCGACGACGCGACCGACTCGGTCTTCGTCGCGGACCTGGAGGTGGCGCGATGAACCCCCGCGTCCTCGTCCTCTCCCTCGCGGCCGCGCTGCTGCCGACGAACGCTGGGGCAGCCAAGGTCTTCCTCAACCCCACCAATTCCACCGCGGCGGTCGGCAGCGGGACCCGCGCCAGCTACGCGCTCGAGGTCTCCAACAAGGCCTCGGCCCGCCTGCAGGGCGCCAGCGTCCAGACCCAAGTCCAGGCCGGACCGATCAGCCCCACCGCCGGCTCCTCGGCCGCGGTGGACGCGGCCAACACCTGGAACGCCGACAAGTTCGTCACCGTGGCCTCCAACGCCTTCAACGGCACCGCGCACGGTACCGAGACCTACTGCTGGAAGAACCCGGAGACCGGCGTCGTCTCGGCGGGCGGTCAGGCGCTCGCCACCAAGGTTCAAGAGGGCCTGCTCGGCTCCTACACCCTCCCTGACCGCGGCACCAAGACCAACAGCACCTGGGACGTGCTCAAGCGCACCACGATGCCCGCGGCGGTCACCTATGTGGTCTTCGACGACTGCGTCACCGCGCACACGAGCCTGCCCGGCGGCGCCTCCGAGCGGGCCTTCCTCTCGTCGGCCTCGGGCCACCAGACCATCGGCACCGGCCTGGCCAACGGCGTCTGCGCCTCGCTCGGCGTCTCCTGCGACCCCGGCCCGGTCTGCACGCCGAGCCCCGAGGTCTGCGACGGGCGGGACAACGACTGTGACAACGAGGTCGACGAGAACAACCCGGGCGGCGGGGTGAGCTGCAACACCGGCCAGCCGGGGGTCTGTGCCGCCGGAACCACCCGCTGCCGCAACGGCGAGCTCGAGTGCAACCCGAACGCGACGCCGACGGCCGAGATCTGCAACGGCAAGGAC
>DHSB01000113.1:45167-56393 GCA_002408385.1 Myxococcales bacterium UBA5297
GGCGGCGGGAGCTGCAACACCGGAAACCCCGGGGTCTGCAACCAAGGCGAGAAGCGCTGCGTGGGCGGCAACATCGTCTGTATGGAGGTCAACCAGGCCTCGCCCGAGATCTGCGACGGCAAGGACAACGACTGCGACGGCAGCATCGACGAGGACGTGCAGTCCGGCGGCGACTGCAACACCGGCCTGCCCGGGGTCTGCGCTGCCGGAGAGGCCCGCTGCGAGGGCGGCACCTTCACCTGCGTGCAGAAGGTCCAGGCCTCGCCCGAGATCTGCGACGGCAAGGACAACGACTGCAACGGCCAGGTCGACGACTCGCCCGCTTGCCAGTCGCCGGACGCGGGCGAGCCCGATGCGGGCGAGCAGGACGCGGGCCTCGCCGACTCGGGCCAGGGACAGGACGCGGGCCTGCCGATAGTCGACTCGGACGCAGGGGTCGAGCAGGACGCGGGCAAGCCGCGCGGCCAAGTACCCGAAGTGCCGAACGCCGGATGCGGGTGCACCTCGGGGGTCGACGGCTCGGCGCTGTTGGGCCTGTTCGCCCTCGCCGGACTCCTCCGGCGACGCCGCGCCTGAGCCTCAGGCCAGAGCGCTTTCGAGCAAAGAAGGGCGGCCCGTCTCGCGGCGGGCCGCCCTTCGGCTTGCAAGGGGGGAACCTTGCCTAGAACTGCGCGCCGGCGTTGAGGGTCACCTGCAACCAGTCGGTCCGGCTGTCGGTGATGCCGGGGAAGGCGTCCTCGCCAAAGGCGAACTCATAGGTGCCGCGAGCGCCGATGAGGAAGTCGGTCGCGATGCCTATCGGCAGGTGGAAGTCCGCGCCGATGCCCACGGGGATCGAGGTGACGGTGTCGTCGACGACGAACAGCTCGTTGACCCCGGTATTGGTGAACTGCGTGAGGCCGATGCCACCGAGCGCGTAGAGCTCGACAAGGTCGCCCACCACCGGGCTCACCTTGAGGACCGCCTCGCCGCCGTTCTGGTTGATGCGGCTCTGCTCACCGGGAAGCCCCTCTGCCGTTTGGAAGGTCGCGCCCTGGTACGACAGCTCGAGCGAGAGCGCGGAGAACGGCTCGATGGCCGCGAGCACACCGTACGTGGGGCCGGTGCCGATGATGTCGCCCGCGTCGCCGGTGAAGCTGCGGATACCGCCGAGCGCCTGCAGCTCGAGGCCGCGGTCCTGGACCTCCTCACGGACGACCGGCTCCTCGATGGTCACGGCGCCCTGGTCCTCTTCGATGATCACTCCGTCCTGCTGGGCGACGGCGCCCGCGGGCAGCAGCAGAGCGGCCGCGGCAAACGCCGTCAGAATGGCTTTGGCTTTTCTCATCTTTTCCCTCCGTTCTTCCAAGCCGCAGCGACTGAAGGCGCCGCAGCCCGTCACTTGAGCTCTTCGGCCTCCTCGGCGCTGAGGATCTCGACGCCGATGACCTCGGGCTTCTCGTCACCCTTGAGATCGTAGAAGACGCGCACGTCCTCGCCCTCGGAGAGCGCTTCCTTGCCGACTTCGACCCCGTTGCGCACGACCTTGACCTCGTCGCTGAGCGACAGCTCGGCCGGTTGGGCGTCCTCCTCGAACGGTTTGAGAATCAGCTCGTCCTCGGTGACCCGAGAGATCTGCCCCGCCTGCATCGCGTCGGCCTCGGCGAACTCCTCGGGCCGCGCCTGGGCCTTTGGCTCGCCCGCGCCGCCGACGCCGAGCTGCTCCTGTATCTGGCGGGCCTGCTCGGGCTCGAGGATGGCGATGCCGAGCACGAGCGGCGGCTCACCGGCGCGGCTCTGGTAGTAGACGTTGACGTCCGAGCCCTCCTCGAGCGCCTCCTCCGGGTTCATCGAGACCTGCTCGCCGCCGCGGAAGACCGGCGTCTGGTCCTCGAGCGTCAGCTCCGCCTCGCCGGCGGCGGGCGAATACGGGCTGAGCACGAGCTTGTTCTCGTCGGCGTCGATGCTCGCCACCTTGCCCGGCTGAGAGCCGGTGGCTTGCTCGGCGATGCGCTGCTCGAGCTCTGAAGGTTCTTGCTCCGGCGCCTGGGCCACCGGCTGTTCGGCCTTCGTGGCGCCCTTGTCGCTCGCGCAGGCGCTCATTCCCAGCAGCGCGGCGCCGGCGAGCAGGCTTAGCAGGCGAATACGCATGGTCATCCCCTCCCTTGAGCCGAACGTGGGCACCGTGAGGCAGCGAGGAAAGAGGAGCGCGGGCAGGCGGGTATCGTGCGGCAGGCTCCCAGGCCGCCCGGCGACGAGCCGGACACCAGGCGAAAACTCGTTGCCGATCGCGGGGAAAGGCTCGCCGTCTTGCCCTGACGACGAAGGACGAGCCGTGTGTTGGACATCTCGGATTGCTTGCGGCAGGACAAGCTTCGCCCGATGAGGCCCGTTGCGCGGACGGACTGCTCGCCCGAGGGCTCGGCCCTCCCGAAGGCGCTCGAAAGGCCTGCCGGGATGTCGCGCGCGAGCGGGAAGTCCCGACAGCCCCCGCGGCATCGCTCGAGGCGGCGCGCCTCTCTCAAGAACGCCAAGAGGCGGGGCGCAAGGCCCCGCCTCCGGAGCTCAACCGCTGTTGCTCTCGCCGCCCGCCTAGCCGAGCCGCCCGCGCAGCGCGCCGAGCTCGTCCCTCAAGGCCTGCGGCAGGCGGTCGCCGAACTTCGCGTAGAACTCCTCGACGCCCTCGACCTCCTTGCGCCAGCCCTCGCTATCGACCTCGGTGAGCTGTTCCATCGTCGCCGGCGCGACGTCGAGGCCGGTCATGTCGATGTCGGTCGGCCTGGGCAGCACGCCGACCGCGGTCTTCACGCCGACCTCGCGCCCCTCGATGCGCTCGACGATGTACTTGAGCACGCGGCTGTTCTCGCCATAGCCCGGCCACATGAACTTGCCGTTGTCGCCCTTGCGGAACCAGTTGACGAAGAAGATGCGCGGCGCCTTGTCGCCGAGCCTCTGGCCCATCTTCAGCCAGTGCCCGAAGTAGTCGGCCATGTTGTAGCCGCAGAACGGGAGCATCGCGAACGGGTCGCGGCGCACCACGCCGACCGCACCGATGTTCGCCGCGGTGGTCTCGCTGCCGGTCGCCGAGCCCATGAAGACGCCGTGCTCCCACGAGAGCGCCTCGTTGACGAGCGGGATGGTGCTCGGGCGGCGTCCGCCAAAGAGGAAGGCGCTGATGGGCACGCCGTTGGGGCTCTCCCAGTCCGGGTCGATGACCGGGCACTGGCTGGCCGGCGCGGTGAAGCGCGCGTTCGGGTGCGCGCCTTTGCGACCGCTGTCAGGCGTCCACTCGTTGCCCTCCCAGTCGATGCCCTTGGCCGGCGGCTCGAGGCCCATCTCCTCCCACCAGATGTCGCCCTCGGGGGTGAGCACGCAGTTGGTGAAGATGGTGTTCTTCTCGCAGGTGGTGATCGCGTTGGGGTTCGACTTGGTCGAGGTGCCCGGAGCGACTCCGAAGAAGCCGTACTCGGGGTTGATCGCGTAGAGCCGCCCGTCCTCGCCGATGCGCATCCAGGCGATGTCGTCGCCCAGGCAGCGCACCTTCCAGCCCGGGATGGTCGGCAGCATCATCGCCAGGTTGGTCTTGCCGCAGGCCGAAGGGAACGCCGCGGCGACGTAGTACGTCCTCTCCTCGGGCGAGGTGAGCGAAAGGATGAGCATGTGCTCGGCCATCCAGCCCTCGTCGCGCGCCTGGACCGAGGCGATGCGCAGGGCGAAGCACTTCTTGCCGAGCAGCGCGTTGCCGCCGTAGCCCGAGCCGTACGACCAGATCGCGCGCTCCTCGGGGAAGTGCGCGATGTGCTTCTGCTCCATCGGCGCGCAGGGCCAGCCCTCGTCCTTCTCGCCGGGCTGCAGGGGCTTGCCGACCGAGTGCAGGCAGGGCACGAACTCGCCGTCGGCGCCCAGCTTCTCGAGCACCGCGGCGCCCATGCGCGTCATGATCCGCATGTTGGCGACGACGTAGGGCGAGTCGGTGATCTCCACTCCGATCTTCGAAACCGGGGAGCCGAGCGGGCCCATCGAGAAGGGGACAACGTACAGCGTGCGGCCGGCCATGCAGCCGTCGTAGAGCTTGGTCATCGTCTTCTTGAGCTCGTCCGGCTCGATCCAGTTGTTCGTCGGGCCGGCCTCGTCCTTGGTGCGGGCGGCGATGAAGGTGCGGTTCTCGACGCGCGCGACGTCGCTCGGCTGTGAGCGGAACAGCAAGCAGTTGGGGCGCTTCTCCGGGTTGAGGCGGGTGGCAAGGCCGCTGTCGACCATCTCCTGGCACAGCTTGTCGTACTCGGCCTGCGAGCCGTCGCACCAGTGCACGCGCTGCGGCTTGCACAGCTTGGAGATCTCGTCGATCCAAGCGAGGAGTCGGGGATTGTTCGTCGCGGACATGGGCACCCTCGTTTCTGACGGTTGGTTGCTGCGCCACCGCTCCGTCGGCCGCTCGCCGCCGGGCGAAGGGGGGGCATCCTAGCATCGGAGCGACTGCTCATTCACCCGGCCCTGGCTCGATGGGCCGCGTGCGCAAGCCACTCAGTCGCCAACAGGCAACACGCTGCTCGAGTCCACCCCAACACTTGCCGCACGAGCTTCGATCGCGAGGGGCCAGGGGCACGAACGAACGGCGGGGTTGACGCCCCCGGAGCGGATCACCGAGTCGCCCCCGCTCACCCCGAGCCTGTTACCGGTCCCTTGGCCGGCTCTGCCCCATGGACGAACGGCGGACTGGGCGCGGATCGCGCGCAAGCAAGTGAAAGTCTCCTCTCCCGCGCTTGCGCGACTTCGGGGAGCGCGAAGGTTGGTCGCAACCGGTCGATGAGAGGCCTCCTATCGACTCGACGCTTGTGCTCAACCTCAAGGAGCATCGGGGGCTGTTGGTAAGGAGCGTAGCCTCCCGAGGAACGAGGGAGGCGGAGTCGAAGGGCCCCTTGACTTCGGCCTCGCAAGCTCGGCCTACGCTCGGGGTGACCGGGGGCGGGCTGCTCTTGATCTCCGAGACAGTTGCTCGACTTCGGCCTGAGGGGCTCGGGCTGACCGGTCTTCGCTCGAAGGGTTCTTCGACACCTGTCTAGACCGCCAGCGGCGGTGGGCGCGGACCGGCGGGCAGCGACGCGAGGCGGCAAGCGTCGCGGGCGAAGGCCCGAGGACGCCTGCGCTGCGACGCTCCACGGTGCCCGCCCGCCCGAATGCCGCTTCGCTCCTACTTCGGGTAGACCCGGCCCGCTTCGGCGACGATCTTCTCGACGAGGCGCGCAGGCAGGAAGGCGGCCAGCCCTTCGCGGTCGAGCTGCAGCAGCGGCGGGCGGCAGACCCGGATCTCCTCGTGGCAGCGCGGGCACCTCTCGGCGCAGAGAACCTGGGCGACGGGGGTCGAGGTCTCGTACTGCACCGGCCGCATCAGCGCGCCGCAGCCGCGGGGACAGGAAACCCGCGGCTCGAGCAACCGAACGAGCCGCGCGCGCCGACGGATGAACTCTGCCCGGCGGTCGCGCGCCTCCCTGAGGTCTGCGTCCGAGAGCTCGTCCTGCACCTCTTCGTCCGGCATCTGCCTCTCGATGAGCACGTGTTCGCACGAGTCGGTGATGGTCTCGACGACGAAGACGTGGATATCGCCGCGCCTCTCGGCGGCGAGGTGGACCGCCTCGGCTTCGTCGCGCTCGCTGCGCTTCGCCAGGCTGTCGCGCCAATGGCAATACGGGATGCCCTCGACCTCGGCCGACGGCACTCGTAGCACGACGACCGGCTCCCGGTCGCCCTCGCAAACGCAGTCGCGAAAGGCCTCGCGGATCTGCGGAGCGCAGCGAACGATGAGTAGCCGCGGATCGATCACGCTCATGGGCCGCCTCGCGCCTCTGGCCTTCGCTCGCACCCCTGCTCTCGGCTCGCCGCATCCCGCCGCCGCTGGGCCCGCCATCGGCTGACAGCGACTTCCCGATTCCGGCACGGCCGCCAACCGTTCGTTCCTCGCTCGAGCACCACCATGAGCCCCTCCGCTTTTGCCGCGCGGTGATGGTATCGGCCCGAAAGACGCCTCCAACCCGCCGAGCTCCTCGCGCCGCCGACGGCGTCGAGCGGAGAGCAGATTCGAGAAGACGACTTGCCGCGGGTCGCGACGAAAATTTACCGCGCCCCGGCGCCGCCACGTCGGCCCGCCTCGCCGCGCGCGGTTGAGCCATCGAGAGGCAATGCGCTCTAATCACCACTTCGTCGGCGCGACAGGTCGCGCCCCACAGCCCGAGGAGAACCCGTTGAGAAGGCTCATTGCAGTGCTCCCGCTCCTTGCCGTCGCCGGCTGCGCCGCCGGAGGCTATCAAGCCCGTCCCGTGTCCAATGAGGCGGCCAACCTCTTCGCCCGCGCCGACTCGCCGGGGCCCGGCGCCTCGCTCATCGTCGACGTCGAGACCCTGCGCGAGCTCGGCTTCGTGCCCGCGCCGCCGGCCGAGGGCGAGGCGGCGCCGTCGACGCTCTCCGACGCGCTGGTGGCGGCGATGCCGCTGCTCGTCGCGGTCGCCGAGAAGCCGGACGAGAGGCTCCTGTTCGCGCGCTTTGCCGTCTATGCGCGCCTGTTCCAGCGCTGGGACGCCTGGCCTCACACGCAGCGGCTGGGAATCCTCCTCGCGACCCCGACCGGCGAGATCGACCAGCAGGTCGTCCTCGACAACGCGGTCCTGCTCATCGCGGTCGGCGCCGACGAGGCGGCCAACAAGGCCGTGCTCGAGGGCTTTGCCGCGCTCGATCGCAGCTACCGCTCCGCGCCCGGCGCGCTCCCCGAACACGCCCCGAAGACGCGCCTCGAACAGGGCAGGCTGTGCGTCGAGGCCGAGAAGCTGCCCGCGCCGCTGTGCCTGCACGGCGGTGGCGGCTTCTATGCGCTGGGCACGTCCACGGCCCTCGCGACGGCGCTCGCGTCGGCGCCCGGCCCGGCCCCCGCGGTCGATCCCAAGCTGCCGCCCGACCTGCTGCGCCTGGGCTTCGAGAACCCCGGCCTCGGAAAGGCCTCGGTCCGACTGAGCGGACGCGACGCGCTCAGGCTCGAGGCCCGGGTCGAGAGCACGCAGCCGCAGCTCATCGCCAAGCTCGAAGAGGGGCTCAACAAGCTGCTCGCCCAGTGGGACGGGTCGCGCGCGGAGACCCGCACCCTGGTCGTCACCGAGCTCGACCTGGCCAAGGCCTCGCTCGCGGCCGACGGAGGCGCGCCGCTCGCGCTCAAGGCGGCCGCGCAGGCGCTGACCGCCGACCTGGTGCTCGATCCGGAAGGGCACATCGAGGCGCTGCGCGGGTCGGTGAAGCTCACCCGCGGGGCCAACGAGCTTCAGGCCGAGCTGACCTTCCCCGAGCCTCTGGTGAAGATGACCGCCGAGAGGCTGAGCGGCGCGGCGACGATTCCGGTCGCCGGAATCCTGGCGTCGATCGCCATCCCCAACTTCATCAAGTACCAGTGCCGCTCGAAGCAGGGCGAGGCGCGGGCGAACCTGCGCGGCCTGGGGACGGCGCAGATGGCCTTCGCGCAAGAGAAGAACGCTTGGAGCTCGAGCTTCGAAGAGCTCGGCTTCCTGCTCGAGCCGGGCACCCGCTACACCTACTGCATGGCTGGCGGGTGCCTGCCCTGCACACACGAGGGCTGTCAGGTCGAGGGCCCGAACCCCTGCGCTATCTACGAGGCCGGCCCGAACGACTTCATCGGCTGCGCCTTCGCCAACCTGTTGGGCGAGAGCGACAGGCTCGACGTCTGGCTCGTCAACTCGAACCTCACGCCGGAGCACGTCTCGGACGACTGCTCGAACTAGCGGGCGACCGCGGGTTGGTAGGGGTGCCTGGCGAGGCGCCCCTACCTCTTCCCTTCTCTACCGCGGCGTGCCGGCCGCCGGGACGACGGCCCTCCCTCCTCTCCCCCCGCCTGATGCCCGCGGAGCCGGGCGCCTTGCCATGCGCCCCTACCTCTTCCTCGCGGTTCGCGGGGCACCGGCGTGCCCGCGTTCGGACGCCCCTGCACTTCTCGTCTGCGCCGTCCGCTGCAAGCTTGATGGAGAGGAGCTCCCATGCCTCTCCGATTCCCAAGAACCATCGCCTCGTTCGCCGCCCTGGCAGCCTTGCTCGCAGTCGCTCGGCCGGCCGCCGCGTTCGAGTCCCTGAGCGGCGACACGGTGCGCATCACCGCCGACCAGACGATCGACGACGACCTCTACGTCTTCGCCACCACGATCATCGTCGAGGGTACGGTCCAGGGCGACCTGGTCGCCTTCGGCCAGAACATCACGGTCAGCGGCACGGTCGAGGACCTGATCGCCGCGGGCTCGACCCTTCGCGTCGACGGCACGGTCAACGGCTCGATGCGCGTCGCCGGCTCCGAGGTCATCCTCTCCGGCCAGGTCGCGAAGGACGCGGTCGTCGCCAGCGGCGAGATCGTCGTCGAGCAGGGCGCGACCATCGGCCGCGACGCGATGCTCACCAGCCGCGAGCTACGCATGGCGGGCCAAGTCGCCCGGCGGCTCGTCGCGAGCGCAGGCTCGGTCGCGCTCGCCGGCGCGGTCGGCGCCGATGCCCGCATCGAGTCCGGCGAGCTGACCGTCGCCCCCAGCGCCTCGGTCGGCGGCAACCTCGAGTACTCGGCCCGCGGCACGCAGAACATCGACCCCGGCGCGCGCATCGGCGGCGAGGTCGTGCGCCTGCCGTCCGAGGAGCGCGGCGCCGCGGGCGCCTTCGCCGCCTTCCTCATCCTCTGGCTGCGCCTGTTCATCGGCCTCTTCCTCGTCGGCCTCATCCTCGTCCTCGCGCTGCCGGGCCGCGCCCGCCGCACCTTGACCAGCTTCCGCTTCCGGCCCGGAGAGAGCCTGGCGGTCGGGGTCATCACCATCATCGTCGTGCCCCTCGTCGCCCTGGCCGTCCTCGTCCTCGGCTTCTTCATCGGCGGCTGGTGGATCGCGCTGATGATCGTCGGCGCCTACCTCATCGCGCTCGCCTTCACCCTGCCCGCCACCGGCCTGTGGATCGGCAGCGCCATCCTGCGGCGCCGCGACTGGACGCGCGGCAAGCTCGTCGGCGCCCTGGCCCTGGGGCTCTTCCTGCTGATGCTGGTGGTCCTGCTGCCGTTCCTCGGACCGGCCATCGCCCTCGTGGCGTCGGTCTGGGGCCTCGGCGCGCTGCTCCGGGCCTTCGGCACGCGCACAGCCGGCGAGCTGCCGGCTTGAGCGAAGGATGGACTCGGGGAGCGTGACTCCGGCCGCGGCAGCGGTTGCGAGGCGAGAGTCGATGGCCCCGACTCCGCCTCCCTCGTCCCTCGACGAGGCTGCGCTCGGGGTGAACGGATGGGGCGCAGGCCTCGGGCTGGGCTACCCGGTCTTCTCGGCGAGAAGAGCCCGGACTTGGGCGCGCACGTCCTCGAGCATCCCGGCTCGCTGGGCGTCGGTCACCAGGGGCACCGCGAAGTAGTTCTTGTAGACGACGGGTTCGAGACCCGTCGAGCGGAGCGAGCCGGCCATCACCGTGACCTGCTTGGCCTCGGTCATGCCGCTCTTGCGGTCCGACTCCTCGTCCGCGCCCGAGGTCGTCAGCACCAGCGCACGCCGGCCGCCGAGCAAGCCTTGCAGCCCCTGCGTCGTCGCCTGGTAGGCGAAGCCCGCGCTGAAGACCCGGTCGAACCAGCCTTTGACGATGGCCGGGCGCTCGTACCACCAGATCGGATAGACGAAAACGAGCAGGTCGGCCCAGAGCACGTCCGACTGCTCGCGGGCGACGTCCTCGCTCACCGCGCCCTTGAAGAGGGCCTCGAAGTCATCGGGACCGAGCACCGGGTTCCATCCCTGCGCGTAGAGATCGTGGAGGCGCACCTGATGGCCGAGCCGCTCGAGCTCGTCGCGCGCGCGGTCGGCGATGGCCTTGCAGAAGCTCTTCGGGTTGGGGTGCGCGTAGACGATGAGCGCCTTCATGCTTCCTCCGGGTGAATGTCGTCCATCGAGCCGTGTTGCGGCGCACGGGAAACGTAACCAACCCGTGCCCTGGCCGCCGTGGTTTCGTCCTCGGCCGACACGAATCGCGCGCAGGCCGCACCGGGCGACCACCCGTTGCTTCGCGCGCCGCATGGAGCCGTCGATGCCGCAGGAGCTGCAGAGCGCGCTGCCGAGGGCGCTGACCGCGGAAGCCTTCCTCGCCTACCAGTTCGAACAGTACCGAGTGCTCGACACCGCCGTCGGCGCGCTGTTCGAGCCCGGGCGTCGGCTCACGTGCCTGAGCATCGGCGGCTCGGATTCGGCGGCGCTGCTCTTCGGGGCGATGCGCGGGCGCTTCTCGCTCGTCGCCGATCTGTCGAAGGACCTCGAGTCGAGCCTCTGGCTGCGTACGCGGCTGCTGCGGCCGGCGCTCCCGGCCGAGGTCGAGATTCGCTGCCTCGACGCGGACCTCTTCGACGACCGGGCCCTCGCGATCTTGGAGAGCCCGGGCGGCGCGCAGCGCTTCGACGTCTGCTTTCTCCACAAGACGCTGCACCACCTGCGCGAGAACCACTGCCGCTTCGCCGACGCGCTACCCGAGCACCCGGGCAGCGATCACGTGTGCGTCGGGACGCTGCGACCGGAGAAGGTCTTCGAGCGGCTGCAGCTCTTCGCCCGCGCGGTCGTCGTCTCCGAGCATTTCGCTCTCGAGGAGGATCCCGACAAGTTCGGCGCGCAAGGCGGGATGCTCTCGGTCGACGAATTGGAAGCCGCGCTGCTGGCTGCCGCGCGGCTCGGGAGAGTCGAGGTCTTCAGGCCGATGCGCGCGACGCTCCGCTCGCAGGCGCGGCGAAAGCCGATGCTGCCGGGGGAGCTTGGCGACAGGCTTCGCCTGGTCGACTACGTGCTCTTCGCTTCGATAGACGAGCGCGGACGGTAGCGGTCGAGCGATCGATGGCTGCGCGCCGGCGGGATCCGCGCGCCCGGTCACCCTGAGCGTAGCTCCCGGCGCTTATAGCGACGGGAGCGGAGTCGAAGGGCCTCGCGATCTCCCTCGAAGTGATCGGGGCGGCTCCCACGCCCGGTCACCCTGAGCGTAGCTCCCGGCGCTTCTAGCGGCGGGAGCGGAGTCGAAGGGCCTCGCGATCTCCCTCGAAGTGATCGGAGCCGCTCCCGCGCCCGGTCACCCTGAGCGTAGCTCCCGGCGCTTCTAGCGGCGGGAGCGGAGTCGAAGGGCCTCGCGATCTCCCTCGAAGTGATCGGAGCTCCCGCGCCCGGTCACCCTGAGCGTAGCTCCCGACGCTTCTAGCGGCGGGAGCGGAGTCGAAGG
>DHSB01000113.1:56662-56876 GCA_002408385.1 Myxococcales bacterium UBA5297
TTCTGCTCGTCGCGGCCACCTCAGCGCGCCCGCGGGGAGGGGGCTTTCACGGTGGAGCGCGCGGTTCAGAAGAACAGGCTGCCGCGCCGAGGTCCGCCGACGCTCCTTTCACCGCGAAAAGCTCGCCTGCCGGTGTCTGCCGACGCTTCTTTCACGGCTAAAAGCTCGCCTGCCGGTGTCTACCGGCGCCCCTTTCACCGCGAACGCCCCTCCG
>DHSB01000113.1:57002-69685 GCA_002408385.1 Myxococcales bacterium UBA5297
CTTTCACCGCGAACGCCCCTCCGCCGGTGTCCGCTCGCGCCTCTTTCACCGCGAACGCCCCTCCGCCGGTATCCGCTCGCACCCCTTTCATCGCGAAAGCCCCTCTGCCGGTGTCCGTCTACGCCCCTTTCGCCGCGAAAGCCCCTCTGCCGGTGTCCGCTCGCGCCTCTTTCACCGCGAAAGCCCCTCTGCCGGTGTCCGCGCGCGCCTCTTTCACCGCGAAAGCCGCTCCTCCGGTGTCCGTCTACGCCCCTTCTGCCGCGGAAGCGCCCCTCTCGCCATGACGCAGCCGCTCTTTCACCCGCGAAGGAGCCTCGTCGCCACCCGTTCGCGTAGCTTCCACCGATAGAGCGCGTCTTCCGGGTGCCGTCGGTTGCGCTCGCGCTGGCAGAGCCTCTTCGCAGGCGACTGCGAACCTCCTTCGCGCGCACCCACCTATCCGTTCGCCCTCCGCTCGCCTGTCTTGCTGAGCGAGAGCTCGGCTCCCGGCCTTGAACAAGGCTCATGACGCCGGCTACCCTGCCCTCTTGTCTCGAGGGAGGGGGACCCCATGGCGCCACGGAAGCTGTCTGCGCTCGCTTCGCTGGATTCGACCTGGACGGAGCTGTCCTACTCGTGCGCCCGCCTCGCCGGCGACCCGCGTGCGGCGGACTTCATCCCCACCATCGATCCCCTGCTCGACGAGCTCGAGACCGTGCGGCGTGGCCAGCGGCGCACCTCGCTCGGCGAAATCGAGGCAAAGGCGCTGTGTGACTACCTCGGCAACCAGCTCGACGCGTTGGTAGACGATTTCGCGGCCACCCTCGTCTTCGTGATCAAGGACCGCCGCTCGAGCCGCCTCACCCGCTACCTGCGTCAGCCCCCGCACCTGATCACGCGGATGGCGCTGGGGCCGGAGCTCGACTTCGTCCGAAGCTGGCCCATGTCACTTCTCGACGAGCCGGAGGCCGCCTTGAGCGCCTTCGCACCGCGCTTCTCCGAGCTCATCCAGAAGGCCGACGCCGCGCTCGTCCAGCAGGGCGCGGCCACAAGCGCCCGCGCCGATTTCCGGGTTCGAGTGATCCATCCGTTCGTGGACCGGGCCAACGACGCTCGCTTCCAGCTCTACGCACAGCTCGCCAACCGCGCGCAGGAGCTGAAGCTCGGAAAGCACTGGCCAGACGAGTTCTTCAAGACGCGCTCGAAGCGGCGCGCTTCCCGGTCGGATGTGACCGAGGCGAGCGAGGCTATCGCACCGGGCACCGTGGCCCCGACGGGCACCGAGTAGCAGCCGCCCCCGGCGCCTCCCGCGCGTCCGCCGCCCCGGTTTGCCCCAACCTTGCCGATTTGCGGTAGAAGGTGCGCCCTATCCCCGGGGCATGCGGAGGTCGCGTTGAGCGTCAACATCGAGGTTGGCAGGGCGATTCAGTTCGAGCCGTTCTGGGCCTGGCTCAAGCAGCACATGAACTGCATCCTGCGCGCGGGCACCAGCGAGGCCATCCTCTACGACCACGAGTCGCTCCACTGGCAGCTCGAAGAGGACCCGGACGGCAACCCCAACGCAATCCTGGTGCTTGGCAAGGTGGTCATCGCCGAGTTGATCATCGAGGCGAACGAGATCCTCTTCGTCCAAATCACCCCCGACAAGAGCGGCGAGGAGCCGCAGTACCTCTTCGAGCTGTTCGGCGGCCCGCGCGAGGAGCCGTACCCGCTCTACCACTTCGTCCTCACCCACGGATTCGAGGGCGAAGAGGCCAGCGCGCATCCTCCGGCGCTCAAGCACTGACCGGCGCTGCGGTTTCGAGCGCGGGTGTGCTCACCGCCTCGCGGCAGCGGCGCCTCGAAGTCTGCCCGGCCGCACAGCCCGGGCACCGCTCGCAACCGAAGCGATCGGCCGCAGGTTGGTAGAGGCGCATGGCAATGCGCCCGTCGAGGAATCGAAGTGAGGCGCGGCCGATTCGAGGGTCCCCGGCGGCCGGCACGAAGGCCGGCCCTCTGGAATCGTGCTGCCGCGCGACGAATCAAGGTCAGTAGTTCTGGGTGAGCAGAAGCGACCGAGTCGAAGAAGGCTTTCTCGACGCCTTTTCAGCCGAGCGCCCGCTCGATGGCGGCGAACTGCGCGGGCGAGAGGTTCTCGGCGCGCTCCTTGGGATCGACCCCCGCGGCCTCGAGGGCGGCGGCGATGCGCTCGGGGCCGCCGAGCGACTTGTCGGACTTGAGCGTGTTGAGCAGCACCTTGCGCCGATGCGCGAAGGCCGCCTTCACGAGCTGCACGAACCTCGCGTGGTCGGCGATCTGCACGCGGGGCTGTTCCTGGAGGTCGATGCGCACCACCGCCGAGTCGACCTTCGGCGGCGGCAGGAAGACGCCCGCTGGCACCTCGAAGGCGAGCTCGACGTCGGCGTACGCCTGCAGCAGCACCGACAAGAGCCCGTAGTCCCTGCTCCCGGGACCGGAGGCGATGCGCTGGGCGACCTCCTTCTGCAGAAGGAAGACCGCGCGGCGCACGTGCGCGCGCTGGTCGAGCACCTCGAAGAGGATGGAGCTCGAGAGCTGGTAGGGCAGGTTGCCGGCGACCACCGGCCGCTCGACGCCCGAGAGCGCGGCGAAGTCGACCGCGGCGGCGTTGGCCGCGACGAGCTCGACGTTGGGCAGGGCGAGCTCCTTCTCGAGCACCGCGACGAGGTCGCGGTCGCGCTCGACGGCCACTACCCGCGCGCCGGTCTCCGCGAGCCTGCGCGTCAGGTGCCCGAGGCCGGCGCCCAGCTCGACGACGGTGTCGCCCGGGCCGATCCCGCAGGTCGCGGCGATGCGCCCCAGGAAGCGCTCGTCGCCGAGGAAGTTCTGGCCCCAGTCCTTCTTGGGCCGCAGTCGGTACTTGCGAAGCAGCTCGCCGGGGGTCGCGCTCATGCGGCGGCTCCGAGCCGCCAGGCAGGGTCGGCGTTGAGCGCCATGCCCGCGCGCTCGCCGCGCTGGAAGGCGTGGGTCCCGGCGACGGCGATCATCGCGCCGTTGTCGGTGCACAGCCGCGGGGGCGGCAGGAACAGCTCGAGCCCGTCGTCGGCGGCGCGCTCGGCGGCGAGGGCCCGCAGCCGGCTGTTGGCGGCGACGCCGCCGGAGAGCACGAGCCGGCGCAGCCCGAGCTTGCGGGCCGCCTTCATCGCCTTGCGGGTGAGCGGATCGGCGACCGCCTCCTGGAAGGAGGCGCACAGGTCGGCGAGCTGCTGGCCCTCGGGGTTGGGATGGGCGCGCAGCCAGGTGAGCACCGAGGTCTTGAGCCCGGAGAAGGAGAAGTCGAGCTCGGCGCCCTTGATCTGCGCGCGCGGGAAGCGGATCGCCTTGCCGTCGCCGGACTGGGCGAGCGCGTCGATCTGGATGCCGCCGGGATAGGGCAGGCCGAGCATCTTGGCGACCTTGTCGTAGGCCTCGCCGGCCGCGTCGTCGCGCGTCTGGCCGACGAGCTGATAGCGCCCGAATCTCTCGACGGCAAAGAGGCTGGTGTGGCCGCCGGAGACGACGAGCCCGAGGAACGGCGGCTCGGGCGGATTGTCGGTGAGGCGGGCGGCGAGCAGGTGGCCTTCGAGGTGGTTGACGCCGACCAGCGGCCTGCCCGAGAGCCAGGCGAGCCCCTTGGCGGCCTGCACCCCGACGAGCAGCGCGCCGATGAGCCCCGGCCCGCTGGTCACGGCGATGGCGTCGAGGTCGGCGAGGCCCACGCCCGCCTTGACGAGCGCCTCGTCGACGACCGGCAGCACCTGCATCACGTGGTTGCGCGAGGCGAGCTCGGGGACGACCCCGCCCCAGCGCCGGTGCACCTCGATTTGCGATGAGACGACGTCGGAGAGGGCGATCCGCCCGTCGCGCACTACGGCGGCGGCGGTCTCGTCGCAGGAGGTCTCCATTCCGAGTACGAGCAAGGTGTCTCCTGAAGAAACAGACCTCCGGCAGGAACAGGCCGCGCGCGGCGGCCCGTTCCGGTCGGATCAGTGCGGGCGTCGAACCCGAGGCTGGCGAGGTTTTACCTCAGCCGAACGAGAAACACGCGGAGCCTCGAAGCTCCGCCCGTTCACCCTCGAGCTACGAACCTTGAGATTCGTTGCGTGGCAGCACGATTCCGGAGGGTCAGCCTTCGTGCTGGCCGCCGGGAACCCTCGAATCGGCCGCGCCTCTGCCCAAGCCGGCCGAGCCGGAGCCAGAAGGAACCCGGGAGGTCGGGGGCGGCCGGCAAGCTCGGCCGAGTAGGTCTCCAATTCCTCGACGGGCGCATTGCCATGCGCCCCTACCGACCTGTGACCGGTGGCATCTTCTTTCCGAATGCCTAGCGCAGGTCCTTGAGGATGATCCTCACCTCAGCGGCGAAGTCCCCGTTCGGATCGAGCACGAGGTAGCGCTGATAGGCGCGCGCCGCGTCCTTGTTGCGACCCATCATCTGATAGGCGGTTCCCAGGGCGACGTGCCCGCGCGCGTGATCGGGAGCCTTGGCCAGGCCCTTCTCGAGATAGGGGACGGCAGCCTTGGGCGAGGTCTCTACCAACGAGAGGCCAAGACCGAGCAAGGCTTCGGTGCCCGCGGGATTGACGCGCAGCGCGTTCTTGAAGTCGGCGACCGCGAGCTTGAGCTTGTTGCGCGCGAAGTTCTTGTTCCCCGACTTGACGAACTGGGCGTACTCGACCGCGGAGTCATCGGGGGCGGCCGGCTCTTGCTTCTTCGCGCCTTCGTCGTTGCTGTCCCGAGGCTCGGCAGCCTGCGCCGCGGCGCTCGCGTCTTCGGGCGCGCCCGCGTCGCCAGGCTCGGGCGCGGCAACGGCAGCCGTATCGGCGGAAGGCGAATCGGTCGGGTCGGCGACCGAAGGCGCTTGCTCGCCCTCGTTGGCGGGCTGCGCGCCCGGATCGGCCTTCGGTGGCTCGTCCGGTGTCGCGACCTTCGGTGGCTCGCCCGCGGTCGGCTCGGCCGGCTGCGCGGGCTGCCCGTCCTCGACGACCGCGGGGGCGGGCTTTCCCCCGAGCAGCCCCCAGGCTGCAAATCCACCGACCGCCAGCACGAGCAGAACGACGACGATGGGCCAGCGGCGCTTCGGCGCCAAGCCGGCTCGAGCCCACTCCTCCTCGATAGAGAGGGTCTCGTCGGGAGCCATCGGCGTGGGCAAGGACTCGAAGGGCGCGGAGGCGATGGGCGACGGCCCGCCGAACGCGGGAGCGTACGAAGGCGCAGGCTCGGCCGCTGCCGCGGAAGGGTCGGGAGCGGGGGCGTCGACGAAGGAGATGTAGGCGCCTGACGAGGGAGGCGCCGGCTCCTCGGGCTCGCGCGGGGGCTCGGCGGCGGCCCCTCCGAAGACCGGCCCCTGAAGGCCCTGCTCGGCGACACCCGGGTCGGCGACCACGGTCAGCGGCATCGGCGCCGCCGGCTGCGCCACGGGCTCGGTGAGCGGAATCGCCACCACCGGCGTTTCCGCAGCCGGCTCGGCGGCGACCGCGGACGCGGGCTCGGGCGTGGCGAGCGGCGCAGGGCTCGTCTCCACACCGGGCTTCACCCTGCCGAAGAAGATGTCGGCCGGGGTCGGCTCGCGGCCTACGGCCGCGACGGGCTCGTCGGCATCGACGGCCGCGGGCACCTCGAGCGGGTCCGGCGGCGCAAGCCACGAGGCCCAGCCCTCGGTCATCGACACCGAGCGCCTGGCCGGAGCTTCGGCCGGGGCGACCGCTTCGACGGGGGCAGGATCCGCCGGCGCGGCGGGCTCGACCGGCGTGGCCGCAGTGGCCTCCGCCGCGGCGGGCGCGGCTTCGGGCACCGGGGTCGGCACCGAATCCGCCTCGTCGCCGTCGCGCTGCTCGAAGAAGAAGACCTCGGCGCGTTTCAACCCGTCGGACGGCTCCTCGGCCAGGCTCGAGGAAGCAGGCTTTTCGGCAGGCGAGACGGGAGCAGGCTCCTCCTTCGGACCGCTGAACCACGCGCTGCCTTGCGCGTCTCCGGCCGTCGCCTCGCCGGTCTGCTCGGGCGCGATCGGCGCGCTGCCGGCCTCCGGCTCCTCGGGGGCAGGCTCGCTCCATTGGGCAGGCGCAGGTGAATCCGGCTGCGGCGCTGCGGAGGCTTCGCCCGCGGGCGCGGCCCAGGCCGGGCCACCTTCCGGCGCCTCTTGCGGCGGCGCCGACCCGAGCGCTGCCGGAGCCTCCGGTTGCGTCGAGGGCTCGGCCGGTGACTCGCCTTCGGGAGCGGCCCACTGAGCCGGATGCGCGGCCTCGAGCGAGCCCGTGTCGACCGCGCCGGCCGCCGGGGCCTCCACCGGCGCGTCGGCGGGCGCCTGGCCCTCCGGAGCGCTCCACTGCGCAGGCTGCGCGGCCTCCTGAACCGCCGCGCCGGCCGGCGGCTCCTCGACTCCGGGCGAGCCGGCCGCTTCCTGGGCCACGTGCTGGGCGGCCTCTGCGGGAGCAGGCTCGCTCTCTTTGCCGGACTTCGGCCCGGCCAGCAGCCACTGCTCGATGTCCTTGGGCTTGGTCTCCCTGTGCGGCTTGCTCTCGCCGACCTCGCGGATGAGGCCCTCGAAGAACAGTTTGCTGACGATGCCGAGCGCGGCGAGGTCGTCGAAGTCCGAGTCGTCGATGAGCGCCTCGAGCGAGCGCTGGCCGTCGAAGAGCCGCAGCAGGCCGTTGATCTCGTCGGGGATCTCGGCGAGCCGCTCGGCGAGCTGCTGGTAGTCGATCTCGAAGACGGTGCTCAGCGGGGGAAGCTGCTCGAGCATCCGGCCCCACTCGTCGATGCGGCGCATGCCCTCCATCAGCAGGCCCTGCGTCGACATCTGCAGGCGATCGTCGCGGTCGTGCGGCCCGAACTCGAGCTCGAAGGTGCCCTCGTTCGCGTTGAGCAGCCGGTAGAAGGCGTTCTCACCCTTCAGGCGTCCGAGCTCGGCGTCGATGAGCTTGCCGTCGCGAAAGAAGACCCGCGCGTCCTTGCCGCCGACCTTCAGGCGCATCGTGCCGGTTTTACGCCCCATCTCGAAGGTCTGCACCAGGTCGACGACGCCCATGTCGCCGAGGTTGCCCGAGAACGCCTTGCCCTCTTTGCGCTCGCGCTCCATGCGCTCCTTCTCGCGCTTGGAGAGCAGGATCTTCACGCGGGCGACGATCTCTTTGATGTAGATGGGCTTGGTCAGGTAGTCCTCGACGCCCAGCTCGAGGCCCTTGAGCTTGTGCTCGACCGACTTCTGCGCGGTCAGGAAGATGAACGGCAGGTTCTTGAAGCGCTCGTCCTCCTTGAGCCGGCGGCACAGCTCGTAGCCGTCGATCCCGGTCATCTTGGTGTCGCTGATGACCAGGTCCGGGCTGCTGATGGCCACCTTCTGAAGGGCGTCATCGCCGCTGACCGCGGTGGTGACCGAGAAGCCCGCCTTCTTCAGCGAGACCTCCATCACCCGAAGGCTCTTCGGGTCGCCGTCTACCAGCAAGAGATGCTGCTTGGCCACGGTGGTGCTCCAGTCGAGAAGGGCGCCCCCAGGCACGGGCACCCGCGCTGCCTGCCGGTCGCGTCGGCGGCCAAAAAAGCCTCGCAATGCGACCGGTTATCTTTCACGGAGGGCCCCGTTGGCGTCAAGCGTGCGCCCGGCTACGATGACCCTCGCTCAACAGCCTGTCCGCATGCCAGGAGAGCCTGCGACATGACCGATCTTCGCCGCCACAAGCGCAAGCCGCTCGCCGTCGAATTCCGCTGCCGCGACGAGTCGGGGGCCGGGACCCTGCAGTTTGGCAGCGGCGACCTGTCGGCCGGGGGCGCCTTCCTTCGTTCCGACCTGCTGCTCGAGCAGGGCGAGCGGCTCTGGCTCGAGCTCGAGCTGCCCGGCCGCGAGCGCCCGGTGCGTGCCGAGGCGCGCGTCGCTTGGGTGCGCCGCTTTCCCTCCTCCGGCCAGGAGGGCGGAATGGGCATCGAGTTCTTGGGCATGACCGACGAGGACCGCCGCGCCGTCGAGTCGTTCGTCGAAGGGGCTTGAAGGCCGCTCGAAGAATCCTTCGAACGAAGACCGATCGGCCCGAGCCCCTCGATTCCGCTCGAGGTGAGCGGAGGCGGCGAGCCGAGGCCAGGCGAGCTTCCGACACCTCTTGAGCCGGGCGCGGCCCGTCGCTTCACTTGAACAGGCCCCCGCCGCCCTTCTTGCGCCGCATCTCGATGAGCCGCAGCTCGGTCGAGGCCTCGGCGTTCCTGGGATTGGCGGCGACGGCCGAGCGGAAGTGCTTCTCGGCCTTGACGAGGTCGTTCTCGACCCGAGCGATGACCCCGAGCGTGTAGTGCGCCCGGTCGCATTCGCGATCGAGGCGCAGCGCCTGCTCGAGCTTGGTCTTGATCTGCTGCATGTTCGGTCTCTGCGCGGGGTCGAGGTACATCGCCCAGGCCTGCATCGCGAGGTGGTGCGCCTTGTTGCTCTCGGCAAAGGCCTTGCCGAAGAGCTCGGCGGCGGCGACGAACTCCTTCTTCTTGAGGAGCACCTCGGCCTGCTTGAGCGTCACCTCGAGGTCCGAGGCCTTGGGGGCCGACTGAGACGGGGCGGAGAGCCTCATCAGGTAGACGCTGCGCCTGGCGTCGTCCTGCAGCGTCTCGTACGCCTCGGTCAGGGCGGCGAAGATGTCCTTGACCTTGGGGGCGAGGTTCGCGAGCGCCGGCGGCAGGCGGTCCGGATGGAAGACCTTCACCAGCGCGAAGTAGGCGGCCTTAGCCTGCTCGCCGTTCGCGTCGCGCTGCAGGCCCAGGCGCACGAAGAGCTCCTCGCGCCCGATGCCGATGTGCCGCGCCTCGATCTTCTTGGCGAGCGCGATCTCCTCGGGGCTCAAGGTCGGAATCTTGGCGGCTGTGGGAGCGGGGCTGGCTGCGCTCGGAACGCTGGAAGGCGTTTCGACGACGCCACCCTCGACAGCCGGCGGCCGCGGGAGGACGCCGAGGTTGTCGAAGGCACGCCGCAGCAGGCGCTGGCGTCGGGCGCGCACGTCCTTGGGGTCAGTCACGATCTCACCATCGTCGTCATAAAAAGGTTCGTCCCCGGGGATGGCGAGCTCGTCCTCGGGGGACAAGGCCGCATTCCAGCCGCCCTCGACAGCCGGCGGCGTCTTCGTCTCTCCTTGGTAAGCGACGGCCTCGCCCTCGGGCGCCTCCATCCATTTCTCGTCCAGGCCCGGCAGCCGAGCCGGCCGATGCGGCGAAGGGAAGTCGCGCGGGGTCGGCGCCTCGGTATCCGTTCCGCCCGCCATCGCCTCGAGCACCGAGGCGATGCCGCCAGGCTGGGCAGGGCCGCCGAGAGACGGCTCGAGTGCGGGCGGCTCTTCGAAGAGCGGGGCGGAAGCGGGCTGCTCACGGTCGGCACGCGGCGCCCGCACAGGATGAAGGACAGGGGGCGCCGCCTGCGCGGGCGCGAAGAAGGGAATCGGGGGCGGCTCGAACTCGACCGCGTCGTAGTCCATCGGCTCGTTCGACGACCAGGAGCGGCCCGGCTCCGGCGCGGGTGGGCGCGGCTCGTCGAAGACCATCTCCATCAGGCTCGGGGCCTTGGCAGCAGGCTCGACCGGCGAAGGGACCGAGGGAGGGGTGGGAGATCCAAGGACCGAGTCCCAAGAGCTGACGATCGAAGGCTCGTCGATGAGCGCTGCGCTCCCAAGCTCGATCGCCTCTTCAGGCGACAGATCGATCTCCGGGGTCGCCGCCAGCTCCGCGGGGCGAACCGGATCGGCTTCCGGTCCAGAGAGCTGCGCGGCGAGCTCGCGGGCTTGTTGCAGGCGGGCCTGTCGTCCCATTTCGGCCGCGAGCCTGGCCTCCAAGAGGTGCTCGTGCTCCTCCTGATCGCCCGCCTCGGCAGAATCGACCTGGGGGTCGTACTCCAGGAGGTCGTCCTCGGAGCCTTGCGCCAGGAGCTCCTGCGACGCGTCCAGCTCCAACTCGAGCGGCTCGAACCCGCCCCCGGGCGCCTCCTCGATCAGATCGCCGTCCAGATCGTCACCGGCGGCCGGAGAATCGAGGCCCGCATCGAGAGAGAGCCCCGCGGTGGCGAGCGCCATCTCCTCGGCCTCGACCGCGACGTCGATCAGCTCCAGGGACGCAGGCCCCGACGGCAGAGTGCCTGGCCGTTCGACCGGCCGTTCATCGCCGAGCCGCTCCTCGAGCTGCTCGGCGCGGGCGCGTTCGCGCTCGATCTGCGCCCCGAGCCCTGCGAGCTCCGAGGCGTCCGCCGCTTCACCCGTGCCGCTGCGACAGGCGACAAGCGCGGCCTCCTCTGCCTGCCGGATTCTCCTCTGCAGGACCTGCGAGCCCGCTTCGGCCTCGAGCCGAGCGACCTCGTCCTGGTGCTGGGCCTGCCGCAGCTCGGCGAGCCTCTGTTCGAGCGCGCTGACTCGCTCGCGCTCCTGCTGCAGCCGCGCCTCGGCCTGGGCGCGCGCAGCCTCGAGCGCCTCGGCGGTTCCCGCCTCGCGAGCGAGCTGCTCGCGCTGCAGCGCCTCTTGCTCGAGCCGATGCTGGGCCTCTTCGGCGTCGCGCAACTGAGCCTCGAGCTCCGCGCGGACCTCTTCGGCCCGGGCGCGCGCCGCCTGTTCGGCCTCGCGCCGCGCCTGGGCCTCCGCGAGCTCGATGGCGAGCGCCTGCGAGCGCTCGCGCTCTTGACCGAGCCTCTCGCCAGCCTCGGCGCGCAGCGCGTCGAGGCTCGAACGCTGCTCTTGTTCGGCCTGCTCGCGGGCGCGCTGCTCTCTCTGCTCGGCCTCTTTCTCCAAGCGCTCGCGCAGCTCATCGGCGGCCTTCAGCTTCTCGACCAGCTCCTCGCGAGCCCTCTCGACCTCGCCGCGCGCGGCCGCTTCGGCCTCGCGCCACGCCTGGGCCTCGGCGAGCTCGGCGGCGAGCGCCTGCGAGCGCTCGCGCTCTTGACCCAGCCTCTCGTCCGCCTCGGCGCGCAGCGCGTCGGCGCGGCTGCGCCCTTCGCCTTCGGCCTGCTCGCGGGCGCGCTGCTCCCTCTGCTCGGCCTCTTTCTCCAAGCGCTCGCGCAGCTCATCGGCGGCCTTCAGCCTCTCGACCAGCTCCTCGCGAGCCCTCTCGACCTCGCCGCGCGCGGCCTCTTCGGCCTCGCGCCGGGTCTTGGCCTCCGCGAGCTCGGCGACGAGCGCCTGCGAGCGCTCGCGCTCTTCGCGCAGCCTCTCGTCCGCCTCGGCGCGCAGCGAGTCGGCGCGGCTGCGCCCTTCGCCCTCGGCCTGCTCACGGGCGCGCTGCTCTCTCTGCTCGGCCTCTTTCTCCAAGCGCTCGCGCGCCTCATCGGCGGCCTTCAGCCTCTCGACCAGCTCCTCGCGGGCCCTCTCGACCTCGGCGCGCGCGGCCGCTTCGGCCTCGCCGCGGGTCCTGGCCTCCGCGAGCTCGGCGGCGAGCGCCTGCGAGCGCTCGCGCTCTTCGCGCAGCCTCTCGTCCGCCTCGGCGCGCAGCGAGTCGGCGCGGCTGCGCCCTTCGCCTTCGGCCTGCTCGCGGGCGCGCTGCTCCCTCTGCTCGGCCTCTCTCTCCAAGCGCTCGCGCGCCTCATCGGCGACCTTCAGCTTCTCGACCAGCTCCTCGCGAGCCCTCTCGACCTCGGCGCGCGCGGCCGCTTCGGCCTCGCCGCGGGTCTTGGCCTCCGCGAGCTCGGCGGCGAGCGCCTCGGCGCGCTCGCGCTCCTCACGCAGCTTCTCCTCGAGCCCGGCGCGCAGCACCTCGGCGCTCTTGCGACCCTCGTCCTCGGCCTGCTCGCGGGCCCGCTGCTCCCTGCTCTGAGCCTCCAGAGCGAGCCGCTCGCACGCTTCGGTCACCCGCGCGAGCCGCTCGCCCAGCTCGTCCCGCGCCTTCTCCGCCTCGGTGCCCGCCGCCTGCTCGGATTCCCGCCGCGCTGCGGCCTCCCTGCGCTCCCGGTCCAAGGCGTCGATGCGCTCGGCCTGTTCACGCAGCCTCGCCTCGATCTCGGCGCGGAGGTGATCGGCGCTCTCCCGAGCTTGCCCCTCCGCTTGCTCGCGCGCCTGACGCTCCTTCTCCCGAGCCTCGGCCTCGAGTCGGCCCAGCGACTCCTCGGCCTCGCGGACCTTCGCCTCGAGCTCCTCGCGCATCCGCGCCGCTTCTTCGCGTGCCGCGGCGGCCGAGGAGTGGCCCTCGAGCTCCTCGGCGATCTCCGCCTCGAGCGCCTCGACCCACTCGGCCTGCTCGCCGAGCTGCTCTTCTTTCTCGGCGCGAATCTGCTCGGCGCTCTTGCGCGAATCCTCTTCGGCCTTCTCGCGGGCTCGCTGCTCCTTCTCGCGAGCCTCTTCCTCAGCGCGCCGGCGCGACTCGGCGAGCTCCGCCAGCCTCGCCTCGAGCTTTGCGCGGGCCTCGTCAAGCTGCGCGCGCTCCGACTCCTCGGCCTCGCGCCGCGCCATGGCCTGCTCGAGCGCGAGCTCGAGCTCTTCTACGCGCGCTCGCTCACGGGCGATGGCGGCCTGCGCTTCGGCGCGCTGTCGCTTTTCGGCCTCGCGCCGCTCGCGGTCGCGCTGTTCCTCGCGCTCGCCCGCCGCCCGCGCCGCCTCGTCCTCTTGCCGCCGCAGCGATTCTTCGGCGTCGCGCAGCCTCGCCTCGAGCTCGGCACACGCCTTCTTGGCCTCGGCACAGGCCACCTCGTCCGAGCTCCGAAGCGCCTCCAGCTCGGTCCTGCGTCGCTCGAGCTCGTCGGCGCGAGCGCGCTGCTCGGCGACCTGCTGCTC
>DHSB01000113.1:69833-70103 GCA_002408385.1 Myxococcales bacterium UBA5297
TCCGCGGCCTCCCTCGCCGCGCGCTCTTGCGCCTCGCGGAGCACGGCCTGCGCGGCCGCGTCCTCGTCACCGGCCGCCGCCCTCTCGCCAGCCGCGCGCAGCTCCTCCTCGGCCTCGCGGGCCAGCTCGAGCGCCGCGTCCCGGTCGGCCTCGGCGCGCCGGCGCGCCTCCTCGGCTTCAGCGCGCGCCCCCTCGGCGGCGGTGAGCCTCTCGGCGAGCTCGTCGGCCCGCTGGCGCTCCCCCGCGAGCCGCTGGTTCGAGTGCTGCTCA
>DHSB01000169.1:0-13821 GCA_002408385.1 Myxococcales bacterium UBA5297
CACGCCCATGCTGGGCACACCAAACAGAAAGGCCGGGCGGAGCACCGCCCGGCCTTCCCTGCGCTTTCACCCGACGCGCGCTGCCTAACGCGCGAGCAGCTTCTTGACCTTGTCCTTCTCGCTGTCGAAATCGAAGTGCGAGTAGAGCTGGAAGGCGTTCTGGCGGTCGACGATGCGCTGGGCGGTGATCGTCTCGACCGCCTTGACCTTGTCGTTGCCGAAGTCGAACAGGTCGACGATCTGCCCGACCTGGGCCACGGTGAACCAGGTGCCGGGGACGGCGGTCTCGAGCACCGCGAGCTTCTGGTTCGAAAAGTCCTCGGCGGAGATGGCGTTCTTGAGCGCCGCGAAGTCGGGGTCGGGCATCGGGTAGGGGCCGGCCGGCTGCTCGGGCGGCGGAGGCGGCGGCGCCTCGTGGTGGACGTGGTGGACCTCGTGGACGACGACCTGCGTCTGCACCTGGGGAGCCGGCGCGGCGGCCGGGGCGCTCACCCAGAGCGAGCCGATCTGGCCCCGCTTGGCCGACAGCTTCTTCTCCCAGACCTGACCGTCGGCCATCTTGACGAGCACGCGGTAGAAGCGCTCGGGCTTGGCCTTGAACGACATCGGGATGTCGTCCTCGGCGACAAGCTTCCGCCCGTCCCAGACTTGGCACTGGGCGCCTTGGGGCGCGAGCACCTTCATCAGCGTCGCGCCACCGGGATCGGTCTGGTAGCTCAGCCTGTAGCCCTCACTGGAGGACTCGACCGTCTGCGCGGCGCTCGCCTCGAACTGGACGTCGTCGGTGGGGATGTTCGCTTGCATGGAGATGCCGCCGGGGCCGGCCTGGAAGCTGATGTCCTGGGCGAAGGCCGGGGTGGCGAAGATGCAGAGCGAAAGAAGCACTAGAGCTCGTGTCATGGCTTGATTCTCCGATTGAGCGGGAAGCCGCCGAGACGGCGCTCCCATGGCGGCTATTCACGTGGCGCCGTTCGGCCACGGTGCCCGGGGCGGACGATAGGCGAGCCGGGCGCGGGCCTCAAGCCCCTGGCCCTTCAGAGCAGGCCGGTGACCCCTTCGAAGACTCGCGCCGCCGGCCCCCGCATCCGCACGCCGCCGAGGCCTGGGGCGACCTTCACGTGCAGGAGCCCTCCAGCCAGCTTGACCGGGCGCTCCTCGCCGGCCTGCAGGCGGCCCTCGAGCACCGCGGCGACCATCGCCGCGCAGGCGCCGGTGCCACAAGCCTGCGTGAAGCCGCAGCCGCGCTCCCAGACCATGACGTCGAGCCCGTCGCCGCAGACCTCGGCGAATTCGACGTTGGTGCGGGCCGGGAAGAGCGGGTGGCGTTCGAGCAGCGGCGCAAGCTCGGCGGCCCGGCGCCGCTCGAGACCGAAGAGCACGAGGTGGGGGTTGCCCATCGAGACCGCGGTCGCTCTCAGGCGCAGGCCGCCGGCTTCGATCTCGGCATCGACGAAGCGCTCGAAATCGACCGCCATCGGGATGCGCGCCGGCTCGAGGACAGGCGCGCCCATCTCTACCGTGACCTCCTCGACCTGTCCGTCCCGACGGTGCAGCTCGCAGTGTTTCAGCCCCGCGTCGGTCTCGACGAGCAGCTCGCGGGCACCCGGCAAGCGCGTCTCGGCCAGGTGCCTTGCGACACAGCGCAGCCCGTTGCCGCACATCTCGGCGACGCTGCCGTCGGCGTTGGTGACGTGCATCCGCGCGGCGGCGACTCTCGAAGACAGCAGGGTGAGCACGCCGTCGGCGCCCACGCCGCGGCGCCGCTCGCAGACGGCGATCGCCTGCTGGGGCGAAGGCGGTCCCCCACCCTCGAGGCGATCGAGCAGGACGAAGTCGTTGCCCAGGCCGTGGTATTTGAGGAAGCGCGACACGGGCGGGCGAATCTAGCACCGACCGAAGCGGCCCGCTTTTCTGATGAAGACCTCGCGTTTGCTCCTTGCCCTCCCCGGCTCGCTTCCCGCGCGGCTGCGCGGCGAGAGCGGCGACTTCGACGGTTGGTTCGAGCGCGCGCTCGGCGGCCTGCCGGTCGAGCTGACCGCGGCGCGCGTCGATGGTGCCGGCCCGCTCCCCGACGGCGAGCACGACGGGGTCATCGTCGCCGGCTCGCTCGCCTCACTCACCTCGCCCGAGCCGTGGATGGACGAGGCCGCGACCTGGCTGCGCCGCCGCGTCGAGTCCGGCGCCGCGGTGCTCGGCGTCTGCTTCGGCCATCAACTGCTCGGCTACGCCTTCGGAGCCGCGGTCGTCCGCAACCCGCGAGGGCCCGAGCTCGGCACGGTGGAGGTCGAGCTGACGCCCGAGGGGCTGCAGGACCCGCTGTTTCGGGGAATAGGCCCACGTTTCGTGGTCCAGCAGACCCACGAGGACGTGCTGTCGGCGGCCGCCGGCGGGGCCCGGGTCCTCGCGACCAACGAGAAGACCGAGGTGCAGGCCCTCGCCGTCGGACCTCGCGCGCGCGGAGTGCAGTTCCACCCGGAGATGTCGCCAAAGGAGGCGCGCCGGCTCTGTGCGGGCCGCCCCCATGCGCCGCTGCGCGACACGCCGGCCGGCCGCGCTGTCTTGGAGAACTTCGTGCGCCGCATCGTCCGCGAAGAGCGGGACTGAGAGGACAGGGCAAGGGTTTGCGAAGGTTGGTAGCATCGACCGCCATGAGCCTGCGAACCCTGCTGCCTCTGCTGATCCTCTTCGCCGCGGGCCCAGCCTTGGGCGCCGGCGCTTCGCCCGCCGAGAAGTCCGAGTTGATTTCGGCGATCGCCTCCGGCTCGCGCCCGGAGGTCAACCGCGCCATCGAGCGCATCAAGTACCTCGGCTCCCCGCGCGAGCTGATGCAGGCCATCGAGCAGATGCTCGAAGCCGGCTCGACCGGCACCCGCCGCAACGCGGCCTTCGCCTTGAGGTTCCTCGCCGCCAAGAAGCAGACGGGCGCCCTCGTGCGCGCGCTCGACGACGAAGACGACCTCGTGCGCGAGTACGCCTGTGTCGCGCTCGGCGCGCTGCGGGCCCAGGAAGCCGTCAAGCCGCTCAGCGCGCTGACGAAGGACCGCTCGCCGGTCGTGCGGCGCGAGGCGGTAGCGGCCTTGGGCGCAATCGGCAGCAAAGCTGCCGTCAAGCCTGCGCTCGCGCTGCTGGAGGACGAGGTCCTCGCGACTCGGCTCGCCGCCATCCTCGCGCTCGGCAAGCTCCAGGACGGCCGCGCGGCCGCCAAGCTCACCGCGCTGCTCAAGGACGGGAGCGAGACGACCCGGCTCGCGGCCGCCAAGAGCCTGTGCATGCTCGGCAACGCCGAGGGCCGGGCCGTCGCCGACAAGCTCCTGCGCTCGACCGAGCCGACCGAGCGGCGCGACGGCATCCGGCTCATCGAAGAGGTGAAGGCAGCCTGGGCCTCCAAGGCCCTGCTCGACCGGCTCGAGGACGGCGACCGCGGCACCGCGATCGCCGCGGCGGTGGCCCTCTCGAAGCAGGGCGATGGCCGCGGGGTCCAGTGGCTCGTGCTGAAGGCAGAGACCGCCGAGGTCGAGGACCGACTGCGGCTCGAGACGGCCATCGAGGGTCTGGGCCTGAGCTCAGCGGACCGCAAGAAGATCCTCGCCTTGGGCAAGAAGTCGAAATGACGCACCGGCTCATCCCGACGTTCGCCCTCCTGTTCGCGGCGCCGGCCCCCCTGCCCGCGGCGTCGGTGCACACGCAGTTGACGCGCTTTTGCGACGCACCGAAAGCCGAGGTGCCACGGCTCGTCGAGGCGATCGCCCGGCTCGAGACCATCGGGGATCGCCTCCTCTCGGCGAGCGAGCGGTTCCTCGGCGTGCGCTACCAGAGCGACCCGCTCGGCGAGGGGCCGGACAACCCGCCCGACGAAGACCCGAGGGTGCGCTTCGACGCGGTCGACTGCACCACTTTCGTCGAGACGGTCATCGCCCTGGCCCGCTCGCGCGGCGGCGCCGACCTCGAGCCTGTCCTCGACGATCTGCGCTACGACGGAGAGGTCGGCTATGCGAACCGCAACCACTTCTTCGCCGCCCAGTGGCTGCGGGCAAATGTGCGCAAGGGCTACGTGCGCGACGTGACCGGGCAGCTTGCCCCCGGGGCCGCGGTCACGCACACCAAGGTGATCACCCCCGACCAGTGGCGCGCCCGCGCCCTCGGGACCCGAATCCGGCTGCCCGAGGAGCGCGCTCCGATAGGCAGCTTCGAGCTGAGGTACGTGCCGCTCGACAAGGTCGCGGGCCTCGCGCCACGCATCCCGTCCGGCACCCTGCTCGCGGTGGTGCGCGAGGACCGGCCGCTGGTGCCGTTCATGGTCACCCACCTCGGATTCATCGTGCAGACGAGCAAGGGCACCGTGGTGCGCCACGCCGGGCGCGACCTCTACGGCCAGGTGATCGACGAGCAACTCGAGCACTTCCTGCGCCGCAACATGCGCTACCGGCGCCGGCGCGTCCTCGGCTTCCAGTTCCTCGAGGTCCTCGACGCTCCGGCGACGACCGCCGAGCCCAAGCCGGCCGGGTTGTAAGCGGCGGGCGTTGCGCTACTCGGCGCCGCCCGCCTCCTCCTCGGCCGCCTTCTCGGCGTCTTCCTCGGAGGCTTTCAGCTCACTGCGCCGCGTCCCGATGATCTCGGTCGCCTTCTCGAGCGCTTCCTGCGGGACCAGGATTTCCCACCAGGGCCGCTGCACGCTGGAGGTGAGGGCGTCGACCGGGGAGCTGCGCTTCATGTTCGCGAGCACCGCAATGCCCGCCTCCCCGATGGCCGCGGTGAACGCGTCGGCCTCGAAAAGGTCCTCGGCGGCGCCGGCGACCACGAAGCGGGTGGTGTCCTCGTCCTCGCGAACCCGACGCAGCCCGGGGAGTTTTTCGATCTCCTCCTCGGTCACCAGAAGCTTTCCCCCGCAGTCAGCGCAGGCCTGAGCGCTATCTTGGTACTCCTCGAGACAACTCGGGCAGTATCTCATTCGTCTCTCCTGGCTTTGGGGGCATGGGCGCCTCGATTCGCGATGCTAGCACAGCCCTGCGTGGGGGCCCGCCCGCTTGATTGGCCACGGAGGCCCGGCCTATAGTCCGGCGCCCGCGCGAACGCGGGTCTGACTGGGCCAACGGCGACTCCGAGTCTCCGAGTTGCCACATCAGTTTGTCTCGCCGCTCGGCCAGGAACCTCCCTTAAGGAGAGACCATGAGCGAACAACCTTCTCAGCCCCCCCAAACCGAAGGCGGCAATTCGACCAAGGCGAAGGTCGTGCCCCTGCGGGCCCTGGTCATCAACCTGCTCTTCTCGATGTTCACCTCGCTGGTCATCTTCGCGGTCGCCAGCTACTACTTCCTCGTTCCGCAGATGCTCAAGCAGTCGAGCGACCTGCAGGTCATCAAGGCGCAGGTTCAGGCCCTCGAAGAGCAGGCGGTCCCGATCGAGCAGGAGATGACCGCCGACGAGGAGGAGCCCACGCCCGACGACGAAGCGCAAGTGGCCGCCGACACCGCGGGCAACACCGCGCCAGCGGCCGACGGCGAAGCGGCTGCGGCTGACACCGCTGCCGATCAACCCGCTCCGGCCGGCGAGCCGAACGCCGATGAGGCTGCAGCCAAGCAAGAGGCCCCCGCCAAGGCCGCGGCCGCAACTCCGTAGCCTTCGGCCTCGCCCGGGTGTCCCGCCCCCTCTGTCGGAAGGCGGGCCACCGGATGCCGTGAAGTTTGACACTGTCGGGGAGCGACGCTTATATGCTCCCAAGTACTTAGAAATCCAGCGGTCCTGACAGCTTATGGCATGCCGCTTCAGGCTCCGCGCGCCCCCCTTGCCGCGGGCACAATCGCCAACCCAACCGTCGGTAGATCCAGTCGGAACGAGGCCAAGAAGATGGCTCGACTCAAGTTCTTCATATTCGCGGTGATTTGCGTGGGCATCGCAGTCGCCGGGCTGATCAGCTCATCCGAGAGCACCTCCTCCCTGGCGCGGATCCAGACCAGCGAGCGACTCGGTTGGGGTCAGCAGTTGTTCGAGTCGAGCTTCAAGCTCGCACAGGCACTGCGCACCGCGGCGCTCTCGGAAGCAGCCTCCGACGCGGCGCTGGTTCGCGCCCTCACCCCTGCTCCGGCGAGCGGCGCAGCCGCAGCGCAGTCCGCCCCCGCCAATGAAAGCGCTGCGACCGAGGCGGCTGCCCAAGGCCAGGCCCAACCGAGCGCCGAGGCGATCGACGCGGCCCGCACCGCGGTGACCACCTCATTTGCGCGGTTGCCCGAGGAGCTTCGCTCGGCCGCGGCGATCCTCGTCTCCACGGCGCAGGGGGTCGCGACGATTCCGGCCGGCGGTGCGGCTCCCGAGACCAAGCCGGCAGGCGCGTTCGCGCTTGCCGAGGCGGCCGAGGCGGGTCCGATGGGGACCCACGCACTGGTCGACGGCAAGCTCTACCGCGTGGTCGCGGTCCCAGTCCGCTCCGGCGAGCACGCCGCCGCCCTGCTCGGCGCCGCCTTCCTGGTCGATGACGGATTTGCCGCACAGCAGGCGGCCCAGACCACACTCGGCGTCACTGTCGTCGCCGGCGACCTCATCGTTTCTTCGCTCTCTGGAGCCGAGCGCGACGCGGCCGCCAAGGCTCGCGACGGACAGCTCGCGATGGGCAGCTTCGCCAACCTGGGCCCCCTCTCGCTGCCGATCTTCGCGGGGAAGGCGACGCGCTTCGAGGCTGGCTCCTTCGCTATCGACGGTATCGAAGGCGCGCGCGTGGTCTTGACCGCCGAGGTCACCGGGCTCGTCGCCCTCGCCGATTTCCAAAAGAAGGCGCTCCTCGGCATCGGGGCGCTCGTGCTGCTGTCGCTCGCCTTCCTTCTGATCATGGGCAGCCCGAAAGCCGTGGCCGCCGTCGAGGCTCAGACCGAGCAGCCGCCACCCGTCCAGCCGCAGGCCGAACAGGCGAGCCCCAGCCAGTCGGAAGCCGAGGCGTCCCCAGACTCCCTGTTCGGCGACCAGCCGCCCGCCCCGGCGGTGACTCCCGACGACTTTCCGTTCGGCGACTCGGCCCCCGCGGCGCCCGCCCCCGAGCCGGTTCAAGAGGCTGAAGCGGTGCTCGAGGCGCAGCCGGAGCCTGAGCCGCCCTTGGATGCGGCGCCGGCGATACCGGACTTCGACGCCCTCCCGATGCCGGGTCCGCAGTACGCGCCTGCCGAAGCAGCCGTTCCGGTCCCCGGGCCCGCCTCGACCTCCCCGTTCGATGCCGCACCTCAGGCCGCGGCCGATTCGCTCATGGATCAGCCTTTCGATCCCTTCGCCGCCGCGGCGGCGCAGCTCCCCGAGGACGAGGGGGAGGAGGAGCAGCGCCACGAGGCGACGGTGGTCGCGGCCGTTCCTGCCGAGCTTCTGCGCGCGGCGACTCGCGCGCGCCCGGCCGGCGCGCCGATCACCACTCCCGTGCAGACCCAGGCCCTCGCCGACGCGATTCCGCTGCCCGCCCCCTCGGCACCGGCCGACCCGGACGAGGCGCACTTTCAGGACGTCTTCAACCAGTTCGTCGCGACCCGGGCCCAGTGCAACGAGCCGGCCGACGGCCTGACCCTCGACAAGTTCCTCGCGAAGCTGCGCAAGAACCGCGACCAGCTCGTGCAGAAGTACAACTGCAAGTCGGTTCGCTTCCAGGTCTACGTCAAGGAAGGCAAGGCCGCGCTCAAGGCGACTCCGGTCAGGGAGTAGCCGGACGAAGCGGGCGCTGCCCCAAACCAACGAGCGCATTTCGCGAATCGGCGCAAGCGAAGGCGCGGTCCTTCGACTTCGCTGGCCGACCGACACCGACTTGCCGCGGCCGGCCTTTCGAGGCCGGCCCCTCGCGCAAGGCGTCGAGCTCGCTGCGCATCCCCGATGGGTTGAAGCACGGCCAGGCACGACCTCGGCGTCCAGTCCAGGGCTCGCTCGCAGGGGCGTCTTCAAGGCGGGGGCTGTTCGCCCGCGGTGAGCCTTCGGGCGCGTTGCCGGTAGCCGGTCCGACCGATCAACTCGCGGGCCGAGGGCGATGGCTTGCCCGCTGAGAGCTGAAAGCAGAGCCGGCTCGCGCACTGGCAGCATTCAAGGACCTCGCCTCTTTCCAACCTCTCGGAAAACGACGACGAGGCCGCCGTCGCGCTCCAGAGGCTCACCGGCCGTCGCTCCTCTCCGAATCTCTCGGACGACAGCGAACGGCCTCGGGCGCTCTGAGTCGGCGTGGTCCGGACCGCGAAACTCCGAGCGAAACCTTCGCTCGCGGTCGACCGCAAAGCCCGGTTTATCGTCGCGCGACGGGTGCCGAAGCAGAGTCGCCCGGGCGATGTTGAGCTTCCCGCGAGGCGGCCGCTCGTGCGCTCGAGCTCCTGTCCACGAATCGGTCACTTGGTGCGCGGATGTCGTAGGCGCGGCTCGTCCCCGCGCCGTTTTCCGACTCGCGCCGGCTGCGCAACGCCGGTTCGTCATCGGCGGCGATTACGAACGCTCCTCTTCTCCGCGGCCCGCGTGCTCCCCTGCCCCGAGAGTCCCTCGGCCTCCGCAAGGACGCCTTTTCGCCCGTAAACAGGCGGGCTTGAAGAAGGCCGAAGGGGCGCGCGTGTCGCCGCGCGGCGCCTGGCTCTGTCCCACCGCCGAGAGCGGCTCAGGTCACCGCCGCCGCTCAAGGCTTCATCCGAGTGGTTCTTGCGGATGGCTGTCTCGCAAGCGCAGATGGCTCCTGTTGGCACCAGCTTTGCTCATTAGTCAAAGCAAATGCGCCCCGACAGCTTCCTCGATGGGACACGGCGCGCGGCGAGACGAGGCATCGGATGATTCACGCGGCAGTCGTCGAGCTCTTCTCCTCAGGACGTGAACAGGAGCTTGAGCTCCTCACGCGCGAGTATGAGCAATCGCGCACCCGCGCCTGCGCGCGCTTTGCCTTCGTTCACGGCCCCGCGGGCATCGGCAAGAGCTATCTGATGCGCGCGCTGCGCCGCTCGCTCGCCTCGCGAGGCGTCCAGGTGTTCGAGGGCGCGAGCTCGCGGGCCCTTCCGGCCGCCTACGGACTGGTCGCCGGGCTCGTTCCCGGGCTGCTCGACTACCTGGGCGAGCTCGGCATCCCCGGCCGCGTCATCGCCGAGCTCTCGCGGCGCGTCGGGCCGCTGTGCGGAGGCGATGCGCCCGAGCGGCTCTCGCCCGAGGAGCGACGCCTCGATCTGTACGACGCGCTCGCCGAGCTCTTCTCGCTCGCCTCGGCCGGCTCGCCCTGCTTCCTGCTCGCCGACGCCGACGCGGCCGATCGCGCCTCGCTCGAGCTGCTGCGGTATCTCGCCGCCAGCGCGCTCGCGCCGGGGGCGCGCTCCGGCGGGCTGTTCGTCGTCTCCTACCGCGACGATGGTCCGCTGCCGACCCCGCTCACCGAGCTCATCTCGCGGGTGCCCGCGCTCAGCGTGCCTCTCTGCGGGCTCGACCTCGAAGGCATCCGCGCCTTCCTCGGGCGCCGGGACGTAGCCGAGCGGCTCCTCGAATCGACCGGCGGACTGCCGACCGCTCTCGAGGAGGTCGTCGCCGGCCCTTCCTCTGCCCCGGCCGATCTGTTCGAGCGCCGCCTCGCCACCTTCGACTCGACCGAGAGGGCTGCGCTGCTCGCCCTCGCCGTCCATGGCGAACCGGCCGATTCTCGGGTGCTCGGAGCGCTGCTCGCGCGCGCCTTCAGCACGCCCGCCGACGGCCTGGACCGCGCGCTCGAGCGCCTCGTGCGCGAGCGGCTCGTCGAAGCCCGCCCGCTCGTCGGTGCAAGCGTCTACGCCATCGCGCGCTCCTCGTTCCGGGACGCCCTGCTCGCGCGTGCCCGGCCAGAAGACCTCGCCTCCCTGCACGCAGCGCTCGGCGAGCTGCTCTCCGAGCGCGGAGGCGATCCCCAAGCCATCGCCCGGCACTTTCTTGCCGCCGAGCCACGGGGCCGCGGCGCGCTCGCGGCGCTCAAGGCTGCCGACGCGCTCGCCGGCCGGGCCGCATTCGACGAGGCGGCCGAGCTCTATCGCCTCGCGCTCGAAGCCCTGCCGCAGGTGGAGAAGGCCCCGGTGCGCGTTCGTCTTGCCCGGGCGCTTCGCGGCGGTGGCGACTATTCCGGGGCGCTCCGCGAGCTCGCCCTGGCCCGCCGCGCGCTCGACCCCGCCCAGCAGCGCGCGCTGCTCGCCGAGGCGGCGACGCTCGCCAAGCTGCTCGGTCGCTTGTCGGCCGCCGAGCTGCTGTGCCGCAAGGTGCTCGGCGCGTCGGCCTCGCCCGAAGACCGCGACGCGGCTCAGGCCTTCGTGGTCTACGCGGACGTGCTCTTCCTGCGCGGCAAGTACGACGAGGCGCGCGCCCACTGCGAGCGCGGCATCGAGGCCCACGCCGCGCACCCCGAGATCGCCCTCTCCCTTCGCAACACGCTGGGCAAGACCCTGCTCACTCAGGGTGCCTACGAAGAGGCCGCCGCGGTCTTCGCGCAGAACGCGGCGCTCGCGCACCAGGCCTCACTGCCGCGCGAGCAGGCCCGAGCCCTCATCAACCAGGGCATCATCTCCCACCGGCGCGGCGACCGGCGCGGCGCGGTGGCGCTCTACCGCTCGGCGCTCGCGCTCTCGGGTGCCGAGCGCGGGCTGTCGGCCCTGGCCCTCTCCAACCTCGGGTCGCTCTACGCCGACTCGGCCGAGCTCGAGCCCGCCGTCGATCACCTCTCGAGGGCGCTGTCGGCCTTCACCCGCGCCGGCCGCTCGAAGGAGGTCGCCCACTGCGCGCTCAACCTCGCCCGGCTCCATCTGTTCCTGGGCGATCTCGACCGCGGTGGCGAGCTGTGCGACCACGCGGCCGCCGTGGCCTCCGAGGTCGGAGACCCGTACCTGCTCGCCTCGGCCGACCTGGTGCGAGGCGAATGGCTCGAGGCGAGCGGCAGCCACGCCAAGGCCGTCGAGTCTCTCGAAGAGGCCTGCGAGGCCTTTGAGCGGATCAAGAGCCCGCGCTACGCGGCCGAGAGCGCCCTGGCGCTCGCCCGCGTCCACCTCGCCCACGGCGACCTTGGCCTGGCGCGCGGCGCGCTCGCGCACGACTCGGTCGACGCGACCGCGCGCGAGGCGGGGCCGCTCGCCGCCGAGCGCGACATGGTCGCCGGCGAGCTCGCCCTGCTCGGAGGCGACCTCGGGGAAGCCACCCGCAGGCTCTCGAACGCCAAGGAGCAGCTCCTCGAGAATCCGGATCTCGAAGGCCCCTACCGCGTCTACCACCTGCTCGCTCGTCTGCGCGCCGCGGCTGGCGACGCGGCCGGAGCCGCCGCCCACGCCTCGCGGGCCGCGCAACTCCTCGAGGAGCTCGTCTCGCACGTCCCCGCGGCCCAGCGCCCCGCGTTCCTCAAAAGCCCGCGCCGCGGCGCGGTCATCGCCGCGGCCTCCGGGGCCGAGCGCGAGATAACCCCGGGCCGGGTCGCCCGGGCGCTCGAGATCGCCCCTGCGGTTCGGCACGCCGAGCATGGGCTCATCGGCAGCGCGCCTGCGCTTGAAAAGGTGCTCAAGGTCCTCGAGCCGGTCGCCCGCTCGAATGCCACCGTGCTGGTGCGCGGCGAATCGGGCACCGGCAAGGAGCTGCTCGCCGAGGCCATCCACCAGCACAGCCCCCGCCGCGACATGCCGCTGGTGCGGGTCAACTGCGCGGCGATGGTCGAGGAGCTGCTGCTCTCCGAGCTGTTCGGCCATGAGAAGGGCGCCTTCACCGGCGCGGTGCGCGAGCGCAAGGGCCGCTTCGAGCTCGCCGAGGGCGGGACCATCTTCCTCGACGAGATCGGCGACATCAGCCCGAAGGCGCAGGTGGCGCTGCTGCGGGTGCTCCAAGAGCGTGAGTTCGAGCGCGTCGGCGGCACCCGCACCTTGAAGGTCGACGTCCGGGTGATCTGCGCGACCAACCGCGACCTCGAGTCGATGATCGCCGCGGGCAGCTTCCGGCAGGACCTCTACTACCGGCTCAAGGGCGTCATGCTCGAGCTGCCGCCGCTGCGCGCCCGGCTCGAGGATCTCGCCGAGCTGGCCGATCACTTCCTCGCCCGCCTCGCCCGGGAGCGTCACGAGGAGAAGAAGCTCCTCTCGCCCGAAGCGCTCGAAATCCTCCGGGCCCATGCCTGGCCCGGCAACATCCGCGAGCTCGAGAACGTCATCAGCTCGGCCTCCATCTTCGCGGGCGGCCGGGTGATCACGCCCGAGGCCTTCGAGCACATCGGCGAGCTGGCTGCGCTGGTCGACGAGCGCGCCGCCTCGCCGCAGGCGCCGCCGCCGCGGGCCCGTGGTGCAGCCCCCGCTTGCGATGGGGTCGACTACTTCGAGCTCGCCCGCCAGCGGGGACTGTCACTCAAGGACCTGCGGCAGGAGATAGAGACGCAGTGCATCCTCAAGGCGCTGGGCGAGACCCGGGGAAACATCAGCGAGGCTGCCCGGCTGCTCCAGATGAAGCGCTCGCGGCTCTCGCAGATCGTCAACGCCGACCCGCTGCTGCGGGCGGCGGCCAAGGGATGAGCGGCCGATGAGGCATCTGTCTTGCACAGTTATCCTGGAGCACCAACGGAGAAGGTCATGATTCGCCGACTTCTTACCACCCTCCTGCCCATCATCGCCTTGGGCGCCTGCGGGATGCCCGAAGACGGGGAATGGCCCGTCGACGAGCAGGGGCAGACCGTCCAGGCCATTGAGAGCACCGTCGGATTCGCCGTCTCGCCGGGCGGCGCCGCCGCCGACATCCCGCAGGCCGACGAGACGAGCGGCTTGGTTGCGACCAACGGCGCCAACCTGCCCGTCCTGCTCCTCTCGACCGGCGGCTCCAGCGACCCCGGCGGCGCCGTCTCCTCGACCCAGGACCCTATTCCTGCAAAGAATCGGCGCGACGGCTTCGACTCGAGGTCGAGGGCCAAGTAGCCTCCAAGTCCGACCGGCTGGCGATGTTACCCGGCTAACGCCGCCAGCTTCCTGCGCGCAAGCGTGAGGCGAAATCGAGCGCCCCCTTCCCCCTGCCCCAGCTCCTCTAATCGCCCGCCGTGCTCCTGGGCGATGCGCAGCGCGATGGCCAACCCCAGGCCCGTGCCGCCCTCCTTGGTCGTGAAGTACGGCTCGAAGAGCCCTGGGCGGTCTTCGGGACGCACCCCCGGCCCCTCGTCCTCCACCTCCAGCGCCACCTGACCTTCGTCCAAGGCGCGCGCCCGCACTCGGATGCAGCCGCCCTGCGGCATCGCCTGCTCGGCGTTGGTCACCAGGTTGATGAGCACCTGAGCAAGCTGGTCGCGATCGGCCTGCACGAGCAGCCCCGGCTCCAGCTCGCGCGCGATGCGGATCCCCCCGGGCGGCGATGAGTAGAGCGAAAGGACCGTCGAAGCCAGCTCGGCGAGGTCGAGCTCGGCGAGCTGCGGCTTGGGCAGCCGCGCGAACTTGGAGAACTCGTCGACGATGCGCCTGAGGCGCTCGACCTCCTCGAGCACCGCCCGCGAAGACTCGAGGAAGATCTCGTCGAAGTCCGGGCGCTGCGCCCGGTGCGCGGCCAGCAGCGTCTCGACCGACATGCGGATGGGGGTCAGCGGGTTCTTGATCTCGTGGGCGAGCCGGCGCGCGACCCCTTGCCAGGCCGCCACCCTCTCGGCCATGGCGGCGCGTTCGGTGGTGCTCTTGAGGTCGCGGCTCATCGCGTTGAAGGCCTCGACCAGCGCGGCGATCTCGCCCGAGGCGCGCACGTCGACCTGGTGACCGAGCTCTCCGGCGGCGATGGCCCGCGCGCCGCGGGCGAGCGCGCCGACAGGGCGCGCGATGCGCCCGGCGAGGGCCAGCCCGAGCACCATGGCGATGGCGAGCAGCGCGGCCCACAGGACGGTCGCACCGC
>DHSB01000169.1:13944-14276 GCA_002408385.1 Myxococcales bacterium UBA5297
ACAGGACGGTCGCACCGCGCACGATGCGCGCCTTCGCGGCGTGGATCCCGGCCCCCGAGACCTCGACCTGCACGAGACCAAGCCGCGCGCTTGCCTCTCCTATCGGGACCGACCGCGCCCGCGGAAGCGTCGCCTCACCCGTGCGCGCAAGCTCGCGCTCTTGATCGGCGACGCTCACCTCGGCCCCCGTCAGCTCCGAGAGCCGGCGCGCCCAGGCCTCGCCGACGATGCGCCCACCGACGATGAAGATGCGCGAGGTGCCGTAGTCGACGGGCCGGGAGGCGAGGAGCGCGAGCGCGGGGGCGATGCCGGTCGGCGCGCGCACCTCGATG
>DHSB01000106.1 GCA_002408385.1 Myxococcales bacterium UBA5297
CCGAACGACTGTCAAACTCGGGTAGCAGCAGGCCGACTTTTTGACATCCTTCACCGCTGCGGCATCCTCGGTAGCAGCCTGTAGCACCGTGTTGTCGTTTCTCTTGGGCTGCTGGGAGGAAGCAGGATGAAGGAGACGGCAGAAGAGGTGGCCACCCACGTGCTGGTTCCGGTGTCGGTCGCAGAGAAGCTGCGCGACCTTTCGCGGAAGACGCGGGTGACCCAGAGTGAGTACCTGCGCGAGGCGGTTCAGGACCTTCTCCGGAAGTACGGAGCAGCGAACCGACCCGAGCCAGGTGCTTTGGAGGACGACAGGTCGAATGAGTAGCACCAACAGCGTCGCGGTCGCCGTTGCCGAGGCGAGCCAGGAGCAGGACGTCCCCGACAGTAGCGCATGGGACCAGGTGGCCAGCGGGCAGCTTGCTCTTGAGTTCGCCTCGCGGTTTGCCCTCTCTGCCCGGCCCGCCGGCGGAAGCAAAACGGGCGACCGCTCAGGGGTCAAAGAGGCCATCATCCGCTGGCTCGATGAGCAGATGTAGCTCGCCTTCTCCTCGCGATCCGCAGCCAAGCCCGCCCGCTCCTCAGCGCGGCGGGCTTGCGCTTTTCTGCCCGGCTCATGAGCCGCGCCACCTCGCGGGCAACGGCTCCGAGCGATTCCGGGAGCCGCCAGCAAGCTGCCAGTAAGCTGAGAGATGCAGAGGAGCCTCAAGAGCTCCGGGCGGCCGCGAAGGCGTACGAAGATACGTCACCGAGCTTCTGGGCCGCAGTATCAAGGGCCTTCGGCCGGGCCGAGCACCGGCTGTGCGTCCGCCGGCTCCTCTTCGTCCTCGATCGAGCTCGAATCCCACAGACGGCCGAATGAGACCTGTCCGAGCGCGAGGAAATAGAGCCCGAAGAGCACCTGCTGCCCGAACTGCGCCGCCCACAGCACCCAGGCATAGGCCTGGATGGCCGCGTTGCTCGCAGGCTCCGGGAAGAAGAGCTGCATCCCCACGATCACCGCGCCCTGGAAGGTGCCCAGCATCCCCGGGCCGGCAGGGATCATGACCCCGACGACCAGGACCCCGAGCACCGCAAAAGCCGCGGCCAGCTCGAGCTGAAGTCCGAAGCCACGGGCGAGCAGCGCAAGCCCGAAGCCGTTGATGCCCCAGTAGACGGCGGTGAGCACGAAGAACAACGCGATCTTGCGCCGGTCGGGCACCACCTTCAGCCCGCCGATGAAGGCATCGAGCATCCCGGCGAGCTTCTGGGCGAGCTTGGCCGACACGGGCCTGGTGAGTCGGTCGACCACGCGCACCGCGAGCTCGCGCTTGACGTACGCGACGACCAAGAAGACCAGCAGCGCGAAGAACGCGGCGAAGACGATAAGCCCGCCACCTCGCACCCAGGTCAGGGTTGCCTCGCTCTTGGTCGCGGGGGTGCTGAACAGCAACGCGACGATGAGCACGAGGGCCATGGCGATGCCGTCGACCACCCGCTCGACGACGACCGAGGCCATCGCCGCGCTGCGGCGGATCTTCCCCTTCTCCGCGATGAGCAGCGGCCGGGCCAGCTCCCCGAGCCTGAAGGGCATGACCACCAAGGCCATGAACCCGATGCCGCCGGCGCTGTTGAGCTTCTGGAAGCTGGGCTTGCCGACCGGCTCGAGGAGGATGCCCCAGCGGACGACCCGCAGGAAATGGATGGCGACGACGACCCCGATGTAGGGGACCAGGTAGAGGTAGTTTGCGCTCCTCAACGCGAGCCAGACTTGCCGCAGGTCGGTGCCGCGCAGGGTGAGCCAGATGAAAAAGCCGCTGATCACCAGGCTCGCGAGCACCTTGAGCGCCCTGTTCGTCGCGGCCTTCATTCTCCCAACTCCTCTCCGCGCAGGATGCGCGCCGGATTCTCGTCGAGCAGCCGCCGCACGGCCGCCGCCCCCGCTTCGTGCTCGAGCTCGCGCAGCGCCAGCGCGCCCCAGCGGACCGCGTCGTCGGACTCGTGCAGATCGGTGGCGGCTATCGCGTAGAGCCCCGCCTCGAGCAGCCGGCGCGCGGTCTTGCGCACCGAGCGCCCGTAGCGGCCCCAGAGGCTGCCGAGGTTGAGCTGGAGCAGCGCTCCGCCGCGCACCGCGGCCTCGGCCCTGCCCAGCCCCTGGAACTCGGCGCAGCGCTCGGGATGGGCGAACACCGGGCGCACCCCCTTGCGGCGAAGCTGGAAGACCAGCTCAGGCAGCGTCGGCACCGGCGTCTGGTACGGCGCCTCGACCAGCACGTAGCAGGTCGCGCCGATGTGCCTGCCCTTCCCCGCCAGCTCCTGCTCGAGGAACTCGGCGTCGAGGTAGTTCTCAGCATTCGGGAAGAGCGGCAGCGCGACCCCGTTCTCCTCGAGCAGCACTTTGAGCTCCTCGAGCCTGCGACCTGCGACCTCGGCTCCCGGGTAGTCGCGCCCAGCATGAGGGCTGGGCGCTGCCGCTCCGAACCCGAGCTCGACGAGCGCACGGGCCATCGCCACCGCTTCACGGGCATCGGGGGCCCCGTCGTCTATCCCGGGCAGCAGGTGGCAGTGCAGGTCGATGAGCATGGTGGAAAAGCGGCGGATGATAGTCCGCTGCGCCCGGGGGCGGCAACGAGCGCGCGACCGGCGCGCCGGTCGGCTTAGCCCCCGGAGCGCGGAGCCGTCGGCGCGTTGACTGCAAAGCGAGGGGGCCTGCCCTCGAGCACCCGCAGCACGTCGCCCAGCGCCTTCTCGGCCATGCTCGTTCTTGTCTGCAGCGTCGAGGTCCCGACGTGCGGCAGCAAGAGCGTGCGCGGCGCGGTGGCGAGCAGCGGGTGGAGCCTCGGCTCCTGCTCATAGACGTCGAGCGCCGCGCCGCCGAGCCTGCCCTCGTGCAGCGCGCGGGCGAGCGCCTCCTCGTCCACGACCGGGCCCCGAGAGGTGTTCACGAGCAGGGCCCCAGGCTTCATCCGCTCGATAGCGCGGGCGTCGATGAGGTGCCTGGTCTGCTCGGTCAGCGGACAATGCAGCGAGACCACCTCGCTCAGGCTCAACAGCTCGTCGAGCGGCATCGAGCTCACCTCGAGCGCGCGCTCCTCTTCTGGTGCCAGGCGGCGACGCGAGTGGTAGACGACGCGCATGCCGAACGCTCCCGCCCGGCGCGCGAGCGCCTTTCCAATGCGCCCCATGCCGACAATGCCCAGGGTCGCCCCCGAGAGCAGCAGACCGAGAAAGCGCGTCGGCGACCAGGCGTCGAAGCGGCCTTCGCGCAAGAACCGCTCGGAGTCGAGGAAGTGGCGCCCGGCGGCGATGATCAGCCCCATCGCAAGATCGGCGGTGGCGTCGGTCGTCGCCTCGGGCGTGTTGGTCACCCAGACGCCGAGCGACTCGGCGGCCGCGAGGTCGACGTTGTTGAAGCCCGCCGCGTAGTTGGCGACGATCTTCAGCCGCGGCGCCCCCTCGAGCAGGGCCGCATCGACGCGATCGGAGAGCATCGGCACGAAGGCGTCGGCCTCGCGCAGGCCGGCGACGAGCTCGTCGCGGGTGGCCGGGCGCTCTTGCGGCCCGGCGACGATCTCGACGCGCCCCTCGACGAACGCGAGCGCCTCGGGCGGGAGCACCCGTGAGATGAAGACTCTAGGAAGACTCGCCATCTTGCTTCGGAGGCAGGGGCGGCAGCCCGTCCTCGCTCTCCTCGGGCCGGCCCGGGATGCGGTAGTCGCCGTCGAGCCACTTGCCGAGGTCGACGAGCTTGCAGCGCTCGGAGCAGAACGGGAAGAACTCGTTCTGCGCGCGCGGCGGGACGGGCTTCTTGCAGGTCGGACAGCGCAACATGGTCGGCTTGGTAGCCTCGCGGCCCTCAAGCTGTCAACGGGCGCGGGCGGGTCCGGGCCGTGGCGCACAGCTCTGCGATGCGCCTCGCATGGCGGCCCGCGATCGCCTCGCGCCGAAGCGCGCCGGAGGAAGACAGCTCGCCGGCGGCGACTGAGAAGGGCTCGGGCAGCAGGGCAAAGTCCACGATCCGCTCCTCTTCGCTCAGCTCCCGGTTCACCTGGTCGATCTGCTGAGCGATCCACCCGCGGACCACCGAGCTCTCGATGAACCGAGCCGGTTCGTCGGGCAGCGCGTGCTCGACAGCAAACCGCGCCGCCGCGTCCGGCTCGAGCGTCAGGAGCGCCGCAAGACCGGTCCCCTGTTCCCCGACGATCATCGCGTCGCGCACCAGGCGGATGCGCCGCAGGCGCTCCTCCAGCCGGCGCGGGGCCGTCTTCGCCCCGCCGCGGCGGGTGAGGAGCTCCTCTACCCGGCCGTCGATTTCGAGCAGGCCCTGTGTGCTCAGCCGTCCCGAATCCCCAGTCCTCCACCACCCGTCCGCGTCGGCCAACGGCCGCCCCTCGCCCTGCTCGAGCGCGCCGAGACAGACGTTGCCGCCGCGCACCGAGAAGACGCCCTCGTCCGACAGGCGCACCTCGAGCCCGGGGAGCGGCCGGCCCTGCGTGCCGAGGACCGCCGCCTCGGGCACGAGCACCGAGCTGACTCCACAGGTCTCGGCCTGGCCATAGACCTCGTAGAGCGGCGCGGCGAGCGAGGCGAACAGCTCGCCGACACCCTCGCCGGCCGGCCCGCCGACACAGGCGAGCAGGCGGGTCCGGTTCAATCCGAGCGACAGCTTGAGCGGATCGTGTACCAGCGTCGCGGCCAGCCGGCATCGGGCCGCCAGCGAGGGCGCGACACTCTGCTGCTCGGCCTCGCGCCTGTTGCGCTCGAGCGCGAGCCCGCGCGCCCACCTCTCGACCTTCTGGCGCTTGGGCGGCTCGGCCGACAAGCGGTCTTCGACGGTCCGCGCGAACCGTTCCCAGGCGCGAGGCGGCGCGAGCACGACGGTCGGCCGCACCTCGCGCAGCAGATCGATGGGCCGGGCCCCGGAGCGCGGCAGGTAGATCTGTGCGCCGTGGCGCAGCGCAAGGTGCAGTCCTACGGTCTGCGCGGCGGCGAGGGCGGGCGGCAGGAGGCTGAGGACCGTCTCGGCCTCGCCGAAGCCGAGGACGCGGGTGAGCTTCTCGGTCGTCCAGAGGAGGCTCTGGTGCGAGACCGCCACCGCCTTCGGTTCGGCCGTCGTGCCGCTCGTGAAGAGGACGGCGGCTCGAGAGCCGGGTGTCAGGGCCGCCATCCGCTCGTCGACCGCCGACTCGCTCGCCGCGTCGGGCCGCGCCAGCGCCGCCTCGAGGCTCGGCGCCTCGGTCGTGCCGTCACCGATACCCCACGCGCACAGCCCCGCGACGGCCTTCTCGAGCCGCTGGGCGCGGGCGAAATAGTCGCGCTCGACGAGCAACAGCCGCGCCCCGGTGCGCCGGATTGCGGCCAGCAGCACCGCGTCGGGCCAGCGTTCGTCGAGCAGCGCCGGGGCGCCGCCTGCCGCCATCACCCCGAGAAGCGCGATGGGCCACTCGCTCGTACCGAGGACGCACACGTTCGCGCCCGGCTCGAGCCCCAGCGACAGCAGCCCCCGGGCGCAACGGCGCCCCCGCGTCGCGAAGTCGCGCCAAAGCAAGGGATGGTAGGCGCTGCCGGAATTGCGCCAGAGCACCGGGCGGCTCGCGAGCGCCTCGGCCTTCTCGAACACCGCGTGGAGGAGCGTCGGATGCATGCGCCGCCTTCTATCACAGGCCCGCGGCACCGAGGTTTGGCCGCGCGGCACGTTTCGTTGACAGGTCTCGGGCCATCACCATAATCGCGGCCTTCCATTTTCCTCATCTCACCGAGGGTGTCCGAGGACGCAGCATGATGATCGATTTGACCTGCCAGAAGTGCGACGCGAGCTTCGAGATCGACGCGACGGAGCTTATCGAGGGCAACGAGCCCATCAAGTGCCCGAACTGCGACGCGAAGGCGCCCCAAGCGCTCGTCGATGACTTCGGCAACGCGCTCGGCGAGCTGGTGAAGCAGACCGCCGCGCTGAGCAAGCGGTTCCAGGTCAGCCTCGCGGTCGAAAGCGACGACCTGCCTCCTCCCTACGACGTCGAGCCCGAAGAGGAAGAAGACGAGGACGAAGAGGAGGAGGAGGAGCTCTTCGACGACCCCGAAGAGGAGTACGAGGACGACGAGGATTATTGAGGCTGCTTCGCCCCTTGCAACACGCCCCTCCCCGCGCCAAGGCTTCCCCCTCCATCGGCCGCGAGTGCTCGGAAGCCCGGAGAGCGGATTGCCTCGCGCCTGCCGCTGACCGGACAGGCCGCCGGGCGCACTCGGGTACCTGCTTCCTCCTCTCCGGCTGCAGCGAGGGCTCGAGCCGCGGCGGCCTCGACAGGCCGCGGCTCACTGAGCCTTCGTTTGCCCGAGCGCGACGCCTCAGCCCTCGGCGCCCACGCCCCTGCCCCCGCTTCCGCCCTCCGGCCAGCAAGATGGGCGTGTCTGCCGAATGGGCACTCTCCAACTTAGCGTTGAAGTGGGCGCGAGAGCCGAGACCGCGCGAGGGGGGCAAGTGCTCAGGACCGGGCAGGTCGTCGCCGCGTCGCTTCTGGCCGCGCTCGGCATCGTTCTCACCTCGACCTGGGCGACGAGCTCGGACGCGAGCGCGCCAGCCGAGGGCAGCACCGAGGTCCACGTCATGGCCGTGGTGGCCTCGGAGGACGGGGCGCTCAACGCCATCTTGCTCGCTCCCGACGAGGGCGAGCCGATCCTCGCCGTGTTCGTCGAGCAGGCCGAGGCCCTGGCGATCGTGGCGCGTCTGCGCGAGGAGGAGGACTCGACCCCGCACCCGACCGACGCGGTGCGCTCGGCCATCAGCTCGCTCGGCGGCAAGGTCGAGCGCGTTGCCATCGAGGACATCGAGCCCCTCTCCTCGCAGGGTCGCATCTTCCTCGCCCAGGGTGACAAGCGGCTGGAGCTGCCCGCCGCGGGCGCTATCTGCATCGAGATAGCGATCTCCGAAGAGGTTCCGCTGCAGGTCGACCGCAAGATGCTCGACCGCATGGGCATCACGCGCGAAGAGCTCGAGGAGATGACCCCCGACGAGGAGCCGGCCGAGCCGCAGCCCAAGCCCAGCGAGCCGGGCGACGGGCGCGTCCCTCTCTAAAGGAGAGAATCCTAAGCGCTACCCGCTGTGGCGCCTCATCGGTCTGCGGGCCAAGGGGCCGGCAGAGCGCTCTTGCGGGCGCGCGATAGAGCCGTCGCCCAGGGCCTCGCCTGGCCGGTCGCGAGCTTGACACTGTGCTGCCCACTTCGGTACAGAATCGCTCCCATCTCTGGCACCTTACGGCCACAAGGGGAGCACTCATGAGCGATACGCCAATGCAGACGGTCCCGCCCGCCGAAGCCTCCGTGCCCGGGGGCGACGTGATCCGCGATCAGGACAAGATCATGTTGGTTCTCGCCTATCTCGGCATCCTCGCGCTCATCCCGCTGCTGACGGTCAAGGACAGCGCGTACGTGCAGTGGCACGCCAAGCAGGGCCTCGCGCTCGCGCTCGTCTGGCTCGGTTGGGCGATCGCCGCCTCCATGCTCGGGTTCATCCCGATCGTCGGCTGGCTCGTCTGGTTCGTAGGCTGCCTCGGCCACCTCGGTCTGCTGGTGCTCACCATCATGGGCATCGTCAAAGCCTTCGAGCCGAATCGCTGGCGCATCCCCGTCGTGTCGTCTATCGCCGAGAAGTTCTAGGCGGCAGTCGAGAGTCGACAGCCCCGGTTCTGCCCGAATGCGAGCCATCGGTCGCGGTTGGCAGGGGCGCATGGCGCTGCGCCCGGCGCAACCTTTCGGCCGCCCTCGAGCGGGCTTCGGTCACCAAGACACCAAGAGGCGAGCCGTCGGCTCGCCTCTTCGTTTTCCAGGAGCAACGCGCGCTTCCCGAGCGCGCGCGCTCTGCGGTAGGGCAATGGAGCTGCGTGACTTTCGCCGCGCCGAGCGCGTTCCGGTGCAACTGGTGGTCAAGGCGGTCCTCGGCGGCCAGCCGTATCGGGCCGACCTCATCAATCTCTCGCTCACCGGCGGATTCCTGGAGATCGACTCGCAGCTTCCGGCGGGGACGAGGATGGACCTGCACCTGCCGCTTCCCGGCGGCGAGCCGCTGGTGGTTCGGGCAGCGGTCGCGCGTTACGGAACCTGCACCAAGCGCGTCAACCACCCCGAGGTCGACAACCTCGTCATCGCGGCCCAAGGCATCGGCGTCGTCTTCGATGAGCTCGATGACTGCGACGCCCAGCGGCTCCAGGACTACCTCGACCTGGTCATCGACCGGTTCTAGAGCGTCGCCCCTTGGCGTCCATCAGCCTGAGAGGCTGGCAGCCGAAGCTGAGGTGCCCGCTTGGAGGGACGACGGTCGACTCTTCGGCAGGAAGATCGTCAATACTCCGACGGGCGACCGTCACTCCTAGGCGGACCCTCGTCAACACTTCGATGGGCGACCGCCACTCCTAGGCGGACGATCGTCAATACCCCGATGGGCCGCCGTCATTATGAGGCAGAAGACCGTCAATGCTTCGACAGGCCACCGTCATTATGAGGCAGAAGACCGTCAATACTTCGATAGGCGACCGCCATCACTTAGGTCGAGGAGCGTCAATACCTCGATGGGCAATCGCCAGAGCTTAGGGACCGACCGTCAATACTTCGATGGGCGACCGTCACTTCTCAGGCGGAAGACCGTCAATCCGTCGAGAGGCGACCCTCAACTACCTGCTGGGCACCGTCACGTTCTGTGGGACGAGCGTCAATAGGGCACGCGGCCCAACGCCATGACTTGCTCGACGGGGCGTCGGCCCGATGTCCGGCCTGAACCTCATCATGGGCGCAGCCCGTGCGGTCTCCGCTTCTGCTCCTCAAAGCACTGGCTTCCGCAACATGCCCGTGGCCGTCGCGACGCGCACACCTGCAGGTCGGCGGGCAAGCAGCAGCGAACTAGCGCCGCCTCCAGAAGTGAAAGCGGAAGTAGATCCCGACAAGCGCCAGACCCGCCACGAAGACGACCCTTCGGGTCTTGGGGATCGCGAGCAGGACGAGCAGCACCGCGATGCCCACGGCGATGGCGATGGTCTTGAGGTTGGCCGGAACCAGCCCCGAGCTCCCACGGGTCATGGACACCGGCAGCCCCAAGCCGAGCATCCCATCGCGCCGTTCCTCGGCGTCGAGCCGCATGCGAGTCTCCGACGCAACACGTGCGGCGAGCGCCGCCGCCGCCTGCTGTCGCTGCGCGGCGAGGCCGGTCTGCGAGGCGGCCTGCTGTTGGTGCAGCTTCTCGAGCTCTTCGGCCTCCCGGGCCGCCTCCTCGCGACGCTTCTGCCACAGCCGCTCGTTGAAGGCCCGTTGGGCCGCCGTGTTGAAGCTGCTCCCGCAGTTCGTGCAACTCGAGGCGTGCAGGCTGTTGTCGGCCTCGCAGACCGCACAGCGGACGAACGGCTGGTCCTCTGCCCTCTTCTCCGCCAGCTCCAGCCCGGAGCCCGGCCCGGGGTCGCGCCGGGCAGGTTCTCTGAACCTGTCGACCGCGACGGCCGCGCCGCTCGGCACCGGTGCCGCCGCAGGGCTCTCCAGCGCGTCGAAACGACCGGCCTTGGCCGCGTTCGGATCTGCCGCCGCATCCTGGGCGCGTCCGCGCTCCAAGTTGCGAAAGCGCATCAACCGCTCGCTCATCCACGCCCCCTCGCCGAGGCCGGCTCCAGCATCCTCGGCTCGACCGGCAAGGTCGACGCGGGCCTCGTCCGCGTCTTCGCCCACTCGCGCAACCGCACGATCTCGTGGGCCATCGTCGTCGACAGGGGAACGGTCTCGCGGATGGCGGTGACGAGATGGCGCTGCTGCAGGTCGGTCCCCTCGGCGAACGCGTCGTAGAGCGCCGAGACGATCGCCTGCTCTATCTCCGCGCCGCTGAAGCCGTCGGCGAGGCGGGCGATCTCCGCGGGGTCGAAGGCGTTCGGGTCGCGCTTGCGGCGCCGCAGGTGGATCTCGAAGATTTGCCGCCGCTCGGCTTCCATCGGCAGGTCCACGAAGAAGATCTCGTCGAAGCGCCCCTTGCGGACGAGCTCGGGGGGCAGGTTCTCGATCTTGTTGGCCGTGGCGACGACGAAGACCGGCGCGGTCTTCTCCTGCAGCCAGGTGAGGAAGGTGCCAAAGACGCGCGCGCTCACCCCTCCGTCGCCCGCGCCCGGGCCGCCCAAGCCCGCCAAGCCCTTCTCAATCTCGTCGACCCAGAGCACGACCGGCGCGACGCTCTCGGCGAGTTGGATCGCCTTGCGCAGGTTCTCCTCCGAGGAGCCGATCAGCCCGCTGAAGATGCGCCCCATGTCGAGCCGCAACAGCGGCAGGCGCCACTGCGAGGCGATGGCCTTGGCCGTCAGGCTCTTGCCACAGCCCTGCACTCCGAGCATCAAGAGGCCCTTGGGCTCGGGGAGGCCGAAGCGGCGGGCCTGCTCGCCGAAGGCATTGCCGCGCCGCTGCAGCCAGACCTTCAGGTTGTCGAGGCCGCCGATGTTGCGCAGGTCCTCCTCGGGCGGGAAGTACTCGAGCAGGCCGCTCTTGCGGATGACCTGCCGCTTCTCCTCGAGAACGAGCGCGACGTCGGAGGCGTCGAGCCGGCCGTCGGTCGCGATCGCCTTGGCGAAGGCGTTCTCGGCCTCCGACAGGGTCAGCCCGAGGGCCGCCTTGATGATCTGCTCGACGTGGTCCTTGCGCAGGTCGACCGTCGCCCGGTTGCCCTGGCGCACCACGATGACGATCTCGCGCAGCAGCTCGTACAGGTCCCGCGAGGTCGGAAGCGGCACGTCGAGGACTGTCACCTCCTTCTCCAGCTCGAGGGGAATGTCGAGCTTGGGGGCCAGGATGATGACCGTCGTGAAGGTGCTCTTGAGCGCGTGGGCAAGCTCGCGCACCGCTCGCACGACGATGGGATCGGCGAGGTAGGGGTGGAAGTCCTTGAGCACGACCAGAGAAGCATTGGTGAGCTTCTCGATGGCGGCGAGCGCGTCGGGCGGCTGGTGCGTGTTCTCGAGCGGCGCGAAGGCGCGCGCCCCGCTCACCTTTCGCAGCCCCTTGGTTATCGACCAGAAGTAGAGGTCCTTGGAGTGAGCGGCGGCCATCTGCTGCAGGATGGTGTCGAGCCGCTGCTCCTCCCAGGTGACGAGGTAGATGAGCGGATAGCGGGCCCGGACCAGGACGTCGAGATCCCGGACGAACGGCGGCGGACCGGAAGGCTGCGGGTTTTGAGGAGCGGGAGCGGGCGCAGACATCGGCGCCAGTATAGCGCCGGCCGCACGCCTCGCGCCCTGGGACCAAGGGCGGGACTAGGGCTCGCGAATCCAGAGCAGCCGCGCGCCGGCCTCGTCGAGCTCGACCGCGACCACGGTCCCGGGGATGACGCGCACCGGCTCGCCCGAGGCCAGGTGCACCGCGTCGGTGAGCTCGGGGTTGTGCCCGACGAGGACCGTGCCCTGCCCGTTCGCCCGGGCCAGCGCCAGCAGCTCGGTGCCGCTCGAGGCGCCGGAGGCGAGCTCGCGGGCCTCCTCGACGGGAGCCCCGACCGCGCTCGAGAGCAGCTCGGCGGTCTGCCGCGCCCGGGCGTAGGGGCTGGTGAGGATGCGCGAGACCTTCAGCTCGCCGGCCAGCTTGCGGGCGAGCGCCGAAAAGCGAGCGCTCCCCTCCTCGGTCAGGACCCGGCCCGAGTCGCCGTCGGGGCTGTGCTGTGCGGCCGTCCCGTGGCGGACGAGGTAGACGACGGGGGCCATCGGCGCCCTCCGGATCAGATGGTCTTTTCGGCGAACGAGTAGATCTGCTCCGGGGCGATGTTCCGGTAGCGCTCGAGCTTGAGCCGCATCTTCGAGAGCGACCAGATGAAGCCGCGGCGGTCGAAGTCGGGCTCGTGCTTCTTGAGGCGCTTCACCTCCTTGAGGATGACCTTGCGGACCTCCTCGGGATGGAAGCAGAACGCGCTCGAGAACAGCAATCGCCCGTCGTAGGGCACCAGCCGGGCCTCGATGATGTCGCCCCTCTTCAGCCCGGCCGGCTGGCGCCGCTCGAAGACGTCGATGTCCTTGCCGGTGAACAGGTCGCGCAGCCGCACGTTCGCCTTGGCGAGCTTGCGCACCTCCCACAACGAGTGCCGGGTCTCGGTCAGGCCGCGCAGCCCCTGTTGCTCCTCCTCGCTCAGGCCGGTCGACTGCTCGAAGAACAGCTCGGAGGGCGTCTTGCCAGAGCCGGCGAGCTTCCAGTCGAAGACGAAGAAGTCGAGGAAGCTGGCCATGCGCAGCTCGAAGGACTTGTCGTCCTCGAAGAGCTCACCGGTGCCTGCGAAGTACTCGGTCTTCGCCTGGAGAAGCTCCTGCTGGAACTGCTCGCCGCTGGCGAAGGCGATGAGGGCGTCGAGGTGTTGCTGGTACACGGTTGACCTCTCGATGAAACGAAGGCCGGCGATTCTAGCCCATACCGCGGACGCCACCACCGCGGGCCTTCGCGCGAGCGATCGGACAGGATCCGAGGCAGGCGGTCCCGACACTGCCGATCCGCCGAGGCGCGGCATAACCCGCTGATGTCCCGGTAGTTATCGAGTCGCGGGCTCGGATGATCGCCTGGAACGGACAGTGCGTCCGCCGGCTTGCCCTAGGGCCGGCCTGCCGAGCGGCGAGCCCGGACGAGCGGCTTCTAGACGCCGCGCCGGCCGCGACGAGGTGAGGTGGGCGGAAGCGGTCGAAGGCGTGCCGCAGTCGACAGGCCGCCGGCTCAGGCGAGGCTCTCCGCGGGGATCACCCGAAGGCGCCCGAGCGCTCGCAGCGGCTTGGAGAGTCCCTTCGCCTCCCCGACGACCGCGGCCGCGAACGGCCCGGGGAGAAAGTACCGGCGCGCCGTCTCGAGCGCCTGCTCGGAATCGACCCGGAGGACTCGCTCCCGGTAGGCCTCGAGCCAATCGTCGGGGCGCCCGAGGCGCTTCAGGCCGGCGAGGGCGCGGGCGAGCAAGTCGTCGGTCTCGATCATCAACGGGAAGAGTCCGTTCGTGTAGCGCTTGGCCCGAAGCAGCTCTTCGGCGCTCGGTCCCTCTTGCCGGTATCGGCGGGTCTCCTCGAGCGCGACCTCGACGAGCTCCTTGACCGACTCGGTCTTCGTGTAGCTGGCGACGACGAAGAGGCTGCCGGCGATGGTCTCGGTGAGAAACCCGGAGACGCCGTAGGAGAGACCGCGGTTGACGCGGATCGCCTCGACGAGCCTGGAGGTGAACCCGCCCCCGAGCGCCTGGCACGAGAGCCGGGCGGCGAGCGCATCGGGCTGGGTGATTCCCGGGCCACTGCTCGCCAGGCGTACCTGCGCCTGGTTCGACCCCTTCTTGTCGACCAGGAGGATGGAGGTCTGCTCGAGCGGCCTCGCCACGGGGATGGGCTCGAGCTCCTGCCCATCACCTTGCCAACGTCCCAGCTCCCTCTCGCTCAGCGCGAGCGCCTCGTCCGCGGGTACATCGCCCGCGATCGCGAGAATGGCCTGCGACGGCCGGAAGTGCGCCTTCGCGAACCCGACGCAATCGGCCCGGGTGAAGGTCGCCACCTGCGAGGCGATGCCTCGGCCCGGGCGGCCATAGGGATGCCCCGGCAGCGCGACGAGCCCCAGCGCGTCGGCCGCCAGGATGGCCGGCTCGTCGAGCTCGGTCTCGAGCCTGGCGATGGTGCGCTTTCGGGCCTGCCGGACCTCGACCGGCGCAAAGGCGGGCCGCTGCACGAGCTCGGCGAGCATCCGCAGCAGCGGCGCGAGGTGCTCGGCGGGCGTGGTGGCCATCAGGTAGGTCGAATCGAGGCTCGTCTCGAGGTGGAGATCGACGCCCATCGCCTCGAGCGCCTCGTCGATCTGATCGGCGGTGAGCCGCTCGGTGCCTCGGCGCAGCAGCTCGACGACGAAGTCGGCCAGGCCCGCCTTGCCCAGCGGATCGCGCGCGCTGCCGGCTTTGAAGACGAGACAGACCGCGACCAGCGGCACGCGGGCGCGCTCGGCGGCGATCACCGTCAGGCCGTTGCCGAGGACTCGCTCGTGGCGTGGCGGGAGGGGAAACGAAGAGAGGGAGAGCTCAGGGGCAGCGCTCTCAGTCATGGGCGCCTCCGGCGAGCGCGAGGTCGGGAACGAGGGTGGCGACGCTGCGCCGCTCGGGCCGCAGCAGGTCGGCCGCGACCCGGCGGATATCGTCGTTGCTCACCTCGGCGTAGAGGCGCACGAGATCGAGCGCGCGCCGCCAGTCGCCGAGCAACAGCTCGTTGGTGCCAAGCGCGTGGGCGCGCCCGTTGTTCGAGGCGATCTCGCGCAGCAGGTGCGAACGGAGCAGCCCCTTCGCGCGCCGCAGCTCGGACTCGGTCAGGCCCTTGTCGACGACGCGCTCGAGCTCCACGTCGACCGCCCGAAGCGCGCGGTCGGCCTTGACCCCCGGGTTGAGCTCGGCGAGCAGGGAGAACAGGCCAGGATCGACGTGCCAGGTGAAGTCGACGAAGAGGTTGGCGGCGAGCATCTTCTCGTAGACCAGGCTGCGCACCAGCCGGCCGCCGGGACCGGCCGAGAGCGCGTACTGCAGCAGGTCGAGCGCCGGCGCGTCGGCGCTGGTTCCCGCGGGGGCTTTGTACGCGATGGCCAAAGCCTGGGCGTGGGCCGGGAAGCGCACCTCGGCGCGCCGCTCGCCGCGCTGCGGCGGCTCGGTCGACGCGGCCGGGGGCACCGGCGGCCCGCTCGGGATGTGCGCGTAGGCGCGCTCGATAAGCTCGAGCGCCTTGCCGGACTCGAAGTCGCCGACGAGCCAGACCGTGGCGTTGTTCGGCGCGTAGTAGGTGCGGAAGAACTCGAGGCAGTCCTCGCGGGTGATCGCGTCGAGGTCCTCCATCCAGCCGATGATCGGCCAGCCGTAGGGATGGGCCTGGAAGGCGAGCGCCTGCAAGGTCTCGTCGAGCAGGCCCAGCACCGAGTTCTCGACCGCATAGCGCCGCTCTTCCTTGACCACCTCGCGCTCGCTCGCGAGCGCCTCCGGAGTCAGCGCGAGCGAGCGCATGCGGTCGCTCTCGAGGTCGACGACAAGCTCGAGGGCCTCGGCGGCGAAGTCCTCGAAGTAGGCGGTCAGGTCGTGCGAGGTGAACGCGTTCGAGTGGCCGCCATTGCTCTCGAGCACGCGATCGAACTCCTTCGGGCCGTACTTGGCCGCCCCGTTGAACATCATGTGCTCGAGCAGGTGCGCGATGCCGGTGCGGCCCGGCCGCTCGTTGCGCGAGCCCACCTTGAAGAAGGTGTAGTACGAGACCGCCGGCACCGACCGGTCCTCGAGCAGCCGCACCGTCAGGCCATTGGCGAGCCTGTGCTCCTCCAGGTCGAAGAGCCGCGGGTCCAACGGCCGCGGCTCGGCCAGCTCCAGGCCGAGCACCCTCGCCTTCTTCTCGGGCCTTCTCGACGGTGTGCGAACCTTGGTCTGCGACGGCATGGGCGTTTTCCGGGGCGAGGCTTGGGGAAAGGGCGCCAACGTACGGGCAGCCCGCTCCTCAAGCAAGCGCTCGCCCGCTCGAGCGAAGGCGGTAGACGGCCGCTGCTGCCTTCAGGGGCTCGCGGGCGTGTGCTCATCGAGGAACGAGAGCAGCCGCGGCCAGAGCTCCTCGTCGGCGCGCTCGCCGATGATCAGGTCGACGTGCCCGTAGTCGTGGCGAAATCCGTTCTCCTCGCCGGCGACGAAGAACTGCTTGGGCCCGCCGAGGTAGTCGTAGCCGGCCTTGGCGGCGGGGCTGGGCGCGGTGCGGTCGGCCTTGCCGGCGACGACGAGGACCGGGGTGCGCACCTGGCCAAGCAGCGCGCGATAGTCGAGCGCGCCGTCGGCCGAGAGCATCGCGCCCTCGCGGATCCACAGTCCGAACTGGCGCAGTACTCCTCCGGAGACGGTGCCCAGGCCCACGGCGATGAAGCGCTGCCACAGCTCGCGACTGACGTTCTCCGGGTTGTAGAGCAGGTAATCGGTTGGGGCCTTGATATAGCCGTGCAGCGGCATGACCGCGTGGGCGATGGTCGGCATGTCGACCGTGTCGATGTTGCGGGCGACGCTCTTGCCGATCTCTCTGAGGACACGCTCGTTCATCTCGCCGAGCGCGAAACGGGCCGGCGAACCGAGGGTCACCGCGGCGTTGATGGCCGCGCCGCCGCGCGCCAGATAGATGTAGCCGACCAGGCCCCCCATGCTGTGCCCGATGTAGTCGACCTTGGCAGACCCGGTGAGCTCCGAGATCCTGCCGATGGCCGCGGGCAGGTCCTCGGTCGCAAAGGTGTCGATGGTGTAGCGGTAGGAGCGCCCCTCGCGCGGCGCCGGATGGTCGGAGTCACCCCCGCCGCGCAGCGAGACGGTGAAGGTGTCGCGGCCCTGCGCGGCGAACCAGCGGGCGAGGCTGTGCTCGGCGTCGAGATCCATGTTCCTGCCGTTGGCGCTGATCCCGTGACACAGCAGCAGCGGCAGGCCATTCGCCTCGCCCCGGGGCCGATAGCGCACGAGCGCGATGTTCCAGCCGTCGCCGGTGCGAGCGGTGATCCTCTCGGCCTCGGGCGGCAGCGGCTCCGCATAGAGCGGCACGAGCGCACATCCACAGGCCAGCAACGACGCGGCAAAAAGGCCGAGCGCCCTCATTGCCTTCGCGCCTCCGCCTTCAAGAACCGCAGCACCGGGTCGTACACGTCCAGCCGGGACCAGCGGCCGAAGAGCATGCCGAGATGACCGTAGTCGAGCAGCGCACCCTCGACCAGGCTCAGCACGCGCACGTGCGTCCGGCCGGGCAGAACATCGCGCAGCGGGGTCGAGAACTCGGGGTGGATCCAGTTGTCGCGCGGGGCGAACAACAGAAGACTGGGTCCGGGATACCGCCCGGCTATCGCGCGGACGTCTTCGCCAGAGACCGTGATCGCCCCGGCCTTCATGAAGCCGCCGAGCTGAGCGACCAGATTCCGGGGCACGCGCGAGACGGTAAGCCGCCGCAGCTCGGCCAACTCGTGCGCGGAGATCGAGCGGTCGGAGGCGAGCATCACCTCGAACCAGGAGCGCCCGTAGAACAGCGGCCGTTGCAGGAGCGCTGACAGGTCGATCCATGGTCCCGCCTCCTCGAGCCGCCCGAGCGCCTCGGCGACCGGCTCGTTGGGGACGTCGAGGGTGATCGCCGCCTGCAGACCGACGACCCCGGAGACCTGCTCCGGGTGGCGCCCGGCGAGCATGAAGGCGATGGTGCCGCCCAGGCCGAGCCCGCCGAGAAAGATGCGCTCGTGCCCGGAGCTGGCCTGGGCGAAGGCAGCCTCCGCGTCGCCTTCGACGAGCGCCTCGAAGTCAAAGCCGCCAAGCGGGACCTCGGAGGCGCCCGCCCCGCGGTATTCGACGACGAAGACCTCGAAGCCGCGGCGCATCAGGAAGGGCGCAAGCCCACGGCCGAACACGTCGTAGACGCGGTGGGTCATTCCGACATCGGGAAAGAGCAGCACCCGGCCCCGGCTCGCCCGCGGGCCTCCGTCGGGCACGTACCGATAGAGCGCGACGCGGGTATCGTCGCGGGTGCGCAACCCCGAGAGGTGCTTGCCGACGCGCCAGGGGCCCTCGGCGCGAGCCGTAGGCGTCAGCAGCAGAGCACAGGCCAGGAAAAGGGTGGAGCAGAGGCGCGGCATCGCCGGGCATCAGAGCGCGAAATGCGTTTCCTGTCACCCGACACGGCCGGGTTGGCCAAGCTTGTGGCAGGCTTGGGCCACAGGAGGCGGCCCGCCGGGCGAGCGCAGGGTAGCGGCGGGTTGACCTCCCAAGCTATCCTGTGTCGTTCTCGAGACTTGGTTGGCCGCTCGACCCCGGAGTCGTCATGCGTTTACGCGAGTGCTCTCTGTTCCTTTTGGTGCTCCTCTCCGCCTCGCTCGTCGCGGGCTGCGAAGACAAGGAGGTCTTCCGCCCCGCTGCGGGCATCCCCGTCATCGAGGAGTACGGCGCCAGCGGCGAGGTGAATCTCGTCACTGAGACCGTGGTCGACTTCGGCCCTGTGCTCGTCGGCAGCCGTCTTGAGCGCAAGGTCCTGCTGCGCAACGACGGCCGCGGCAGCTTCCGGGTCGAGACCGTCACCGAGGCCGAGGGGTTCGACAGCGCCTTCCGCTACCAGTTCGAGCCCTTCACCCTCACGGTCGGCGACCGCAAGGAGCTGGTCTTCTACTTCGAGCCCTCGGGCGACGAAGGCGATAGGGCGAGCACCTTGACGCTGAACGTCATCGACGGCAGCTCCGAGGCGCTGGTGATCGACCTGAAGGGCCGCGCGGTCAAGGGCGGCTGCCTCGTCGAGCCGGTCGAGTCGCTCGATTTCGGCTCGGTCGCCCTGCAGACCTCCTTCACGAAGCAGGTCAAGATCTCCAACTCCTCCGACCTCGACTGGAAGGTGAGCGTCGACGACATCTCCAGCGAGATCGATGTCGACGCCTTCAGGTTCTCCGGCTTCGAGGCCGGCGAATACACGGTGCCGGCACACGGCGAGATCGTCATCCCCATCGAGTTCAAGCCGACCCACAACGGCGAGCACAGCGCGTTCCTGCCCATCCCCGCTCCGGCGATGTGCCAGCCGAGCATCCTCCAGCTCACCGGCAAGGGCGTCGACCAGGTGCTCGAGTGCGAGCCGAAGGTGCTCGCGGTCGATTCGACGACGGGCGCCGAGCGCTGGCTGTGCCGACTCGACTTTGGCTTCGTCAACCCGAACTCCAAGGCGGTCTCGCAGACGCTCTTTCGCAACCTGGGCAACCAGGACATCACCATCACCGGCTTCGAGCTGTCGCAGCCTCCGGGCAAAGGCGAGCCCTTCGACATCGAGACCGCCGAGACCAGCTTCGTCGTGCCGGCCGGCGGCGGCGAGATCCCCATCCCGCTCTCCTTCCTGCCCACGCTGCTCGGCCTGCAGACCGGCCGGCTCTACTACCTGACCGACGACGCCAAGCTCCCCGAGGGCGAGGTCGAGCTGATGGGCACCGGGGG
>DHSB01000196.1:0-12888 GCA_002408385.1 Myxococcales bacterium UBA5297
AGCGACCGGTGGGATGAAGCGATGGACATCACCCTTCACACCGCGCCAGTCGGCCTCCGGGTATTGCGGGCCGCATGATCAGGATGGCATCCACTCCCAGGCAAGAAGTTGTTCGCAAGAAACCGCACGAGATCCGGGGTGCCGTAGTACGTGAGTCTCCCATTCTCCATGAAGGCCAACGCCGCCTTGTCCACCTTTAGGCCACTGGCACGTGCGCGAATCATCAAGTCTGAGAGCAACTTGCCGCGGTCCGACTCCAGCCGACTGGTCGCATCGGCGTCGAAAACGACGAAGTCGATTCCCTGCTCGTGAATGTGTGCGAATTTGATCCTCATTTTCTAGCCCTTTCGATTCCTCGGGTCCTGCCCGTGGCTGTCTCGCTCGCGGATTCGCCCGTCGCGTCCTTGCACGAACAACTCGCTCCTCCGCGCCTGCGCCATGCCCCTAGCATGGTCAATAGCGTCGCTTTGCCTCTCAAAGACCTTCGCCGCCCTATCGGCCCCTTCGGTCTTCACCTTCCAACCTTCGTGACTTGGCGTAACCCAAACATTTTTCTTCGTCATCTTCGGCCTCTTGAACGCGCCGCATCTGCGGCCCGGGTCGTTTGGTTAGCGATGTGCAAGGTGGTATCGCTCGCTGTTGAGCGGCGGCCTCCTTTCGGGATGAAAACGGTCGCCGACCACTGTAACCACTCAGTTCTGATCTGCTAGGCTCTTCGGCGCAGCATCAAGCCAAACGATCCTTTGAAGACCGGGAGAACTTCCAAAGTGCCGAGTGGAGGCCAGGGGAAACAGCTCGAGCGAATGTGCCGCGCGTTCGAAGCGCTGCTCGAGGGCAAGAGCCTCGGCACGGCCGAACTCTCAACGCTTCTCGGTGTAGGGCCGGCCCAGGCCCGCCGGTACGCCAAACAGCTCGGCAAGATGAAGGGGGTTCGGCAGACTGCTGACGGCATCCAGCTTTCGAAGCAGGCGCTCTTCGAAACACCCTCCCGTGAGGCGGCCGTGGCTGCGGCGCTAATGGCGGGTGTCAGCGAGTTGTTCCATGGAACAAGATATGCGCAAGCCATGCGCGACGCTTTGGGGTACGTCGCGGCTCGAGCGCCACAACCATTGCCCACCGATGGCCTACTCCAGCGCTTTCGTTTTGCCACAAGAGGTGGCGACCCTGCGATCGGCGAGAAGGCCCAAGTGCTCGAAGTCGTGGTGAAGGCACTCCTCAACTCAGAGCGACTTGCGGTCAATTACATCGACTTCGCCGGCGCCCCGCGATGCTGCACTTTCGAGCCGTTGACCCTCTTCGTGTATGAGCATCAGCTGTACCTGATCGGACGCGAACCTCAACTGGCGATCGAGGCGCTGCGCTTTTCCCGACTTGCCTCGGCGCATGGCACCAAGCAGCGCTTCGAGTACCCGTCCTCTGCTGCATACAACCTCGACGCACTTCTGCACGAGATCTGGGGAATCTTCCTTGGGTACGACGAGCACGCACTGGAAGAGGTCATCGTCCGGTTGGCTCCACGTTGGCGGACCTTCGCGAACTCGCACCGCTGGCACCCGTCGCAGCAGGTAATCGATGCGGACAAGGGCCTTGTGCGATTCTTCCTGCGGCCTTGCCCCGAATTCCGCGGCTGGGTTCTCAACATGGGTTCGGAAATCGAGGTGCTGCAGCCAAATTGGTTGCGTGAGTGGGTGGCGAGCGAGTTGAAAGATGCTCTAGCCATCTACGAGGCCGGCGATGCAGTTATACAGCGCGGTGAACCGTGCCACCGCCGGGTCGTGCTACCGAATTCGCGAAGGATCCAGGCGCCAATGGATCCGCCGAGGCGTCTCAGGTTGAGGCTGCGTACCGACAAAGCGCCCTAGCCCAACAGACGCAAGCGAGGACTCCGTGAAGCGCAACGGAGGTTGAAGCCCGAGTCGATGAGCAAGGCTATTCGCGTGAGCGCGCTTCATGATGGCGGTCCGAGCGCAGACTTTGATGGAGGCAGCAGATGCCCGCTCGACGGGCTCCACGAGCCCGAACCGCCACAGCGCCTCAACCGTGACATGGAGGGAGGCGCCGCATGCCAGCCGAGAACTGGCGCGCGTGCAGGTCGGACTTGGCGCGGCGTCACCAATCACCTAGTCGCGCCTTGAACTCCTGGCTGACACCGTTTCTCTGGAGATTTGTGGACCAGCCCATCCAGAGTCTGCCACCGCCGTCCCCCACGAACAGCCGACATCCGGCGTCGCGGAAGGAAAGCTCCCCCACCTTCCATAGTTTCGTCAGCCCCACTTCTACTACCTGTTCGACGACCGTACGCCCGTTGAGTAGCACAAGGCGGAACCCCTCGCTAGCAAGCTGCCTCCGGAGGTGGGCAACACCATCATTCAAGAGAACGGAGCGAACCTTGGCATCATGGATCTTTCCCCAAACCGGATCCGTGGACCACTGAACGAGATCAAGATGACAAGCGGGCCCGTCGTAGTAGCTCGCCCCAATGCTCTCGCGGAGTAGCGCATCTAAGGGATTGAACCACTTTCAAAACGGTTGCCGCCGAAAATAGGACCAGCACTCGGCGACGACTGTCTCGACCTGCTCGTCTGTGAGGAGATCGCAGGAGGTTGCACCGAGCGACTCCACCGTGGCTAGTCTTCGCGCCGGACCCCGAAGGAGTATCCCGTCTTCAAAGAACTCGTTCACTGAAGGATTGATGCCCAGGGTTGCAACCTTCGCTACCCTCGGATCGCCGAACGATACGACAGGCGTACTCGACGGGACGACGGGCGCACTCAGCGGCGCGGTTCGCCGCGCCATTGCAGTGATGTAGTCGGGAATGTTCATTCGCCCGATCACCGTACCACTGGACCGAATGCACTGGCGATTGCCGCTTCTCTTCGAACTACTCCACGACTACCCGAAGCTGCGAACCGTGCTCGGCCCGCATCCGCGCCGCCCGCACAGAGCAGACCTTCGCAAAGCTCTTCTGGGCCGTCTGAGCCTGGAGAAAACCGTGCGAATTCGCGGGCAAATTCGTAGGAACTCGGCGTCCAACTCGAGGTTGGAAAATATGACCGCGAGTCCCTCAGCTTCCCGGCGCGCGCCTCAACTCCGCCTCCTCGTTCCTCGGGAGGCTACGCTCGGGGTGACCGAGGCGCGGGCCCTTGATCTCCAACACAGTCGCTCGACTTCGAGGTCCTTCGACTCCGCTCGGAGTGAGCGGATTCTCTCAGAGCACCGCCCGAAGCCCGATGGTCGGCACCACGTACCGCAACGCATTCGACCCAGCGAGCCCGCCCGACTCCGCCGCAACGGTGGAGTTAATGATGTCGACGTAGAAGTCGAGCAACCATCTATTCCAGACCGCGCGCTTGTCGACCCTCAAGTCGGCACGGAACTGCCAGTCGCTGCGGCTCGCGTTGTAGCCATAGATGGTCGTGAGCGGCGTGCCGCTCTGCAGCATCAACCTGCCGCCAATCTCCCAGTTGCGCGGCAGTCGCACGCCGAGCACGGCATTGAAGATGTGTGTGCGGTCGAAATCGAAGGGCGCCCAGCCGCTCTCATCCCTCCGCTCGCTCTGCGACAGCGTGTACGCGAGCCACCCGTAGACGCCGCTGTCATCTCGCTTCCTCAGGATCACCTCGAGCCCGTAAGACCGGCCGACGCGCTTCTCGAAGAAGCGACTGATGTCGCTCTCCTCCCCGGGCTTATCGCCCGAAGGCAGCTCGCCCGGGTTTGTCCACGGGCCGGAGGGCTGCATGTCCTCGAGCGTCCGATTGATCTGCAGGTCGAAGACGACGGGATTCTTGTGGTTGTAGTAGCCCTGCAAGTCGAGCTCGATGCCGGGCGCGAGCTGTGCCTCGACCCCGAGTCCGACCTGCGTCGAGGCGAGCAGCCCCAGCTCGTGCATCGACTGATCGACCCCGGGCAGCGGGACGAAGAGCCGCGGCGGTTGGTGATAGCGACCGACGACGCCCTTGAGCCACAGCTCGCGCTCGAGCGGCTTCCAGCGCACCGTCATCCTCGGGTCCACGCTCCACTGCCGCGTCGCTTCGTGCTGGTAGAGATCGCCGCGCACCCCGGGGATGACGAGTAGACCGTCGAACGGCCGCAGCGGCGTCTGGAGGAACACGCCGCCGTTGATCAGCAAGCCGGACGACTGCACGGCCTGCGAGGCCTCGGTCACCATGCCCATCGTCGCGGGCGCCGCCGGCTGGTCGGCGATGTCGCGCACCAGCAGCTCGCCGCCAACGTTGAGCTGCAGCCACGAGGCGAGTGGGACGAGCCACGAGACTTGAGGGTCGACGAAGTACGAACTGGTCCCGACTTGATCGCCGGCGACCGCGGTCTTGTCGTAGCCGAAGACGAGCCGATAGTCCCCGTGCCGCTCCTCGTCACCGAGCCGCCAGCGCAGGTCGAGCCGATGGAAGGCGAAGAGCGCCTGGGTAGTCATCTCCGACGACGGATCGGTCATGTCCTGGGCGGTCTTCAGCTCGTCGCGGGCGCCGAAGAAGAAGACCGACCAGGCGCTGCGCGGCGAGCCACCGTCGAGGCGCGCCTGGTAGTCCCAGTAGTCCAGCGAGATGCCGAGGTTGAGCAGGCTGAGCATCAGCCCGGGATAGCCGTAGCGGCCCGCGACCGTCGCGGTCATCGCCGTGCCTGGAATCGGCTGGCGGGCGAAGACGCCGGCCTGGTCCTGGTTCACGTCGATGGCTATCGGGTTCTCGCCAGGCCGCGGCCGCGCGGTGCGCCCGTCGACGATGCCGCCGGTGTAGCCGCCGTAGGTGACCGGGAAACCGCCGGGGTAGAAGTCGACGCGCTCGATCATCTCCGGGTGAATCACCGACGGGCCGCCGAGCAGGTGGAAGAGCAGCGGCAGGCGCATGCCGTCCAGGAAGATGCCGGTGTCGCCCGGGCTCGACCCGCGCACGATGGGCAGCGGTAGAAGGGTCATCACCTGCGTGACGCCAGGCAGCGCGCCGACGACGCGGAACGGGTCGCCCATGCTGCCGGGCATCTGGTGAATCTCGCGGCCGCTCAGGGTCGTACGCGAGATCTCGGTGCGATCGCGCTCGCCGATGACGACCGACTCGTAGGGATTGTGTCGGACGCGGTCGGCCAGGTACTTCACGCGCAGGTGCTCGCCGGGCTTGAGCGTCTCGACGCGCACGAAGGGCCGCAGCTCGTTGGAGAGGATGCGGATCTTCGACTCTCCCGCCGCGACCGGTATCGAGAAACGGCCCTCGTCATCGGTGGTCGTCCCGCGCTCGCCCTGCGCGTCGGAGGCCGCGACCACCGCCCTCGCGACTGGCCTTCGGGTCCCGCGCTCGACGACGAAGCCTTCGATAAGCGCGTCGAGCTTCTCGTCCGCCGCTTCGGAGGTCGGCGGAGGCGGCACGAAGCTCTGGGTGAAGGGGACGGCGACGGCGACCGGCTTGCCGCCCAGTGTCGCGGGGCTGAACCGGAAGCTCTTGGCACCGTCGAGCACCGCCGAGTCGAACGGCTCGCCCGCGCCCTCGCGCAGCTCGACCGCGGTCACGTCGCCGGTCTCGCCGATGGTGATCAGCACCGTGACGGAGACGGGCCCGGCACCCGGGGGCGCATCCGGCGGGTAGGCGATGGCGAGCGAGCCAAGCGGTTGGGGTGGAACTACTGCTTGCGCGGCGGTCTCGACCGACGGCGGGCTTACTTCGGACGCGGCGCCGCTCGCGGAGTCGACAGACGCGGGCGGAGGTTGCTCGACGGCGGCGTCGGGCACGTCGCGAAGCTCGCTCGCCGACGCGCCGGTCGACAGAAACAGGCTCGCGGCAAGGAAAGCGGTCGTGGCTCGAGGTCGACGCGTCATCGCCATGACAGCCACCATCCAATCGCGCCGCCGAGCGAGAGCCACCACTGCCGGCCCATCGCCTGTTCACCCGTTTCGCGGTCGGTCTTGCCGAAGCTCTGCTCGCAGCCGGTCCACTGGCTGTCGGCGACGAGATAGGGCCCGGTCGAGAAGAGCGGGCCGACGACGGCGAGATACTCGACGCGCGCCTGCGAGACCCAGCCGCCGCCAGAGCAGCCGTAGAGCCGCTCGTCATCGCCCAGCGTTCGGCTGCCGGTCTCGGTCGAGCTGCCAGCCGGGAAGCTGCCCGAGGAGCGGGTGACGCTCAGCCCGCCGTAGCCGAGCGCGAGCGAGACTCCGAGCGACGGGATGGGATGGAAGATGGGCTCGACCACCGCGCTCCAACGCACACCCTGGAAATCGCCACGCGCGACCGTGTAGCCGAAGGTCGCAGCGATGGACCAGAGCTCGTCGATGCGCAGTCGCGGGCGCACATGCGCCGTGAAGCCTCCGATGCGCGGCGCGGGGCCGTTCGGAAGCAACACGCCGTACTCGACCGCGAGCTCGACCCTCAGGCCGGGCTGCAGCCACGCGGCCCGGTCGTCTTCGGACGGGAGCGAGAGCCGGATCTCGTAGCCGTCGTCCTCGACCGCCTCTCTCTCGGCCTGCAGGCGCGTGGGCGATTCCGACGACGGCGCCTGCTCGGGTTCACCGGCAAAGGCGACGCTGGGCACGAGAGCCATCAGGCTTGCGGCGAAGATCAGGGAGCGCATGGCCACCACGGCGGAGGTTGCTTGGTGAAGTCCCAATCCGGCTTTTGGCAGACGAGATTTTGTCGACAGCCAGAGAGCGGCATCACGGTGATGGTCGGGCAGTCGCCCTCGCCGACGATGGCCAGGGTCTCGGCGTCCAGGCACACCTGCTTGCCGACGAGCCCGTGGTGGTCGCCCTGCTCGTTCTCCTCTTCGCCCGGCGGCACCAGGCCTGGCTGTCGGACCTGGGCGCGGTTGATCGATCGGCACGCGAGGCCCTTTGCCTCGTTGAGCGAAAGCGGCACCGGCTCGATGGTGGTGGCATCAAGACTTGCGCTCGTGCACTCGCCGGGCGCCGGGTCGAGGCTGAGGGGCTTGAGCCCCGGCGTGGTCAGCGCCGAGAAGCCAACCGGAGGCGCGGCGCAACCCTTGGGCGGATAGAAGAGCGACTCTTCGTCCCAGCCTCCCTCGCGGAAGGCGACGCGCTGCTGCGGCTCGTCGAGCCTGAAGAAGGACGCGGCGAGCGCGAGGTCGGCGAGCTTCGGCGTTTCGTGATCGTCGCCCTCTCTCGTCAGCAGGTTGAAGCTGCCGTTGCCGTCGGAGTCGGCGGCGACGACGACGCTGCCCCAGGCGATGCGCGCGCTGTCATCGCCGACTGAGAGGCTCACGTCGGGCAACCTGCGCAACGGGAGGGTGAAGCTGCCGTCGACGCCGACCTCGACCTCGGCCTCGACGAGCCCGGGAACAAAGCCGAAGGGGTTGGGACAAGCCGGCGCAATCTCGGCGTTGAGCGGGTACTTCACGCAGGCGAGCACGTAGTTGGGCACCGCGCCCCAGACGAGCGCCGCGCGCAGCGGCTTGCCTGTGCTCTTGGCGTCGATGGCGCCGAGGTCGACCTTCCCTCGGACATAGCCGAGGGGCGCCGACTCGAGCGAAAGGTCGTCGACGCCGTTCCCGCAGGAGAGGGAGACAAGCGCGACGATTGCGAGGAAGGTCTGGCTAGAACGCACGCCCCACCCCCAGTCCGCTCTGCAGAATCCAGCGGCTCGCTGCGCTGCCTGAGACCTGCTGCACGGTGAAGCCCGGTCCGAGCTGAACGAAGACACGCCACGGTTCGTAGAAGACGACCGACGCGCCGAGCTCCAGAAAGACGAGCGGACCGAAGGACCATCCGTCGCGCTCGAGGTCCCCGATTCCCGTGGCTTTCAACCTCTCGTACTGCTGGCGCCGGCCGATCTGGCGAATCCCCATCGCGCCTACGCCGAGCTCGCCGCGAAGCAGCCCGGCTCCGGCGCGCAGCTCGAAGCCGCCGCTGGCCGCCGCCACACCGTGCAGGTGCGTCAGGTTCCATTGAGCCGTCGCCTCGGAGGTGGAGCCGAACGCGGCTCGGCCGCCGAGGAAGAGGCCGCCCTGCCCTATTGCATGCCGAAGCCCGAGCCCACCACCGAACACCATCCCGGTGCACAGCGCGACGGGCGAGGTGTTCCAGACGAAGGCCTCGAGCGCCAGCGCTCGGGTGACGTCAGGAACGGAGACGTGCGGCTCTTCCGCGGAGCCTTCGGCCACTGCCCAGGCTGGAACCAGGGTGAGAAGAAGCGCTGTGGCGAGCGAGAGGTTTCGACTCGCTCTGCTCCCGGCAACTCGCAGCCCTCTGCGGCCTTTTGATCGAAGTCTTTCCAAGGTGCCTGCCCCGCTGCTCGCCCACGGGTTCGGACTGGCCCGTCTCAAGGCACCACTCTTCACCCGAGGGCCGCTCGATCGTCAATCGGCGAGGTGTAGGCAGGGTTTTCAGGTCGATGTCGATTGTCGAGACGCCTCGAGACACACGCTGACCGGCGCGCTGGCGACAGCGCCGAGTTTCGAGGGGACTGCTGCGGTGGTTCGGGAGGTCTGGAGTCGATTCGCCCACCGATGGCCCGCCCTCCTCCCCGCCCAAACGGCCCGCACGAACACGGTGCTCGTCGCGCACTTGGTTGCGCGGGCCTGGGGCGATCGTGACTGCCGGTGCGTGGACTCGTCACTTTTTCAAGACGAGCTCGCAAGCGCTAGAGGCGCCCCCTCACCGAACCGAAACCAGTCCACCGCACGCGCGACCAAGCCGAAATGGAGAGCGCAAGCACCCACGCGCCCCAGTCGCGCCCTCCTCGACTCAAGTCGAGCATGGTGGTCGTGCGCGCGGGAGGGGGCGGGCCACCGGTGCCGGTGGTTGCCTCCGTAGTCCTGAGCTCGGGTCTACGGGCGCCGGTCCGAGGGATGACGATCCACCGAATCGCCAGCACGTAGGCTGGCGCTCCGGGCCTTCGTATCGATTCATCGACGAACAGCCCAGCTCGCGAACACCGACAGAAAGCGGTCGTAGGCGTTTGCTATCGACGGAAGGAGCGCCCACGGCCGGGGAAGCGCGGTTTCGAATCGGGCTGCGCCGCTCGCCCATCATCCGCCGGAGCCGCCGCAACGACAGGCCGTCGGACGTGCTCGACGACAGGGCCCGCTCGCTTCGGTGGGGCACGGTTCGCCGGTCCTCGAGCACTCGGATTCGCCGGTCCTCGAGCACTCGGATTCGCTGGTCCTCGAGCGTTCGGATTCGCCGATCCTCGAGCGTTCGGATTCGCCGATCCTCGAGCGTTCGGATTCGCCGATCCCCGAGCGTTCGGATTCGCTGGTCCCCGAGCGTCCGGGGTCGCCGGCTGGCCGGTACCCTGCCGCGGCGGTCCATTCCGCGCAGCCCCTCCCCGCTCGCGCTGTTCCTGTGGGCGCGGCCCGGCCGGCTTGGCTGTGCCGGACGCTGGCCTGCCGTCGAACCGTCGGAGAACGTCGGTCCGACGACCCGCCATCGGTGGCTGGGACTTCGCGCGCTGCTGTTCCGATTTCGGTCCCACCGCCCTGCCCGTCGGTACAAAGTCGGACGTCAGCTCGCGGCGCGAATAGGCGCGCCAGATCTCACGCGCGTCCCCGGCGCACCCCTCGAGCCGCCGGTCGAAGCCGAGCAAGTGTTGGCGCACGTTCTCCAGGTCGCGCCTGAAGAAGAACTCCGACCGCGAGTTGTGCGCCGCGGCGATGGCCTGCGGAAAGTCGATGACGACCGGCCCGGCCGCTGCGAGCAAGACGTTGTAGGGCGAGAGGTCGCCGTGGATGAGGTCGGCGTCGAGCATCCGCACCGCCTGAGCGCGCAGGTCGCGGTACAGAGCGGCGGCGGTCTCTGCATCGATCGCGGCGTCGATGAGTCTTGGCGCCGCGTTGCCTTCAGCGTCGAGGACGAGCTCCATCAACAGGACGCCCTCGAAGAACAGCAGCGGCTTGGGCGTGCGCACCCCGTGCGCGTGGAGCTTGAACATGACGTCGGCTTCAGCCGAGCGCCAGGCCTCTTCGGCCGCGGCCCGGCCGAACCGGCTCCCGCGCGCCATGGCTCGCGCGGTGCGCGAATTGGAGACCGCCCGCCCTTCCTTGTAGTCGGCGTTGTTGCGGAAGCGGCGCGCCTCGCGCTCGAAGTAGATCTTGGCGGCCGCCAGCTCGCCGGCGTGGCTGACTATCCACACCTCGGCTTCCTTGCCGCTCTTCAACCGGCCGTGAACCTCGTCGACGATGCCCTCTGCGAGCAGGAGCTCGAGCTTCTCATTCATGCGGCGGCCTCTCCTTCGGGGCCGCTGGGTGTTGCGTCGTCTCCCGGCCATCGAGAGCGGCGTGACCGATGTGGCTCCCCGGTCAGCGCGCCTTTGAGTAACACGGTCCGAGGACGAAACCAGCGAAGTTCGACAGCTTTCGTGCCCCGATTCGGACGGAGGATCGTCCGTCCGTTCCTCCAGAGGGCGCGTTCTTCCATGGCCGGAGTGCGCTTTCTTGGCCGCTTCGGACTGCGTCCTTTGACGGCATTGCTCGGCCGAGTCCCGACCCTCCTCGAACGCAGACGGGTGACGCCCGGCGCCTCGCCCGGTCTGCTCGAACGCCGATCCGCACGCCAGCCGGCACCGCGAGCCAACGCGAGCCACTCCGATCTGTGGTTCGCCTACCCGTCTGTGTGCGGGGGCCACTGATCGTTGCGTTTTTCTAAACGAAGAGGTTCCGAGAGCCACTCCGATCAGTGGTTGTGGGAACCCGTTTGTATGCGGGGCCACTGATCGTTGCGTTTTTCTGAACGAAGAGGTCCCGGGTGCCACTCCGATCAGTGGTTCCCGGCGGTCCGGCCTCTCCCGCGCTTGTCGAGGGAACCGAGCTCCTCACCGGTCCCTTGGCCGGATTGCCGCAGAAACCACTCGCGCGCGACCAATGAGGAAGTCCCCTCTCCCGCGCTTGCGCGGGAAGAGGGGATTTAGGGGAGCAACCGGTTGACCTGTTACGGCACCTCTTCAGCCCAAACGTCCTACTTCAAGCCGGCCGTGCCCACGAGCAACCCGGCTATCGCGACCACGAACTTCTCTTCGGACAGATGCTCGGGCCTCTCGACCCCGAACCGCTCGGTGACGTAGCTCGCGAGCGAGCGAAAGAGCGCGAGCCGCGCCTGAATCGAGAGCTCTTCGCGGCGCAACGCGGCCGAGAGGATGAGCTGTCGCTCGTCTACCGAGGCGCGCCGCACCCGCTCGTCGGCCCGCCGCTGGGGGCCGAGCTGCGCCATCGCGTCATCGGGCCTGGCGATGCCCGAGGGGATCTTGCGGCTGCGCTCGCGCACGACGACCGTGCCGCCGGCCAGGTCGCCCAAGCGCCGGCCCCGCGACGAGAGCGCGGCGAGCGCACCGCCGAGGAGGTAGAGGGCCGGCAAATGATCGACCACGCGGACCAGGTTGCGCACGGCCGCATGAAAGAAGCCGAGTCGAACCCCGCTCTCCTGAATCACCCGCAGGCCGAAGACCCGCTTGCCGAGCGTGCGGCCGGCGAAGAGGTACTCGGCGCCCATGAAGTAGCCCCAGTTCACGACGAACCAGAGCACGAAGGTGATAGCCAGCGCGAAGCCGGGGACGAGGAAGCCGACGACCCAGACGACGAAGGTGATGGCCCCGGCCACGGCGCTCGAGACGATGAGGTCGAGGCCCCACGCGAGAAAGCGGCTCATCAGGCCGGCGACCGGGAACTCGAACTCGACGTACTCCGGAGTCCGCACGACGTGAACGGACTCGAGTCTGCGCAGCGGCTCGCTCATCGCTCGGCTCCCAGCACGCGGCGCTCTGCTAATTTGCGGGCGTGGACTTGAACGAATTCCTCGAGCGGGGCCGGCCCCGCTGGACGCGCCTCTCGAAGCTGCTCGATCAGATCGAGGGCCGGGGCTTGAAGTCGCTCGGGCTCGAAGAAGCCCGGGAATTCGGCCGGCTCTACCGCGCCGCCTCGTCGGATCTGCTCTGGGCGCGCGCCCAAGCGGCCTCGGCCGAGCTCGTCGAATACCTCAACGACCTCGTCGCCCGCGGCTACGCGCAGACCTATCCCGGGCAACGGCCGCGACTGCACGACATCTTGAGCTTCTTCGGCGCGGGCTTCCCGCGGCTCGTGCGCTCGCAGTGGAAGGCGGTCTTGGCCGCGTTCGCGCTGTTCTGGGGCGGGGCCTTCTTCGGCTGGACGGCGATGCACCTCGACGAGCGCGCCGGCATCTTCCTCGTCCCCGCTCAGCACCAGTCGCTCGACCCCGACGAGCGCATCTCGAAGGAGGCCCACAATGAGAAGGGCATGGGCCTGCAGTCGCAGACCGCCTTCTCGAGCTTCCTGTTCACGCACAACATCCAGGTCGCCTTCCTCGCCTTCGCGCTCGGCCTGACGCTGGGGATAGGCACCGTGGTGCTGCTCTTCGTCAACGGGCTGTTCATCGGCGCGCTCGCCCAGGTCTACGAGGTCAAGGGCCACGCCCTCTGGTTCTGGGCGTGGATCCTTCCGCACGGAGTCCCGGAGATCACCGCCATCTGCCTCGCCGGCGCGGCGGGCCTGGTCATCGGGCGCGCGATGGCTGCGCCGGGCGAGCGCTCGCGCGGCGCCGCGCTGCGCGAGGACGGCAGGCTCGCGGTCCGCATGGTGCTCGGGACGCTGCCGATCTTCGTCGTGGCCGGACTCGTCGAGGGGACCATCTCGCAGATCCACGAGCCGCATCTGCCCTCGGTGGTCAAGCTGCTCTTCGCGGCCGCGATGACCGGGCTGCTCGCGTTCTACCTGCTGAAGGTGGGGCGGGAGGAGGCTGGGCCCAGCTCGACTGCAGGGCCTGTACGCGGCGGGGCTGAGGCGTAGGCGACGGGCTTTCGAGGTGGATGGAGGAGGACGCTCCTGCTTCGCCCGCGTGAGATCGGGGAGGTGGCGGAGCTGGAGCTCCGCCGTCCATTTTTTCCGCCTCCGGCCGTTGCGCCTCCAGCCGTTTCGCCTCCA
>DHSB01000196.1:13192-14478 GCA_002408385.1 Myxococcales bacterium UBA5297
GAGCTCCGCCGTCCATCTTTTCCACCTCCAGCCGTTTCGCCTCCAGCCGTTCCGGCTCCATCCGGAGCGCGGCTCGCTCGGCCAACCGGAGCTAGAGCAAGCCACGGCGCTTCACCTCCAGATACCGGTTGACCGCGGCCAGGCTCAGCTCGCGCGGCGCGGCGTCGACGAGCTGCACGCCGTCGCGGGCGATGAGCGACTTGAGCCCTTCGCGCTCCTCGAGCAGCTCGAGCGCGGCCGCCTGGCGGAAGGCATCCTCGGGCTGCAACGGGCGCTGGCTGACGAGATCCTCAATCCCCTGGTCGCGCAGCGCGATGCACAGCGGCAGGTGCCGCCGCGCCATCCGGTGGATCGGCGCGACGAGCGAGCGCGACTGCTCCTCGTCGATGAGGTCGGTGAAGATGGTGACGAGCGAGCGCTTCCTCGACCGCATCGACAGCTCGCGAAACAGGGCTTGGTAGTCGACGAAGGTGAGCGCGGCTTCGGCGCTGTAGAGGGTGTCGACGATGCGCCGATAGTGGCGACGCCCGGCCGCGGGCGGCAGGAAGGCGCGCACCCCGTCGGAGAAGACGACGACGCCGACCCGGTCGCCGTTGCGGATGGCGACGAAGGCGAGGAAGAGCGCGGCGTTGACCGCGTAGTCGAGCTTGGTGAGCGTGTCGACGCGGGCGGCCATCGTCCGGCCGGCATCGACGCACAGGAAGACCGTCTGGCATCGCTCGGTCTCGTGGACCCGGGTGACCGGCTTGTGGCGGCGCGCCGAGGCCTTCCAGTCGATGTCGCGCTGCGAGTCGCCCTGCACGTAGTCGCGCAGGCGCGCGAACTCGGTGCCCGCGCCGTCGCGGCGGATCTGGCGCAGGCCGAGGTTCTGCAGGTCGCGCGCCGCGGTGGCCAGCAGCAGGCGCGAGGCGCCGCGCAGGTCCGGGTAGACGCGCACCTCGATCCCCGCCGGGAAGGCGCGCTCGACCGCGCACAAGCCGAGCGGACCGACCGCGCGCACGTGCAGGTCGCCGAAGCTGAACTTGCCGCGCTTCGGCGGGGTCGCGAGGTAGGTCTTCGTCGTCACCTCGAACGGCTCGAGCGTCGCGTGGATGCGCTCGCCCTTCAGCTCGAACCCGACTGGGGCGTCGTCGCGGAGCTCGAGGCGCACGCGCCGGTTCTGCAGGTTCTTGAGGCGGATGACGATGCGGTTCTCGGCCCCGAGGTGCAGGCGGCCCTTGGGGTTGCGGCTCGCCTCGAGGCGGGGACCGAGCACCGCCCGCCGGGCGATCAAGACCAAGCCGGCG
>DHSB01000196.1:14599-15275 GCA_002408385.1 Myxococcales bacterium UBA5297
GAGCACCGCCCGCCGGTCGATCAAGACCAAGCCGGCGAGCGCGGCGTCGAGTGCCAGCACGCAAGGCCGAAGCTGCGGCGCGGCGAAGGCGACCAGCAGCGGGACGACGCCCAGAAACGCGAGCAGCACGAGGCGTCCGGTCGGGACGAACCCGCCGAACCCTCGGGTCTCGGACACCCGCGCGCGCTCCCGGGCTTCGGTCACCGCGGGACCTCGACCGACTGCAGGATCTCCTCGAGCACCTCGTGCGGGGTCGCTCCGTCGATCTCGGCGTCCGGCGAGAGCAGCAGGCGGTGCCGGAGCACGGGCCCGACCAGCCGGCGCACGTCGTCCGGAGTCACGAAGGCGCGGCCCATCAACACCGCGAGCGCCTTCGAGGCGAGCAGCAGGTGGACCGCCGCGCGCGGGCCGGCGCCGAGCCGTACCCGCGGCGAGGCGCGCGTCGCGGAGACGATCTTCCTCAGGTAGTCGCGCACCGGCCTCTCCACCGCGACCGCGGAGAGCGCGCCGCGGAGGGCGACGAGCTGCTCGATGGAGACCGCCTGGCCGACCCCGGCGCGATCGAGGTTCCCGGCGTCGAAGCCCTTGTCCACCATCTCGAGGATCGCGTCCTCCTCATCGGGCGCGGGGTAGCCGACCTCGATCTTGAGCAGGAAGCGGTCGAGCTGGGCCTCGG
>DHSB01000196.1:15404-19731 GCA_002408385.1 Myxococcales bacterium UBA5297
TGGGCCTCGGGCAGCGGATAGGTCCCCTCGGACTCGACCGGGTTCTGGGTGGCGAAGACGGTGAAGATCGACGGCAGGGTGTGGTGAGCGCCCTCGAGGCTGACGGTGCGCTCCTGCATCGCCTCGAGCAGCGCGGCCTGGGTCTTCGCGGGCGCGCGGTTGATCTCGTCGGCGAGCAGCAGGTCGGTGAAGATCGGCCCCTTCGCGAGCGAGAAGACGTTCTGGCGCAGGTCGAAGACGCTGGTGCCGAGGATGTCGGCGGGCATCAGGTCCGGGGTGAACTGGATGCGCTTGAACCGCGCGGCGATGGCGCGGGCGACCGCGCGCACCATCAAGGTCTTGGCGACCCCGGGCACGCCCTCGAGCAGCACGTGGCCGCCGGCCACGATGCCGCACAGCAACAGGTCCAGCGTCTCGTCCTGGCCGACGACCGCCTTGCGGACCTCGGCGAGGACGGCCTCGCGCACGCGGGCCGCGGCGTCGATGAGCTGGGCGCCTTCGGGCGGGAGCGGATTGCCGCTCGCTGCGCTCGGTGGATGGATCATCGGGTGCTCCTGTCGACCTGGGGTCGTGTCGGGTGTTTGGGCGGGCGGGCCACGCCTTGCTCACGATGGAAGAGTCCCTTGCGTGGCGGCGGCGCGCGGGTCTCGGCGAGCTTTCGAGCGCTCGCGCACCTCTGGGCAAACGCGAGCAGCGCATTGTCGGACTGCGCGGCCGACTCCGCGCCCTCGGCAACGCCCGACAGAGCTCGGGCCAAGTCGCGCCGGCCGCGTCCCGCGAGGCGCGCCGAGATCATCCGCACTCCGGCGTGCGGGCTCAGGCCCGCCTTGCCTGCCAGGAAGCGCGCGAGCCCGTCGACGAGCAGCCGGGCCGCGTGCGCCCGGTGCCCGCCGATGCGGTAGATGCGCGCCATCGCCAACAGGTAGTCCGCGCTGGCGACGCGCCCCTCGCCCGCGACCTCGCGCGGAGCACCGAAGCGCCGGTGCGAGGCGACCCAGAGCCAGACGGCGAGCAGGAGCTGGAGCAGCGCCCAGTGCATGCCGTAGCGCCGGGCGTACTCGCTGATCGAGCGCTGGCCGGTGAAGCCGTGGTGGTGCTCGTCGAGCTCGACGACGCCGCTCCCGGCCATCGCGCCGAGGAGGCTCAACCAGAGTTGGGCGTTGTCGGCGCGAGCGAGCACGCGGTTGGAGGCGAGGTCGGGCGAGGCGAGGACGACGACCCTGCCCCCGCCGTGCGGGAAGACGATGGCGACCGGGTCGTTCTCGTGGTGCGGGTCGACGATGAGCGGCAGGAACGGCTCCCCGCCCTTGCGGCCGAGGTAGCCGGCGACGCGCGCGTCGACCTGCTCGACCCCGCGGGTAAGCGCCGAGGCGACGGCCGGCAGCAGCTCGCGCTCTATCTCGGGGCTGTCGCAGGGCGTCAGCCCGACCTGGAAGGCGTCGAGCAGCGGCCGCGAAGCCTTGAGCACGTCGTCGAGCCGAAACCCCTTCTTCTCCGGCTCGGCCGCCGCGGCGATGAGGAGATTGCCGCCTGCGGCGACGAAGGCCTGCAGCTTCTCGAGCTCGGCCTCCGCGAGCTCGCGAATGCCGAGCAGCGCGATGCCCTTCACCTCGGGCTCGATCTGCGCGAGGTCGAGGTGGCGCCGGCGCACAGAGAGCCCCGCCTCGGCGGCGAGCAGCAGCAGGGCGCGCGAGCCGTCGGGCGCGGACCGATAGGTCGAGAGCGGCTCGGCAAAGCGGCCGCGGGAGGCCGACTGCTGCAGGAGCCAGCCTCCGGCGAGGGCGAAGACGATGAGCGCCAGGACGAGCAGCGGGAAGCGATCACGCATCGGCGCGCGCCTCCCGCTCCAGGAAGGAGCGCGCGAGATCGCGCGTCAGCGCATAGCCGTCGGCGGTCGCGCCGCTGCGCCCGTACCAGGCGTAGTCGAAGCGCAAGGTCAGCGAGCGAAGCGCGGGTCTGTCCTGCGCGCCGCCCTTGAAGGCGCGCACGTAGTCCCAGTTGCTGCGGAACGGGTCGTAGTCGATCTCGCCGCGGCGGTGCAGCGCCGAGAGGACCGCGAGGTAGAGCGCGCGCACCGCCTCGCGGAACTCGCCGCGCGCCGCCAGCCGGTCGGCCTCGCTGGTCCAGCCCTCAGGGGGCTTCGCCAGCGCCGAGAGAATCTCCTCCTGCGCCGCTTGGGCTCCGCCTGCCGCCGCCCCGTCGGCGAGCCCGGGCCGCGGCCGCCAGTCCCGCCGCAGGAGGGCGACGATCAGCCAGACGACGGCGACGATGGCCAAGCCGACGAGGACGGGCGTGAGGATCTCGAAGGTCCCGCCTTTGACCCCGCCGCCCAGCTCGCGCGGCTCCGATTCGAGGCCGCATCGGCGCGGCGCCTCGGGCTGCTCGGGCCTCTCGGTGCGGCCGAACAGCCACCGGAGCAACTGCGCGAGCAGGCTCTCACGCTCCTCGCCGACGCTCGCGCGCTCCTCCTCGGGCGCGTCGAACTCGGGGCGCGCGAGGATGGAGCGAGCGACCTTCCGGGCGTCGAGGCGAACCGACCGCGGGGCGGCAGCGCCACGCGCCTCTTCGAGGGCCCCCTTCAGCCGGGACGCGAGCGTGACCGCGTCGAGCTCGCCGTCCTGCAAGCCGGCCTCGGCCTGCTCGGCGAAGCGCCGCAGCGCCAGCGCTTCGGGTCCCTCGAGCCGGCCCGCGGCTTCGAGACCTTTTCGCACGTGCGGATCGGAGTCGATCTCGAGCCTGGCTGCGAGGTTTTCGAGGCGGGAAGCCGCGTCGGACTCGGCCTGCGCCCACGCGCGGCCGGCGGGCGACGCGAGCGCGGCGATGGCGAAGAGCGCGACGGCGGCCGACTTGAGGTGTCGAGAGGAGAGGCGCTCGGTGGCCGCCAGCAGATCGAGCCCCTCGCTGCGAACGCGGGCATCGACGAGCAGCAAGAGGCCGAGGGCGGTCTTGACAGGCTCCAGGGCCACGAACGCCAGCGCGGCCAGGAAGGCGAGGTAGACCCCGTTGTCGAGAGAGCCGAAGCGCTCGAGGAAGGCGGTGTCGAGCCCGAACAGCGTGCGCCCGAGATGGAGCCCGGCCGCGATCCCGGTGTGCAAGTTGACGAGGACGACGACGATCGCGAAGAGGTGGAGGACCCGCACCAGAAAGTTCGGCTCGCGCCCGAGCCTCGCGCGGCAGGCGCGCCCCATGCTGAAAGGCCCCGCCTCGCCCCGCGCGACGAGGGCGTGGGCGCCGTGGAGCGGCGCCCAGAGCGCGAGGCCAAGCCCCAGGGTCACCGGCGTGACCAGCCAGCCAATCAGGAAGAGCATCCCGCCCGCGCTCATCAGCGAGGGCGCCCGGCGAAACGCCTTGCGCAGCGCCTCGTAGGGTCCGATCGGCGCGCCCTCGAGCGCTGCCTGCCCGGCGAGCGAGGCCGCCCCCACGAAGACCGAGCGCAGCATCAGGCCCGCGGCGAAGACCGCGGCGGCGAGGCCAAAGGGCTTGCCGTGAAGGGCCAGGTAGACGAGCCACTGCCCGGATAGCGCCGGCAGCACCGCGCCCGCGAGCGACAGGGCCGGCAGCGCCGTGCGCCCGCGCAGGCAAAGGTGGATGGCCGCGTCGTAGAGCTCGACCGGCCCGCGCGGCCGCAGGTCTGGAGCGACGAGTGCCATTTAGGAGGCGACGAGCGAGACGAGCCAGTAGACCGCGCCCCAGACGACGCCGAAGACGCCGAGCAGCGCGGCGATGCTCGCGACCCGGAAGTCCGAGGCCGCGGCCTTACCCGGTGCCACCCGGCTCATCTTGGCCAGGCAGGCGGCGCACCGATTGATCCCGTCGAACTGAGTGGTGCACTCGACGCAGATCACCTGGCGGCACTCGACACAGACGCCGATGCCGGCGCGCATCGGGTGGTAGTGGCAATTCCCTCCGATTTGCAGCGCCATGCCCGTATCCCCAGAGAAGGGGCGACTCTAGCACACGCATTCGTGCGCCTTTTGACCCCGACTCCGCGGGCACCGAGTACGTCGATGACCGCTATGATAGAGCCGCTTCCTAGGGAGACCCGACATGCTCGAGAGGCTTCTTCTCTTCGCAGTTCTTTGCGTGCCCTCGCTCAGCCTGGCCGCCACGCCCGAGGCCGACGAGCAGGTGCCGACGACTTGGGCGACGCTTCCGGACACCGCCCAGGCGCCGGCCGTGGCACCCGTCATCCCACCCGAGGCCGCATCTGCCGAGGCGGGGGCGCCCGACGCTGCGCCTCTGGCGTCCGCCGCAGGCGACGCCCCCGCGCTCCCCGCCGCGCCGCTCGTCGCGCCGCCCGTCCCGCCGCCGCCACCTGCCAGCGACA
>DHSB01000176.1:0-35808 GCA_002408385.1 Myxococcales bacterium UBA5297
AGCCCGGCCGTGAATAAGCCGGGGTGACTGGCCTGCAGATCGAATCGAGCGCCGCTGTGGGCGGCTCCGGCGGCCTCGGCCTGGCAAGCTGCGGCCTCCCTCGAGATTCGTCGCGCGGCACCACGATTCGGGAGCGCCGGCCTTCGTTCCGGCGGCCGGGAACCCTCGAATCGGCTGCGCCTCTGCTCGATTCCTCGACGGGCGCATTGCTATTTGCCCCTTTCGACCTGCGACCGATCGCTCGGGTTCCGGGCGAGGCCAAGGCTCTCCCTGTCGAAGGGCCTCGGGCTTGGCCCGTGATCGCTCGGACGATTCTTCGGCCCGCTTTCAGTCCCGCTCGAGGACCAGGCTCTTCCAGCCGGCGGTCAGCGGCAGTTGGGGAATCGTCAGCGTGCCGTCGGGCGCAGCCTTTGCCGTGCCCTCGTCGGCTCCAAACCGCCAGCGCACCCTCTCGCCGCCGCGCAGCACGAAGGCCTGGGCGCGGCGGATGGTGACATCGGCCCAGAGCGTCGGGCCAGACTCCAGCCGATCGCCGGTCGTCGGATAGCCCTCTCGCGGCGGGGCGCCGCCGGCGGCGTCGAGCGCGCGCAGCGGCAGCTCGAAGTAGTCCCGGGTATCGACCAGCGCGGTCGCATCCCAGCGCAGGAAGCGGTTGAGCGCCCCTGCCGACTGCCCGCTCCAGCCGGTGTCGCCCTGGACGCCGGGGCTGCCGGCGAAGCCCGTCTCTTCGCTCCACGCGCGCCGACCGTTGCCCGAGCCGTTGCCGGGATCCCGGTCGCCCGAGCTGCGCGAGAAGGAGGCAAAGGCCCGGTCGCGGCGCACGAAGGCGACCGGATCGTGAATCGGGTCCCAGCCCGAGTCCCACCAGCGCTGGCCGAGCACCGGATCGGGCTCGGAGTGCCCGCCTTCATCCCAGACCGCGTAGTGGCCGACATGCTCGGACCCGAGCGCCGCGTAGAACGACTTTCCCGTGTGCGGGCTGGCGCCCACGGCGGCCGAGAAGTGGATCGTCGGGTCGTCCTTGCCGTGCTTGAGAAAGACGAACTGCTCGCGCGCCTCGGGGACCTGCAGGAGCAGCCGGGTCATGTCGAGCTCGTCCCAGACGCCCAGCGCCCCGCCTCCGGGCAGGTTGAGCGCGGGGGTTCCCCAGAGCGTCTCGAGCTGCGCGATGCGCGAGGGCCGGTGCAGCCGCGCGACGCTCTGGGCGACGAGCGCCTGCACGAACGCGAAGTGGCGCGCGTAGCCCAGGCCGAGGGCGAGCGCCCCGGCCCCGCCCATCGAGCCGCCGGCGATGTAGACGCGCTCGGGGTCGGCGCCCGGGTAGGTGCGCAGGGTCCAGTCGAGCAGGTGCAGCACGCGCCGGGCCGTGTAGTCGGGCACGCTGCCGGCGACCGGCGTGCCGCCGGGAAGCTGGTCCGAGTAGCCCCACCAGTAGGTGTTCGCCGGATCGCTCGGGTAGAGCCGCAGCTCGCGGGTCGAGCACTCGGCGGCCAGGCGCGAAGAGAAGCCGTGGAGCTGGACGCGCACCGGGAGTTTGTTCTCCGCGCTCGCCGCGTCGGGCACGACGAGCACCGCGTCGAAGCCCCGGCCTGCGTGCCCCTGGCTGTCGAGAAAGGAGTCGGTGCGCTGCTCGAGGCTCACCTTCTGACAGGAGCCCTGCCGCGTCGTGCTGACGACCCGGGGCTCGGGTGGCCCGATGGTGTCGAGGACGCGCAGCTCGAACGAATGGTGCGCGGTGCTCAGCCCGTCGTCGGCGTCGATGACCACGCGCCAGGTGCGGCCGCCTTGAATGAAGGTCGGGCGGAAGCTGAGGGTCCGCGTCTCTTCCGACCAACGCGCGCCCGGCGGCAGCTCGTGGACGAACAGCCGCACCTCGTCGCCCTCGGGGTCGGTGGCCTCGATGCGCAGCTCGAGCAGCTCGCCCTCGGCGACCTGCTGGGGACCGGGATCGGCGATGCGCGGCGGGGCGTCGCCGGCGACCAGCTCGAGCGGGTTGGACAGCTCGATTCCCTGCTCGACGACCACGTGCGCCTTCTCGCCCGGAAGCGCGGGCATCGAGGCGACGAGCTGCGACTCGGAGACCACGCGCGTGGGGACCGGGCTGCCGTCGATGAGCACGCGGGCGGCTGCCGTGAAGTGCGCGCCCAAGGCCGTCATCGTGAAGGCCTTGCCCGGGCGGAACGCGGGCGGATCGAGCGAGCCGAGGACCGGCTTGTTCTCGGCGCGCGGAACGGCGCAGTGGGCGGCGGACGACTTGGAGGGCCGGCCCTTGTGGTTCGCGGCGATGCGGTAGCAGTAGAGCCTGCCGTTGGTCACCGGCGTGTGGACGAGCGGCGGTGTTTGCAGGCGCTCGACGTGCGCGGGGGCCCAGGGATCGATGTCCGGCTGGTTGTCCCAGTACACGTCGTAGCTGCCCGCGCCGGCGGTGCGCTGCCAGTCGACCTGAACCCTCCCGGCGCCCGGCGCGACCACGACGCCTTGGACCTCGGGCTTCATTCCGCAGCGACAGCCGGCGGCGGCAAGGCAGGCGGCGAAAAGCACCGAGGAGGTGACGAGACGTCGAGCGTGCATGGCCCTCGAGAGCTGGTCCTGCAGTCGAGGTGGCCAGGGACGCTCGGCTGGTGAAGCGGCCTGCGTGGGGCTTCCGTTGGAGCGACGTGCAGACAAACGACAGTCGAGCGCCGACAGCGCGGGCTTTGCCCGCACCCCAAGCGATCGGTCGCAGGCCGGTAGGGGCGCAAGGCAATGCGCCCGTCGACGAATCGGGCAGAGGCGCGGCCGACATGAAGGCCCGGCGCGCCAGCCTTCGTGCTGGCGATCTGGCGGATCGCCACGCCGGAAAAGGCCGGCCCTCCGAGCCTTGGCCTACCTGCGGCCGAGCAGCTTCTTCTTCAGACCGTCGAAGAGCCCCTTGTCCTTCGGAGCTTCGTCGGGGAGCGGGGCCGCGGCGAGCATCTCCCGGCGCAGCTCTTCGGGCGCGTCGGCGGTCGCCAGCGTCAGCGCGATGCGCTCGCCCTCCTCGGTGCGCGAGAAGAGCGAGAGCACGCCGTCTCGCGAGACCGAGAAGACCAGGCTCACCTCGGACCGCCCGTCGTTCTGCACGCGCAGCGCCCCGAGGTACTCGTTCTCATCGGCCAGCGCGCGCTCGCCCTGGTAGATGGCGAGCTCGAGCCCTTCGCCCGGGCGCGCCGGCACCACGCAGGTCTTCTCGCAGGGCAGCGGCGTGTTGGTGTCGAGCACCCTCGAGAAGCGCCCGTCGGCGAGCGCGATGCCGATGGGCGAGGAGAGCACCTCGGTAAAGCGCAGGGCGAAGACGCTCGGGTCGTCGTCGCGGATGGCCCGACCGACGATGGCCGCGCCGATGGCCACCGCGTTTTGCGGGTCGACCTCGCGCGGCACGCTCCGCCCGAGCATCGCCTCGAGCGAGGCGTGCACGAGCGGCGTCAGGCTCTGGCCGCCGACGAGCACCACCTCGTCGACAGCCGAAGGTGGGAGCTGCTTGGCCTCGAGGACCGCCCGGGTGACGAAGAGCGTGCGCTCGACCAGATCGCCGGTGAGCTGCTCGAAGGTGTCGCGACCGAGGATGACGTCGAGGTCGACCGGGGCGCTGCCGCGGTGGGCGACCCAGGGGACGTGGACGCGCGTCTCGCGCCTCTCGGACAGGGCGATCTTCGCGGTCTCGGCCGCGTCGTGGACCCGCTGGCGCGTCATCGGATCCTCGACCGGGCCGCCTCTGGCCGTCTTGCAAAAGTGCTGCTCGAGCCAGGCGGAGATGCGCAGGTCGAAGTCGAGGCCGCCGAGGAAGTTGTCGCCCCCGGCGGCGATGACGGTGAAGTCGTCGCCGGTCACCTCGATGACCGAGACGTCGAAGGTCCCGCCGCCCAGGTCGTAGACGAGCAGGCGCTTTCGGGCGAGGCCGCGGCCGTGCCCGTAGGCGATGGCGACGGCGGCCGGCTCGGTGAGCACGCGCTCGACCGTCAGGCCCGCGAGCCGCGCGGCCTGGCGGATGGCCTGCTGCTGCGTGTCGTTGAAGTAGGCCGGTACGCAGAGGACCGCGCGGGTCACCGGGCGGCCCAGGGTCTCGGAAGCGCGGCTGCGGGCCTCGGCGAGCAGGTAGGCGGCGATCTCGGCAGGCGAGAGGACCGTCTGTCCGAGCTTGACGGTGGCGTTGCCCGCCTCGTCGGCGCCTATCTCGTAGGGGAAGTGCTCGGCCATCTCCCGCACCTTGGCGGCGCGGGCACGGCGACCGAGCAGGCGCTTGGTTCCGAAGATGGTGCTGCGCGGATCGACGAGCTGGTGGGCCTTCGCGCGGGTTCCCAGCAACATGCGGCCCCGCTCGTCCTGGGCCAGGTACGCGGGCAGCGCGGTGCTGCTGCCCTCGAGCGGCAGCAGCTTGACCTGGCCGCCGTGGTGCACGGCCGCGCGGCAGATCGTCGTGCCCAGGTCGATGCCGATGACGGGCTCGGGGCCCGAGGGCGAGGTCTGCACCTGCATCGCCGCGAAGATGGCCTGCCGGCGCCGCCGGCGCTCGTCCGCGGCGTCCGGGGTCGAGACGACCGGGGCTTGGGTCGGGCGCGGGGCCTCGGGAACCCCCTCGCGCATCGCGGTGGCCCGGTCGATGAGCCCGCGGCTGTGCGAGTCGAGGTCGGTGAAGCGCAGCACCATGCCCGGGCGCTCTTCGAGGCCGGGCGGCGTCGAGCGCACGACCCTGCCCTCGCCGGCGAGCACCGTGGTGCCGTCGGCGAGCACGAACTGGAAGGCGAGCAGGGTCCCTTGCGGCTTGGGGTTCTTCGTGGAGACGAAGACCCCGCCTCGCGACAAGCTCGGGCTGAACCTGACGAGGAACTCCTCCTCAGTCGAATAGGAAAGCTTGAGTCTCAGCGGGATGGGCGTCACGGTTCTTGAGCACGAGGGGCCGTCCAGGCCGCCGAAAAAAGCATCCTCCGAGTAGTCGCCGGGCATCCTTGTGGACTGGCGATGCACCCCTCGTTCATACACCGGCAAGGACTGTCGGTCGATTCCGGAGCCGCCGCGTCCGGGCCTCGGGGCGGGGCCGAGGGGCTTCTCGGGTAGGCCAGATCGGGTTCGGAGCCGGCGGGCAGGCGCGATTCTTGGCTGTCGCGCGCCCGGCCTCCGTACGGCTGGCGCGATGCGGAAGGCGGCAGATCGTTTCGCGGGCCGGCCCGTTCATCTTCGCGAATCCGTCAGCGAGGAGCTGCCCATGAATCCGACCGTGAGATCGCTGGTCGCCGCCGCGTGCCTTCTGGCCGTTCCCCTTGTCGCCCAGGCTCGATACTCCCAGTTTGCCGGGGTGAACGCGCCGCGCGAGCGCGCCCGCGTCGAGGTGCGCGACGCGCAGGGCAAGGTCACCTTGCAGGAGGTCGAGCGCGAGGCCGCCAAGGACTCCTACGGCAACGCCGCAGGAAACGGCTACGACCTCGCCGTCGACGGGGCCTTCGAGGGCCAGACGGTCACCGTCCTGCAGTTCTATGCCTTCGACTTCGAGAGGCCGCGCGCGGCGCTGCACGAGAAGGGCTTCTCGGTCTACCGGTTCAACGACCGCGCGCCGAGCCCCGCGCAGCTCGAGGAGGCGCTCGCGAAGTCGAACCAGCTCTGGCTCATCTCCGGCGAGAGCCGCAAGCTCGGCGAGGGGCACCTGAAGGTCATCCGCAAGTTCTTCGAGGCCGGCCACGGCGTCTACATCTGGGGCGACAACGACCCGTTCTACGCGGATGCGAACTTCGTCGCCGAGGCGCTGCTCGGCGCGCGCATGCTCGGCAATCTGCACGGCGACATGACCGTTGGCCTGCAGCAGCGGCCGGGCAAGCGCGGGCTGAGGCGAGCACACCTGCTGAGCACCGGGCTCGAGCACATCTACGAAGGGATCACCATCGCCACCATCCAGCCGAACGATTCGCTCACCCCGCTCATCTACGGCTCGGCCGACAACCTCGTCGCCGCGGTCTACGAGCGCGACGGCAAGCGCGCGATCCTCGATGGTGGCTTCACGCGGCTCTACAACAAGTGGGACACCGCCGGGACCGGCAGGTACGTGAAGAACGCCGCGGCCTGGCTCGCCAACCACGAGCGGTTCGGCGACGCTGTGCTCGCGCTCAAGGGGGAGACGGCCGCCGAAGAGTGAGCCTCGACCGGCTGTTCGTCCGGACAGCCGAAACGGTAAGGAGAGCCGCGGCGGGCATCGGTGGCCCACGCGGCTCTCCGTGCCTCTCGGCTTGGGGCTCGTCCCGGGTGCCGCGGCGACGGCCGCCAGCCTGCTCCTCGGGCGCTGCCGACCTCGAGCGTCGATCCCGGGTAGTCGCGAAGTGCTCGAGCTGTTAAGAGCGACCAAGGCTCGCTGGCGCTGCGACGGGAGCCGCCCGCGCTGGCAGCGAGCCTGTCCTCTTGTCCAAGGAGCGACCGATGAAGCAGATGGTTTTCCTCGTCCCCGGTTTCTTTGGATTCAAGGAGTTCGGCGACCTCAACTACTTCAACGGCGTCAAGCCGCTGCTCGAGCGCAAGCTGTCCGAGCTTGGGGCCGACGCCGAGGTCGTCGAGCTGCATACGCTGCCCACCAGCTCCATCCGGCGGCGCGCGGCGGACCTGCTGCAGACGATCGAGGGGCTGGGCGCGCTCGAGGCGAGCGACCTGGTGCTCGTCGGTCACTCGACCGGCGGCCTCGACGCGCGCATGGCCGCCACCCCCGGCGTGCAGCTCGTCGCCGGCGACCTCGAGGAGCGCATCGGCCGCAAGCTGCGTGGCGTGGTCACCGTCGCGACCCCACACTACGGCACGCCCATCGCGCTGTTCTTCAACGGCCTGCAGGGGCGCAACATCCTCTTCGCGCTCGCCAGCTCTTCGGCGTCGCGGCCCGGCCGGTACGCGATCGCGCTCGGCGCCCAGGTGCTCTCGCTCATCGCGCGGCTCGACGACCTGTTCGGACAGCGCAACACCGGTCTCGACTTCTTGGCCGAACGGCTGCTGCGTGACATCAAGGCGAACGACGACGGCCCGGTCTGGGACTTCATCCGGTCGGTCGCTCACGACCAGGGCGCGATCGTTCAGCTCACTCCCGAGGCGATGGACATCTTCAACGCCGCGGTCACCAACCGCCCGGGCGTGCGCTACTCGTCGGTGATCGCGGCCGCGCCCCCGCCGCCCCGGAGCTTCGTCCGGTCGAAGATCCGCTCGGTCTACACGCCGCTGTCGATGGGGCTCTACTCGCTCACCTACCTGATAGCGAGCCGCTACCACGAGGCCTACCCCTATCCCGAGCCGACCGGCGAGCAGGCCGCGATGCTCGAGCAGGCGCTCGGCGCCCCGTGCACGCCACGGAGCAACGACGGCATCGTGCCGACGCTCAGCGCGATCTGGGGCGAGCTGCTGCACGTGGCCGAAGCCGACCACCTCGACGTCGTCGGGCAGTTCGACGGAGCGGGCGCCGCGTCCGACTACGCGGGGTGGCTCGCGAGCGGCAGCCGCTTCGGGCAGCGGCAGTTCGAGAAGCTCTGGGGTGCGGTGGCGAGGGAGGTCGCGGCGAGTCTGGACAGCGCGGGGGCGCGGGCGCAGGCTGCGGGCGCCTGATTCCCTCTCAAGAGGAGAAAGCCCGATGGGCCTCAAGGAAGAGTTCGTCGCGGAGAAGAGCCTGGCAATCGTCGGCGTCTCGCGGACCCGCGGGTTCGGAAACCTGGCGCTCAAGGAGCTTCGTGCGAAGGGCTACGAGGTCTTCCCGGTCAACGCCAAGGCCGAGACCGTCGAGGGCGAACGCTGCTTCAAGAGCCTCGACGAGCTGCCGAAGACGGTGGGCGGGGTCATCACCGTCGTGCCGCCCGCGCAGACCGAGAAGGTCGTCGAGGACTGCGTGAGGCTCGGGATCAAACGCGTGTGGATGCAACAGGGCTCGGAGTCGCCGGCGGCGATCAAGCTGTGCGAGGAGAAGGGGATCCCGGCCGTCCACGGCGCCTGCGTGATGATGTACGCGCAGCCTGCCGGCTTTCATAAGTTCCACGCGTTCGTCTGGAAGCTGCTCGGGAAGCTGTAGCGCTCTGCGCGGTGGCCCCGCGGGGCGCTCGCACCCCGGAGGCGAAGCGAGCCCGAGGCAGCCCTGTGGCGATCTCTAGCGAGCAGGGCGCGCGCCCCGCGCCGGGGGCGAAGCTGCCGCCTCTAGCTTGCCGACGGCAGCACGTAGAGCACGATGGCGAGGAAGTGCAGGATGCTGCCCGCCAGACAGAAGACGTGCCAGACCGCGTGCATGTAGCGAACCCTCTTGAGCACGTAGAAGACGGTGCCGACCGTGTAGGTGATTCCGCCGGCGATGAGCAGCCAGAGCCCCGGCACCGGGAGCACGACGAGCAGAGTCTGGATCTTGAAGATGATGAGCCAGCCCATCGCGATGTAGCCGACTGCCGTAATCCATTTCGGCCGGTAGACCCAGAAGGCTTCGACCGCGATGCCGACGACGGCGATTCCCCAGACCAGGCCGAACAGCCACCAGCCGCCTTCGGCGCGAAGAGTGACCAGGGTGAAGGGCGTGTAGGTGCCGCCGATCAGCAGGTAGATGGCCGAGTGGTCGATGACTTTGAGGACGCGCTTCACGGCCGGCGCCTGGATGCCGTGGTAGAGCGTCGAGGCCGAGTAGAGCAGGATGAGCGCGATTCCGTAGACTATCGAGCTCGCGACGTGGAAGCCGTTTCCGTAGATGCTCGAGAAGATGACGAGCATCGTCAGCGCGGCGATCGAGAGCGCGACGCCTATCCCGTGCGTCACCGCGTTGGCTATCTCCTCGCCGAGCGAATAGGCGATCGGAGTCGGGGCCGCCTTGGCGCTGGGGGCGACAGGCGCTGCTTTCTCGAGGGTGCTCTGGGCTTCCATGTCCATCCTCATGAGCTGGGCCGGGGGGGCTTCTGACGGGTGCGCCTAACCCGGTCCGCGGGGAGGGGCAAGAGGGGCTGGCGAGTCGGGCGCTGGAATCGTCGAACGGAAGCTGGTCTTCGTGACGGGCGCGAGGCCGGCGAGCTCAAGGCGCAGGGAGTGTCATGCCGCGCTCGGCGAGCTCCTGCTCGAGCGTGAGCCAGCCGGTCGTGCCATACGGCGGCCTGGGCGACGGCTTGATCTCCCAGCCCTCCTTGCGCGCGACCTTTTCGAGATCGGGGTGAGGGTGGACCGCCCAGGTGACGTCGCGCGCCAGGCGCATCATCGCCTCGTCGAGCCGGGCGTTGCCCGCGGCGAACTGGATGGGCCCGCGCCAGAGGCTGCTCACCTTCTCGGCCTTGCCTTCGCCAGCGCAGCTTATTCCGCTGTGGCGGCCGGTGAGCACGCCGTTCGGGTCGATCTCGAAGTCCATGCCGACGATCTTCTGAACGGGCAGCCGATCGAGCAGCGGGAAGAGCAGGTCGGTCGGCGAGCCGGTGACGACCCAGATCTCGAAGCCACTGGCGGCCAAGTGGTGCAGCACCTCGACCGGCTGCTCGATGTAGTCGAGCTTCATGAACTCGTTCCAGTAGGCGTTCACGTGGCGCGTCAGGTCCGCGGCGCGCATGCCTTCGTAGAACGTGAGCAGGTAGCGACAGCCCGCCGGCGCATCCTCGGCATAGATGCGCTTGTAGTCGGCCCACCTGTGCCCGGTGCGGATGCGGCCGGTGCCGATCATCCAGACCGTGCAGTCGTCGGCGATGTCGTTCTCCCAGAGCGTGCCGTCGGCGTCGAAGAGGGCGAGCCGGGGCTCGTCGAGCATCTGGATGCGGTCGAGGAAGCTGGGGAGCGCCAAGGTGTCTTCTCCGAGGTTGCGGGGGCGCGACAGACTAGCCGAGGCGGAGCCTGGCTGCCACGCGGCATCGAGGCGCGCTCCCGGGGCGCTTCGGGCGCCTCCCGCGGGCGCGCTCGACGGGCGGAGGCCGGCCGGTCAAGCGGTGGCCCGAAGGGCCGGCGGCCGCGGGGATGGCGATTCGCGCAGTCAGCGCGCTTCGGCCGCTTCGTAACCATTCACCCGCGCGCGCGTCTCGTCAGGGCAGCGAGTGAACGCAACCCGGAGGCCTGATGGAACGTGACCTGCGCAGCCTCGGCGGTGAGCTCGAGAGCTACCCTGTCCTCGAGCTCGTCCCGCTGCTTGCCGAGCGCCAAGCGACCGGCCTGCTCACCCTCGAGCGCGGCGCGCTTCGTCGCTCGTTCGACCTGTCGAAGGGCGCGGTGGTGCGGGCTTCGAGCTCGGAGCCGCGCGAGTACCTCGGGCAGATGATGGTCGACTACGGCATGGTCTCGAGCCACGAGGCGGCCAGCGCCTTCTGGGACCAGGAGGCCAAGCGGGTGCTGCTCGGCAAGGTGCTGCCGATGCGCGGCGCGCTCGACGAGCCGCGCGTGCGCGAGGCGCTGCTGCTCAAGATCCGCGAGAGCCTGCTCGACTGCTATCGCTGGACGCACGGCACCTACCTCTTCGAGCCGGGCGAGGTCGCCGAGGCGCGGGGGCTCGAGGTCGCGGTGCGGCTGAGCGAGCTGCATCGCGAGGCGCTGCACCGGGCGCGCGAGTGGCGCAGGTTTCGCAAGCTCTTCCCTTCGCCGGAGGCAAAGCTGCTCGCCGTGGACGGGAAGCACGGGCACGCGGTCCAGCCGGACGAGGAGATCATCGTCGAGCTTGCGCGCGAGGGGCTGACGGTCCGCAAGGCGCTCGACGCCTTTCGCGACGGCGAGTATCGCGCCTATCGCCGCCTCGCCGGGCTGGTCGACAAGGGGTTCCTGGAGGTCGTGCCGGCGCAAGACGTGCCGCCGAGCGATCGCGAGCTGGCGCGCGACAGGCTCGAGCTGGCCAAGCGGCTGCTCGCTATTGGCCGGCCGGCCGAGGCGGTGACCCTGGCGACCCTGGCCTCGGCGGGCATGCCCTCGCGTGTCGCCTCGGTCGTGCTGCGCGACGCGCGGGTCGAGCTGGCCCTCCGACTCGCCGACGAGCTGCTCTCGGCCGAGGGCGTTCCCCACATCGGCCCGGACGCGCACGAGCTCGGCCGGCTCGACCTGCCGCCGGCCGAGCGCTACCTGCTCCTTCGAATCGACCAGACGCACAACCTGCGGCAGACCGTGCGCGAGGCGCCGATGGGCGAGCTCGAGGCGCTGCGCATCCTCCAGCGGTTCGTCGAGGAGGGCATCCTCGTGTTTCGCGAGGAGGTGCCCGCGAAGCGAGCGGCCGCCAAGTAGCGGGGCGTCTCGGATGGTTGGGGCGCAAAAGAGGCGTCGGGAAGTCACCCCGACCTCGGCTCGCCCCCTCCGGTCGGCCCGAGCCCCTCGACGGGCTCGGGGCAGGCGGAGTCGGGCCCGTAACGGTCGCCCGGATCCCTCTCGTCGGTCCTCCCGCCCGGCTGTGATTTGAACCAAGAGCCACCACGAGCGTCGTGCGGAGCGCCGTCGTCCCGGCAGCCTGCGTGCGCGGATGAAGAAGAGGGGCAGAAGCGAGGTTGAGAAGGGTTCTCTCGACGGAGCTTCAGCGTCCAGTCCGCTGTTGGTTCACGAGTCGCAGCCGGGCGAGGGCCCGGTGCGATCTTGGCTCCGTCCGACAACGCTCGAAGCGTTCTTCGACAGACCTAGAGCCGAGCCACCAGCAGCTCGGCGACCCAGCCGACCAGGTACGCGCTCAGCGCGGCGGCCAGGGCGACGCCCACCATCTGCAGCGCCTCCTTCCAGGCTGGCTCCTGGACGTACCGGGAGCGGGCTCCGCCGACGAAGCCGAGAGTGACTATCGACATCCCGAGCGCCACCAGGAACAAAAGCGGGCCCGGCGGCAGTGGAGTCAGGAAGGCGAAGAGGGGCACGGATCCCGAGGCGACGAACGCGAGGATGGTCGCGGTCCCATGGCGCCAGGGCTTCTCGAGCTGGATGGAGACGTGCGTCTGCTCGAGCTCCGAGCGAAGGGCGAGGTAGTTGCTCGTCCCCATCGAGATGCCGTCGGCGATCAGATTGGCCAGACCGAGGATGATGCCGACCTCGCGGGAGAACGACGCGCCGGAGGCGCCGGCGATGACCGCCAGCGTGGTGATCACCCCGTCGTTGGCGCCGTAGACGATGTCCCGCAGGTAGTGGCCGAGCCCGGTCGGCGGACGGCCTTCCTTGTCCGGGCTCCTGTCGCCGTGCGCCACTCGCCTTGCCTCCTCGTCGCCCCCTCCGCGAAAGGTGAAGAGGGGCAGAGCGAGGGGGAAGGCGAGCGGGCTTCTGCTGCCAACGGGCCCCGACTCCGCTGCGTCAGTGGGCCAGCAGATCGCCGACGGAAACCTCGAAGCCGGCAAGCACGGAGCTTACGGCGCGACCGGTAGGTCCGGACACCGTTCCCTCGTCGAAGCGCCCACCGACGAGGCCAAAGACCGTCACCTCGCGGGGAGCGCCAGTCGACGAGCCAGTACTCGCGGACTCCGTTGCGCTCGTAGATGGCCTTCTTCTCACCGCGGTCGCGCGAGGCCGTCAGCTCCGAGGCGATCTCGACCACGAGATCCGGCACCACTTTCAAGAAGCGGCCAGGCGTGGGGTTGTCTGGGACCACCGCTCGCCTGAGAGGAAGCTGACATCGGGTTCCCCGGTGTCTCCAGAGGGCAGCTCGAACCCCTGGCTGGAGCCGAATACCTCGCCAAGCCGGTTGTCGGCGGCGTAGTTACCAAGCAGCCTTTGGAAACGGCCTTCTATCCAGCCGTGCGGGTGTCCTGCCGGAGGCGTCATCACGACCCTGCCGTTGAGGAGCTCGTAGCGATGGTCGTCCGAGCGCGCTCGCTTCTCGACCCAGCCGGCGAACTCCGACTGGCCCATCGACTGAGTCGACTCGAAACTCAATTCGCGCATGGCTCAAAAGTATTGCCGCGGGGCGATTTCGAGCCCTGGCGGCCACAGCTCGAGGGCGCGACGGCGTCACCGGCCTCCTGAACAGGAGGCTCGTCGCTGTCGCGGCAGACGCGTGGCGCCCGCGGGGAGCGCTGGGCGTGCCGACGAGAGGTAGGGCAGGTCGCTGAAAAAGGGCGGCGCTGGCCCGCCCACTCTGTCCGCGCGCCGTGCCAAGCGGCCTTGAACCCCAACTCGTCGAGCGGCTAGCGTCTCGGGAGGACCTTTGGCGCATTTCACGCGTTCCAAAGGTGCAAAGGGGACTGTGATGACCAGCCGAGCCACGCTTGCCGCCCTTCTACTCAGCCTCTGGTGCTGCAAGGCCAGCGAAGCCGGTCCTGCTGGCGTTCGGCCCCCGGAGGCCGGACCGCTGCGCGACGGCGTCGCTTACGTACTCCTCGTCGAAGGCGATGCCCGGGTCCATGCGGCGGGCGGGCAGTTCGCGGCACGGAAGGGCTTTCGGCTCGACCGCTCGGACGAGCTCGAGGTCGGTCTCGGCGGCCTGCTCCTCGTCGAGCTGAAAAACGGCTACCTCGTGCGCGTCGACGAGGACCTGCGCTTGCCGGTGCGCGACATCATCCTGCTCGACGCGCCTCGGCCGGAGGAGAGCCTCGAGGCTCAGCTAGCGAGGCTCCTGACGGCCGAGGAGCGCAGGCAGTTTCCCGAGCGGATAGTCGGATTCCACGCTCGGGTCGCGGGCGCCGAGTCGGTGGGCGCGCTTCCGCAGAGGAAGGCGCAGACAAGACCCGGGATAGCGTCCGCGGGTGTCCAGGGGCCTCCGCCGGCGCCCACAACGATGCGCAGGAGGCAGCTCGCGACAGAGCGCTTCGAGGAGCCGGTCGAAGCGAGGTCTGTTGTCGCGAAGAGAAGGGAGGTCGCCGGCGCTGACTCGGTCGTGGTCCAGGAGGAGCGCGAGGTCGCCTCCGTGTCCTGGGCGGTGCTGGAGAACGGGCGCGCCCAGAGGCGCGACGGCCCGCTGCCGGTGCCGGTTGCCGAGGCGCTCGCGGGCGAGCTCGGCGAATGCCTGCGGCGGACGGCGCCAGGGTTGCCCTCGAGGCCTGCGTCGCTGCAGCTCCTGCTGCGCGTGAAGGAGGGCAAGGTCGTGCGCGTCGCGCTCGGCCAGGGGCTGCCGGTGCCCGAGTGCGCGCGCAGCCTCGAGGGCACCGCGCTGGTCGTGCCGGGCGGGGCCAAGTTCTCGTGGATCGCGGTCGAGGTTCCGTTGAGGTGAAGGCGCTTCGACACCCGGTCGTGGGCGGGCTGCTCGCCTCGCTCGCCCTCGCCGCGGCCGTGACCGGGCACCGGGTCGGTGCCTACGCTCTTCCCGGGTTCGAGCGGCTCGAGCTCTGGTCGCTCGACCTGCGGTTCGCGCTCCGCGGCCCTCGCGCGCCCGGACCCGAGACGGTCATCCTCGCCTACGACGATCGCACCTACGCCGCGGACCCCGGGCTCTGGGAGCGTCGCGCGGGGTGGGCGAAGGTGGTGCGCGCGGCCCGCGAGGCCGGCGCTCGGGTCATCGCCATCGACGCGCTCTTCAGCCGCGCCGAACAGCTCTTGCCCGCCGAGCTCCGCGACGAGATCGCCGGCTACGTGGCCCGGCAGCCCGAGCCCTCGACCGAGGCCGCGGACGGCCTCGTCAGGCGCGTCCACGGTGAGCTGCAGGGCGACGCCGAGCTCGCCCGCGCGTTCGAAGAGGCCGGTAACGTGCAGCTCATCCTGCACCTCGGGACGGCGGACGGGGCTCGCGATCGCGATCCCGCCTTCGCCCGCGCGCGCTACGGACAGAGCACGCTGCGCGCCCGCCCGCCGCGGCAGGCGAACGAGGTGCTCGCCTCGCTCCCGGAGCTGAACCGGCGCTCGCTCGCGCTCGGCTACGCCACCGTGCACGAGGACGAGACCCACACGGTGCGTCAGTTCGAGCTCGCCCGGCTCTTCGAGAAGGGCGTCTTCGCGCCGATGCCGGTCCACGCCGTCGCGCGCTTCCTCGACGTGCCGCGGGCCCAGCTCGCCTACCTCGGGGCGCTCGGCCAGGTGCGCATCGGAGAGCGGCAGATCGCGCTCGACCAGGACGACGCGGTCTGGCTCAACTTCCGCGGCCCGGCCGGCAGCTTCCCGACGGTCCCGGTCATCGACCTGATGGAAGGGCGCCTGCCCGCCGGCGCGCTCGAGGACAAGATCGTCCTGCTCGGCATGACCCACCTCGGGCAAGACCGGGTGCGCACGCCGTTCTCGAGCGCGGTCCCAGGGGTGGAGATCCAGGCGACGCTCGTCGACAACCTCTTGCGCGGTGATCCGCTGCGGCGGACGGGCTGGTGGACCGACGGGCTGTTGTGCCTGCTCGTCGGCTTGCTCGTCTCGCTCTCCTTCTGGCCGCGGCTCGTCGCCTCACCGCCGCTTCAGGCGCTCGCCGCGCTCTTCGTCGTCGGGGCGTACCTGTCGACCTCCGGGTGGCTCTTCGCCGCGCGCGATCTCTGGGCGCCCTGGCTCGGCCCTGGGCTCGCCTTTGCGCTGGCCGGCGCCGTCTGCCTGACGCAGTCCTATCTCGGCGAAGGCCGGCAGCGCCGGCGCCTGCGCAAGGCGTTCGCCCACTACCTGGGCGACGAGGTCATCGGCGAGCTTCTCGAAAACCCGAGGATGCTCGCCCCCGGCGGCGAGCGGCGCGAGCTGAGCGTGCTCTTCTCCGACATCCGGGACTTCACGACCTACTCGGAGCGGCTCTCGCCCGAGCAGATCGTCGCCTTCCTCAACACCTACCTGACGCCGATGACGCGGGCGGTGCTCGGCACGCAGGGCTATCTCGACAAGTACATCGGCGACGCGATCATGGCCGTCTTCGGGGCGCCGGTGCCGCGCGCCGAGCACGCCCCGCAGGCGCTCGACTGCGCGCTGCGCATGCACCGCGAGCTCGACACCCTGCGCCCCGAGGCCGCTCGGCTCGGCATCGATCTGCGTATCGGCGTGGGGGTCAACACCGGCGAGGTGATCGTCGGCAACATGGGCGCCGAGGAGCGCTTCGACTACACCGTCGCGGGCGACTCGGTGAACCTGGCCTCCAGGCTCGAGGGCCTGACCAAGGTCTACGGCGTCTTCTGCCTCGTGGGCGAGCGCACCCGGCGCGCGGCGGGGGCCCGCTTCTGCTTTCGCGAGGTCGACCTCGTCCAGGTCAAGGGCAAGAGCCAGCCGGTGGCCATCTATGAGCTGCTCGGCGGCGGCGAGCACCCGGTGGCGAGCTACGGTCAGCTCGATCTCTTCGAGCGCGGGGTCGAGAGGTGGAGGGCTGGGGCCTTCGCCGAGGCACACGCGGCCTTCCTCGCCTTCCTCGAAGCGAATCCCGGCGACCCTGTCTCCAGGCTCTACCTCGAGCGGCTCGACGCGCTGGGCCGAACCTGCCCGCCGGGCTGGACGGGCGTCTTCGTTCACGTGAACAAGTAGCCGGCGGGCTGGCGCCGCCCAGGACTCCCGGTGGGCCTGCCAGCGCCTCTTTCCGCGTACGTCAATTCGCCCGGCGCGACGACCCTTGGCCGAGCCGCCCCCGCCCCCGCGCTTTCGCGAGCAGTCGCCCGCGAGCGCGGGTCGTCCCGACTGGCCTCGCAAAGGGCAGCCGATGCGGGGGGAATCGCGCTCCTCCCTTTCGGAAGCTCCCCTCCGGCCACGGAGGATTCGAAAAAAAGCCAGTGGTCGCGGCAGGTTGGAGCGCCCGATCGAAGCCTCGGGAAGGTGCCTGTGGAGCGCTGGGATGGCCCGGGAGCGGCCGTTCGACTGTCAGCCCCATTGAAGCAAGCCTGGCGACCCCAAATCGCTCTACGGGCCAGCCAGGGGCCTTCCCGGGCCGATCGGGCTCCTGGAAACCCGCCGAAGAGGCCTCGCGGGCGGCCGTAGCCGTCGCAGTGACGCGGCGCGTCGGAGGGGTGTCGAGTCGCGGGTCTGCCTTCCTTGCTGCCCGCCGCAGGCTATCGCAGCGGCGCGAGCTAGCGGCCAGGGTCGCCTTTGCGAACCGAGAGAAGACGCCGCTCTGGCGCCAGCACGGCGAACAGCTCGCCGCTCGCGTCCACCTCGGCCGAGAGGCAGATGCGCCAGCGATCGGCAAAGTGCGGGGCGTGTCGGTGGCCTGAGACGCGCAGGCCGGGCCGCTTCGTATGGCCGCTGACGACGATCTTGCCCCAGTCGGCGAGCTGACCGTCGCGAGCCCCTTGTCGCGCAACTGCGGGTGCAGATGGAAGGGCGGCAAGAGGACTCGTTTGCCCAGGTCTTCGAGCTGCGGGCGCAGGGGTTTCGGCAACAGGCCGGCGTGGACGAAGAGGTAGTCCTCGGTCTCGAAGCTCCAGGGCAGGGCCTGGAGGAAGTCCCGATGCGCCTTCGGCATCCGCCCGGCGAGCGAGTTTGCGTCGTGTGCGCCGAAGGCCCGATCGGTGCCCTGGCCGATGTTCCAGTAGTTGCGGTGCATCCTCTCGAACCATCCCTGATCGGGCGGGCCACCCTCCCAGCCGACCGCGCGCAGGAGGGCAAGGTCGTGGTTGCCCATGATCGGGGAGAAAAGGCCCGGCCGGGTCGACTTCAGCTCGAGGAGCCGGTCGAGCAGCTCGGGGACCTCCGGGCCGTTGTCCGCATAGTCGCCCAGGGTGACCAAGTCGTAGCCGTCGCCGAGCAGCTCGTCGAAGCGCGAGAGGAGCCGGTCGAACAGGCTGCGGTGTCCGTGCAGGTCGGCAACCGCGACGAGAGGGCGGCTCATCGCCGCGCCTCGTTCCCGACGTCGGCTGGCGCCGGAGAGCAGAGCCTTCGCGCGAGCTCGGGCAGATCGACGCACCAGTACTCGGGCGGCCGGGCGGTGCGGCACGAGAGCACCCTCTCGCTCCATCGTTCGGGAATCGCCCGCGCGCCGTGAACCGCGCCGGCCAGCGCACCGGCGATGCAGGCGTTGGTGTCGGTATCGCCGCCCGGGGCGACGGTCGCGACCACCGCCTCCTCGAGGCTCTTCGAGCGCAGGAGCTGATGGAAGGCGTTCTGCAGTGCGATGCGCACCCAGCCCATCTTGGCCTGGAAATCGGCGGGGGCGGCCTCGGCAGCCGACTCGAGCGCTGTCAGCGCCGGCGCAGCGAGCGGCTCCTCGCGCGCGATTCGCAGCGCCTCGCCATAGACCTCGGTCGCCGAGGCTCCGGTCCTCACGGCGAAGCCGACGGCACAGGCGAAGACCGCGCAGGCCGCCTGGCAGAGAGGATGCGGGTGGCTCAGGCGCGAGTCGCGCGCCGCCAGCGTCGCCAGCTCGCGCGCGCCCAGCCTCCAGCCGAACACGCCAAGCGGGCTGATGCGCATCAGCGAGCCGTTGGCCTGGCTCGAAGGATTCGCCGCGCTCTCGAGCACGGCGGCCAGAGCGCTGCTGCTGCTGCAGATGCCCGCGGAGAAGGCGCAGCGGGTGGTCCCGCCGATGTCGAAAGGGTCCGAGCGCAACCAGCGGACGTAGCCGGCGGCGACCTCGTCCGGATCGTAGCGGCCGCGGCCGGCGAGGCTTCGGGCGAGCGCGAGCGCCAGCTCGGTGTCGTCGGTGACCTGGCCGGGCTCGACCGAAAACGGGCCGCCGCCGACGATCTCCCTCAGGCCCCGCGGGTAACGCTCGGCGATGGCCTGGCGCGACCTGAACTCGACCGTGGTGCCCAGCGCGTCGCCGGCCGCCTGGCCGAGCAAGGCTCCGAGCGCGCGGTCGAGAACCGCCGTGGTGTCGTGCTGCGGAGTCGCCGCTTCGTCGAGCATTCCCATGTCATCTCCCCTGGCGCGTCCGTGGCGGAGCGCATCATCTGGACGCGGGCGAGCTTATCGGCCTGACGGACGCTGACCGGGCGGGGCGGGCGGATGCGACAAGGGCGTCGGGCAGAAGCCGTGTCTGTGGGGTGCGTAGGCTCGCTTGCGACGAGGTGAACAGATGTTCCGTGGTCGCGTTCGCCTTGAAGGAGGTTTGCCATGCCGTCCTACGCCCGCTGCTATTCGCCGACCAAGCTCGCGCTGAAATGCCGTCGAGCCGCCAAGACCGCAGGCCGCGAGGTCCTCGAGCCGGCCTTGAGCTTTCATTTCGCGCTCGAGGGCAAGCAAACCCCTGCCTGGGCGCAGGCCATCATCTTGAGCGCGCTCGGCTATTTCATCTTCCCCGCCGACGTCGTCCCCGACATCATCCCCGGGGTCGGCTACGGCGATGATCTGGGCGTCCTTTCCGGCGCGCTCGCCGCGGTCCGCACTTTCGTCGACCCCGAAGCGAGGCGCAGGGCGAAGGAGCGACTGCGCGAGATGAACCTCGGATAGCGGGCCTTTTGCCGGCGCGCTCTGAGTCGTCGTCGCGGCTGGGGGCCGCGCGCCCGCGGCTCTCGAGAGTGAGCGCAAACACCAGTAGCCGCAATCAATCCTGCGCCCGAAAATCCTCCGCCGATCTAGACTCGGGCGCATGAATCCCGAACCTGCAAAAAGACCACCCGAAGAGCGCTTGCTTCGACTCGCGGCCTGGTTGCTGCTCCAGCGCACGCCGGTGACGTTTGCCGACATTCGGGTCCAGTTCCCCGCTGACTATGGAGGCAGCTTCGAGGCGTGCGACAAGCGGTGGACCCGCGACAAGCAGTCCTTGCAGGAGGCGGGAGTTCCCATCCAGTTCGTCGCCGGCGACAGCGAGCGTCCCGAAGGCTATCTAGTCGACCCGCACGGCTATTACCTGTCGTCGCTGAAGCTGTCGCCCGAGGAGCTCGCAGTCCTCTGGACTGCCGGTCAGGCCGCGGTGCGCATGGGCGGCTATCCCTGGCGAGGCGAGCTCGTCTCGGCCCTGCGCAAGCTGCAGGTGGTCGCCGGCGCGCCCGATTCCCCGCGTCGACCGCTGCCGCAGGTCAACCACGGAGCGGCTGCCCGTGAGCAATCGCGCTGGATGGAGCAGATCGGGGTCGCCGTGCGGCAGCGCAAACGCGTTTCGCTTCGCTACTACGTTCCGGCGCGAGACGAGCAGACCGAGCGCGAGGTCGACGTCTACGGGCTCGCCTGGCGACGTGGCGTCTGGCTATTTGCCGGCCATTGCCACCTGCGCCAAGGAATTCGGGTCTTCTACCTGACGCGCCTGCGGGCCCTGAAGGTCAACGCGAAGGAGCCCTCGAAACCCGATTACGAGATCCCCGCCGATTTCAACGTGCGCGCTTATTCGGCGCAGCAACCCTGGGATTATTGGATTCATGCCGAGCAAGAGGCCTGCGTGCGCTTGCGAGGCGGCCTGGCGGGACTGGCCTCATCGCTGCTGCCCGGCGCGCGTATCGAGGAGCAGAGCCCCGACAGCGTGCTGGCGAGGCTGACGGTGAGGGACCTCGATGCGCTGGTGCGCTACGCCCTGTCGCTCGGACCGGAGGCCGAAATCGTCGCGCCCGAGCAAGGGCGCGAGCGTGCCCGGCAGATGCTCGGAAGGCTCCAGACCTCGGTCGAAGGAGGTGCGCGGTGAGCGGCAATCTCGTCTCGCGGGTCAAGCGGCTGCTCGTCCTCATCCCCTTCGTCGCCCGGCGGCGCGAAGGGGTGCCGGTCGCCGAGGTCATGGAGTTTGCCGGGTATGCCTCGGAGGCCGAGCTGTTCGGGGACATCGAGCTCGCGAAGATGATCGGGGTGCCGCCGGAGGCGCCCGACGACTTCGTCGAAATCTACCTCGATTGCGGTCGGATCTTCGTGGCGCTGCCCCTGGTGTTCGGCAAGCCGCCGCGGTTGTCGGTGGTCGAGGGCGCGTCGCTCCTGGTGGCGGCCGAGGCGCTGCGCGAGCACTCCGGCGAGACGCTCGAGCACGCGCTCGCCAAGCTGCGCTCGGCGATGCCGCCGGGCTGCGCCGAGTCGGCCGAGCAGCTCGCCCGCTGCGCAGCGCTCGAGACTGGGCCTGCGCCCCGCTGGCACGCCGAGCTGAACGAGGCGATCGCGCAGCGACGCGAGGTGGAGCTCGACTACTGGGCGCTGAGCAGGGGGGAGGCGGCGGCTCGCCGCGTCGAGCCGCGCGCGCTCATCCTTCACCACGGCCATTGGTATCTCGCCGCCGACGTCGTCGGGCTGGGCGAGGAGCACCTGTACCGGCTCGACCGGATATCCGGTGTGCGCCTCGGCGAACGAAGCTTCGACCCGAAGCCGCCGACGGCGAGTGAGCGGTTCTGGCGCGGGCCCGAGGCCGATCTGGAGATCGAGGTGCGCTTCTCGGAGGCGATCGCCGGTTTGGTAGTCGACACCTACGGCGAGCTCGCGCGGCGCAATTCCGACGGCTCGGTCACGGTGGTCACCAAGGTCGTCGGCGAGGCGTACGCGCTGAGCTGGGTGCTCGGGTTCGGAGGCGAGGCGCAGGTCGTGCGGCCCGATTCGTTGAGGCAAAGGCTCGCCGGGCGGGTCGAGGAGCTGTCGCGCGTCTATTCGTGAGCTGAATTGGAATCATTACCGGGCCCGGTGCGCGGGAGCAAGGCGCCGACGCGGCAAAGGCTCTGCCGTGAATGGCGCGCACCGTTGCCGCCACCGGGCACATCGCTCACGGCATGCATCGCCGAGCGCGGAAACCGCTTTGGCGAATTTCGGCGGAAATCTTGCCGAATACCCTGCGCCTTGGCCGCGATAGGCGAGCCGGGGCGGGCGCGTACGCGTGCTCATGGATGTCGCGCACCCCGGTGCGGCTCGCTCGACTCTCCCCCCCGGGGTGGTATGTGCAATGCAATCCGAAGCGGCGCGCGAGCGGTCAGTGCGAGCCCGAAACGAGAAGGTCGGCTGAAAAGGTCAGCCCCGCGACTCGCCTTTGGCCCCTCTCTGCAAGCGAATCTGAGCAGGGGAGATACCATGAATTCATCGGCATTCGTTGCAGCTTCGCTGGCCTTTCTGACCGCGGGCGCCGCTTGGGCACAGGAGCCGGCGACCGGGCAGATTCCGGACCCCCGCGACAGCGCGCAGGAGCGGCGCTTCGACATCCGCCTTGGGACGGGGGCGCCGATGATGGTGTCGTTGTCGATCGCGGGCCGTCCTTTCGAAGGGCCTTTGACCGTGGATGGAGGCTTGTGGGTCTTTGCCTTCATGCAGGGCGGATACGCGCGCGTGGGCTGGACGATTGGGCTCGCGGACTATCGCGACGGCGCGGGCAGGGGCTCGACACTCGAGTTGACGCCGATGGTCGGCGCGCTCTCGGGGATCGTCGCGGCCGGCACCGACCAGGTCGAGCACTTCATCGTCCCCGAGGCGGTGGTGAGTTTTGACTGGACTTGGTGGTTTTCCAACCACATCGGATTGGGGGCGACCTTGACGCTCGGGGGGATCTTCACCGGTGCGTACATCGACGAGATCGATATCCCAGCCTTTCCCGATGCGCGGCTGGCCGTCGGGGTGAGCTTCTAAGGCACGAGCCCATCGCGGCGTCGGGCCGAAAGCAGCTCTAGCTCGGGTTCGCCTTCTGGCAAGCAACTCGGGCGCACCCCCGGTCATCCCGAGCGTAGAGGCGACCAGCGGCTGCGTTGCCGCGCGGCAACTGGACTCTCCGCCGGCGAAAGTGGACCAAATCAAGGCCGGCGGCGAAGGGCGCGAAGCGGCGTTGGCGTCCGGCGCGCCGGCAAAGTGTCAGATCCTCCTCGTCATGGTCGTCGATACCGGTGACCGCAATTGGATGCCGGGACCGGAGGCGCACATGACCGCTGAAGCGGCACGCAACGCATTTGAAACACATTTGCGCGGGGTCGGTTTCTCGGCTGCGATGGGCGCGGCCGGTTCGGTGATTCGCGACCTCGGCGAGGGTGAGCGGGACGGCGGGAAGATCGCGGGCCGCGCGGCTGGAGCGGCCGCCGCCGGCGCGGCGAGAAACGCCACGGGCCGTGTGGTCGAGCGCGGAATCGAATCGGTCGTCATCAAGGCGGCCGGCGAGGCGGGCGCGGGCGTTGCCAAGAATGCGGCCAAGGGAGTCGCGAAGAAGGCCGCAAAAGGCGTCGCCAAGGGCGTCGCGGAGGATGCGGCCAAGATGGCCGGCAAAGAGGTGGCGAAGCGAGGCGTCTCGGCGGCAGCCCGCTCGGCGCTGCGCTCGAACGTTGTTTCCTCGGTCGCTTTCCTGTTCGTCGATCAATCCGCCGACACGGTGCGCCTGGCGGCTGGCTCCATCGACGGCGCCGAGTATCGGGCGCGCACCGGCGAGAATGTCGGGGGCGCGGTCGGGAGCGCCGGAGGCACCGCGCTTGGCGCCGCCATCGGGACCGCGCTCTTCCCCGGGGTGGGCACCGCGGTCGGCGCGCTGCTCGGCGGACTCCTCGGGGGCATGGGGGGCGGGGTTGCCGGGCGTGAACTCGCGGAGTAGTGGCGGCGCCCGCGAATCGCCGCCTCGGCCTCGCGCCAGGTGCGTCCCCTCGCTCGACCGATTCGCATCGGGGCGCCAGAGGGCGCCGTCTGGCGGAAGCGGCCGGCGCGGCTGAGCCGCGGACCATGTCCGTGTGCCGAAATAGGTTCTGCCGCGTGTGAAGCGACAGCAGCTTGCAGGCCTGAAACCGGTGTCTTGGCATTCCAGCGATAGCTCACCAGAAGCCGCGGAAGCGGTGCCAATAACGAGGAAAGGAGCAGGGCATGAAAGCAACGCTCATCTCGACGACGTGGTGCGGGCCGTGCCGCGAATTCAAGAAGGTGATCAAGAAGTACGAGGAGAAGCATCCGGACGATCCCGCTTTCGCCATCGTCGACGGCGACAGCAAGGAGGGTGGGGCGCTGCTCGAGAAGCATGACTCCGACGGCATCCCGACGCTGGTGATCACCGAGGGCGAGAAGGTGCTGCATGTCGAGGTCGGGGGCTTGAGACTCGCCGAGCTCGAGAGGCTGATGGAGAGGTGCCGGCGAAAGGCGGAGGAATGGCTGGCGGGGAAGGTGGCGAAGAAGGCGGGGGCGAAGAAGGCGGGGGCGAAGAAGGCGGCCGCGAAGAAGAGCGGGGCGAAGAGGGCCGGCGCGCGAAAGGCGGGGGCGCGGAAGGCGGGGTGAGTGGCGAGTGTTTCGAGCTGTGTCTCGCCTTGCCGGCGAGAACCCCCGGAAGCGTCCTCGGCGGCGCCGGAGCCACGGCGCTCCGCGCTGTGCCCGCGGCTTGGCACCGCGTCGGAGGCATCTTCGGCGGGAATGCTCGGCTGGATGGCGGGGCGCAAGCCTAGGGAATGGTCGCAGAAGTACGGCAACGCGGAACCATGTGTGTGTGAAGTGTAGAGATGGCGGCCCGATCTCTCAGGCGCATGTAGTCCAAGGTGTCCAATTGGCCGCATGGTTGAGAACCGTAAAAAACCGATAGACCTGAGAGCGGCGATGCGGTAGCAGATCGGTAACTTGAGGAGGGGACGATGGCACGCATCTCTGGTCTCCGTCGCGCGCACGCAACATGGCTGTGCGATAGGCCTGATGCGGGGCGAAACGCGGGTGGCTCCCCTTGGAAAGCCCGCATGAGAGGCGCTAATCCGCCGGGAGGAACCGGGTGCGCAATTGCCTTGCAATAGTTGATTTTCCTTCGGTCAAGAAGTTCGTATTCGGAACCGACCGGGCCAGGGAGATTCGAGGAGCCAGCGCTCTGCTCGAGCGGCTCAACGTCGTCGATCTGCCTCGGTCTCTCGAGAAGGAATTCGAGGGGCGAATTCGACCGGTGTTCTTTAGTGGAGGCGCAGGCCTCTTCACCGTCGAATCGGCTACTCCCGCGGAACTCGATGCTGCTCTCGAGAGGATTGACGACAAGATCCATTCGGCTTCGGCCGGTGGGCTGCACCTCGATTGGAGCGTCGTTGAACTCGGTACGGGCGCAGAGGCCTTTGCTGCGGCGAACCGGCGCGCCCACATCCTCCTGGCCGGGAGGAAGGGGATCGCGAAGCGACCCCGTCCGCGGGAGAGGCTGGGCGTTTTCGACGAGTGCCACTCGTGTTCGTCGCCCGGGGTGTCGGTTCGGTGGACCGAGGACGGGCAGGAAGAGTGGATATGCGGAACCTGCAAGGCGAAGCGCGACAACCGCCGCGAGGGTAGGTCTTGGCGCGACCTCGCCGAGAGGCTCGGGCTGCAGGGCCACCCGGAGGAGCATCGTCCGGACGACTTCTCCTGGCTCGCTGCGAGGAGCATCCGCAAGGGCTACGCGGGCCTCGTCTACATGGATGGTGACGCGATGGGGCGTGTCATCAAGAGCATCGCTCACCCCGATCACTATCGCGTGTTCTCGAAGGTCGTGGACGAGAGTCTGCGTGCGGCCGTGGGCAAGGTGATCGGCGCCTATCGGGAGAAATGGCGGAATCGGCGCGAGGATCGGTTGCCGGCCGACGTGCTGCTTCTGGGCGGCGACGACTTGGTGATGGTGACAACGGCCGACTTGGCGCTTCCGATGGCCATCGGCATCAGCGCCGAGTTCCGGAGCGCCACTGCGAGCGAGTTCTCGGCCAAGGGAATGAAGATCGAAGGCCTCGACCAGAAGGGGCTTACGGTTTCTGCGGGTGTGGCGTTCTTCAAAGACCGGCAGCCCTTCCGCGTCGTGCTCGAGCAGGCGGAATCCCTCCTGCGAAGCGCGAAAAGGGCGCGAGCCGAGGCCAAGGCGGACGAAGGATTCGTCGATTTCGCAGACGTGAGCCAAAGTCGATTCGTGGCGCTCGAAGACGTCCGTCGCATCGGTCAGGGGATAGGCAGCGGCACGGAACTGACCTGCTGGCCGCGCTCGGCGTCGCGGGCGGAGGCGTTCCTCGAGTCGGCGCGGTCGGTCGTCGAGGCAGGGGTGACGAAGGGGCGCATCAACCAGCTCGCCGCGGTGGCGGGACGTCAACTGAACGCAGGGTTCGAGACAAGGCGGCTGATCGCGCGCGCCAAGCGCGCAGAGCAGCGCGAGGCGCTTCTCCGCTTCTTCGAGTCGAACGGGATGGGCGAGAACCCTCCGTGGGCATTCGAGGGACGAATCCGCCGCACCGCCATCGCCGACCTGGCCACGCTATTCCCTCATCTGGAGGCGAATCCGTGAAACGTCATCTTTGCGAGGTGAAGTACCTCGTCGAATTCGAGGGCGGCGGGCGTTGCTTCTGCGGCGCCGGCTTCGGAGTGGGCGGAGTCGACCGCACCTTTCTGAAGACCCCGATGGGGCGAATGATCGTGCCGGGCAGCCACATGAAGGGACTCGCTCGGCAGCGCTGCGAGGAGTTGCTCGAGACCGTCGGAGTGGAGACGACGAGTCCTCACGACCACGAAGCCGCCAGGCGGTGCGACAACCTCGTCTCACGCCTCTTCGGCCGTCCCGGTCCCGAGAACATCCGCTGCGTCTTCTCGGATCTCGAACCCCCGTCGGCCGGCGAAGGCAGCGGAGAGCAGCGCCAGCGTTCCGTCGTCTGGCAGCAGGTGAGGATGAACCGCCGCCTCGGCCGGCCCGAGCACCAGGCGCTCTTCGACACCGAGTACTCCGTCACAGCCGAGAAGTGGCACGGCTCGGTGACGGTGTGGTTGGACGCGACGGATGGCATGCAACCCGAGCTGACGTTGGTGTGCGCAGGGCTGCGCCTCATCGATGCCCTGGGTGGCGGCAAGAGCACGGGGGCAGGGACGGTGAAAATTGAGATCAGCGAGGTCCGGCGAGACGGCCTGTCGGTCAGCCTCGACGAGGTGCTCTCGCCGCTTGCGGACGAGAATTGGCCCCACGATCCGTCAGGAGGCAAGGCGTGAGAATACCTGTCACATTCCGGGCCGAGCTGCTCTCTCCGCTGGTGATCGCGCGCGGACGCAGGGAAAGGGTGCATTCGAGCCTCGACTACATTCCTGGCACCTCGCTGCGCGGCGCCATACTGAGCGCCTACATGATGATCAACGGCAAGGACGAGGTGTTCGAGCGGCTGCTGTCGCCCGGGCGCAACGTCTTCCCCTTTCTCTGGCCGGGGCCCGAGGGAGCCTTGCCATTTGCCCGCTCGGCCGTCAGTTGCAAACGGCACGGCGCGGCCCACGGGCTGTCCGACGTCCTTGTCCCGCACTACAAGGCGCTTGCGGCCGTGGCGGACGTTCGGGAGCTTGAGCAGGCGATGAAGTGCCCGAAATGCGGCGAGGATCGCAAACCGCATCAGGGCTATCGCAGGGGTGGGGCCGAGTTGCCTAGGCCGATCTCGACCTCTCGCATGAACGTCGGCATTGATCGGAGGAGGTTGACGGCCGCGCCCCACATCCTGTTCGGAGCCGAGGCGATCGAGCCGGTGGTAAGAGACGGCGAACGGTGGAAGCCGCTCGATCTTACGGGCCTCGGCTGGATCGAAGAGGAAGACCTCGAGGTCATCGAGCAAATCTCGTCGGCGCCGCTGTTCATCGGGAAGATGCGATCGCGCGGGTACGGGCGTACCAAGCTTCGCGTCACTCGGCGCGAGCCATTGCGGCGCGCCAAGGAGATCGCGAACAGGATCGATTCACTGACCGCGCGGTGCGGTGGCGGTGCAAGGTACTTCACCCTGGATGTCGTCGCGCCGCTCATCGCCTATGACCGCTTTTTGAGGGCGGTCTCCGACCCGAGTGAATGGCTTCCAAAGGATCTGGAAGCCGAATCGGTGGATGCGATGGCCGGGACGACGATTGTCGCCGGCTGGGACATGGCCGCTCGCATGCCGAAGGACGATGAGGAGGCCGTTGCCCCCGGGTCGGCGATCCTCGCCCGCAGCAAGCTCTCGCGGGACGAGCTCGCGCGACGGCTCGTCTCCCATGAGGAGAGCGGGATAGGCGAGCGGCGAGGAGAAGGTTTCGGCCGAGTGGTCGCCAACGACGGATTTCACTAGCCATCGCGACGAGGGAGAAATGGACCAGCAGACTCGAATTGTTTTCGAAAGGGCGGTTGCCCTCATGGCCGACGAGCTCGAGGCTCGCGTGGACGCGCTCGCCAAGGCTTGCGAGGGGCTCGAAAAGACGCAGATGAGCAACCTGGAGCGCGTGGGGCTCACATCCCGGCGTTTCGGCGACGTCGTCGCGTTCGTCAAGCGCCAGACCGGCAAGGACAAGGGTTGGGCGCAACGGGCCGACGCGAAGCCCTTGGGCCAGATCATGGTGGAGTTCCTCGAGGAGCTGCGGAGCAGGGCCGACAAGGCTTGCGACGAGGACCAGAGGCTGGACAGGAATGAACTGCGGATGCGCCTTGCGGGCGTGTGCCTGAGGAACATGCACAGCGCCTATCTCTATCGCCGGGAGGTCAAGAACTGATGCTCGATCCCGCGCGACTCGACGAGGCGATAGCAAGGGCAGTCCAGCGGGCGATTGAGCTCTATGAGGCGGCCTGCGACGAAAAAAAGATTACCAAAGCGCAACTCGCAGGCTTCGCCACCCGGGCGGAGAGTCTCGGCAGCAAGGGCCTGGTCGAGCTCATTGAGTCCCAGATCAAGAGGAACAAGCAGAACGAAGCGGCCTCGGCCGAGGGGAAGGGCACCGTCAGGCCCAAGAATCCCGGGTTCTGGCGGTCAATGAAACGGGTGGTCGAAGAGGACCTCAGTCAGATTTCCGCCGATCACGAAGACGCCGATGCCGTGCATCGGCTCTTCGCAACGCGCCTTGCCATCGAGTTGCGGTACCAGGCAGCCATCAGGAAGGGGACATGATGAAGCTCGAGAGTAGGATTCGAATCGTCGGGACGATCGAGTTCAATACCCCGTTTCACCTCGGAAGCGGTGAAGAGGGCGCAGCGGCCGCCGACCTCGGGGTACGGCTCGATGTGAACGGTGCGCCGGTGCTTCCGGGTTCGTCGCTCAAGGGCGTCTTCCGGTCTACCGCCGAGTCGCTGGCGGAGCATCTCGGCATGAAGACGTGCTTTCTCGACAGGCAACAGGGCTGGTGCGCGGGGAGCTCGGAGGAACTGTCCAAGAGGCAGCTCGAGCGCCTGGAAACAGCGGACGGCCCGACGGTCGACAGGATTCTGGCGGAGAACGTCTGCGACGTGTGCCGGCTCTTCGGCTCCCTACTCGCACGCGGAAGGCTTCGCTTCCAGGACGCGATGGTCGAGAGCTGGGCCGGGGTTCTCGAGATCCGCGACGGTGTGGGGATCGACCGCGACGCCGGCACTGCGGTCGTTGGGGTCAAATACAATTACGAAGTAGTCCCGGCAGGCGCCACCTTCAAGTTCTTGTTGGATGCCGAGAACCTCGCCCCGAGAGAGCGGGCTCTGGTCGCTGTCGTCGTGAGGGAATGGGAACGCGGTGTGCGACTTGGTGGAATGACCTCCCGGGGAATGGGGGCCGCGCACCTGAAGAACGTGGACATCCGCCAGGTGGACCTCTCCGACCGGTCCCAGCGGTTCGAGTACTTGCTTCACGGGACCATGCCGTCGCTCACGGCCGACCAGATTGAAGCCGAGATCCGAAACGGACTGGAGGTGGCGAATGCTTAAGCGGCATCTGTGCGACGCGCGATTCGAGCTCGAGATCGAAGTCAAGGGTCCAGTGCTCATCAAGTCCGGGGAGGCAGGCTTCGCCACCGGCCCCGACATGAGCTTCGTGCGCAGCAACGCCTACGGAGGAGAGACGCCTCTTCCCTATCTCCCCGGGACGAGCCTGAAGGGAGTGATTCGCTCCCAGGTGGAGCGCATCGCCAGAACACTGAGCGCCCCCGAGACCACTGCGGTTTGTCTTCCCTATTCCTTCGATAACGGGCCCGAGCAGTCTTGTGGCAAGCGGTTCGACAAGAAGACGCCCAAACCCCAGGTCTATCGGGGCGAGTGTCTTGCTTGCCGGATGTTTGGATCGCTCGAATTCAAGGGGCGCGTGAACATCGATGATGCATACGCCGTGGATCCGGGGAAGTTGCGTCTCGAGGTGCGTGACGGGGTGGCCATCGATCGCAAGACGGGCGGCGCGGCAGCGAAGTACGACCTCGAGGTGCTGACGGCGGGGACGTTCAAGACCACGATCCTCGCCAATAACTTCGAATTGTGGCAACTCGGGGCGCTCGGGCTCGTCCTCGCCGATCTCTGGGACGAGCGGATCAGGTTCGGGCTCGGCACCAGCCGCGGGCTCGGGCACGTCAGGGGAGAGATCAAGAAGGCCGAGATCCGCTATTCGGCGAAGCACGACGAAACCCTCGTCGGGATCGAACGGCTCGTGAGCGCTGCGGAAAAGGATCAGTACGGATTGTTCTCTTCGGGCAACCCCGGGATGAAGCTTCCCCAGGGAATTGCGCAGGGGATCTGGAAGCTGCACCACATCGAACGGACCGACCTGGACTCGGTATTTGATGCTGGAAGGAATGAGTTCGTGTCGTTCATGGATTCGTACCGGTGGAACGGGGGCCGCGCATGACGACGCATGTCGGCACATGCGACATATCCGCGCAGGATGTGAGCGCGGTCCTCGAGGGCGTATCTTGGCCCGCGGACGCCTGGAGCTGGACGCGTGGTCTTGAAGGAGTTCGCCTCGGAACCGCCCTTGCTGCGAAGGAGCTCGCCAAGGCGCCGCAAGGAAGGGTCTTCTGGCCGAAAGGCGAGGTCAAGTGGCAGGCCCTCGAAAACGGAGTGAGGGTCGTGTACCTCGGTGAGGCCAAGCTCGCTGAGGGCAGGTTCTCAATGAAGGAGTTCGCGTCGGGAACCGCCGAAGACCGGCGTTTCAAGCTGCACGGCGAAGCCGTCGCCGAGGGACTGAGAGAAGCGGACGACGGGGCAGTCATAGTAGTCGAGGTGCGCGAGTACCGGTTCGAAGGCTACGGCCGGTTCGAACGGCTCGTGCGCATTTCAGCGGATTCTCCCCAAAGCTTCGACCAAAAAAGCTAGAGAGGGGCGTCATGCCGAAGGAGCAATCGTTCTACAACCCGTACCGGATTCTCCGCCAGCCGGCGCGCCCAGATCGCCGCTATCGTCCCGACATCAGCCGATTGCCGGGTTACGTTGGACGCCTCGAGTGCCAACTCGAGGTGCATACTCCGCTCGAAGTGAATTATCGGCGTAACGCCAGATTTTATGACGCTCCGCTGGTGCCAGGGACGTCGATCAAGGGCGTCATCCGCAGCGTTGCGGAGTTCGCTGGAAGCGGATGCATGTCGATCAGCTCGGATCGGCGAGAGGACGGACCCTGGCGCATCTGTGACCAATCGTCCTGCTGCCCCACCTGCGACATGTTCGGCAGATTGAAGGGCAGTGTTGTGAACCGAGGAAAGGTGCGAATCGGGGACGCCCTCCCGGTGGCGGTTGAGCGAGCCCCTCTGATGAGACTCCTGCAGGGCACGCCCAAAGAGACCCACGACGCGTTCTATCCCAGGTCAGGCGCCAACGATTCCTACCGCAAATTCTACCATCACCAGCCGGCGATGGTCTCGCCGAACATGCCGCCAGACAAGGCGCCGACCAAGAGCATGACTCCCAGCGACATCTTCCCGGTCAAGGCGGGCTCGGTATTCGCCTTCCGGGTCGACTTCGAGGGGCTCGATGCAAGCCAGGTCGCATTGCTAGTTTGGGCCCTTGAATTGGAACCTGGACTGCTGCACAAGCTTGGCAGGGCGAAGGGAAGAGGGCTCGGAAGCGTCAAGGTACGCCTTAAGGAATTCTCAATCCAGACTGCGGCGGGACGCTACGCCGGTGAAGGCGCGCGAAACGACTGGCCCGAAGACGTCGAGAAGGCTCTTGCTGATATCAAAGCGGACACCCGTCTTGACGACCTCCGGAGGATTCTTAGCTGGCAATCGGCGCGGAAGCTCACCCCGATGCGGTATCCGTCTTTCGCTTGGTTCAAGGCGAACAGCCAGGTCCAGCTCCGGCGTGTCGGGGAAGTCGTCGAAGGGGTGCCGCGAGACGGCGTCGATCCGGAATTCGTTCAAGTCAAGGCTCGGCCGGCGCCGGTCGCCGTGGCAGCGAGGACCTTCGAGAGACCAGAGAATTTCGACGAGGTGCTCTGGGCGAAGCTCAACCCGGAAGCTCGCGGCGTGATCGAGCGAATTGGCAGGCGCCAGTCTCCAAAGGCTGAGGCACAGCCCGTCATCGAAAAGTACAAGGCATCGACCGACCAGGACTTCCGGCGCGGCGTTGTTCTCGCGTTCAGCAACAGGTTGCCAAAAGAACGAGGCTGGTTGGCGGAGAGGTTCGGAGAAGAGTTTCTTCCTGGGGCCATGCTCGCGCAGGCCGCAGCGGCGGCGTCGCCGATGGACGAGGCGATAGACCGCCTCCGTGGTTGCGAGGCCATTAAGGACATAGGGAAGAAGATTCTCGGCAAGGCGGTGTGGGATCAACTCGGTGAGGACGGGAAGAGACAATTCGCCGGCGAGGTCCGCGAGTGGGCGAAAGGCAAGGGCCTCGAGGATGATGTAGAGACCCTCAAGAAGCTGAAGCCCTATCTCTAGCCTCCGTTCAAGCAGAACCAGCCGAGCAAAGGCGATCCGAATGTCCGAGTTGGATTCGAGCCCGGAGGGGGCTGCCTTCGCGGTTTCGGGAGAAGAGCAGATCTCAGCAGCCGACCTTGTAGCGCGCCGAGGTGCGCTGGCTGGCATTTCGACGGTGCGGGTGCGATTGGAAGCGCGCGGCGCCGGCCGCCTCCCAGCCCTCTGGACGACCGCCTTGCACGGCACGCTCTTCGCGGCATTGCGCGAGCTGTCCTGCTTCGAGCCCGAACGCGGCTCCTGCGCCGGTTGCGGCCACCTCGGCGACTGCAGCTACGCCGCGCTCGCCGAGCCCCCGGGCGATCCCGACAAGGGCGAGGGCGTGACCGATCGCGCCCCTCCGGCGCTCGTGCTCGCCCCCGAGTCGGCCGACTTCTCCACCACGAGCTTCGAGCTCGCGCGGGGCGACGGCATCGCGGCCCTGCTGACGCTCATCGGCGCTCGGGCGATAGAGCACCGCTCCTTGCTCGTGGGCGCCCTCAACCGCGCCGCAGCCCGGATGCACGGCGGCACCGCCGGTCGCGAGGGCTTCCTGCGCTTGGCCTCAGTCGATCCAATCGAGAGCGAGCCGACCGCCGCGCCGCAGCGCGCGCGGCTGACCTTCGTCACCCCCGTTCGCCTCAAGTCGCAGGGGCGGATTCAGAGCGAGCTGGACGCCGAGGTGCTCTGGCGCAGCCTCGCGCGCCGTGCCGACAGCCTCGCGCGGCTCTACGGCGCCGGTCCGCTCGCCTGGGATCCGGCCGCTACCGCTCCTTTCACCCTCGAGACCCTCAAGTCGCGCGTCGTCTCGGTGCAGCGCTTCTCGAACCGGCAGAAGGCCTCGATGACCTGGCCCGGCGTGCTCGCGACCTGTCTGCTCGCGGGCGACTCCCTCGCCTCGGCTTGGCCGCTGCTCCACTTCGGCGCCCAGGTCCAGGTGGGCAAGGCCACCTCCTTTGGATTCGGCCGCTATCGGCTCGAGCAAGCCTGAGCGCGGCCTCCCGTTCATTGACAGCCGAATAGCTGGCAAAACAACTGCTGAAACATTCCTCGATGAGGGGATTGGTCAATCGATTCGCCGGAGGTGTTCCGATGGAGGCCTCCGCGTTCATCCCCGGCGCGTCAGACCCGTCGCCCAACCTACGTCGATTCGGACAGCCAAGGAGGCCAAATGCTGCGACTGCTCCTGATCGAAGACGACGAGCTCCGCTACTAACGTTTCACCGAGTGGTTGCCGCGGGACGTGCGCCTGGTGTGGGCACAGAACGCGGGGACCGCCCTCGGCATGCTCAAGAGGCTCGAGCCGGGCGAGTACGCCGGCATCCTTTTCGACCACGACCTCGAGAAGCGGGCGGCGACGCCGGATGGCGCGCGCTTCAACGGCAGCCACGTCGTCGAAGCGCTGCTCAATCGGAGCGCGGCCCAGCGCGACATCCCCGTCCTCGTCCACTCGATGAACGTGAAGCGGCCGCAGATGGCCGAGCGGCTCGAGGGCGCCGGCTACCTGGTGACCCGAGTCACCATGGCGGACCTCACCCGCGAGCGGTTCCTCGAATGGCTTGAGGAGGTCCGCGAGGAGCTCGACGCCGACTGAGCTTGCGGGCCAAGGCTCGGCTCTCCCGAGGTCTGCCTGCGCGCGCGGTTCTCGAATGACCAGGTGCGCGCACCGCCAGGTCCGGCCGACACGAAGGCCGCCCTCCGTTCGCCGGCACCAGGGTCGGGGCTTCGAGGCCGCCCCGGCAACGCAGGCCGCCGAGACGGCTCCGGTCCCTTCCTCCTCGAATCGCCGCCTTCCGTTTGGCCGGCACGAAGCCCGGCCCTCGGCTCTGTCAGACCCCCGCGGCCCCGGCCGTCCTCCCTGGTGAAGCCCAACGCCAGCCAGGAGGGACGCGATGGAATCGGTCATTCACTTCCCGACCAACCCGCAGGCGCTCTTCGAGCAAGCCGTCGCCGCTCGCCGCAAGAACGACTTCGCCGCCGTCGCCGCGCTCGAGCGCTTCCTGCCCTCGCCCCTCGCGCCCGACTGGCTGCCGCTCGCCGACGAGATCTCCTTCGCCCTCGGCCACCTGCGCCGCCACCAGCCGGCCATCGCCCTGCTGCTGGCCGCCTGGGAGATCCAGCCCACGCAGCGGCGCGCCTCGAGCCTCGCCTACCTGCACTACGACGCGCTCTTCGCCCTCAAGACCGATCGCCGTGCCCCGGCTGACGCCCGCGAACGGCTGCGCAACGGCTTTCGCCTCTGGATAGGCCGCGCCCTCGAGCTCAACCCGAGCTCGGTCAAGGACCTCTACCGGCTCGGCGAGTACGAGGCGCAGCTCGAGTCGATGCACGACAAGCCCGCCCTGCGTGCCTTCCTCGGCGCGGTCGAGGCCTGGCGCGCGCTGCCTGCCGAGCTGCGCGCCTCGCGCGGCGACCTGCGCAAGTACCTGGTCAAGGCGCTCTACGCCGGCGCCCGCTCGGCGCTGCGGCTCGGCCAGCTTCCCCTGGCCCGCCGCATGTCCTTCGATGCGATCCGCGAGGACGAGAAGACCGACTTCCTCGAGCCGGTCCACAAGCTGTCGCTCGCCGGCAAGGTCTGCCTGGCCACCGGCGAGCTCGTCCACGCCGAACGCGCCCTGCGCCTCTCGCTCGACGCCAAGGGCCCGCCTCGCCGCGACTGGATCTTCGGCCTGCTCGCCGAGTGCTGTCAGCGCCGCGGTGACCATGCGGCCGGCTGCGCTTGGATAGAGGCCCACGTCCCCGCGCCGCGGCGCGCCCCGTTCCTGTGGCGGCTGCTCGGCGATCTCAAGCGCGCAGCGGGCGACGCGCAGGCCGCCTTCAACTGCTACGAGGCCTCGCTCCAGCGCGACCGGATGGGCCGGCACCTGACCCTGCAGCGCATCGGCGAGCTCGCCCGCGAGCGCGGGGACCTGAAGCGCGCCGAGCGCGCCTTCGCCGAGGCCGCCGACTTCAAGCGCCGCCACTTCAACTCCGACGACGGGCGCAGCCTGGGCGAGCTGGCCGAGGTGCTCGAGCTGCGCGGGCGCCCCGAGCGCGCCGCCGAGGCCCGCGACCGTGGCCAACGCGCCGAGCGGGTCGAGGGCCGGGGCAAGAACTGGAAGCACAACCGCAACCAGCGGCGAAACCGCGCCGCCCGCGAGGCCGCCGCTCGCGCCGAGGCGAAGAAGGCCGGAGGTGAGCGATGAACCCCAAGCGCCTGCTCTTCGAGGCCTGGGAGGCGGCGGGCCAGGGCGACTGCGAGCGGATCCTCGGCCTCTTCGCGCAGGTCGATCCCGCCTCGCTCGGCGAGACCGAGCGGCTGCGCTGGTGCCTGCTGCTCGCCGAGGCCGGCGCCGTCAAGCCGGCCCGCGACCTCGCCTCCACGGTCGCCGACCCCTCGGGCGTCGAGCTGCTGCGCTCGCTGCTTGGCCCCGAGGCCTTCCCCGAGGAGGGCGACGAGGGAGGGGAAGACCCGGACGGCTTCGACCCCTTCGCCCTCGACCTGCCGCCGCGCTCGCGGCCGGCCGACGAGCGGCTCGTCGCGCTCTTCCTGCGCTGGTTCGGCGGCCGGCGCGATCTCTACGCGCGCCAGTGGTTCGACGAGCGGCGTCGGCGCAACGGCTATCGGCCGGTCGAAGCGCCGCTCACCCCCGAGGTCGTGCGCGCGCACCTCGAGGGGCGCATCACCCTCGGCCAGTACCTGCTCTTCCCCGACGC
>DHSB01000176.1:35927-37457 GCA_002408385.1 Myxococcales bacterium UBA5297
ACCTGCTCTTCCCCGACGCGACCTGCTCCTTCGCGGCCATCGACCTCGACCTGGGCGCTTCAGCGCTGGAGGCGATGCGCGCGGCCCGCGGGCCCGAGACCAGTCCGCTCGAGCACGCCGAGCTGCGCGGCTTCGCGCTGCGGCTGCTCGACGCGGCCGCGCGGCTCGGGCTGCCGCTCTTCGCCGAGGAGAGCGGCGGGCGAGGCCTGCACCTGTGGCTCTTCCTCGAGCCGCGCCGGCCGGCGCGCGCCGCCCGCGCGCTGCTCTCGCAGGTGCTCGCCGCGGCGGGTCCGCAGCCCCCGGAGGTCGGGGTCGAGCTCTTCCCGAAGCAGGAGCGGGCCGGGCCGCGCGGGCTGTCGAGCCTGATCAAGCTGCCGCTCGGCATCCATCTCGCGACCCTGCGCCGCTGCCCGCTGCTCGACGAGCGGCTCGTGCCCATCGAGGACGCCCCGCGGGCGCTCGAGCGGCTGCGGGCGCCCGAGGCGGCGGTGGTCGAGGCGCTGCTCGCTCGGCGCGTGGTGGCGCTGCCCGCCCCCGAGCTCGCGCCGCTCGAGGCGGTACCCGAGCTGCCGCGGGTGGACTCGCCGCGCACCCTGGCCGAGGCGCTGCGTGCGGTGCCCGCGGGACGAGAAGAGAAGGAGGCCTGCGACCGGATGCTCTCCGGTTGCGCGCCGCTGGCGGCCATCGTGCGCCGGGCCTTCGAGCAGCGCCGGCTCGAAGCCGCCGAGGCGCGGGCGGTGGTCTACACGCTGGGCCTGGTCGGCCCGGGCTGCGAGTTGGCCGAGGAGACGCTGGCCGCCGCGCAGGCCTCGACCAAGGAACTGCACCGGGTGCGCCGTGGCCTGCCCTCGCCGATGGGCTGCGCCAAGCTGCGGGCGATCGCGCGGGAGGCCTCGGGCGACTGTCCCTGCGCGGCGGTCGCCAAGGCCCAGCCGTACGCGACCCCCGCGGTGCTCGCGGTCGGCCAGCGAGCTGTGGCCCCGCCGCGATCTGCGCCCTTTGCCGCCTACCTCGAAGCCGACGAGTCGGCGGTCCAAGGTCCGCTCGACGCGATAGGCGAGGTGCTCGCGCGCATCGAGAAGCGGATCGAGCGGCTCGAGACCCGAGGCGCCAAGGCCGAAGAGGACGCCGGGAGCAGGTAGCGACGGTCGGCGCGACAGTCGAGAGTCGAGAGTCGAGAGCCGAGAGTTGAGAGTCGAGAGCCGAGAGTTGAGAGTCGAGAGTTGAGAGTCGAGAGTTGAGAGTCGAGAGTTGAGAGTTGAGAGCAGGGGCGCATCGAGGAGGAAGGGAGCGCCGCCGTCCCGGCGGCCTGCGTCGCGGGGCCGGCCTCGGAGCCCGAGCGCTCTCTGGGCGTCGCGAGTGCGTGCATTCGCAGGTGCGCGAAGTTGGAGGCGATGACGGCAAGGCTCGCGTCCAGCCGGAGTTGGGAGTGAAGCCGCGAGTGCTTCTATCTGAAGGCCTTCGCCCCCCGCTCACCTCGAGCGAAGTCGAGGCCCTCGACTCCGAGGCTCCCGCTGGTCGCCTCTACGC
>DHSB01000176.1:37596-40049 GCA_002408385.1 Myxococcales bacterium UBA5297
GGTCGCCTCTACGCTCGGGATGCCCGGGAGTTCCCCGAGGTTGCTCGGACGAGAGCGGAAATGAGCTCGGAGCCCCAACACAAGAGAGCGAGCCGATGCGAACCGCGTACATCGCGCAGACCGGAGCGAGCCTGCGGCGCCAGGGAGGCCTCCTGCAGGTCTTCGTCAAGCGAGAGAAGGTGGCCGAGTTGCCCGCGCGCGAGCTCGAGCAGCTCGTCTTGCTCGGCAACGTGGTGCTCACCCCGGCGGCGCTCGACCTGGTCGTCGAGCGGGGCATCGACACCGTCATGCTGACGATGTCCGGGCGCTTTCGCGGGCGCATCGTTGGCGGACCCTCGCACAACGTGAAGCTGAGGCTTGCGCAGTACGGGGTGATGAGCGAGCCGGCGCGCTGCCTGTCGCTGGCGCAGAGGGTGGTCGAGGCGAAGGTCTTCAACCAGAGGGCGCTGCTGATGCGCTTCGCGCGCAGCCACGGCAAGCCCCCGCGTATCGAGGATGCGGCCCGGCGCATCGAAGCGGTGCGGGTGCGGTCGCGGTTGAGCCAGACGCTCGACGAGGTGCGCGGCTGCGAGGGGGCCGCCTCCGCGGTCTACTTCGGCGTCTTCGGCGAGCTGATTCGCGTCGAGGGGTTTCGCTTCGACGGGCGCAACCGGCGCCCGCCGATGGACCCGGTCAACGCGCTCCTGTCGCTCGGCTACACCCTGCTGCTCAACGCGGTCGAAGCGGCGATCAACATCGTCGGGCTCGACCCCTACCTCGGCGCGCTGCACGCGCCGGAGGCCGGCCGGCCCTCGCTCGCCTGTGATCTGGTGGAGGAGCATCGCGCGCCGCTCATCGACGCGCTGGTGGTGGCCGCCATCAACCAGGGGGCGATACAGCCGGGCGACTTCGAGGAGAGCGGGCCGGGAGAGCCGGTGGTGATGCGTCGCGAGGCGGTGCGGGCGGTGGTCGAGCTGTTCGAGCGGCGGATGGAGCGGCAGGTTCGCTACGAGCCGCAGCAGCGCAAGCTGTCCTGGCGACAGGTGCTCGAGCAGCAGGCACGAAGGCTGGCCCGCGAAGTCCTCGGCGAGAAGGAGTACGAGGGGGTGCGGATGCGGTGAGGGTTGCGGGGAGAGACGGCGAATGGAGGATGAAGCTCCAGCTTCGTCGGTCGAGGGGTGCGGATGCGGTGAGGGTTGCGGGGAGTTGGAGGCCTGCTGACGCTGACGCGCCGCAGAAATCGAGTCTGGTGCGGATGCGGTGAGGGTTGCGGGGAGTTGGAGGCGGCGAATGGAGGATGAAGCTCCAGCTCCACCACGCGCTGCCGCGGCGTCTCGACGGCGAGAGTGCGGTGCTGTGGAGCCAGGACCATCGGCACCTCGCCGAAAAACCACCAGTCGGAAAGGACGCCATGCGCTACGTGATCGCGTTCGACGTCTCCTGCGACCGGAGGCGTTACCGGGTCGTCAAGGTTCTCAAGGAGTACGCGGTGCGGGTCCAGAAGTCGGTCTTCGAGGCGCGAGACCTGGAGCGGAGCGCGTACCTGCGTCTGCGCAGCAAGCTGGAAGGATTGATCGACCCGACGACCGACAGCCTGCGCTACTACCCGCTGTGCGCCGCCTGCCTCGGCCGGGTCGAGCATTTCGGAGCGCAGCCTGGGCTGCTCGAGCCCGAAGAGTCGTTCAAGGTGATCTGAGCCAGTCGCCCGGGGGCAAGGAAGACGCCTCGCCGCCAAAGCCCTACGTTTGGGGCGTGGTTGGCTGTACGATGCTGGCCACCGAGGCGCGCTCGCCCGCGGGAGAAGGGCGAGTAAGTGACGGACTTGAGCCGAATCCTTGGAGTTTTCGGTAGTCATCGTGCAGCGAGGACGGCTAAGCTGCCGAAAACACAAGAAGAACGAAAGGAGGCGACGCAGTAGAACAGAGAGCAAGGCTTTCGCATCTGGAAGGTGGCTTGATGACAGGTGAATTCTGGAAAGGACGAAATTGCGAAACTCGTGCAGCACCCCTGGGGTGGGGGGAGTTTCGCAAAGCAGGCTGCAAGCTCGCGAGACTCCAGGGAATTTGGACCAGGGTGTCCGGACGCGGGTTTCCTCGGCGAGGGGATTGAAACCCGCAGTGGCCGCAGACGGCTTGGTGGATGCGCAGTCCGGACGCGGGTTTCCTCGGCGAGGGGATTGAAACTCCCTGGGTCTCATCACGGTATTGATCCGCCTTCTACGTCCGGACGCGGGTTTCCTCGGCGAGGGGATTGAAACTCCCCCGCGACCCAAGCAACGTGGGCAGTCTGTCTTGTCCGGACGCGGGTTTCCTCGGCGAGGGGATTGAAACACCGCGCACTTGATCTTGTTCATTTTGTCTCCCATCGTCCGGACGCGGGTTTCCTCGGCGAGGGGATTGAAACGACGCTCCGGCCTCGCCGACGTAGTCGAGTGTCCGTCCGGACGCGGGTTTCCTCGGCGAGGGGATTGAAAC
>DHSB01000176.1:40243-41148 GCA_002408385.1 Myxococcales bacterium UBA5297
GTCCGGACGCGGGTTTCCTCGGCGAGGGGATTGAAACACGATGTCGTCAAACGACGGGATTATGTTCTTCTTGGTGTCCGGACGCGGGTTTCCTCGGCGAGGGGATTGAAACCCTAGGAAAGAGCTGATGTTTGTCGTAGAGCTCTGTCCGGACGCGGGTTTCCTCGGCGAGGGGATTGAAACTAGTACATCGCCGGATTCTCAGCTTCCGAGAGTTTGCGTCCGGACGCGGGTTTCCTCGGCGAGGGGATTGAAACATCACACGCTCACCTCCCCCCTCCGCTCGGAGGGAATCGTCCGGACGCGGGTTTCCTCGGCGAGGGGATTGAAACAAGGGATACCACTACCAGCCACGATTGGCAGCCGACGTTTGTCCGGACGCGGGTTTCCTCGGCGAGGGGATTGAAACCTCCTGGAGAAGGCTGAGGAGCATGTTCTCGGCCTTCCGGTCCGGACGCGGGTTTCCTCGGCGAGGGGATTGAAACGTGCAGGTCATGGTCAGAGGACCCTCGGCGGACTGTCCGGACGCGGGTTTCCTCGGCGAGGGGATTGAAACGATGAGCAGTTGGACATCGTTGTCGATGTACGTCTGCGTCCGGACGCGGGTTTCCTCGGCGAGGGGATTGAAACTCGGCCCCAGGAACAGGATTCAATCCACCAACCTGGGGTCCGGACGCGGGTTTCCTCGGCGAGGGGATTGAAACTCGTTCGCTTCCTCCTCAGAGGAAACGACTGCAACGTCCGGACGCGGGTTTCCTCGGCGAGGGGATTGAAACGATGGCCCGATCGCTGGCGAGATTGCCTGCAGCTAGTCCGGACGCGGGTTTCCTCGGCGAGGGGATTGAAACTTTGGCACCCACAGGAACACGGGCCTCCACGATAATGTCCGGACGCGGGTTTCCTCG
>DHSB01000176.1:41296-41674 GCA_002408385.1 Myxococcales bacterium UBA5297
CCTCGGCGAGGGGATTGAAACATACTCCTGGAAGTTCTTTTGAACCCGCTTTCGAAGGGTCCGGACGCGGGTTTCCTCGGCGAGGGGATTGAAACCTCGGTGGCGACCATCTCCGCCGCGCTCTCGTATCGGGTCCGGACGCGGGTTTCCTCGGCGAGGGGATTGAAACACGATGTCATCGAATGACGGGATTACGCTCTTCTGTCCGGACGCGGGTTTCCTCNNCCTCGGCGAGGGGATTGAAACCGTTTGGCGTCTCCGGCGACGAACTCTTCGAGCTTCTTCGTCCGGACGCGGGTTTCCTCGGCGAGGGGATTGAAACCGCCACGCGCGGAAATCGGGCACGTTCTCGATGATGTCCGGACGCGGGTTTCCTCG
>DHSB01000176.1:41810-42107 GCA_002408385.1 Myxococcales bacterium UBA5297
CCTCGGCGAGGGGATTGAAACTAAATGGTTGGACTGCTGTGGGAGTTGCTTGCTTTGTCCGGACGCGGGTTTCCTCGGCGAGGGGATTGAAACTCGGAAACATAGCTCTTCTCGAGCAGCCACGTTTCATGTCCGGACGCGGGTTTCCTCGGCGAGGGGATTGAAACAAACGGACACTCGTGCTCCGGATCGCTCACGTATTCGTCCGGACGCGGGTTTCCTCGGCGAGGGGATTGAAACCACCCGCCCCATCGCCCCGGTCGGGGCGAGGAACTCGTCCGGACGCGGGTTTCCTCG
>DHSB01000176.1:42324-42503 GCA_002408385.1 Myxococcales bacterium UBA5297
CGGCGAGGGGATTGAAACCGTTTTGTACGAATCAGCCAACTCAAACTGCTTTGCGTCCGGACGCGGATTTCCTCGGCGGGGGATTGAAACGGAAAGCGGCGCGTTGACTGCAGGAGCCGACAAGGATGTCCGGACGAGCATTTCCTCGGCGGGAACCGAAACTAGACGTGGGGCGGAGC
>DHSB01000176.1:42853-44703 GCA_002408385.1 Myxococcales bacterium UBA5297
GCGGAGCTGGAGCTCCGCCGTCCATCTCGAGCTTCGCCGTCTATCTGGAGCTTCGCCCTCCATGTCGGGACGAGCATTTCCTCGGCGAGGGGATCGGAGCTAGGCGTGGGGCGGAGCTGGAGCTCCGCCGTCCATGTCGGGACGAGCATTTTTGGCGAGGGGATTGAAGCCAGACGTGGGGCGGAGCTGGTTCTGCGCCGTCGATGTGGGGATTGAATAGGAGCTTTGAAATGAGAACCCGACTTGTCACCAACCTGGGGCTTGGATCGAAACCCGAGCCTCCGCATTACCTGCCGGTCATCTATTCCTGGAACGGCAAGCAGACTGGCCAGGCCACCCCGTTGGTCGAGCGCGCCATCCTCGAATTGTTCGAGCCGGTCGACGAAGTGGTGGTCCTTGGCACCCAGCAGGTCAAAGAACGCTGGTTCGACACCGGGCTTCTCGCGCGCGAGGTTGGCCGCCAGGTCGTTGAGCGGCCGCTCGACTCGGTCATCGTTCGCGGTCGGCGCGAGCTCGGCGGGGGCTTTGTCTTTTCTGTCATCGACATCCAGACCCTCGAGGGCCAGCGGGCTCTTTTCCGGCAGACCGTCGCCGACCTCGGCGCCTACGAGGACAATCCGCCCGAGCGCGTCCTCTTCGACGTCACCCACGGCTTTCGCACCCAGCCGCTGCTCGGAATGGCCGCCGTCGCTTTCACGCTCTCGGAGTGGAGCCGCCGCAGGCTCGATAATCCGCCGGTCCTGCAAATCCTCTACGGCGCCTTCGATGCGAAACAGGACGGGGTCTCGCCAATCTGGGACGTGACCGAATTCGTCGAGGCGAGCCGCTGGAACTCGGCGCTCGATGCGCTGCTGCGCTACGGCCGCGCCGATGATCTCGAGGCGCTCGCTTCGGCCGAATCCCGCCGCGCTCTCGAGGTCGCCCGGGGACGCGGGGAGCGGGGTCTGGAGCTGGCCGCGCATGGTTTCGTGGGCCGGCTCGGGACCGCGGCGCGCAAGTACGCCGACGACCTGTCTCTCGGCCGGCTGCTCTACCTCTTCACCGAATCGGCGCCCCGACTGCGCGAGCTGCTCGCGAGCGACGACGCCTCCTCCTGGGTCAAGCGCCTGCCGGTCCTCGAGTCGGCGGTGGAGACCTTGAAGGCGCAGGTCGAGCCGCTCTGCTCGCCCGACGTGACCGGCCGGGCGGGCCTGCGCGCGACGCACGCCTTCGCCGAGTTGTCCGGGCGGCTGCAACGCTTCGCCGAGCAGGCGGCAGCGCTGCGCGAGGCGGCGGTGACCCGCTATGCGCTCGCCAACGGCTTGCCGCGAGTCGAGCCGAAGCAGAAGGGCGCCAAGGCTGCGCGCGAGCGGCAGGAGCGGCTCCTGGGCGCCCTTGCCCGTCGGGTGCACGACGACCGGCAGTTCGCCGGAACGCTCCCCGAGCGAGAGGCGGAGTTCGCGCGGCTCTTCACCTCGATCGGAGACCGCCGCAACGACATCGAGCACCTCGGGCTGAACGAGAACACCGGGAAGGCGAAGTCGCTGCGCGAAGGGCTCGCGAGGTATTGCGGCGAGCTCGCCCCCTTCGCGCTCGATCCGGGCGAGGCGCCGCCTTCGCCGCCCGCTGCCGCCGAGAAGCGCTTCCTCAACCTGTCGAATCACCCGCTCTCGGAGTGGCCGCAGGCCCAGCTCGACGCGGCCCGCGCGCTTGACTTGGGAGAGCCCTGCGAGCTCGGCGGCGGCATGCCGCAGGTCGATCCGGCGGCCGATACGGCGGAGGTCTGCAAGCTCGCCCAGGCGATCGCGAAGCGCGCGCTCGAGGCGGGCGCGGCCGGCGCCTGCGTGGTCGGCGAGTACACGCTGACGCTT
>DHSB01000176.1:44825-45038 GCA_002408385.1 Myxococcales bacterium UBA5297
GTACACGCTGACGCTCGCGCTGGTCGCCGCGCTGCAACGCGAGGGGGTGCGCTGCTTCGCATCGACCACCGCCCGCGTCGCCAAGACGCGCACGCTGCCCGATGGCTCGGTCGAGACGACGCGCGGCTTCGAGTTCCAGGCCTGGCGCGAGTACCCCGGGTCGAGGGACGAGTAGGGGCGAGCCGGGGTTGGCGCCCGCCGCGCGCGCCGAGG
>DHSB01000245.1 GCA_002408385.1 Myxococcales bacterium UBA5297
TTGAAGCTCCAGCTTCGACACGCCGGGCAGGCGTCGAGACCATGTGAGCCTGCAGACTCCTAAGCGGGCACGATTGCGTGTGCTCGACGCTGGGCGAGGGCGGGGAGTTGCCATCGGCAGGCAACGGATCATGGCAGGCCAGGGCGCCGCGTTGCCCCCAACAACAGAACTGTTCGGGCCCACCGTTGGCTTGGAAGCGAATCAACATAACCAGAGGATTTGTTACCGCTCGCTTAGGCCCGCAGCGAGGGGGCGATCGCCACCGCTCGCCGCGTGGGTGGTCGGCGCTGGCGTTGCCGACAAACGCTCTGTGGAACGGCCCGGCATCCGACGCGTGCCGAGACGCTTCGAACGGTCGCGAGGCGCGCGACTGGAGCCGGCTCGCCGTCGGCGGCGCTGAAGAGGTCGCGGCCAGCACCGAGGCGTCTGCGCGCCAGGGTAAGGGGACGTGGGAGAGGCACAGCGCCGGGACCTGCGAGCGGGCACCCGGCGGGGCCGCCGCCAAAGCCCCCCGCGAAGCACAGCCCAAAGAGGGAGGAACGAGATCCGCCGGTCCCTCGGCCGGCGCGCCGACGCCGTTCCCAGAGCCCGATTTCGCGGTTCTCGGAAGGCCCGCAGGCCCGAGGAGGGCCAGAAACGGCCCCAGCAGCCCTTCGACCCGCTCAGCCCTATTGAAGGAAGCCCGAAGCCCGGCCTCGCCCCAGAGGCCAACCAGGCGCTCCAGGCGGCAAACGTCGCCCAATGGACCTCCGACACGCACTGATAGCGGAAAAATCCGCCGATACTGCACACGGCGGGGCCTAGCCGGCACGAATTCGGCCTCCGAACCATCAAAATCCGAACAACAGCGTCCGTGCGAGGGCTAGACTCAGCCCCCAAATGTCAGTCTTCACCGACCGGCCCCCGAGCGACCACGTCGCGTCGAACGAGCTCGCCTTCGCCATCCGCGACGGCTATCCCGTGAGCGTCGGTCACACCCTGGTGATCCCCCGGCGCGAGCTCGCGAGCTGGTTCGACGCGAGCCCGGCCGAGCGCGAGGCCATCTTCGCCCTCGTCGACCAGGTGAAGGCCGCGCTCGACGGCAGCGACCCCAAGCCCGACGGCTACAACATCGGAATCAACTGCGGCGAGGCCGCCGGGCAGACCGTGATGCACCTGCACGTGCACGTCATCCCGCGCTATCGCGGCGACGTGCCCGACCCGACCGGCGGCGTGCGGGGCGTCATCCCCGGGAAGGCCAACTACCGCGCGCCTCGGTTCGAGGCCGAGGGCGCGGGCGCGGTAGGGGCGCATGGCAATGCGCCCGGCCCCGCACGCCCCGATGCCGCATACGCTCCGCGCCCCGCCGACGCTCTCGACGTCCGCCCGCACCTCACCACCAACGAAACCTCCCCGCTCCTCGCCCACCTCGAGATCGACCTCGCGCGAGCGACCCGGGCCGACCTCGCCGTGGCCTTCGTGATGACGAGCGGAGTCGAGCGCCTGCTGAGCGGCCTCGACGCCCTGCTCCAGCGCGGCGGTCGCCTGCGCCTCGTGACCGGCGACTACCTCGAGGTGACCGACCCCGACGCCCTGCGGCGGCTGCACGACCTGGCCATCGCGCACCCCGGGCGCGTCGAGCTGAGAGTCTTCGAGAGCCGCGGGCGCAGCTTCCACCCCAAGAGCTACCTCTTCCTGCGGGGCGAGACCGAGGGCGTCGCCTACGTCGGCAGCTCGAACCTGTCGCGGTCGGCGCTCGAGGACGGCGTCGAGTGGAACTACCGCATCGTGACCGCGCGCGACCGCGAGGGCTTCGCCCAGGTACGGCGGGCCTTCGAGGAGCTCTTCGCGCACCGGCAGACCCAGCCGCTCGACGAGGAGTGGATCGAGGCGTATCGGGCGCGCCGGAAGGTGTTGGAGGAGAGAAGCCCATCCCCCCCGGTCACCCCGAGCGAAGTCGAGGGGCCGCCCCCGGTCACGCCGAGCGAGTGCGAAGGGCCGCCCCCGGTCACCCCGAGCGTAGGGGCGACCAGCGGGAGCCCCGGAGTCGAGGGGCTGCCCGAGCATGGCTTGGCGCTCGAAACCGAGCCCGAATACCGCCGTCTGCGAACCCTCCGCGAGCCGCCCGAACCCCCACCCGAGCCCAACGAAATCCAGCAAGAAGCCCTGCTTGCCCTCGAGCGCACCCGCGCCGCGGGCAACCGCGCCGGCCTCGTCGTCATGGCGACCGGTCTCGGCAAGACCTGGCTTGCGGCCTTCGATTCCGAGCAGGCCCGCCGCGTCCTCTTCGTCGCGCACCGCGATGAGATCCTCTCGCAGGCGATACACACCTTCCGGCGCATCCGCCCGCAGGCGAGCTTTGGCAAGTTCGACGGCCAGGAGAAGGCCCCCGGCGCCGAGGTCGTCTTTGCCTCCATCCAGACAATCGGCAAGCAGGTACACCTCGACCAGTTCGACCCGCGCGACTTCGACTACCTCGTCGTCGACGAGTTCCACCACGCCGAAGCAAAGACTTATCGGCGGCTCCTCGACCACTTCGAGCCCGGCTTCCTTCTCGGACTAACCGCGACGCCCGAGCGCACCGACGGCGGTGACCTTCTCCAGCACTGCGGCGAGAACCTCGTCTACCGCTGCGACTTGGTGGAGGGCATCAACCGCGGGTTGCTCAGCCCGTTCCAGTATTTCGGCGTCCCAGATGAGGTCGACTACAGCAACCTCCCGTGGCGCAGCCGTGAGTTCGATGAGGTCCTGACGACAGCGGTGGCGACCCGGGCGCGGGCCGAGAACGTGCTCGACCAGTGGAGGAAGCGCGGCGGGCAGCGCACCCTCGCGTTCTGCGTCTCGAAGCGCCACGCCGACTTCATGCGCGACTTCTTCGTCGAGGCCGGCGTGAAGGCCGCGGCGGTCCACTCCGGCGAGAGCACCGACCCGCGGGCCGCGTCGCTCGAGAGGCTGGAGCGCGGCGAGCTCCAGGTGCTCTTCGCGGTCGACATGTTCAACGAGGGCGTCGACCTGCCGGCGATCGACACGGTGATGATGCTGCGGCCGACCGAGTCGCAGATCCTTTGGTTGCAGCAGATTGGGCGTGGGTTGAGGTTGCAGCAGGGGAAGAAGCTCAAGGTCATTGATTACATCGGCAACCACCGAACCTTCTTGATCAAGGCGCGGACGCTGCTCGAGCTGCCGCCGGGGAATGACCGGGAGCTGAAGGCGGCGCTCGAGAAGGTGATCGCCAAGGAGTGGGAGCTGCCGAAGGGCTGCGAGATCACCTACGACCTGAAGGCGCTCGAGATCATGAAGGCGCTGTTGCGCCTGCCGAAGAAGCAGGAGGCGCTGAGGGCGTACTACGAGGATTTCCGCGAGCGCATGGGGGAGAGGCCGACGGCGGCTGAGGCGTATCACGATGGATATGGCCCGCGACTGGTGCGACCGCGTTACGGCTCGTGGTTCCACTTCGTAGAGGCGATGGGCGACTTGTCCGAGGTCGAGCGCGCGGTTCTGGCGGACCACGGCGAGTGCCTCGATGCCTTTGAGACCACTCCTTTGGCCAAGAGCTACAAGATGCTTGTGCTCATGGCGATGCTGAAGACCGACACGCTGCCCGGGACAGGGATACAAATCGAGGAACTAGTACGCGAGTTCCGCGTACTTGCCCGGAGCAAGCGCTTGGTTGAGGAGGTGGGCCCGGATGTTGGGAGCGACCAGCGGTTGCGGCGACTTATCGAGCGCAACCCGATTCACTTCTGGGTTCTTGGGAAGGGCACCGGCGGCGTCTCGTATTTCGAGTACGAGAGTGGGGTATTTCGGTTCAGGAGCGGGGTTATAGCGCAGCACCGGGAAGAGTTCCAGCGACTGGTGCGAGAATCGGTCGATTGGCGGTTGGCCGAGTATCTAGATAGGTAGATTCAAGGGCTTGCCCTTGAGGGGCGTTGCTGCCGCCCGATAACGCAACCGAGAGCAGCTTGCCGCTCATTCGGTGTCAATGGGTACTTTCAATGAAACAACTGGACGAACTCTATCAGCGCTATGGATTTACCAAGATCGGCTTGAGCGAAGGAGACGTTCGCGTCTATAGTTTGAGCAGAGGTTATTTTCACAACGCGGACGTGGTAGCGCTTACGGGTGACTTAACGGCCGCTGAAGCAACCAAAGCCGCGTTAGAGCGATCGGGATATTCGGCTCGAGTACGTCCATTTTTGTCGTTGGAGCAGGCCGAAGCAGCCTTGTTTGATGGCTTCTTTGCTACTGGGCCAACTAAGCTCAGGTTGGCCAACGAGTACGAGCGTTTTTCGAAGCGCTTGTCCGACGCGCTCGGTGGTGATTATCAGTACATCGATGTGACATACTCGGTCGAAGAATCGGCCATATCGTCGCCGGAAAGCGGAATCGTCAAGCGAATCGCCCGCCTGCTGTCAGAGCCCGGTCCACGCTTGGTTCTCCTCGAGGCGGCTGCTGGCTTCGGAAAGACATGCACGGCTTATGAAGTGCTGAATACGATTGTGGGTGGTGGCTCGGAGAGAATCCCTTTGCTCACGGAGTTATCTCGTAACCGGCAGGCGAAAATCTTTCGCTACGTGTTGCTTGATGAAATCGACCGAAACTTCCCCGGAATTCATTCCGATTTGATCGCGCACTACATAAGAAGCGGGAAGATTCCGCTTATTATTGATGGCTTCGATGAGTTGCTTCAAGGCTCGAGTCCGACACATGTTGCATCGTTTGAAGATGCCGAAACGATGCTAGAAACGATTCGCGGGCTGATTGGTCGTGATGCAAAAATTCTGCTTACCACACGAAAAACAGCGATTCTTTCCGGCGACGACTTTGATCGGTGGTTGGGAGAACACGATCTGCAGTTCGATGTTCATCGCTTCAGGTTAGAACCGCCTACTCCGGGGGATTGGATTGGTTCAGCTCGGATGAGTATTGCGGAGGCGAACGGTATTCCGCTCCGAGAGCTGGCTAACCCCGTCCTGCTGACGTTTTTGCGCAATCTTACCGATGCGGAGTACGAGAAGTGCTGCAGCGGATCGTCCGGGGTAGTGGATGAGTACTTCTCTAGGCTGCTCGAACGTGAGCGATCGCGGCAAGATCTTCAAATGATAGTGAAGGAGCAGTTGTCGGTGTTTCGTCAGCTGGCGAGCGAGATGCTTGACCTCGACATCAATGCCGAGTCGCGTGAGTATGTTTGTTTAAGAATCCAGGAAAGCAATGCACCGCTTCTGGCGCTTGTACGAGAGCGTTATACTTCCGATGTACGGCCGAGCATTGAGGAGCTTGTCAATAAGCTTGTAAACCATGCCCTTCTGGACCGTTTTGGCGCGAAGGAAGACTCGATCGGCTTCATAAATGACTTTGTCTTTGGATCGCTGATTGGTGACACGCTTATGGCGAAACATGAAGAAGGTGCCTGGATCGGGTCGGAAAGCTTGGCAATGCTTGCCGTAACTGCATTTAGGGCGCGTCCGGTGTTCCAACGAAGGGCGCTCTATCGTTCGCTCGCCTCGATGCTTCAGCTGATGGACACGGACTTGAGAGTGGCCACAGATGTGAATCTCACTGGCCTTGTGGGCTGCAGTCTTCGCGCTGCCAGCATCCAGGGTCATGAGTTCGAGGGTGCATTTCTAGCGGATAGCGTATCCTGGACCGATTGTGTGGTGACTGATTGTAAGTTCTCAGATCTTGAGCTGGATCTCTCGAGAATGGCGGGCTGCACCTTTATAAATTGCTGCTTCTATCGCTGCCAATTTTACGAGGACCCGGAGGCGCAACCGAATGGTTTCGCGTTTATCGGCTGCAGTGGGTCGGAGAGTTACGACGAGTTTGCCAAACAGCACCTGTTCGGCAATGCGGAGGATGTTCACGAGGCAGAAACCGATCAAGGTGAACGGGAGGTGTTGGAGCGCTTCTGGCCTCCTGGCCGTGCCAACTTTACCGAGCGAAAAGCGACGCGAATCCTATTTTTGGGCCGTTCTGGTGCTCGTGCCGATCGAATGATGATAAATCAGGCGATTAAGAACCTAGAGTCGCGAGGGATTATTTCGGTTGAAAGGCAATGCGCGAAGCTAAATACAAACAAGTTGGCCGAGATCAAGCATATTCTCGGGAGAGACTAATGGTTCTGAGTGGCATTGAGCAAGGGGCGGATGCAGTAATTGCGCGAGAGTTATACCGGCGGGTCGATGCGGCTTTGGCGCGATTGGGGTTGCTTGTCCGCGTTTTTGGGCGCGTGAAGTCGCCGGATTCGGTGAAATGGAAGCTGAAATGCAAAGCAGAGTCGTACGCGGCTGAGGAAAAGAAGATGCAGGACTATTTCGGCCTCCGTGTTGCTGTATACTTTCCAGACGACGTGCCTGTGGTTCGAGGGCTGCTGGAGCGGCTCTTTGTCTTGCGCGGCACGTCAATCGATGAGCCAGATCAGGAGACCTTTGGTCCAACGAGATACAATCTTGTATTTGCGCTGCCGACCGAGCTGTGTTCGCCCGTTATTGAGCGGTTCGAGCGAGTCGATCAGGCGTTTGAAGTGCAGCTAAGAACGATTCTGTCCGAGGGTTGGCATGAGGTTGAGCATGACTTGAGATATAAGTGTCAATCTGAGTGGGATGGTCGCCCCGATCTTTATCGGGCGATGAATGGGGTTGTAGCGACACTCGAGAACTGCGATTGGAGTATGCTGCGAATATTTGAGGAGCAAGCGTATAGGCACTACAAGGCATCGAACTGGGTGCCAATGCTCAGGGCGAAGATGCGGGTGCGGGTGCAAGATCGCCCACTGGAGTCGGCTTTAGGTGGTTTGCTCACGGCTGATGAGGCGCTGGCCAAGCGCGTCTATCGTCTCGATCGTAATGTGTTCATGCGGGCATGGATGAAGTCCGGCGTCGCGATGCCGATAACGTGGTCGAATCTAGTGTTCCTCGCGAATCACCTGGTGCTGCGCGATTCTAGTATTGCAGCGCTTGTTCCGTCTGTTCTTGGTGATGTGTTTGCTACTGCGTAGCCATTCGGTGCACCGCGGTCAGTCCTGCGGGACGCTGACGCCATTGACCCAGACACAGAGACAGGCCCAGTCGGCCGCATCTGGCCGATTCATCGCTGCCTGACGAAGGGCGCTCGCCAATGCCTCGTCAACCGCCTTTCCGCGTACCATTTCCTTCATCAGGGTTGAAACTAACTGCCGGGCCATTCCGGACTTTATCGGCCAGAGGGTTGCAAAGACGGCCTGCGCTCCAAGGCGTAGGAAGCAACTCGCCACACTGGTCAACTCGGCGCTGCTCGGGCTCTCTTCGGCTGCGCTGTCGCAGGTGCTGAGAAGGACGACCGGCGAGTGAGCAAGCTTCGGAGCAGCGAGAAGGTCGAGCACAGTGACATCACGTCGGCGACCATCCTCTCCTACAATTACCAGTGCGCTAATGCCATGAATCGATACGCCATGGCCAGAGACCAGAAGAAATGTTGCAAGGCTGGCTCGGGATAATAATTCGCTTTCCGTTGCCGGAACATCCATCACTAGAGGCGGTGGCGTCAAACCCTCACTGAGAAAGACTTCGGCGCCCCGCTTTCGACCGAATGAAGCTATGACCTCGGGTCGGTAGCCGGCTGCTGTCAGGGTCTCTGCGCTCTCGGCGACCTCTGCGACTGCGTCATGAAGCTGTTCGCTTGGGTTGGTCTCGGGGTCAGCGACCATTAAGACGGACGAATGGAAGGAGGGTTTTACCTCGCGCCGGGGCATCATTTGCCAGTGGGGTATGTAAGCTAGCCCTCTCACCTTCTCGAAGACGCGTCCGGCCCCGACCCTTGAGGCGTGCACGGGAAGTCCCGCCAGTGCGCCGGGACACATGTATAGCCGTCGTCCCTCTAACTGCACGTTAGTGGCAGCAAGTAGAGGCAGCCAAAATTGACGCTCGAAAGTCGACAGGAGCGCTTCGAGCGGCTCCGAACTCCGTGGGGCATTTGGGGATGCGTGGGCCGAGTAGATTGCTGAAGAGAGCGCTCGTGTGGTCTCACGCAAGACCGGCCTCGAGATCGGCACGAGCGTCATCTTCGGCCGTCCCCCGGTCTCCTTACCAAACACCAAGCAAACGCCGCCCCAATTACTGATAGTGGCGTCCACCAGCAGCAGCGCGGGATCATCGAACTCTTCCGGCGGGGGAGCCGGCGATTCCTCTTGCATGTCGAAAAGCTGCCCCGACTCGTCGCCCAGCCAGTCCAGCGCATCGCTGAGTGTTTGGTAAGCGGCCGATAAGTCACTTCCGCGCTGGGACACCATTACAGATCGAACCAGGTCCGCCTCCAGCGATCGAGCCATTCGCCGAATCTCGTCCATTCCTCGGGCTTCGGGGTCTCGCTCTTGCGGGTGCCAGCCAGAGGCCCAGACACGGAGGTCGGATGACTTCGAGCGTCCGGCGGCCGCTACGATCTCCTCGGTCGGCGCTTCACGGCTGGCAAGGAGCCAGGTGAGATTCGCATACAGTCGCCCGAGCGTCTCCGCGAGCGTCCACTTCCAAGAAATCGCTAGGCTACGTCCAAGCATGCGTTGAGCCGAAGCGACGGCTTCGCGGATAGCCGCCTCGGCGCGTGCCAGTGGTCTCGGGTCGGACGGTCCTAGCGTCTGCCACAGCGCCACCCACGCGTCGGCCTCTCGCTCTCGGCAGTAAATGGCCCGCCAGGAATCGTGAAGCTTTTCGTAGAGAGCCGCGGCGAGCGCGAAGTCCGCTGCCGCATTCCCAATGTCACGATCACGACGCGCGTTTGAGCTTTTCCTGCGGAGAAACTCGCCTCGCAGTCGGTAGAGCTTCGCAGCAAGCTCGGGTTCTCCTGACCGGTTGGCCAGGATTTGCGTGCGCCGAAACTCATCAATGATTCCGGTCGAGTCCGTTGCAGACAGCCGGCCGCTACCCATGACAGCTTGCGCACACGCCAGACGAGCCGATCCCTCCAGGGCAGGAATTCCGGATAGAAGCTCGACCGCCTCTTTAAAGCTCAGAAGCGCTCGATCGCTCTGTTTCCCTTGATTGCTGTCTTCCAGCTGCGCAAACCCGATCGCTAGGCGTAACAGTCCCCGCAATTTGACGTGTGCATCCCTGGGCTCCAGTACCCTGATTCCCTCGTAATATGCCTCCAACGCTGCCTGGACGCTCGCTCCCCGAGCCCTGGCGCGGATCGCGTTGCCTTGAGCCAAGTAAAGAGAGCCAAGCAGCTCCGTTGTGTAGGCACGCAGCGGTGAATCGTAGTCCTTTTGTCCATGTGCAGTGCAGACAATCTCGATGCCCTGATTTAGGCAACTTAGAGCGGCTTCCTGATTCAGATCCTCCCAGCCATCCACACGCTCGTTATGGAACGTTCCTAGGGCGTGTAACACCGTCGCTCTCGAAAAGGAGCTTTCTTCTCTTGGAAGGAGCGTCAGCGCCTCCTGGTAAAGGCTGAGCAACTCCGACACCGGCGGCCTATCGGTGAAAGGCTGTGCTGCCAGCGCACTAGCGTAGTCGGAAAGCGCCCGCCCCCGGGCTTCTCTTTCATATTTCACTCGCCGTACCGAAAGCGCAGCCCGGAAAGACTCGATGCTGTCTTCGAGGAGTTGTGGCCGCCAATCGGCAAGAAATCGCTCGGCTCGCGCCTTGGCGAGGAGAAGGTCGCGCTCCAGGCGGGGATGTTCCGACACACCGTCGAGCGCCAATCCGCGGCTCGCCGCGGAAGCGATGGATTCGAGTTCCGCCTGAGGGCTTTCTGCCGTCATCCAGTGTGGAAGTGCAGCCATCGAGTAACGAAGATTCAGCGTCGCGCGAGTCGGTCCATCCAAGTCGAGCTCGCCGGAAGTCATAGCAAGCGAATGCAAACCGGCCAGTCCGGTTTGAACCGCTTTGGTTGAGCCCGCTTGAACGAGCCAGCGATAGAATGAAGCCCGGATTGTGACCTCGACGGCGGCTTTGTGTTGCGCGCGAATCGGGACCATTTCTTGCCGTACATCACGCACCATCTCGTCCGCAGCATCCTTGGCAGACCGTGCTCCGGCGATGACTTCCTTTACGGCAGCCTGCATTTTCCACGGATTATATCCGATGAACCACAACTCTGACTGAATCGGAGAGACAGGCTGCTTGAGCGAGACCGTCCCACTCGGAGTAGCGGCCTGAGCATTGTTCTGCTCGACTGCACGTAAGCAGGTTCCGAGCATCTCCAGATGCTCCACCATTCGCCACATTTGGCTCGCCAGCTCGGGTTCGCGGGGAATGTTTGTCCGCACGGCGGCTGCGAGCCAGTCGAGATAATCGGGATCATACAGTCCCGGGTCGCGGTCGCACAATTCCAAGATGGTCGCAGCCTCCATTTGATTCAAAGCGGCCATCCGGCGCGTAGCCTCGAGGTGAACGGCTCGCGCCCGGTTCAGTCGTTCAACGCGAGCCCGGTCTTTCGCTGCGACGGCGTCTGTATTCCACAAATCGAGCAACTTACCGAATAACGGGTTCCAGTACCAGCCGGACGAGTTAGCGAGTTCCGCGAGATTGCGCATCGAATTGACGCCTTCCACTCGTTGCCGGAGGCAAGTCAAATCGCTTAGTAGGGTCCGAATGCGCGAGGCCTGCCTCTTCCGGTCGGGACGGCCCAGCGCTGCCGCATCGAGTGCCTCGCTCAAGCCGGAATCCGCGGCGCAGCGGATTGCGAGGTCACGCGCGTACTCCTCGGCGACTTCCTGGGGACCGCGGGAACGGATAAGTCTTTGAGCGGCGGCGAGTATTTCCGACGAGCCAAGCTTCGACATCGAGCCCATTCCTTTCCGGTTTTCTTTCTTGCGCATGCTACCAGTGCGCGCCGGCGGACCCTATCTCGCATGGTTTCGCCGACGCGCCATGCGGGGTCGATCCTTGATCCGGCTCGAGGACGCATTCGCGGGAACTCCTTGCCGCTGTCATAGGCAGCCACTTCGATTGCGTCCCTGGTGTTCGCCGCTCGGGTAGCACACTAGGCAAGGCTTGGAAGTCCTTCGCTGTCGTCGAGCTGCCGGAACCTGGGCTCAGGCGGCTTCTTCTAGAGCCAAGTGAACGTCATTTTCAGTGCATGGGAGGAACGGGTATGGCAGCGGCTATTGGTGTAGAGATCGACGCGCGCCGCCGGTTCTCGCCGCAGTGCCTGTCGAAGCAATGTTAAGCCGCTGCAATCATTGATTTCAGCCCCCGCGCCGCCCCCTCCACCTCCCCACTCATCGGCAACGCCGCCACCGCAAACTCCAAATGCCGCGGGAACGTCGCCACGCGAGCCCGCCTCACCACCGCCCCATCCCGCTCCAGGCGCGCAAACCGCTCCACCGAGCACGGATAGAGCAAACAAGCCACCACCCGCTTAGCCTCAAACACCCCGGCATACGCGAGCACCTGGTGGATATCCGCCAGGTGCCTTTCGCGTTGCTCATTGGGCATGCTCGCCCACCGCTGCGCGAGGATCTCCTCGCCATAGCGCTTGTACTTCGAGTCGATGACCAAGACCGTGTCGCCCGCGCGCACGACCACGTTGGGGATCAATCGCCGCGAGGAGCCCGCCCACGGCGGGTCCCACCGCAAATGAATCGGCGACTGCTCGAGGATCGAACCCCCGACCATCTTCGCCAGCCGGCCCGCGACCGTCGCCGCCCAGGCCTCGAAGAACCGCTCCATATCGAGGTGGAAAGGCAGCCCCGCCAGGTCACTCAGGCCGCCCAATCCGCGCTCTTCGCTCGTCCACTCGATTGCCTGAAGCCCCTCGCGAACCGCGCGCCGCACCACCTCATCGAACGGCCGGGTCTGCATCGCCGATAGCGTCGTCGGCAGCGGCCGTAGCGCCGGATAGGGCGCGAGCCGCGCGAGCAGCAGTTCCGCCTCGGCGAGCAGCGTGCGCGTCACGCGAGAGGCGCCTCGCAGCGGCAGCAACGCCATTTGGTGCTGCCGGACCGTGTAGTGGATCGCCGAGAGCAGGTCCCTGTCTGCCGTCAGCTCCGGCGCGCGGCAGGGCACCGAGGTCCAGCGCGCCGACGGAAGCCTGCGCCTCGCGTACTCATCCCAGCGCACCGCGCCTCGGGGCGAGGCGAGGTCGACCTCGCGCAGCTCGAATCGGCGGATGGTCGCGTCGAGCAGCGCTCGCATTCTCCTCAGGACGATGGCCGAGAAGACCCACACCGGTATCTGCCGGCTCGAGGTCGGCAGGTCGGGGAGCGCGAGCGGTTGCGGCGCGACCTTCATCCCGACCGCATCGAGCACCTCGCCGAAGGCCTTCCAGTGAAACCGGGGCTCGATGACGAGACCGAGGTTCGGCCGACCGGTCAGCGGTGACTTGAGCGGAAGGGCGCCAATCCGCGTGGCCGGCTTCATGCGGATTCCGACCTCGCGCCCGGATACGGCGACGTCGGCCTTCACGTCGAAGCACTTCAGCAGGTCGGCGTTCATTCGCACGAACGCTTCGGCCCGCGCCTCGGCCCCGCGGTCGGCGCTGGAGGTGAGCCACCCGCTGCCACGGATGAAGGTCTCGGTCGAATCCTCGAGGCGGATGACGGCCCGTTGGTCGCGGAGGCGTCGACGCGGCCCGCTCGGCTTGGCCCTCTCTCGCTTTCTGGCGGCTGCCTTGGCCATCGGCGACCTACTCGGGCAGCACGTCGATGCGCTCGATGAAGGAGCGGATTTCGTCCGCGAACCCGGCGCAGAGTCCCTGGCGCAGGTACTCGCCGAGCAGCGGCCTCAGGCCGGAGCTCAAGAGCCGCTTCGCGCTGCGCTCTTTCTGGCCGGGCGGATAGAGGAAGTAGGAGTGACCTGGGACCAGCGCGAACGCCTCTTCGGTCGCGTGGTCGATGAAGATTTCGAGCAGGTCATTGAAGAGCTCGGTCAGCGTCTCGTCGCCCTGGGCCTCGACGGGCCCGGGCTGCGGCCAGATGGACGCAAAGGCGAAGCGCCGCCTGACCGCGAGATCGATGGGCGCGATGCTGCGGTCGCTCGCGTTCATCGTCCCGAGCAGAAAGAGGTTGTGCGGCAGGCGCAGCTTGCGGCCGACGGGTCTGTATTCGTGCTCGAGCTCGAGCTCGCGATCCGGGGCGCCGGCCTCGAAGAGGTAGATGCACTCGCCGAGTACCTTCGCGAGGTCGGCGCGATTGAGCTCGTCGACGTGCAGCAGGTAGTCCTTGCCCGACTTCGTCGCGGCCGCGATGGCCTCGATCAGGTGCCCGGGCTTCGGTTTGAACGCGAGGCCACTTGCGGCCGGTTCTGGGGCGAGTCCGCCGACGAAGGATTCGTAGGTCGAGTTCGCGTGGAACTGGATGGTCTTGCCGTTGCCCTTGAATCGGTCGGCGAGCAGTTCCTCCGTCGCCATCCTGGTCTTGCCGGTCCCCGGCGGGCCTTCGAGCACGACGAAGCGCCGCTCGCGCAGCAGTTGGTGGACCTGGTCGGCATTCACCGACGGCATCAGCTCGCGCATCCACGAGGACCGGAGCTGCTGGCGTTCCTCCTCTGCCTGCTTCTTCAAAGGTTGGCCGCGCTCGGCGAGGAACGTGTCGAGCAGGATCTTCAGCGCGGCCTCTGCCTGGGCGTTTCCGGAATAGCGGCCGGCGCCGGTCGGCGCGTAGAGCAGGTGCACGACGTGGCCGTAGGTCTCGAGGCACTCGCTCCAGTTCTCGAATTGGCGCAGGACGTCGTGGGGAAGGTGATGGGCGTCGCGGTCGACGAAGGTCGGGTCGTTCTTCGCCCAGGCGACGCGGCCGGTCGTCGGTCGCGCGGCGAAGTTGAGGTAGCGCGCGATGGCTTGCGCCTTTCGGGCGTGTCCCGGCCGGCCGAGCACCATCTGATCGGGCTCGAGGCTCTGCGTGCCGACGACCCAGCCGATGAGCGATGGGCCCTTCTCGGAGGGAAAGACCACGAAGCTGAGGCCGCCGTAGGCACCGGATGAGTCCTGCCCTGGCGGGATCAGGGCGACGTGGGGGGCATCCTTGATGCTCTTAAAGACGTTTGCTCGAAGCTGCAGCCGGCCGCGACCTTCCTTCGCTTCCTTGGCGACTTCGAGCCGGGTTCCCCGCTCCTGGGCCAGGGCGGCGAGCGGCTCCGAGACCTTCTCGTTCCAGCCTTCGCCGAAGGGTTGATCGAGGGCTTCGAGAAGCGCGGAGAGGGCGGGTGAGGTCGGCATGGACTGCTCCGGGCGGCCGCTGAGGCGGTGCGCGACGAATCCTGCGAGGGAATCGGAGAAGTCGGGATAGTAACAGTCGAGCAGAGGGTTGGTGCCGCTCTGCACTGCGCGCGTACATCACGGCGGGCGGGTGAGCTCGGATCGGGGACGGGCGGATTGCTATCCGCCCCTACCTCCACCGGCGCCATCGCGTGGTTCGATACCCGCCGCCCTCAAGATCGCCGACCAATTCCTCAAGGACCTCTCCCAATGGCTCTCGGCAGCTCCATCGAATGGACCGAAGCCACCTGGAACCCGGTGACCGGCTGCGACAAGGTCAGCCCCGGATGCAAGCACTGCTATGCCGAGCGCATGGCCTTGCGGCTCCGCGCGATGGGCCAGCCGAACTACCGCAACGGCTTCGCCGTCACGCTGCAGCCGCAGGCCCTGGAGTTGCCGCTCGGATGGAAGAAGCCGCGCGCGATCTTCGTGAACTCGATGAGCGACCTCTTTCACGAGCGGGTTCCCGACTCCTTCGTGCGCCAGGTCTTCGACGTGATGCGCCGGGCGAGCTGGCACCGTTTCCAGGTGCTCACCAAGCGCTCGGAGAGGCTGGCGAAGCTCGCGTCCTCGCTCGACTGGCCGCCGAACGTCTGGATGGGCGTCAGCGTCGAGAGCTCCTCCTTCGCGCACCGCATCGACGACCTGCGTCGCGTGCCGGCTGCGGTGCGGTTCCTCTCGCTCGAGCCGTTGCTCGGCCCGCTCCCGGGCCTCGACCTTCGTGGCATCGACTGGGTGATCGTCGGCGGCGAGTCGGGACCGGGCGCTCGTCCTCTCGAGCCGTCGTGGGCAACCGACCTTCGCGACCAGTGCCGGCGCGCCGGAGTCGCCTTCTTCTTCAAGCAGTGGGGCGGCACCAATAAGAAGCGCGCGGGTCGGCAACTCGAGGGGCGCACCTGGGACGAGCTTCCGCGGGGTCGGGGGTAGGGCGATTGTCGGCGCCCAGTGCGGGACTCCCTTCGGCGTGACCGCAAGCTGCCGGAACGGCGGCGCTCTCCCGGGGAGCGGCCGCCAGCGCGCCCGGGGCGAGCGCTAAGCAAAAGTTCTTTGCCTAGCGTCCGGCTTGGCAAAAGTTCACCCTGATCTTTTGCTTAGGCCTCGCGCCGGCAGCCAGCGGGAGCGAGTCCGAGGTCCTTCCGGGGGCGAACAGGCTGCCCATCCGCCGAAGCCGGAGCTCCGAGGCGGGCTGCAGCCCGCCCCGCTGGCGACGAGCTCACCGGAGCGGCTCGGTCCCTTGGTTGAGCAGCTCGATGTAGGGCCCGTAGACGAATACCTGTCCGCGCCGTTTCCCCGTCGCCTCGGACACGAGTCCGGCGGCGGCGAGCCTTCTCAAGCTCGCCAGCACCGTGGGCTCGCTCAGCTCGAGCGCCTTGGCTCCGTCGCGGACCGAGAGCACCGGCTTGCGCTGCAAGAGCTCCTGGACCGCGAGCGCCGAGGCGGCCGCGCGCCCCAGCGGCCGGAGCCGCTGCCGATGCTCCTCGAACATCGCGAGGATCTTCTTCGCGGTCTCGACCGCTTGATCGGAGGTCTCCAGCACGCCGGTCAGGAAGAACCGGATCCAGCTCTCCCAATCGCCCTCGGTCCTCACCCGCTGCAGCAGCTCGTAGTAGGCCTCCCGATGCGTCTTGAAGTACAGGCTCAGGTACAGCGACGGCTGTTGGAGTGCGCCTTCCGCGCAGAGCAGGAGGGTGATGAGCAGCCGCCCGAGGCGTCCGTTGCCGTCGAGAAACGGGTGAATCGTCTCGAACTGCACGTGCACCAGCGCCGCCTTGATGAGCGTTCCGATCCCCTCCGCGTGGAGGAACTTCTCGAGCTCGCCCATGCACTCCATGACGCGGTAGGGCGGCGGTGGGACGTACAGCGCGTTGCCGGGCCGCGTGCCGCCAATCCAGTTCTGCGAGGTGCGAAACTCGCCCGGCTGCTTGTCGCTGCCCCGCCCGCTGGAGAGCAGCAGCCCGTGGATTTCGCGGAGCAGCCTCAGCGACAGCGGGAAGCCCTCGTTCATCCGCCGCAGGCCGTGCTGCATCGCGGCGACGTAGCTCGAGACCTCCTGGACGTCGTTGAGCGGCACCCCGGGCGCTTCGGCGCTCTCGTACATCAGCAGGTCGGAGAACGACGACTGTGTCCCCTCGATCTGGGAGGACAGGACGGCTTCCTTGCGAACGTAGAAGTAGATGAAGAGCTGCGGGTCGGGCAGAAGGACGGTCAGACCGTCGAGCCTGCCGAGGGCACGGTTGGCGCGCTCCACCAGGCCCAGGTCGTCGGCGGTCAGCTCTAGCGGAGGCTCGGGTGGCAAATTGGCGGGCACGAACGCCCTCACCGACTCCCCCGACGAGGCGTCCACAATGTAGGTTCCGGCAGTTCTGGTCATGGCTGTTGGCAAAAGATCTTTGCTAGCGGAATCGCTAGCAAAACTTAGGGGCGCATCTTTGTCTTGTCGCGAGATGGCTGTCTAGCGTCCCGCGGGGCGGGACCTCGACCTTCGCGGCATCGACCAAGTGATCGCCGCGGCGAATCGGGGCCTGGCGCTCGTCCTCTCGAGGTGTCATGGGCGACCGACCTTCGCGACCGGTGCCGCCGCGCCGGAGTCGCCTTCTTCAAGCAGAGGGCCGTTGGCGGGCCCTCCAGCGCTCCGGTCCTTCGGCGCCGCCCACATGATCTGATCCACTTTCGGCGGCGACGAGAGATCCAGTTGCAGCGCGGCAACGCAGTCCTTCGTCCCCCGTAAGTCCGCCTGATCGCTGGCGAAGGCGTCCTTTCGGGGGCCGAAGGACTGACGGGGAAGTGGCTCTAACTGGCCGCCGAAAGTGGATCACTTTGCCGAGGCTTTTCCGGTCGGCAGCTCGAGGGCCGCACCTGGCACGAGCTGCCGCAGGGTCGGGGTAGGGCTAAGGCGGGGGCCGGTCGGGTCCCGGCGCGGTCTGCTCGCAAGTTGCCGGAACGGCGGCGCTCTCCCGGGGAGCGCTCGCCGCCGGCCGCCCGGGGGGCGAGCGCTAAGCAAAAGTTCTTTGCTTAGCGTCCGGCTTGGCAAAAGTTGTGGCCCGATCTTTTGCTTACGCTCGCGCTAGCAGCCATCGGGAGCGGTCCGAGGACCTTCCGGGGGCGAACAGGCTTGCCAGACCGCCGGAGCGGGAGCTCCGCGCCGGCTTGTGGCCCGCCCCGAGGGCGAAGACCGCGGGGCCGGAGTGCCGCTTTCTTCAAGCAGTGGGGCGAAGGCGGGGCTGGAGCCCCGGACATCCAGCGTCCGGGTCGGCAGCTCGAGGTGCGCGCGTGGGACGAGCTGCCGCGGGTTCGAACCGGGGCGCGTTGAGCTACGGAGCCGTCCCCGGGCGGATTGCTCTCCGCCCCAACCGCTCTTCACCGGGCATACCGGCCCTACGCGCTCAGCGTCGCGCCACGAGGCGGTCCTGCCACTGTTCGCGCTCCGGTCTCGAGATCCAGTCGAGGTTTTCGAACTGGCGAAGCAGGGTCGTCGCGCCGATGCCCAGCGAATTCATCGCCGAATACAAGTCCTCGCCCGTCCACGTGCTCGAATCGCGGGCGAGGACCGCAGCGATTGCCGGCTCAGGCGCGAGAAGCATCGCCGCGAAGGCATCTGCCCTGCGCTCTTCGAGGGGCGGCGCCCAGGGGTTGGAGACGACGCCGGTGCGCCCCTCGGCGTCCCCGTCGAAGAGCAGATGGCAGAGCTCGTGAGCCAGGCTCATGCGCCTTCCCCACGGCGTCGGCGAGAACCTGCCGTTCCGGTTGACGGCGATGGTCGGGCCGTAGCCCGCGCCTCCGCGGCTGAGCGCCTCGACCCTGGCGTCGACCAGGCTCACGTCTTCGACGCCGATTCCGAGCCGCGGCAGCAGCTTCGTCTCGAAATCGACCTCGTCTCGAAGCGGCTGCTCGGGGCTGAGCCCCAACCTCTCTCGGATGACGAGCGCTCGGTCATAGCCGTCGGCGGTCGCCTCTTCGGGAGGGCACTGGCAAGGCGCGTACTCGCGCAGCGGGGCGAGGAGCGCGTCACTTCGTCCCAGCTCCTTGGCGCACAACTCCGCGAGGGCGTCCACGTCGACGGGGGTCAAAGTCGGCGAGGCAGAGCGAAAGAGAAGGATTGGCGGCGGCAGGATTGACCAGCGTCGAGGCGAGTCTTCTTGCTCCTCTACTCCCAGCATCGCTGCGATGACCGAGTCCACCGGGCGGTGTGGATCGCCGGCGAGCTTGCGGAGCCGCTCGGCAGCAGCGCGGACGAGGTCGCCCGCCGAAACGACGAGTCGCTCGATCTTTCGATCGGGTGCGGCCAGCGCCTCGAAGCGCGCGCGCAGCTCGGCCGCCGCGAGGGCCTGTCCTTGGATGGTCTCGAGCGCCGCAATGGCGTTACCTCCCCGGCTTGGCACGCTCGAGCACAGGGGAAATCCGGTCGACTGCCAGGCTAACGAGACCTCGCCTTGTCGGACGTCTCGGGTGCTTTCGTCACGCTCCAGCCGCAAGCCCTGCAGTTGCCGCTGAGATGGAAGAAACCGCGCGCCATCTTCGTGAGCTCGATGAGCGTCCTCTTCCACGAGCGGGTTCCCGACGCTTTCGTGCGCCGGGGCTTCGACGTGATGCGCCGCGCGAGCTGGCATCGATTCCAGGTGCTCACCAAGCGCTCGGAGAGGATGGCGAAGCTGGCGGCATCGCTCGATTGGCCGCCGAACGTCTGGATAGACGTCAGCGTCGAGAGCGCCGCCTTCTCAAACCGCATCGACGACTTGAATTCGGATGCCGGCCGCCGGGAACGCCAGCACGAAGGCTGACGCTCCGGGCCTCGACGGGCGCATTGCCATGCGCATCTACCTGCCTGCGACCGATCGCTCGGGTTCCGGACAAAGCCCGGGCTGCGCCTGTCGAAGGCGACCAGGATGACCGGGTTGCGCCCGAGTTGCTTGGACGAGGCGGAGTGAGCTCCCGTGCCACCAACGAAAACGCCGGCCAGCAAGCGCTGACCGGCGTCGTTGTTCAGGAAGGGAAGGGTTCTCAGCGATTGCTCCTCCTCAGCTCGTCTAGCCCTTGTCCTCCTCGGTCTGCTTGGTCTCGCTCTTCTTGGACCTCGTGTTCCCGCGCGCGCGCAGCAGGATGTCCTTGTTGAACCGGGACGAGGTCTCCGCCTCGTTCGGGAACGCGATCTGGCCGATGCGGTTGATGTCCTCGATAAGCTGGAGCAGGCGGCCCTTGATCAGGTGCAGTGCGCGGGTGTTCTCCGGGGTCGCGGTGGCCTTGGTCTCCTGGTTGCGCTGAGCCGCCAGCAGTCCGGCGCGGAGAGCGTCGTGCTGCGCGAGCGCCGACTCGCCGCGGAAGTACGGCTTGAGCGCGTCGTCGAGCTTGGCCACCGTCTCACGGCTGTTGGTGAGGTGCTCGATGATCCGGATGGTCGAGCGTCCGACCGCGACCTGGGGAACCAGGCGCTTCAGATCGGTCTCGGTCACCGCGGCCTTGCGGGCCGCCATCGGAGTCGCCAAGCGAAGCTGCCGGAAGTGCCTCTTGGAGAGGTCCACGCAGCGCTCCTCCTCGCGCGTCGCCTCCTCGGCCGAGACCACCGCCGCGCCGCGCGTGCCGATGTACTGCAGCAGCTCATCGCGCAGGCTGCCCAGCGTCACGATCTGCTCTTCGGTCAGCCCGCAGTCCAACAGCGCGGCCTTCTTCTCCGCCGTCAGCCCGGCCGTGTATTCGGTCTGGTCGATGATGCCCTTCGTCGGCTCGGCCCGGCCCTTGCGCACCAACTGCTCCAACTCTTCGAAGCTCATTTGTTTGCTCCCCCGCGGGGCATTCCCCGCTGTGGTTCCCTCTCTGAACGGGGGGCAGTAGAGCATGCTGGCTCCAAGGAGTGAAGACCCAAAAAAGCAGGCAAGCGCAAAAAAACTGCGCAATTGTGAACAGAAGCAAGGGCCAATCGTTCTGCGGTGAACATCTCTCGCGTGGTTGAGGCGCTC
>DHSB01000091.1 GCA_002408385.1 Myxococcales bacterium UBA5297
TCACGCACGTTGGCACAGAGGGCTCTGGCTGACCGGTTATCGCTCGAAGGATTCCAGAACTCCTGACCTACCCAGCGTCCGGGCTGCGGCAGGGCGCAAGAATCGATGAAACGTGGTGGGCGGATTTCCGTCCGCTACCGAGGCATTTGGCCCGGTGTTCGAGCAACCGTGCCGCCGACTAGGGCATCGGATGTTTCATCACCAAGGTGAGGTGGCTCAGGAGTTCTGGATTCTTCGACACATCTTCGGCCGCAGGCCGCACGGGCCCTCCGAGCCACAGCCCTCGCCGCTCTCGTCTCCCCGCCGCCCGGGCACGCCGGCGAGCTCGGGCGGCGCCGTCTCGAGCTTCTCGACGAGGCAGAGAGGCGGCGGCAAGCCCGGGTAGTGAGCGGGCAGGCCGGCCCGCGCCAACGTGCAGCGCGCGACAGAAGGCGAGCCAACCCGGCGAATCTCCTGATATAAGGGCCCGGCTTTCCGCCATCGAATCCGGGCGGAGACGGAGCACGCATGGCCAAGGCAAAGGACAAGGACCTGGGCGCGCGCAGGGAGCTGCAGCTGGCAGCGCCCGGGGTCGAGAAGCACGACGAGGGCCCTGGCATCGTCGAGTCGCTCCTCGGCAAGCGCGTGATGCGGCTCGGCCTGGTCAGACGCTGGCTTGCGCTGCCGGCCGAGAGGCGCGACGTGCTTGCGACGACCCTCTTCGCCGCGCTCATCTTCATCCCGTGGCTGGGCGCGGTCGGGCTGTGGGACCCCTGGGAGGTCCACTACGGCGAGGTCGCGCGCACGATGGTTGCCAAGCGCGACTACCTCTTCCCGTACTGGGAGAACGCCTACTTCTTCTCCAAGCCCGCCCTGACGATGTGGCTGCAGGCCTTCGGGCTGTGGATGACCGGGGCGCTCAACGGCAACGCGGCGCTGGGGGTCTACACCGAGTGGGGAATGAGGCTGCCGTTCGCCGCGCTCTCCATCCTCGCGGTCGGGCTCATCACCCTGGCCGTCGGGCGGGTCTTCAACCGGCGCGCCGGGCTCATCGCCGGCTTTGCCACCGCGACCAGCCCGCTCTACTTCCTGCTCGCGCGTCAGGCGGTGACCGACACGCCGTTCGTGACCCTGATGGCCAGCGGCCTGGCCTGTTTCATGATCGCCGAATTCGACCCGAAGACCCGCGGCGAGCTCAACCCGAACGGCACCGCGCGCTCGCAGACGGCCACCTTCTGGTGGTGCCTCGCCTATGCCTTCTTCGGCCTGGCGACCCTCGCCAAGGGCCTGCTCGGCTTCGCGCTGCCCGGGCTGATCATGCTCGTCTACCTGGTCGTCACCTGGGACTGGCGGGTGCTGCGGCGCTCGAGGGCGGTGCACGGGGTCGTGCTGCTCGCGCTCATCGCGGTGCCCTGGTACCTGACCCTGGTTCTGTTCGACGGCAAGGACGACGAGTCGAAGACCTTCTTCTACCGCTTCTTCGTCCACGACCACTTCAAGCGCCTGGGCGCCGGGGTCCATACCACCACGCCCGGGGGCACCTTCGCCTACTTCATCGAGCAGCTCGGCTTCGCGATGTTCCCTTGGGTTGCGCTGATGCCGGGGGCGATGGTGGTCATCGGCAAGCTGCGCCCGCGGGACCCGGACACCAAGAGCCGCGGCGCGCTCTTCGTCACGGTCTGGGCGGCCGCCTCGTTCTTCACCTTCGCGATGAGCGCGACCAAGTTCCACCACTACTGCTTCCCGGTGGTGCCGCCGCTCGCGATCCTCGCGGCGCTCTACGCCGACAAGCTCTGGCGCGAGGGGCTCGAGGGGAACGCCATCCCGGTCCTGCTGGGCATCGCCTTTTTCGCCGCGGTCGCCCAGAACCTCTGGCTCAACCCGAAGCACCTCATCAACCTGTTCGTCTACAACTACGAGCGCCCCTACCCCTCGGTCGAGGTGAACCCGAAGCAGGTCTTCTCGGTGATCTTCATCGGAGGCGGGCTGTGGCTCGCGCTCGCCTACGTCTGGCGGACCAAGAAGATGCTCGCCGGCACCTTCGCCGTCGTCGCCGCCTGCTTCGCGATGTACGTCTCCTGGGTCCACTGGAAGGACTTGAGCTTCCACTGGTCGCAGCGCGACATCTTCTGGGCCTACTACGAGCAGCGCGGCTCGCCCGAGGAGCCCATCGGCGCCTACTACATGAACTGGCGCGGCGAGACCTTCTACTCGTCGAACCACATCCGCCAGATCAAGGATGCGGGCAAATTCCAGGAGTTCCTCGCGCACAAGGGGCCGTTGTGGCTCGTCGTCGAGCAGAGCCGCTTCAACGGCATGAAGAACATCCTCGAGGCCAGGGGGCGCACCGCGGAGATAGCCGACCGGAGCTGCAACAAGTTCTATCTGGTCTCGGTGAACTGAAGATCCCTCGAGAAATCCTTCTAGGCCTCGCTTCAGCGCGCACGCAGGCTCGCTCTCGCACCCCGGCGCAACTGGCGACCGTCGCAAGTTGGCTTTGGCTGCAGGCTCGCGCTCGCACTCCGGCCTAACTTGCGACCGTCGCAAGTTGGCTTTGGCTGCAGGCTCGGCCGCCCAGGCCAATCGGCCGGGAGTGGAGCGGCATGATGCGCGGTTGGCAAGGCACACCTGCGGTCGGCGAAAATCGCCGCTGATCGCGCCGGCTCGGGCTCGTTTTGTTCGGAATCGAGGGCCGGGAGGCACGCCCGCCAAGGGGGCGCGTCGATTGCAGCAGTCGGCGCGGGCAGGTTAGGATCCGCGCGCCTTTTTTCGGGCGCTACAGAAGGAAGGAGACGACATTGGGGATCTTCAGCTCCATCGCCAACGAGGCCAAGCGCAACTTCATCGCCCGCTCCGATGAGGCTCGCCAGGACATCATCTATCGGTACCCGGAGAAGAACATCCGGATGCTGACGCAGCTCACCTGCCAGCCCGACGAGATGGCGATCTTCGTCAAGGACGGCAAGGTGGCCGGTCACCTCGGTCCCGGCGGCACCTACAGCCTCGACGCGAAGAACATCCCGTTCCTCTCGGCGCTGCTCGAGAAGGTGACCGACGGCAACCTCTTCGTCGCCGAGCTCTACTTCGTCTCGACCCGCGAGGTGCCCTCGATCAAGTTCGGCGGCCCCCTCGGCTCGGTGACCGACAGCGTCACGCAGATGATGTGCGAGGCGATGGTCTACGGCGACTTTTCGGTGAAGGTGACCGACGCCGAGAAGCTCATCTTCGGGATGGTCGGCTCGGGCAAGCAGCTCCAGACCAACAACGCCTTCCTCGATTGGTTCAAGGGCATCCTGATGAAGTACATGTCGGATGCGGTCGGCGAGCTGGGCGAAAAGGGCTGGTCGCTCAACAAGATGATCAGCCCGCACTTCAAGCTCGAGCTTCAGGAGGCGGTGCTCCAGCAGATCAAGGATGAGATCGACCGCTATGGCATCCAGGTCGTGCAGTTCGGCAACTTCGTCCTCTCGATCACCGACGAGGACAAGGCCGAGCTGAACAAGCGCAACATGGCCATCGCCGACGACCAGCGGCGCATGGCGCTCGCCCAGAACCCGGCCTACATGGCGGTCGCGCAGGCCGAGATGCTGCGCGGGGCCGGCACCGGCATGGCCAAGGGCGGCGAGGGTGCCAGTGGCGCGCTCGGCGGCATGGGCATGGGCATGGGCTTCGGCATGGCCAACATGTTCGCCCAGCAGCAGATGATGCAGCAGCCGATGGGCGGCCAGCCGGCCGCGCAGCCGCAGACGATGCCGTGCGGGTCGTGCGGCCAGCAGACGCCTCCGGGCAAGTTCTGCAGCTCCTGCGGCAAGCCCCTGGCCGCCGCCGGCTCGAAGTGCGAGTGCGGCACCGACCTCGCCCCCGGCGCCAAGTTCTGCCCGAACTGCGGCAAGCCCGCCGCGGGACCGAAGAAGTGCGAATGCGGCACCGAGCTGGCCCCGGGGGCGAAGTTCTGCCCGAACTGCGGCAAGGCCGCCGGCTAGCGTGTCTTCGGCCGGCGGGTGACGGCTCGCCGCGAGAGGTGAATCGAGGCCCCGCTTTGGCAACTGTGGCGGGGCCTCCTCTTTTCTTGTTGGTTGCGACGGCAAGGCGAGCACCATGAACGACCCAAACTCTTGGCCCGAGCTGCCTTGGGAGCCGGGGACGCCTCGGCTCGAGTGGTTGCTCGACCGCGTCGCGGTCCTCGCCGACCGGGCCTGCTGCTTTGACCTGGGCCTCGAGCAGGCGGTCGAGGCGGGCGAGCTCTCACGCTCCGCGATCGCCGCTGAGCTCGAGGCGTGGGAGCTCTGCGCGGCGAACGTCTACATGTACGTCGGCCTCCGCGAGGCCCAGCGCCTGTCGCCCGAGGAGGTGCCCTCGCATGCCGAGGAGCTCGAGAAGGTCTGGCGCGAGCTCGCCGGCCTGCGCACGCGGCTTCTCGACCGGTTGGGCGAGCGGCTCGCCGGCAGGGTGCTCTCATTCGAATCGTCCGCCAGGGTCGACGACGCGCAGATCCTCGGCCGCGCCGGCGAGCTGCCCGCGTTCGTCGCCGAGACCAACGTGTTGACCGGAGAGCAGACGCTGATGCCTTCGCTGACCGGCCTGCGCGGCAAGCCCGTCAGCGTCGACGAGCTGCGCATGCGCCAGAGCGCCGAGCAGAAGCCCCTGCCCGAGCCCGCGACGCTCGAGGCGCTGCTCGCGCACCAGCCCTCGGACTGGACCAGCGCCATCTTCGACATCCTCGGCCTCGACCTGCCGGACGAGGCGCTCGGCGCCCCGCGGGCCGCTCGGCGCAAGGCTATCGCCGAGCACCTCGGCGACAAGGAGTCGCTCGACTCGCTCGTCGTCGGGCTGCCCGACGAGGCGCGCGAGCTGCTCGCGAAGCTGCTCGAGAGCGGCGGCGCGATGCGCTACTCGGAGGTGGTCGAGAAGCCCGGGCAGGACGAGGCCGACGGGTTCTATTGGACCGAGAGGCCGCCCTCGGGACCGCTCGGGTGGCTGCGGCGGATGGGGCTCGCCTTCGTCGGCCTGCGCAAAGGGCAGAAGGCGGTGGTGGTCGCCAGCGATCTGCGCAAGCGGCTCAAGGCGGCGCTCGCGCAGTAGCGGCCGGTCCTGCGATTCGAGAGGCTCGAAAGCCGCGGCCTTCGAGTCAGGTTCTCTCCGCTCACCCCAAGCCCACAACAAAAGCGCTCGGGGGGCGCGGGCGTGGGGCCCTCGGCTTCGCGCGGGCCGACCGGTTTGCGCTTCGTCGGTCCCGAAGCGCAGCCTCGCTAGAGCCTGACCGGAAACCCTCCGCCCTCGAGCTCGCCGAGTCCGCGGAACCGCTGCGCGACCCCCAGGCAGCGGGCGCCGGGCGCCGGGGTGTCGGCGCCGATGGTCATGTAGCCGGTCAGCCGGCCATCCTTGTGCACCGGGCTGGCGACGAGCTCGATGTGCGAGCGGGTCGCGAGCACGCAGGCCATGCCCGGCTGCAGGTCGAGCGGGGCGCGCCACTGCCCGAGCCGCTGGATGGTCGATTTGATGGTGGCGACGGCCCACTGGTCGCCGCCGGGCAGCGGCATGCGGGCCTGCCGATAGCACCACGAGACGAACCGCGCGCACCACGGCCAGCCGGTCTTGCCGCCGGTATACCGGGCGATGGCGCCGGCGTTCTTGCCCGACTCGGGCGTGCCGACCTCGGCCGCGGCGATGCGCAAGAGCTCTCGGATGCGCTCCGGCGTCGCCCCCGCCAGCTTTCTGACCGTGTTCACCAGTCCATCCTTCCCGATGGCCGTCCGTCCTGTCACCCGTTCGCTTCTGCCGGCCAACGACGCGGGGGGCGGCGCTCGCGTGGCCGACTCGATGGACTTACCGTGGCCGCGCGCGATCTTCCAGAGGTACGACTCGCACCTCTCGCGGCTGGCCGAGCAGCGCGTCGGCTTGGCGAGGTGGCGGCCCGACGAGAGCGGGCGCTCGGCAGTCGGGAGGGCCTGTGGCGACCCAAAAATGACCGAAGAGGCCGCTGGAGGGCCTAGAACGGCCCGTAGAGCGATTCCGGGGACTCGAGGCTACTTCAAGCAAGCCTGGCTGCCGACCAGCCGTCTTGGGGCCGCCTGGGAGCTCACAGGGGCCTTCTGAGGGCTTCTTTTCCGGGGCTGCAAGCCTGCGAAATCACATCGGTTTGTCGGGGTTGCGCTCAGGCCGTCGGCTCGTCGAGGAGCGCGCGGATCGCCACGCTCGCGGCCGTCATTCCGACGACGGCGGTGACGAAGATGGCGCTGCCCTGGCCCTTGGGCGCGCGGTGCTTGGGGACGGGGCCCTCGACCCCGGGGATGCCCGCCTCGTCGCCGGGAAGCGCCAACGGCAGGCGAGCCCTCTCGCGCGACCAGACCGCGAGGATTCCGGTCGGGACCGTGCAGTCGATCCCATAGTTGCGCCGCAGGTACTTGCGCACGTCCTTGGCAAATTGGTCGGTGTGCGACTCGCAGAGATCGCTCACCTGGACCGCGGTCGGGTCGAGCCGCCCGGCCGCGCCCATGGCCGAGACGACCGGAAGGCGCTCGCGCACGCAGCGGGCGAGCAGGTGCAGCTTGGCCTTGACCGTGTCGATGGCGTCGATGACGAAGCTGGTGCCGGCGCCGGCAGGGAGCAGCCGCTCGGCGTTCTGCTCGCCATAGTGCTCGGCTATCGGCTCGACGTGGAGGTTCGGGTTGATGAGGCGCAGGCGCTCGGCCATCACCTCGGCTTTGGGCCGGCCTATCGAGCTCTCGAGCGCGTGGAGCTGGCGGTTGAAGTTGGTGACGCAGACCCGCTCGCCGTCGACGAGGGTTATCCGTCCGACGCCGCTGCGGGCGAGGGCTTCGGCCGCGTTGGAGCCGACCCCGCCGATGCCAAAGACGATGACGTGGGCGCGGGCAAGGCGGGCAAGGCCGTCCTCGCCAACCAGGCGGGCGAGGCGATCGAGGCGCGGGTCGAACGGGGCAGGGGAGAGTCTCTTCGCGTTTGCTCGGTCCATCCAAACTCCTCGGGGCCCGCGATATTACCCGTGGACCGGCTCGGTTGAGCACGACGAGGCAGAGAACCCGCGACCGCGGTCAGTCGCAGTCGCTGACCAGATGGCGGGCCCGGTGCTCGCGGTTGCAGAGCGGATGCGCGGTCGGCCGGAGGCTCGGCGAACAGGCCGGGTAGATCACAGGCGCGGTCCGAGCCGGCCCCCGGTCACCCCGAGCGTAGAGGCGACCAGCGGGAGCCTCGGAGTCCCCGAGGGGGCCGCGCGAGAGTCGAACCGACCCTCGTGCTTCGGCCTGCCCCGAGCCTCGGGCCGACCGGCTACCGCCCGAAGGAGCCTTCGACACATCTTCAGACCGGCGCGTGCGAGTCGGCTTCCGGGGCCGTCGCGACGGGTTTCTCAGGCGCAATCGGGAGCGTGAACCGAAACCGGCTACCCCGGCCCGGTTCGCTCTCGGCCCAGATACGGCCGCCGTGGGCCTCGACGAGCATGCGAGTGATGAACAGACCGAGCCCAATGCCCTTGATCTGCCGGTTGGCCCTGCTTCGAAAGAAGCGATCGAAGAGCTGCGGCAGCTCATCCTCAGGGATTCCCGGCCCCTGGTCCTCGATGGTCACTTCGATCTGCTCCTGGCGCACGACAGCCGAGACGGTCACCGGACGGCCTGGCGGCGAGTACTTCTGCGCGTTGGTCAGCAGGTTGAAAAGGATGCGTTCGAGCCTGTCGGGATCGGCGGCGACCGGCGGCAGCGATTCGGGGATTTCGAGCCGGATCCGCTGGGCGTCGACAACGCCCTCGGCACTCTCGAGCAGCTCGCGCAAGTAGGCCCGAAGGCCGAGCGCCTGCGGTTCGAGCTCAAGCTGCTTTGTCTCAACCCGCGCCGAGTCGACCAGGTCCTCGATCATCACGTTCATGCGACGAACGCTCTTGCCGACCGTCTGCACACTCTTCCAGAGCTTGTCGCCGGGGGCGCCCTTGGCGAGTCCTTTGGCGAGCAGGTGGGACTGAAGCTGGATGACCATCAGCGGGGCGCGCAGGTCGTGCGAGATCATGTGGACGACCCCCTCGCGCAACGCCTCGGCCTCCTTGCGCTCGGTGATGTCCTCGATGATGGCGATGAAGTAGAGGGGGCTGCCTTCCGCGTCGCGCAGGAGCGAGGCCGTCACGGTGCCCCAGGCGACCGAGCCGTCCTTTCGCAGGTAGCGCTTCTCGTGGGAGTAGGCTGTCTGCTCGCCAGCGAGCACGCGGGTCATCGCCTCGCGATCCCTGGCTCGGTCGGCCGGGAAGGTCACGTCGCGGGAATAGCGGCGGGTGAGCTCCTCGGCCGAATGGCCGAGAAACTCGCACAGGCGGTCGTTGACCCGCAGCAGTCGCCCGTCGGTCCCGACGAGCGCGGCGCCGACGGCCGAGTGCTCGAAGGCGGCCCGGAAGCGGGCTTCGCTTTCACGCAGCGCCTCTTCGGCGGCGCGCCGTTCGGTCAGCTCGTGTTCGAGCTTCTTCTGGGACTCGACGAAGTCGCGGAAGATCGACTGGAACGGCGTCAGAAGCGAGCCGCTCACGATGGCTTCGTAGATGGCCACCGACGCGAAGAGCTTGAGCAGATGGCCGACCATGTTGAAGACGCCGTAGACATCCGTGTAGAGCGTGAAGGCGAGCTCGGAGACGACCTTGGCGCCCAGCGCCGCGAGCAGGAACTGCAGGATCGGCCGATCGAGCTTGTCGCGCTGGCGCCAGAAGAGGATCGCCGCCGCCGCGAAGAGTGCGGAGACGACGTATTCGGAATTGACCTTGAACCGGGTCAGGCGCCCCGTCGCATCGTCATAGGCAGTCGGGAAGAGCTCCAGCGGCTGAATGGAGACGATGAGGAGGGAGGTCGCCATGAGGTAGCCGACGAGCAGTCGCTCGGGAGCAAGCCGACGGTTCGTCGCGAGCACCCGGGCAGCGAGCGGAAACGAGATGCTCTCGAGGCCACGGCCGACAATCCAGTATTGGGTGGCGAGGTTCGCGCCCGGTTCGCGAAAGACGCCCATGCCGAGATAGGCGAGGGTGTGAAGCAGGTCGAGCACGCCGACACAAAGGAAGGCAACCGCGAGGACCAGCAAAAAGCTGTTGGGGGCAAAACGGCGCGTGTTCCAGCCAATGGCGAAGATGGCCGCGGAGACCACGACAGCGCCCAGCTCGACCAGGGCATGGAAGAGCAGATAGTTCGCGCGGCTCAGAAGGTAGAGCCCGAAGGAGCCGGCGATGACGAGAGCGAGAACGATGAGCCAACGGCGCAATGGACCCTCCTCGCAGGTAGAGTCCGCATCCCACGACCGGCAGGGGAGAGTATGAGCGCCGTTGGCGGCGGGCAGCAGCCGAAGAGGTTCGGCAAGTACGGCTTGACCATCCACCCGGAGAAGACACGACTTGTGCGCTTCCGGCCGCCGACAGGCGGGAAGGCAGGGCAGGAGCCGAGGAGGCCTGGCAGCTTCAGCCTGCTGGGCTTCGCCCGCTGCTCGGGCAAGAGCCGCCAGGGGCGGTGGGTCATCAAGCGCAAACTGCAACAGGCCGATTCAGGCGCGGGCTCATGGCGGCGGCGGAATGGTGCCGACGTGCCATGCACAGGCCTGTCCGAGAGCAGCACAAGGAACTGTCGGAGAAGCTGGCCGGGCACTGGGCGTATTACGGGACTATCGGTAACCACGGGCTGCTCGACCGGTTCCGCGCGGCAGTCAGGGGGCTTTGGCGAAAGAATCTGGCGAGGCGCTCCCGGCGAGGCATGCCATGGAAGCGCTTTGAGCAGATGGAGAAGGTCTTCCGGTTGCCGCCAACCCGAGTCATCCATTCCGAAGAACGAAGAACGGCGTTCGGCCCGGATGGCGCGCGCTGGGAGGAGTCGGAGTCCGCTGTTGCTGAAGCGGCCTGCGGCTCTCTCTAACTCGTAGCGAAACCGTAAACCGAGGAGCCGGATGTGGGAAATCCGCACGTCCCGATCTGTGGGGGAGGCGGGCGACCCGCGCCTCTGCCCGACCTCCGCACCACAGCCCGACTTTGACACGGCTAG
>DHSB01000092.1:0-248 GCA_002408385.1 Myxococcales bacterium UBA5297
CGCGGAGCTGGAGCTCCGCGGTCCATCCACCCCGCACCCAATTCCTTTGCCCCTCGGCCCGCCTTGAGACCAACCCGGCGCGGAGCTGGAGCTCCGCGGTCCATCCATCCCGCAACCAATTCCTTTGCCACTCGGCCTTGATTTGAAACCAACCCGGCGCGGAGCTGGAGCTCCGCGGTCCATCCATCCCGCAACCAATTCCTTTGCCACTCGGCCTGATTTGAAACCAACCCGGCGCGGAGCTGGAG
>DHSB01000092.1:587-1025 GCA_002408385.1 Myxococcales bacterium UBA5297
CGCGGAGCTGGAGCTCCGCGGTCGATACGCCCGAGCCTCCGTCCGTTTGTCACTGGGGCCGAACAGAGATCGACGCGCCCGGAAGCCTCGCGAGCCATCGACCCGCGGCCGCCTCGGCGTCCGCCTCGCCCGCGGCGAAGAGGATTCGCGCCGAGCGCGGCGGCGCCTCACCCTCGGTCGGCTCGACGTCCCACCACGTTCCCTGCACCTCGACCTGGACCCACGCGTGGCTCCACAACCGCCCGTCGGCCGCCACCAGCCCGAGCGCCTTCCGGGCCGGCAGCCCGCATCGCCGCGCGAGCGCGAGAAAGAGCTCGACGCGCCCGACACACGAGCCGCGTCGCTCGGCCCAGACCTTCTCGGCCGAACGCTCGCCGACCAAGGGCCGGTCGTCCTCCACGTGCGCCTCGACGAGCTCCACGAGCACCTTCGCCGCTG
>DHSB01000092.1:1206-1471 GCA_002408385.1 Myxococcales bacterium UBA5297
GGCGCCTCGGGGTCGAGCGGCCCGCCGAGCTTGCGTGGACGGCCGAGCGGTTCGTCGCGCGGCGGCTCGACGCGCGACCAGCGGACCCTCCAGCCATCCGCGCTCACACGCGTCGCTTGCCCGGTGCCGCTCGGCAGCGAGAGGCCCTCCAGGCGGCTCACCGCGAGCTCGAGCAGGCCGTCCTCTTCGTGTCCCGCGAGCCCCGACACGGCGATTCCCTTGTCGAAGAGGTCCGGCGGGCGAAGCTCGTTCGGCGGCTCGGCCG
>DHSB01000092.1:1585-18001 GCA_002408385.1 Myxococcales bacterium UBA5297
CGGCTCGGCCGTGCGCGTGAAGACCGTCCGCAGGCCCGGGAGCTCCAATCGCTCGAGCCGCTCCTCGCGAACCTGCGCGACGAAGGGCTCGCCGAGGATCTCACCCGTGACCTGCCCACGCTCGGCGCTGCCGCAGGCCTCTCCCACGCGTCCCGAGCTCTCCTCGAGCACCGTGAGGCAGATGCGCTCACCGCCTGCGCTCCGCCCGGCGATGAGCATGGCAACGAGCGCCGAGGGCACGGTCGCGGAGGGCGCAGCCGACTCGAGGACGCGCCCGTCGGGCAAGGCTCGGCGGACCTTCAGACCGCTCTTGCCGGCCCGCGCGCTCACGGTGCGCACGAGCACCTCGCCCTCGTGCCTGTCGGCCTCGAGCCGGACGATCCGCGCGCCTTCGGCCAACGTCGCCTCGATCCTCGAGACGCTCCGGACGACGACCGGGCCGCGACGCGCCCAGGTCTCGCTGCGGTACTCGAGGTGCTGCTCCTGCGCTCCCTGCACCGAGAGCCGCACGTGCCCGACCGGCACCCCGGAGAGGCTCATCACGAAGTCGGTGGGCGGGTGAACGGCGAGCAGCAGCGGCAAGAGGAGCGGGACGGGCACGCGGTCATTCTGCCACGCTCGAACGACGAGGCCGGGCGGCGCTTGCCGTCCGGCCCCGCTACGAAGCGAGCTGTCCCTGCAAGGCTGCTGGCTCAGTCCTGGAACGGAGCGGGCTGCCCCTGCTTGGCCGCCTCATCGGCGATCTGCTTCTTGACGTCGGCCATGTCGAGGTTGCGCACCTGCTTGATCAGGTCCTCGAGCACCGTCTCGGGCAGCATGCCCGGCTGCGCGAAGAGCAGCACGCGGTCGCGGAAGACCATCAGCGTCGGGATGGAGCTGATGCTGAACTCGGCGGCGAGCGCCTGCTGGTCCTCGGTGTTCACCTTGCCGAAGGTGATGTCCGGGTGCTTCTCGGAAGTGCGCTCGAAGATGGGCCCGAACATGCGGCAGGGCGCACACCAGGGAGCCCACCAGTCGAGCAGGACGATGCCGTCCTTCTCGATGGTCTGCTTGAAGTTCTCGACAGTGATTTCGACGGTTGCCATCTGAGCCCTCGCGGCAGGTTGGTCTGCTGGATTTTCTCGTTCGCCTTCTTGCTCTATTCGAGCCCCGTCACGCTGGAAGGGTTCGGGGCCCGCGCTCCGGTCACCCCGAGCGTAGGCCGAGCCTGCGAGGCCGAAGTCGAGGGGGCCTTCGACGCGGCTTTCGCCGCTCGCGCGTCGGGGGCAAGGCTCCGGGTGAGCGGGATTGGACCGAGTCGGTTCTTCCGGGGGCACGCGGCAACGTTGAGCATCCGCGCCCGCGCTCGTAACCCGTGCGCCCGGCCGGCAGACATGGCAGCGAGCTGCCCGGAATCATGCTCACTCGGACTCGCTCGGTACCCTTCCGCCCGCATTCGACTGCCGCCGCGACGGCGGCGTCCCTCCTCGTCCTCGCGCCTGCCCTTCGCCTCGACACCCGATGCATCGACCGGAGATCCTCGGCGCCCGTCAAAGCAGGGGCAGCTCGGTCTGCTCGACTCGGTCGGGAAAGGCCTGGTCGATGCGCCGCAGCTCATCGTCGGTGAGCTGCAGCTCGGCCGCCGCCGCGTTCGACTCGAGATGGGCTCGCCTGCTCGCCTTCGGAATGGCGAAGACGCCCTCGCCGCGCAGCAGAAAGGCGAGCGCGACCTGCTGTGGCGCGACGCCGTGCGCCCGCGCTATCTCGCCGAGCACGCGCCCCGGCGCGCTCCTCGGCGCCGGGAAGCTGCCCGAGCCGAGAGGGCTGTAGGCGACCGACGCGATCTCGTTGCGCCGGCAGAATCCGAGCAGCTCGCGCTCGGCGTAGCGCTCGTCGAGGTTGTAGAGCACCTGGTTGCAGGCGATGCGGCCCTTGCCGGCGATGGCGAGCGCGGCCTCGAGCTCGGCGAGGTCGAAGTTGCTCAGGCCCCAGAAGCGCGTCTTGCCCTGCTCGACCAGCTTCTCGAACGCCGCGAGGGTCTGCTCGAGCGGATGCTCCGAAGGCCAATGGAGCAGGTAGAGGTCGAGCCGGTCGGTCTGCAGCCGCCGCAGGCTGCGCTCGCAGGCCTCGAGAGTCCCGTCGTAGGTGGCGTTGGACGGCAGCACCTTGGAGACGAGGAACACCTCGTCGCGCCGCCCGGCGATCGCCTCGCCGACGATCTCCTCGACCTGGCCCGCGCCGTACATCTCCGCGGTGTCGACGTGGGTCATCCCCAGGTCGAGCCCGTGGCGCAGCGCCTCGACGACCTTCGCCCGGTCCTCGAGATCGAGGTGCCAGGTGCCCTGCCCGACGACCGGGACCCGCTCGCCGGTGCTGCCGAAGAGCCTACTGCGCATGTGCCGCCTCTCTTTGAAGAACGCCGGCCCTCGCCTGGTGCGGCGCTCGGAGCGCTGATCTAGTCTGCGCGCCCATGAAGACAAACGCCGCCCGTCTGCTGGACAAGCTGGGAATCGCCTACGAGCTGCGCGACTACGAGGTCGATCCGGAGGACGTCTCGGCGCTGGCGGTCGCGAAGAAGGTCGGCATGCCGCCCGAGCAGGTCTTCAAGACTCTCGTCGCCCGCGGCGACAGAACCGGCGTGCTGCTCGCGGTCGTCCCCGGCAGCGCCGAGCTCGATCTGAAGGCGCTCGCGAGGCTGTCGGGCGACCGGAAGGTCGAGGTGGTCGCGCTCAAGGAGGTCCAGCCGCTTACCGGCTACATCCGCGGCGGGGTGACCGCGCTCGCCTGCAAGAAGGACTATCCGGTCTTCGTCGACGAGACGATGGAGCTTTTCGACCTCGTCGCCGTCTCCGCGGGTACGCGGGGAACGCAGATTCTCATCGCCCCGGCCGATTACCAGAAGGCGACCAAGGCGAAGGTCGGGGCGATCGTCAAAGAGGGGTGAGAGGCTCGATCGGCCATCGGCACCGTCTGGCTACGCCCCGATGGGGGCTCAAATCGCTGCCCGGTTGGGTGAGTGATCCAAAATGGCCTATCTCGAAGACCGAATCTCTCGTCTCCGAGACCGAATCTCTCGTCTTCCAGACCGAATCTCTCGTCTCCCAACCGAGTTTCTCGTCTCCCAGACCGAACTTTCGGTCCGCAAGACCGAGCCGCTCCTCATTCAGATAGGACGTAGCCTCCTCGAGAGGCGGCGCCGGCTCCGAAAGACCTGACGCCGGCTCCCAACGACAGAGAACCGGCTCTCCTGGACGAAAACTCGGCCCCCGCAAACCAAACGAGCGCCGCCTGTCGGACCCGATGCCGGCGGCGGACGCATCGGCCTCTCGCAGTTGGCCTACCAGGCTCGAGCCAACCGCGGTAGAAGCGCCCCACCATGCGTGCCGTCGTCCAGAGAGTCTCCAGCGCCTCGGTCGCCGTCTCCGGCGAGACCGTCTCGTCGATAGGAACCGGCCTGCTCGTGCTGCTCGGCGTGGGCAAGGGCGACGGCGAGGCCGACGTCGACTTCCTCGCCGACAAGGTCGTCAACCTGCGCGTCTTCGAGGACGAGGCGGGCAAGATGAACCGCTCGGTGCTCGACGCGGGCGGCGAGCTGCTGGTGGTGAGCCAGTTCACGCTCCTGGGCGACGTGCGCAAGGGCCGGCGTCCGAGCTTCACCGACGCAATGGAGCCGGTTCGCGCCAATGAGCTCTACAAGAGCTTCTGCGAGGCCTGCCGGCGTCTGGGCGTGAAGGTCGGCGAGGGCGTCTTTCGCGCCGAGATGAAGGTGGCCCTCGTCAACGACGGGCCGGTGACGCTGCTGCTCGACAGCAAGCGCCTCTTCTGATCGGGGCGCGGCCAAGGCTTGCCCTTGGTCCGCGAGGTCGCCACAGTCGTGCCGAACCGCAGGGCTTCCGGGAGCGCCGCCATGTCCCAGATCCTCGTCTCCGGCCTGATCAACCTCGAGGTCACGCTGCGGGTCGAGCGCTTCCCGGTCGACTACTTCCCGGTGCGCTACCCGTTCTACGGCATCGGGGTGACGGTCTCGGGGGTCGGCTTCAACGTCGCCAAGGCGCTCACCCGGCTCGGCAACCAGGTGACCTTCCTGTCGCTCATCGGCGAGGAGCCGGTCGGCGAGCTCGCGCGCTCGACGCTACGCAGCGAGGGCATCTCCGACACGCTCGTCCTCGGGCGGCTCGCCAAGACGGCGCAGTCGGTCATCCTCTACGACGACGAGGGCAGGCGTCAGATCAACGTCGACCTCAAGGACGTGCAGCAGCAGGCCTATCCCGAGGAGCTGGCGCTGCCGGCGCTCGAAGGGTGCGCGCTGGCGGTGCTCTGCAACGTCAATTACTCGCGCCCGCTGCTGGCGATGGCCCAGGCCGCCGGCGTGCCGGTCGCCACCGACGTCCACGCGATCGCTGACCTCGACGACCCGTACGACCGCGACTTCATGGCCGCCGCCGACGTGCTGTTCATGAGCCACGAGCGCCTGCCCTGCGCGCCCGAAGAGTGGGCCCAAAGGGTCCACGGCCGCTACGGCACCCAGGTCATCGTCATCGGCCTGGGCGCCGAGGGCGCGCTGCTGCACGTCGTGCGCGACGGCCTGCTCGAGCGCCTCCCGGCGCCCAGGACTCGGGAGGTCGTCAGCACCATCGGCGCGGGAGACGCGCTCTTTGCCGCCTTTGTCGATGGCTATGCGCGCGGCTTGCCGCCACGCGCGGCGCTCGAGCGGGCGACGCTGTTCGCCTCCTACAAGATCGGCGAGGCCGGCGCGGCCGAGGGTCTCCTCGATGCCGAGGGCCTCGACAGGCTGGTCGCGAGCCAGTAGGCCTGCGAGCCCTCGGGGGCGTTCGGCCCTGTCCAAGCAAGCCCGGGCGTCCCGAGCGTAGAGGCGGCCAGCGGGAGGAGCCGGCCCCCGGTCACCCCGAGCCCCTCGGCCGGGCTCGGGGCAGGCGAAGTCGAAGGGGCCCTTCGACTCCGCCCTCGCCGCTCGACCTACAGCGACGCCTCGCGCGCCTTCGATCGTCGCCGCGCGAGCGCCCCCTCGACGCTCTTCGCACGACGCAGCGCGAAGAAGATGCAAAGCGAGACGCCGTAGCCGGCCAGCACGTCCACCAGGTAGTGCTGCTTCGTGTAGATCGTCGAAAGCCCGATCAGCACCGTGGTGAAGAAGCCGAAGGCGCCGAGCCGCTTGTTCGCCTCCCAGACCGTGAGCGAAGCGAGCATCGCCGCGGCGCAGTGCTCAGAGGGCAGGCAGTTCCACGCCGGATCCGACCCGTGGACGAGCGAGAGGATCCAGGTGCCGACGTCGTACGGCGGCGGCGGCAGGACCGGCCGATCGAAGGCGACCGGGAAGACGAGGAAGGCCACCGAGCAGGTCGCGATCATCAGCACGTAGCCGACGACGAGGCGCCGGAACGCCGCGCGATCGCGCACGGCGAGGAACGGCAAGAGGAAGATGGGGTAGAGCAGGATGTAGACGAGCGAGAATGCCGGGCGGAACGGGACCCAATCCTCGAGCCCCGACGGCAGGAAGCGAACTCGCGCCGGGTCGATGAGCGTGCCGACGAGGAAGTAGCTCCCCGCCCAAACCCCGAACATCAGCGCCCCGACGAGCGCCCAGCGCCACCAAGCGGCTGGCTCGCTTCGGGCCGCCTGCGGGGGTTCGGAAAAGACGAAGAGGGCCGACATCGTGAGCGGGAAGAGCGCCGGGATGAAGAGCTTGATCGCGCCGTGGTCGAAATCGAAGCCGCCGAACTGGACGAGCGCGAAGACAAGCTGCGGGCCCACCATAACGAAGAGGATGTAGTGGAGCAGAAAGCGGCGGACTCGACCGGAGCGGAGGCTGATGTGTTCGTCCAGACGCATGGCGTGCAAAGGATACGAGCAAACAGGAACGCTCTAGAATTTAGGCACGAACGCTTCCCGGCCACCCTAGCCAGCGGGCAAACGCTCGAAAGAACGCGGCCTCCCGGGCATCGCGGCGAGAAACCCTGTCGCCGCGCGCGAGAGAGCTCGCCTGAGTGGCGGCCGGACGACCGGGCCTCCGATTGTTTCCAGTCTCGTCAGTCGCCCCGGCCGGCGCGAAGGCTGGCCCTCCGACTTGTTTCAGAAGACCCGTCCGAGACCTCCTTCGCGGCCTCGCTTCGGCGCCTCTTGCTTCATGCGCGCGTGCAGGCCGCCGAGACGGCGGCGGTCCCGCCTCGCCGCGAGACGCCGCAGGGCCGGCTCTGGTTTGCCGGGTGCAGATCGCCCATTGGCGCTGGCTCCGACTAGAATGGCGCACTTCAGCCCGATGGGAGCCGCCATGAAGCCTCTTCGCATTCTTTTCGCCCTGCTGCCTCTGGTCGCCTTGGCCGCCTGCGGCGACGATCCCGAGCCCCAACAGTCCGACGCGGGCCTCCAGGACTACGAGGCCTACTTCAACCTGCAGCAAGGCCGCTGCTTCGAGTACACGCTCGCCGACACCAAGCAAGCCATCCCCGCCCTGGGCGTCGCGGTCGAGGAGATCGACGAGACCACCTTCACCGGGGTCAAGGCCTACGTCGTCTACTACCGGACCGCGAGCCCCGCGATGAAGGACTGGGTCTCCATCGAGGGCAACGCACTCAAGCTGCACAAGCGCTACTTCCCCGGCGGCAAGGAGCTCATCTACCGGCCGCCGCTGACGCTGCTCGAGGCGCCCGTCAAGGCCGGCGCAAAGATCGAATCGACCGCGCAGGCCGACATCCACGAGAACGGCGTGCGAATCGCCAACGAGGACCACTCGCTGCGCGTCGACGTCTTCGAGCCGAGCGCTGAGCGGCTTCCCGTCGGCGTCGATCTCACCAGCTTCGCCGTCAACTACGCGGAGACGCCCTCGACCGGCCGCCCCGAGACCCGCTACTTCGTCCCCGGCAGCGGCGAGCGGGCGGCACCCGAGGGCTGGGTCAAGATCAGCTTCAACTTCAGCCGCGACGAGGACGCCGCCTCCCTCGTCTACAAGCTGCAGGAGGTCCGCGAGCTGACCGGCGTGCAGGGCGAATGGTGCGGCTCGGCGCGCTAGAGACCTCGAAGCGAAGGCAGTTGCAGTTGCGTCTCGTTTCCCCGGCCTTCCCCGAGCGCGGCGCCCACCGCGCGGGCCCCGCGACTTCGCTCGAGGGCGGGCCGCTACACGCCGGGTCGGTCTGAGGCAGATGCCTCCTTGCCGGCCTTCGCAGTTGTTCGACAACCTCCAACCGATGGGAGCCTTTCCAATGCGCGCTTTCGTGATCGCCGCTTCCGCAGCCGCCCTGCTCTCCGCCTGCGCGAGCTCGCAGCCGGTGCCCGAGCAGACCGCGCCGACCGTCGTCTCGCCGCGAACCGAAATCGAGGAGCGGGACCAGACCCTCTCCAAGGTCGAGGCCGTGGTGAAGGTGCTGCTCAAGAACGAGGGCCAGATCGCGGCGGATGCCTCCAAGGCCGAGTACGAGCTGGTCGTCGACGGCGCGGTCGTGGACAAGGGCGAGGTGGCGGTCTCCAAGTCGCTCCCGCCGGGGGCCGAAGAGACGGTCGAGCTGACGGTGCCCTTCGTCTACGCGCCCGACCAGGAGCGGCTCGCGCAGCTCGACGGCCGCAAGGAGCCGCTCAAGTACGCGGTGCGCGGGGTCATCGACGTCGGCGGCGGGGCCCGAGTCGAGTTCGCCCGCGCCTCGCAGGTGCGCTCGCCGCGCCTGCCCACGCTGAAGATCTCGAGCTTCGAGGTGCTCAAGACCGAGTCGAAGGGCCTGGTCGTCAACGCCTCGGTCAACATCGCCAACCCGAACCCGTTCAACGTCGAGGTTTCGGGGCTGCGCTACACGGTGCTGCTCGGCGGCAAGCAGGCGGGCGAGGGCGTACTGGCGCGCGGCGCGAAGCTGCCGTCGGCCAGTGAGAACCTCTACGACCTGTCGATCCCGCTCGAGGGGGGGGACCTGAAGGCGAAGGAGCTGCCCGTCGACGCCGACAGCGTCGCCTATGCCATCGAGGGCGCCCTCGAGATGAACGGGCTGTCGGTCGAGCTCGAACAGTCTGGAAGCACCCGGTTGCTCAGCGCCGGCTATTGAGCTGCCGAACCCCTTCCCCTCCATCCGCAGGCGACGGCGAGGTCCACCCTCGCCGTTCGTGTTTTGCGGCGACCGGACGAATCGCCGCTCTTCGCAGGAGCCCTCCTTGAAGCTGACCCACCGCGTCCCCGCGCAGATCGAGCCCGCGCGTCTCGACCGGTATCTCGCCGACGCGCTCGGGCTCTCGCGCGTGCGCATCAAGGAGGCCCTGGACGCCGGGACGATTCGCGTCGACGGCAAGCGGCCTCGCAAAGGCGATCGCGTCGTGCCCGGCAGCGAGATCACCGGCGAGGTGAGCGCGGGCGCCGCGGCGGTCGAGCCGCAGCCCGAGCTTTCGCTGTCAGTGCTCGTCGAGGCCCCGGAGTTCGTCGTCCTCGACAAACCGGCCGGCCTGCCTTCGCACCCGCTGCGCGAGGGCGAGCGCGGGACGCTGGCGAACGCGCTCGTCGCGCACTTCCCCGAGTGCGGCGAGGCGAGCCCCGATCCGCGGGAGTGCGGCCTCGCGCACCGGCTCGACGTCGAGACCTCCGGCGCCATCGTCGCCGCCCGCTCCCGCGCGGCCTACGAGACGCTGCGCGCCGCCTTCTCCGAGCGCCGGGTCGGCAAGCGCTATCTCGCGCTGGTCGGCGGCGCGCCGGGCGAGGGCGGAGAGATCGAGCTGCCCATCGCGCACCATCCGAAGAACCCGCGGCGCATGCTCGCCTGCGCGGACGAAGAGGAGGCGGCGCGCTTGAAGGCCCGCGACGCGGTGACCCGCTACCGAGTGCTCGAGCGGCTCGGCGACCTCGCCCTCGTCGAAGCCGAGATTCCCACCGGGGTCATGCACCAGATCCGCGTGCACCTCGCGGCCGTCGGCGCGCCGGTCGCCGGGGATGCGCTCTACGGCGGCCCCGCGGTTTCGGGCCTGTCGCGGCAGTTCCTCCACGCCGCGAGGCTCGAGTTTGCCCATCCGCGCACGGGCGAAGCGGTGATCGCCGAGGCGCCCTTGCCCGCTGAGCTCGAGCAGGTGCTCGCGTCGCTGCGCGCCGGGAGCGCGGCAAGCTAGCAGCCCGCGATCTTCCTCTAAGGTTGGGCACGAGCGCCGGTCGATAGCAGGCCTCTTCATCGACCGCTGGCCGCCCGCCCTGCCCTCTTCCTCATGGTCCCCTCTTCCCGCGCAAGCTTTGGCCGACGCTTCAAGGCTGGCCGGAGGGCGAGCGCCCATCCGCATCGCTTGTGGTTCAGGGTCACAGCCGGCGGCCCGGTGGAGACTCAGGCTGAGCGGATTTCCGAACCCGACTTCCGGCCTACCATCTACTTGGCTACTCTTGCCGCCGCCGAACGAGCCAGCGGCCAACCGCACGCCGGCCCGAAAATCCCACAGCCATCGAGGAGGCCAGTCGAATGCACGCCGAAAAGAAGCAGAGCACGAAGGGCGAGGTTCCGGCCAAGGCGAGCCATGACATCCAGCCGCCGCAGCCGCTCATCGACTTCATGATGACCGGCTGGGCCAAGCCCTCGAAGGCCAAGGCGCAGAAGGTCGAGGGCCTGGCGCGCTTCAAGGCCCGTCGCCGCGCGCTCTCCAAGGCCTTTCGGGGCGAGACCCTCGTCGTGCCGACCGGCCACGAGAAGATCCGCGCCAACGACGCTGCCTACCTCTTCCGCCCGGGCAGCGACTTCTTCTACCTGACGGGAAACAAGGAGCCCGACTGCGTCCTCGTCCTCGCGCCCAAGGGGGCCAGCGGCCACGAGGCGCTGCTCTTCGTCGAGCCCGAGGTCGACCGCAGCACCCCGGCCTTCTTCACCGATCGCGCCCGCGGCGCCCTCTGGGTCGGACCGCGTCTGGGCCTGGCCGGCAGCAAGGCGCGCTTCGGGGTCGACGAGACGATGGCGCTGGGCGAGCTCGGCAGCTTCCTCGCCGGCCTGAAGAAGCGCGGCGGCTACCGGGTGCTTCGCGGCCTGTCGGCGCCGGTCGATCAGGCGCTGCCGGCCCAGGGCGACAAGGACGCCGAGCTCGCCTCGGCGCTCGCGGAGATGCGCCGGCACAAGGACGCGGGCGAGATCGCGTCGCTGCGCAAGGCGATCGCCTCGACCAAGCTCGCCCTCGAGGACGCCATCCGCGCGATGAAGTCCGGCAAGACCGAGCGCGACGTCGAGGCGGCCTTCGACGCACGGGCCCGCCGCGAGGGCATGGGCCCGGGCTTCGCCACCATCGTCGCCGCCGGCCACCACGCCTGCATCCTGCACTGGACCCGCAACGACGGGCTGTTGGAGAAGAACAAGCTGATGCAGATCGACGCGGGCGTCGAGTCGAACGACCTCTACACCGCCGACATCACCCGCACCTTCCCGGTGCGCGGCAAGTACACGCGCGAGCAGCGGGCGATCTACGACATCATCACCGCGGCCCAGGACGCGGCCATCGCCGCGGTCAAGCCGGGCAACGACTTCATGGAGCCCCACCGGGCGGCGACCAAGGTGCTGGTCGAAGGCCTGGAGAAGCTGGGGATACTCCAAGAGCCGGCGGCCGAGGCGCTGCGCGAGGACCGCCAGACCTACAAGCGCTACACGCTGCACAGCGTCTCGCACCTGCTCGGCATCGACGTCCACGACTCGGCCGCGGCGCGGCCCGAGAAGTACCGCCAGGGCAAGCTCGAGCCGGGAATGGTGCTCACGGTCGAGCCGGGCCTCTACTTCCAGCCCGACGATCTGACCGTGCCGCCGCGCTTCCGGGGCATCGGCATCCGCGTCGAGGAGGACGTGCTCGTCACCAAGACCGGCCACGAGGTCCTCTCGTCGGGCATCCCGCGCAAGTCGAAGGACGTCGAGGCCTGGATCGCCAAGGTCTGGAAGTCGAAGTAGCGCCCGGTCGGCGGGCCAAGCGTTTCTGGGCAGACCCGGGGCGCCGCTTTCGCCACCGCCGCGTGGCGAGGCGGCGCTCGGTTTTGCGGGCGGACCAACGCCCGACGTGCAGCCGCATTCCGGGCAGCTTCGAGCAGGGGCGGCCGGGCAGGCGGTCTCTCCGGTCGAAGAGCGAGGGCGACATCTGCGTCGCACCTGCCGGGCACCCCCGCGTGAGCCCTGTCACTCAGGCCTGTCCATCCCCGACCCGGCGATGCGCCCCCGCGGCTTGCGCCCGCCGATGGGCGCATGATTCCGGCAGGTTACCCCCGCTCGTCCCCTTGGCTCGCTCCCGCGCCGCAGCCTTCCGGGCCGACGGCCCGCCTCCTGCAGTAGCCCCCCTCAGAACGACGAGCCGCACGCTCCTGGATCACGGCGAGAGATGGTAATCCGAGAGCGAGAGTCGGCTCCTGGCCTAAAGGAATCGGAGGCTGCCATGACCTGGACGAAGAGACTTTTCGCGACCGCCGCGCTGGCGTTGTTCGTCGGCGCTCCGCTTCAGGCCGAGGCCCGCTTCGGCAAGTCGAGCTCGGACAGCAAGGGTTCGAAGAGCTCGAAGAGCTCGTCCTCATCCAGCAAGTCGTCGAGCAAGTCGTCGAAGTCGTCCTCCTCGACGCACGACGCCATCTCCGTCAGCGCGCCGTCGGCCCCCGCCTCGTCACACTCGGCGCCGCATCGGGTGCACCACTCCACGCCGAGCCACCGGGAGGGTCATTACCAGCATGGCCACCGGGTGCCCTACCGCCCGCGCTATCACCACACGCACTATCACTATGGTTGGGGTTTTGGTTACTACCCGTTCTACGCGGCCGCCACCCCGCCTCCGGCACCTGTCGCCGCGACCGCCACGGCCCCGGCCGCCGAGGTGACGCCCGGCCCCACCGCCACGCTGGGCATCGACGCACACGGCCATGGGCTCGGCGCGACTGTCGGCGTCGGCATGGCCATCGAGGGCAAGCGCTGGGGCGTCAACGGCAACTTCGCGACCGCGCTCTATCTGATGGAAGACGGCGGCGGCTTCGACCCGGAAGGCACCCATATCTACGACGTGCACCTGACGTACGCGCTGGTCTCGGGGACACACGGGCGGCTGCGGCTCGAGGCGGGCATCAACGGCATCGTCGCCCCCGACCTCTCGGTCCTCGGCCCGGACGCGGGCACCTCGCTCGCCCTCGGCCTCATCGGCCCGGTCGGCTTCGAGGCCGCGGCCCACGTCACGCCGCTGCCGCACCGGCGCTACGACTACAACCTCGGCCTGACGCTCACCCTCGGCCACGTCGGGCTGCGCGCCGGCTGGAAGCAGATGTGGCTGGACGACAACGGGCTGCTCGAAGAGGGCGTCCACCACGCCGACACCTTCCGCGGCCCCTACTTCGGCGTTGGCTTCGCCTTCTAGCCGCGCTTCTCTCCCGCGGCGACTGGAAGCGCTCCTCTTCTCCCGGAGGAGCGCTTCCTTTTTTCGTCCGCGCCCAAAGCGGGTTGGCTCGAATACAATCCTCGCCGCCGTGGAGAACCAACCCGTCCCCCTCGAATCGCCCGCGCAGGCGCCCGCCGCCGCGCCCGGCATCGGCCTGACCGATCGCTTCGCCATCGTCGTCGCCAGCGGCCTGGGCAGCGGCTACTCGCCCTTCGCCTCGGGCACCGCGGGGACGCTCGTCGCGGTCCCCTTCTTCTTCGCCCTCTCGCACCTCGAGCCCTGGCTGCAGGTGCTGTCGACGCTCGCCTTCATCGCCATCGCGGTCTTCGCCGCGACCCGCGCCGCGCTCTACTGGGGCGCGAGCGACGACGGGCGCATCGTCAGCGACGAGATCGCCGGCTACCTCGTCACCATGGCGCTGGTGCCCGCCGAGCCCAAATTCCTGGTCGCCGGGTTCCTGCTCTTCCGCCTCTTCGACATCGTCAAGCCCTGGCCGGCCTGCTGGTTCGACGAGCGGATGCACAACGGCCTGGGCAACGTGATGGACGACGTGGTCGCCGGGCTCTACGCCCGCGGGTGCATGGCCGCGCTCGTCTGGTTCTGGCCCTAGGGGTCGGACGCGTCGCGCGCTGCCCCGCGGGGAATCGAGAGGCTGCCCGCCGGTTTCTGCACCCCTGCAAATCCTGTTAAAAGGCCCTCGCCATGCGCATCGAGGTTCTCTGCACCGGCAACGAGCTGCTCGACGGCTCGGTCCTGGACACCAACGCCGCCTACCTCGCCGACAAGACCTTCGCCCTCGGCGTGCCCGTCACGCGCAAGGAGACCTTGCCCGACGAGCTGCCGGCGCTCGTCGGCGCGCTGCGGACGATGTGCGAGCGCGCCGATTTCGTCGTCGTCTCCGGCGGGCTCGGGCCGACGACCGACGACCTGACGCTCGAGGCGGCCGCGCTCGCCGCCGGCGTCGAGCTCGAGACCGACCCTTCGATCGTCGAGCACTTGAAGGCGCTCTTCGCGCGCCGCGGCTTCACCTATACGCCGAACAACGAGCGCCAGGCCCGCGTGCCGCGAGGCGGCCAGGCGATCCTCAACCCCTTCGGCACCGCGCCGATGGTGGCGCTACGCATCGGGCGCGCCGACTGCTTCCTGCTGCCCGGGGTTCCGCGCGAGTTTCGCGGCCTCTTCGATCAGGAGGTCCTGCCCCGGCTCGAGGCGAAGCTCGCGGCCGAACCGCGCCGCGTCCATCGCGCCGCGCGCACCCTCAAGGTCTTCGGCATCGGCGAGAGCCTGCTCGGCAGCGCGGTAGCCGAGCTGCCCGCCAAGCACCCCCACGTCTACTTTGGCTACCGCGCGCACGCGCCGGAGACCCACCTGAAGCTGCTCGCCGAGGGCTCGATCGCCGAGGAGGCGAGCGCGAGGCTCGCCGCGGCCGAGGTGGACGTGCGCCCCATCCTCGGTGACCGCCTCTTCGGTTTCGACAAGGAGGAGCTGCCGGCCATCGCGGTCGCCGCTCTCAAGGCGACCGGCGGGACGGTCGCCATGGCCGAGTCCTGCACCGGCGGGCTCTGCGCCTCGCTCATCACCTCGGTGCCCGGGGCGAGCGAGGTCTTCGTGTCGTCGGCGGTCGTCTATCAGGAGAAGGCGAAGACACAGCTCCTCGGCGTCCCGACGGAGCTCGTCGCGCGCGAGGGCGCAGTCTCGGCGCCGGTCACCCGGGCGCTCGCCGAGGCCGCGCGCGAGAGGGCGGGCTCGACCTTCGGCGTCGCGATCACCGGCTGGGCCGGGCCCACGGGCGGCACCGAGGCCGATCCGGTCGGCACGATCTACGTGTGCCTCACCGACGGCAGGACGGCGGTCGAGCGGCGCCGGGTCTACCGCTTCGATCGCGAGCGGGTGCGCCTCTTCGCCGCCTACCTGGCGCTCGACCTGCTGCGCCTGAATGCCCGGGGAATCCAGAAGTGACCGAGCTCGCGCAGACCTCCCCCACGCCAACCCTCCTCGAGCGCGTGCGCGCCTTTCTGTGGGCATACCGCGTCCCGATTGCCTTCGGCGTCGCCGCCTTCTGCGTCTTGGCAGCGTTCTCGGGCAAGCGCTTCCTGCGCCAGAGCAAGGCGCCGCACTTCGTCTACCAGGCCGCCGCATTCCTCGAGGGCAGCCTCGCGCTGCCGGTCGATCCGCCGAACCAGGAGGACTGGGCCAAGGTCGGCGAGAAGATCTACGTGAGCTTCCCGGCGATGCCCGCGGCGGTGATGCTGCCGTTCGTCGCGCTCTGGGGCTACCAGTTCAACGACACCTCCTTCACCGTCGTCCTCGGCGCGCTCGCGCTGCTGCTCTTCCTGCTGTTGCTGCGGCGCCTGTCGAGCGACGGAGACTCGAAGCGCGGCGAGTGGGAGAACCTCGGCTTTGCGGCCATCCTCGGCTTCGGGACAGTCTTCTTCTGCTGCGCGATCCGCGGCGAGGTCTGGTTTACCGCCGAGGTGATGGGCGTCGGCTTCACCAGCCTCTACCTGCTCTTCGCCACCCGCACGCGCCGGCCGGTCCTCGCGGGCCTGCTCTACGCGATGGCGACCTTGACGCGCACGCCGCTCTTGTTCGCCGGGGTCTTCTTCCTCGCCGAAGCGCTGTGGCCCAACGGCACGCTCTCGCTCGCCGAGGCGAGGACGGACCTCAAGCCGAAGCTGCGCAAGCTCGGCCTCTTTGCCGCCGGCGCCGCCCCGCTCGCGCTCGCGCACATGGCCTTCAACCACGCGCGCTTCGGCAGCATCGCCGAGTTCGGCCACCGCCACCTCTGGAACAACCGCGTCAACGCCGACATCGCCAAGTGGGGCCTGTTCGACTACCACTACCTGGAGCGCAACCTCCACGCGGCCTTCACCCGGCTGCCGACGCTGTCGTGGGAGCCCTTCAAGATCGGCTACGACGCGCACGGCATGAGCCTGCTGGTCACGACGCCCCTGCTGCTGCTGCTGCTGTGGCCCAAGGAGAAGCCGCGGCTTCACCGCGCGCTCTGGCTCACGGTGGCCTGCACGGCGCTGCCCGGGCTCTTCTATCAAAACGACGGGTACATGCAGTTCGGCTTCCGGTTCAGCCTCGACTACACGCCTTACCTGCTCCTGCTGCTCGCGCTCGGCGGCTGGCGGATGCGCGGCAAGCTCTTCGCGACGCTGGCCGTGCTGGGGGTCGTAGTCAATACCTGGGGCGCGCTCGCCTTCCGCGGCTACTCCTGGTAGCCGCGCCCCCGTCTCTCTCCTCGTCCGCGCGCTTCGAGCCAGCGACCGGCCGCCCGTCCGAGCGCCGAGAACCTCACTTTCGGTGCGGCGAGTCAGCAGTCGGCTGGCTTGACCCCGAAGCCGGCCGGGAAGTACTCGTCTGCCGACCGACTGCTGCATGACACCGCGGGCCAGTCGCACGGACCCGCGAAGGGAGAAGTCAATGAGAGCCCCAGAGCGATTCGCGCAGGTGATCTCACTGTTGCTGCTCGCCGCCGCGTGCGGCGGCAACGATCCGGTTGCCCCGGCTCAAGATGCCGGCACCGCGGACGGCGGTGGCGGCTGCGGCGCCTGCACGGACGGCACCAGGCAATGCGCCGAAGACGGTTGGCAGCAATGCGTCACCCTCTCCGACGGCTGCACGGCCTGGAGCGCGGTCACCTCGTGCGACCCGGCTGAAAGCTGCTCGGACGGCCACTGCGTGAAGAGCTGCCTCAATCGCTGCACGGCCGGCGCGCGGCAATGCTCGGGGCAGGGCTGGGCGGTCTGCGAGGAGCAGGAGTCCGGCTGCACCGACTGGGGCGAGGAGACCGCCTGCGCCGACGGCCAGTTCTGCTTCGGCGGTGAGTGCGTCACGAGCTGCGTCAACCGCTGCACCGAGGCCGCGCGCCGCTGCGCCGGCGCAGGCTACGCGGTCTGCGAAATGACCGAGGCCGGCTGCACCGACTGGGGCGAAGAGACCGCCTGCGGCGAGGGCCAGTTCTGCTCGGGCGGCGAGTGCGTCGGGGGCAACCCCTGCATCAACCAGTGCAGCGTGGGCGCGCGCCAGTGCTCGGCCAACGGTTACGTCGTCTGCGAAATGCAGGCCTCCGGCTGCGCCGACTGGGGC
>DHSB01000027.1:0-299 GCA_002408385.1 Myxococcales bacterium UBA5297
TGTTTTGCTGCCGTCGGCCCATACCCTCGACGACCGTGCTCCGAGTCGGCCGGCACTCCGGCCTCGTCTCGCGCGAGGTCGTGCTCGAGCCCGCGGAGCTCACCCGGCACGCGGCCTTCCTCGGCGGCAGCGGCAGCGGCAAGACGACCCTGGCGCTCGCGCTGCTCGAGCAGCTTTGCGCCCGAGGGGTCCCGGCGATCCTGCTCGACCGCAAGGGCGACTTGTGCGCCTACGCCAATCCCGCCGCGTGGAGCGTCGCGCCGCGTGACGAGCAGCACCGCGTCGAGCGCGAGGCGCTG
>DHSB01000027.1:412-4610 GCA_002408385.1 Myxococcales bacterium UBA5297
ACCGCGTCGAGCGCGAGGCGCTGCGCGCGCGGCTCGACGTGGCCCTCTACACTCCGGGCAGCGACCGCGGCCGGCCCGTCTCGCTCGCGCTGGCGCCACCCGACCTTGGAAAGCTGCCCGAACACGAGCGCGAGCAGCTCTCGAGCCACGCGGCGTGCGCGCTGGGCAGCATGCTCGGCTACAAGGACTCGTGCCGAGACAAGGCCTGCATCGCGCTGCTCGCGCAGGCTATCCGTCTGCTCGCCGAGCTCGACCACCCGGTCAGCTTCGACAACCTGCTGGAGATCATCGGGGACAAGGAGCCGACGCTGGTGGCGGCTATCGGCTACCTCGACAAGAGCAACTTCACGCGCCTCGCCTCCGACCTGGAGACGCTCAAGGTGACCCGGGGCACGCTGGTGCGCTCGAAGGCGCCGAGCCTGGACTTCGACGAGTTGCTCGGGCGCGGGCCGCACGCGGTGCCGGGCAGGACCCGCCTGTCCATCGTCAGCACCAAGTTCTTGGGCGACGAGCGGGGGGCGCTCTTCTTCGTCGCGCAGCTTCTGGTCGGGCTCGCGCGCTGGGCGAGCAAGAACCCCGCGGCGACGCTGCAGGCGGCGCTGCTCGCCGACGAGGCCGACCTCTACCTCCCGGCGGCCTCCAAGCCTCCGACCAAGGAGCCGATGGAGAACTTGCTCAAGCGCGCGCGGTCGGCGGGCCTGTCGATAATGCTGGCGACGCAGAGCCCCGGGGATCTCGACTACCGATCCCGCGACACCATCCGGAGCTGGTTCGTCGGCCGGGTCAAGGAGCAGACCGCGCTGGCGAAGATGAAGCCGATGCTCGCCGACTGTCGGGCCGAGGTGTTCGGCCGGATTCCAGGACAGGGCACCGGAGACTTCCACCTGCTGCAGGAAGGCTCGGCGATCGCCTTCCACGCGTGCGAGTCGCTGGTGCGGGCCGTTCAGGTGCCCGAGGAGGCCATCCAGGAGCTCGCAGCCAGGACGACCCCGCGGACGGCGGTGGCGTAAGCGGCGGGCCGGCCTTCCTTGCCGGCCAGAGAGTCGGGACCGCCCGTCCCGCCGGGGCAGTGCCCGTTCCGAGCAAGCTCCGGCGGTCGGTGAGGAGGTCCGGAGTCCTCGCGCTTAGCCCTCGTCATGAGGTGTCGCGAAATCTCCTCGAGCTCGGCCCGGCCGGCCTTCCGGTCACCTCGAGCCAAGTCGAGGGTGCCCTTCGGCTGGGCTCCCGCCGCTCGCGCGTCGGCAGCTACGTTCAGGGTGAGCGGGGCCGGAAGGAGTCGAAGAAGGTCGATTCCACCCTCTTCAGCCGACGACGATGTCCTCGCGCGCGGGCCGATAGTCGCGCGGCAGACCGCTCGACTTGAGCGAGACGATGGCGAAGAAGGTGAGCGGCCCGACGCGGCCGATGAACATCAGCAGCGTCGTCAGCAGGCGGCCCGCCGGGCTCAGCGTCGGGGTGACGTCCATCGACAGCCCGGTGGTGGCCATCGCGCTGGCCACCTCGAAGACGTGCGGAAGGAACATGGCGCGCGCCGCCTCGACTTCGCCTCCGTCCCCTTCGGTGAAGGCGAAGACGAGCACCCCGAGCGTCAGGAGCGTGAAGGCGACCAGCGTCAGGCTGACCGTGCGCTGCACCGTGGACTCGGGAACCGTCCGGTCATGAATAGCGACATAGCGCCTGCCGCGAATCCGCGCGATGGCCAGCGCGATCAGGATGGCGAGGCCGGTGGTCTTGATCCCTCCGGCCATCGAGCCAGGCGAGCCGCCGACGAGCATCAAGAGGATGATGAAATAGGCGCTCGCGTTGGTGAGCTGCCCGAACTCGACGGCGGTAAAGCCCGCGGTGCGGTTGGCCGACAGGAAGAAAGAGTTGAAGACCTTGTCGACCGCGCCCAGGTGACCGAGCACCCCCGACCACTCGAACACCGCGAACGCGACGGTCCCCAGCAGCAGCAGCAACAGAGTCACCAACCCGGCCGCCCAGGTATGCGAGGAGAGGCGCCGTGCGCCCCGCGGGCCCCCGGCGCGCCACCAGTGGATGGCCTCCTCGCCTGCCAGGTAGCCGAAGCTGCCGATGACCACCATCAGGGCCATCGGGACGAGCACGAAGGGATTGCCCGCGTAGTCCTGCATGGAGTTGGAGAAGGTCGAGAAGCCCGCGTTGCAGAAGGCGCTGATCGCATGGAAGACCGCATGCCAGGCGGCCTGCGCGGGGCCGTGGAAGCCGAGGAAGTGCACGAAGACGAGCACCGCGCCCACACCCTCGACGATGAAGGTGAAGCGGGCCACCGCGAACACGATGTCCTTGACGTTGCGGCGCGAGCCGATCTCGGTACGCGGCAGGGTGAGCATCTCGCTGCGCAGCGAGAGCCGGCGGCCGAGGGCGCCGATGATCAGCGTCGTCAGGGCGAACAGCCCTAGCCCGCCGAGCTGGATGAAGGTCACGATCCAGAGCTGACCCCAGAAGGTGAAGTAGGTCGCCGTATCGACGACGGTGAGGCCGGTGACGCAGACGGCGCTGGTCATCGTGAACAGCGCGTCGACGAACGGCAGCGGAGCCCCGACGTAGAGCCCCGGCAGGAGCATCAGCCCGGCGGTGCCGAGGGCGACCAGAAGCGCGAAGCTCGCCACGAGGAGCCCGGTCGGCGACAGGTTGTGCCACCAGACCCTGAGGGCCTGGACGGGATCGAATCTCTTCACGAGCGCGAGCAAGGCGGCGGGGAGGATGGCAAAGCACCCGCCGCGAAGGCAAGCAGGACATGACGCGGATGACGGCCAAAGCCTGCCGCGGCACCCCGGTCATCCCGAGCACCGCGCCGGGCTCTTGCCCGGCTGCATCCCACGAACGAACAGCCGACCTCCCTCAGGAGCGCTGCCCGCGAAAGGTGACAATCCCCTCTCCCCGGGCGAGCGCGGGAAGAGGGGACTCGGGGGAGAGAAACGGCCGCAACCGCCTGAGAAGGCCCCCCGGGCCGACTCGGCGCCCGGGTCAGCATCGAGTGGACGCCGCGGGCTGTTTGTCAGAGCGTAGGCCCGCGAAGCGGATCAAAGCCGAGGGGCACGGCTCGACTCCCATCGCTTTCCGGCGAGGGCTGCGCTCGGGGTGAGCGGATTGGGTCTGCTCGATGATCAGGACCGCATCGGCTCGCGGTGACTACTTCGACACGGGCTCGGTCGATGGATTCTTGGGTGCGCGCTTGCGCGAAGAGCGCTTCGTCTTTGGCAAGGTGCTCTTGAAGAGCGCAACCACCTCAGGACGGTCCTCGTAGACCATCGCGGCGGCGTTGACGACCTTCACCATCGCCTTCTCGATTTCGACCTGGAGCACGTTGCGAGCTGCGGTGGAGGCCTTGGCGGAGAGCTTCTTGCCCTCCTGGCCTTGCTCGCGATGCTCGATGCTGTCTTGGTACTGCTTCAGTTTCGCGACGTCTTCGGCAGTGATGCCGGCGGCGGCGATCTTGTCCGCATGGTCGTTCGCGGCGTTCATGAAGACCTCGAGCGCCGAGGTCACAGAAACCAGAGAGCGCGCATTCACGGTCAGGTTGAGCCCGAAGGTGTCGCGCGTGCCCTTGTCGTCGGTGAACTCGTCGCCGATTGCCTTGCGCCTGTCACGGAGGAACCGCGCGACTTCGCGAAGCGACTGTCGCTGAAGCTGTGTCGTCGCGCTTCTGCTCGCGTGGCTGTCGACCTTCTTGCGGCACCCCTCCATGAGCTTGCCGCTTCCGTTGATGACCACGTCGAGCACGGACTGGCTGACGCGAGAGGTGAGACCGGCTCCATAGTCGACCAGCAGGTCCTTCTGTTCGGCGCTCTTGGCGATTACCTCTTCGGCCGTCCACTTGCAGGTCCTGACCATTGGGCCCCTCCTCAGGAAATGAATGGGCGTACTGTGCACGAGCAGAGGGCCGGATTGCAAGTACCGATCACCGATAACATCGCTAATGTTCATAACCGGACTCGGCGAGTGCTTTCTGTTGGACAGATTGGACGCGATCGACCGCTGCACGCCTCTCCCGAGCACCTGCACGCCTCTTCCGGCCGCCTGCCGGCCTCTCCCGACCGCCGGCCGGCTTCTCCCGACCGCCGGCCGGCTTCTCCCGACCGCCTGCCGGCCTCTCTCGACCGCCTGCTGGCCTTTCCCGACCGCCTGCCGGCCTCTGCCGACCTCCTGCAAGCCTCTGCCGACCTCCTGCAAGCCT
>DHSB01000027.1:4812-18199 GCA_002408385.1 Myxococcales bacterium UBA5297
GCCTTTGCCGACCTCCTGCAAGCTTTTGCCGACCTCCTGCAAGCACATCCGAATGAGACCAATGCCCTCCAGCGGCAACACAAAAGAGGTCGCGCCCGCGAACGAATCCCAACCCGTCACCCGCCCGCAGCATCCGCAGACTGCAGGCGCCCGACGTCCAAGCGTATGCAGTGGCGCTGGCGCCGGAGGGGGGTCGGCGTGGTAGGCAACGCCCAATTCCCTACGGCCGAGCCAAGACATGCGTAGATCGACCGGCGCCTTCCTTGTCCTGTTGATCGTGAACCTCGCGTGCGGCACACCCTCGAGCGAGCCGGATGGCGGAACGGTCGGCCCCGAAGACGCCGGCGGGTGCACTCCGGAATGCGCGGAGAAGCAGTGCGGCACCGACGGCTGCGGCGGTCAGTGCGCACCGGGCTGCGGCGTCGACGAGTACTGCGATGGATCGGGCCGGTGCACCAGCGGCATCTCCTGTGGCGCCAGCGGCCTGGTCTGTTGTAAGGGAACAACCTGCAACACAGGCCTTTGGTGCGCCGAGGGCACCTGCAGGCAGTGCGCGAGCGCCTGTGTCGCGGGGCAGCTTCGGTGTTTCGGCGACGCCGCCCAAACCTGCCAGGTCACGCCGTCGGGCTGCTTGGATTGGGGCACAACGGAAAGGTGCTCGACGCGGGAAGCCTGCGAGGAAGGGCGCTGTGTTGTGACCTGCAGCGACGAGTGCGCAGCGGGCGCCACGCGGTGCTCGGGCGATCGCATCGAAACCTGCCGGTTTGCTTCGTCGGGCTGTGCGAAATGGGATGCGCCCGAGGAGTGCACCGAGAGTCACGCCCTGTGTTTGAATGATCGATGTGTTGTTTCCCCTTCCTGGGTACGACTGGAGCTCGATTCTCAGACGGCGCTCGACGACTTCCACTCGTCAGCCTGGTTCAAAGCGAGTCAAGACTGGGCACAGGTTGGCATCGGTCCTCCGCCCGGATTCTCCGCCGTGGTGATCCTCGTCAATGACGTCTCGAACGGCGTGCCCGACCCGCTCACCTGCTCGAACCGGCCAGAGTCCCGTCTCTACCTGGAAGTCTCGACGTTCTCGCTCGACAGCCTGCCGCCTACCTGGCGAGGGCTGGTCTTCTCTCGCAACAACTGCGATGCCGACAGCCTGGACTTCGCGTCTACGTACGAGCTCACGCTCACCGCCGTCAGTCCCAACCGCGTCGTCGGCAGCTTCGAGATGGTGATCGAGGGCGGTGGGCCCCGCGAAGGCCAGACGCTGCGCGCCGTCGGTGCTTTCGACGCAGTGCCGGTTCCTTTGTAGGCAGCCCGGCACGCGATCAGCGGCCGCATCCGCTTCTTGTCGCCATCCCGCTCCTGCGCATGCCGCGGAGCGAGCCCTTTGAGAGCGCGCTCCACGCCGGGCTCTTCTTCGTCATCGGCATCTTTTCGCAGCCCCTCGTCGCCGCCACACACACCGGCGTCGGTGCCCTCGGCCACCTCGTCGCGCCGGCCAGCTCGATGCTGGCGCTCGGCCGGCTGGCCGTGGCGCTCCTCCTCGGGCCAAGCCGGGGCAGGGCGATGGTGCCGGCCGCCCGGCGGTCGAGCCGCGCTGCGCCCGTCGCTCGTGCTCCCGCGCGGCGGCGGCGAGACTTGCGGCCATGCCTGACCTCGCCAAACGACGTCGGACTGCAAACCTGCATCGCCGACTGGCGCTCGGCCTCCTGCTCGCGGCGCTCGTTGCTGGCTGCTCCTCTCAGCGCCCGGCGATGAGGCCTCAGCCCGGGGCACAGGCCGAACCCGCCGCGGAGCCTGGGGCCGAGGCGACGCCACGCGCCAAGACGAGCCGGCGAGCGGCACAGAAGCGGCAGCGCAAAGCCGAGCTCGGCGAAGCGAGCTTCTACCACCCGAGCCTCGAGGGAAACCTGACCGCGAGCGGCGTGCCCTATCGCGCCGAGGCGCTCACCTGCGCCCACCGCACCTTGCCCTTCGGCACGCACCTGCGGGTCACCCGGCTCGACGAAGCGAGGAGCGTCTCGGTCGTCGTCAACGACCGCGGGCCCTTCGTCGCTGGGCGCATCATCGATCTCTCGATGGCCGCGGCCAGGAAGCTGGGGATGGTTGAGAAGGGCCACGTCCCGGTGCGACTGGAGGTTACTCGCCTGCCATCGAAGCCAGGGCGAGCGGCGCTCGGCCGGTGAGCCCGCTCTTCGCGCCGCGACGCCGGCCTATTCCCGGGCGCGCTTTTCCGCGATGCCCGCCCGCTCGCGACCCTCGCGCATCAGCTCGCCCTGCCTGCGGCCGGTGAGGAGCGAGGCGCAGACGACGCAGTACCCCTGTTTCGAGCCGTCGGGGGTGTCCATCTGGACGCGAAAGCGCCGGTAGACCCCGCGCGGCGAGACCATGCCTTCTCGGTCGCAGCGCACGCACTCGAACTTGCGCTTGGGGTCCAGGTAGTCGATCCGCTCGATGGTGTACTTGCGCGCCATGACCGCAAGGTAGCCATCGCCGCGGGTCTGCCCGCGGGCGAATCCCTGGGACCAAGCGCGAAACCAAGCGGGCTTCGAATGGGCCCGCCCGCGCCCCTGAGCTCGTTCCGGGCGAAGGGCGGGAACCGCAAGTGGCCACATCCACGGGCGGGCACGCCGGAGTCTTCGTCCAGATCAAGCTTGGGAGGCGAATCCGCGAATCCGTCGAGCTCCGAGGCTCCCGCTGGCCGCCTCTCCTGAGCTGTCGCAAGGGGCTCGGGATGACCGGGATTGCGCCCAAGTTGCTTGGACAGGGCCGGAAGCGACTCTGGCGCCCCTGGCGCCGCCGGCCCGAGGCGTCAGCGGCTGACGCGTCAAGACCGCAGGTCCCTGGGCGCCATCACCCGCCCGAGCTCTTCCCGAGGCAACAATTCCGAGCCCCCACCGACAATCGACCAAATCGGTTTAGTCGCCCCGACCTGGACCAGCCTCGAGGACACTCCCGTGACCATTCATTCCATTCGCCGCTCCCCCTCGATTCAGAACCCGCAACCCCCCAGCCCCCTCGGAGCGACCCTGCGCCAGGGCAGCCGCGGCGAGGCGGTGCGCGAGCTGCAGAACCTCCTGATCTCCAGCGGTTATCGCCTCACCGCGGACGGAGCCTTCGGCCCCAAGACCCGCGATGCGGTCATCGCCTTCCAGCGCGCCAAGGGCCTGGGCGCCGACGGCATCGTGGGCCCGAAGACCTGGCAGGCGCTGCGCGGCAGCGCTCCGAACAGCGCCGACGTCTTCGACGCGGGCAAGGTGCAGAACAACAAGCCCTCCATCGTCACCCCCCCCGCGACCACCTCCACGGCCGAGGTCGATCGCGCGGCCGCAGAGCGCCTGGCCAAGGCGACCGCGCTGGTCAGGGGTGAGGGCTCGGCGACCGAGGCCGACGTCGCCGCGGTCGCCCAGGGGATGGCCAAGCTGCCCGCGTCCATCCTCGACGCGGTGGCCGCCAACAAGGTGAAGGTCATCGCCTGCCGCGGCTCGGTGACCGACTACATGACCGAGCTCAAGGGCGTGCGGCCCCGTGGCTGGCCCCCGGGCGCGACTTGGGACGATGTCCCCGGCTGCTATTCCCCGGCGAAGGACGAGGTGGTGATCGCCACCATCGCCGGCCGCAACGACACCCGGCTCGTCCCCGCCAAAGGCCAGGGCCAGGGCTCGGTTGACATGGTCTTCCACGAGATCGGCCACAGCCTCGACGACACCGGGGCGCTCCGGGACCACTCCAAGAACGAGCAGGCCTTCATCGACGCCTACACGGCCGACACCCCGGCGCTCAAGCGCTACGGGATGAGCTACCTGCTGCAGGAGGGCGAGGCTGGTCGCTCGGAGGCGTTCGCCGAGACCTTCGCTCTCTACTTCAGCGGCAACCCGTCGCTCAAGACCCGGTTCCCGGCGATCTTCGAGTACTGGCAGAAGGTCGAGGCGGAGCTCGCCAAGAGCTGAGAGGCGACAGGCCCGGCTTCGCCGAGGACCCGAGCGATCGGTCGCCGGTTGGTAGGGGCGCATGGCAATGCGCCCGTCGACGACTCGGGCAGATACGTGGGCGGACCCACTCGGCCGCCCCCCGGAGGCCGGCCCTCCGAAATCGCGCCACGCCACAACGAATCTCAGGGTTTGGTAGTACGGTCGAGAGTCGACAGCAGCGAGCCCTGACCATCAAGGGGCCTGCTCGACTCGGGGCGTACTTGACTCGACTGCAACGGCTCTCTCGCTTCGAGAGCTCTGCTCGCTTCGCGGCAGCGCGGCAGCGGTCAGAGCTCTGCCGGCAAACCGGGAAAGCTCCCGAGCAGGCGGGCCGCCCGCGGCAACTCGCATGAAAGGCGGTCATGGAGAACGCAGCGATGGAATCGATTGGCACCGCGAAGATGCTCGGCGATGGGACCATCGTCATGAACCTGCGCGCGCAGGGACCGGGCGGAGTGGTCGGCGACGCGCAGGTGCGCTACCCGAAGACGCACCCCAACTACGCCGAGGTGCTCGCTCACCTTGGCGGGATGAATCCCGGCGAAGAGAAGTCCGTGCCGCCCTGGCCGGAATAGGCGGCGCTTCGGTCCCGCCAAAGCTCACGACGCCCACGAACCGACCTTCGCCCCCCGCGCCGCGGTGGCAGCGAAGGGGTTCGCTCGTCCGCCGCGAGCGCAGGTGAGCTTTTCCGCGACGCCAAAGGGCTGCCCGCTGGCCCGGCCGGCATGGAGCCGCTGCAGCGCGAAGCGGAGGCGACGGGCGGCAAGGCGCTGGATGGCGAAGCAGGCAGCTCGCGCTCACGGGCGCGAGAGCGCCCTCGGCGGACGCGCGCGAAGAGCGCGGCGATGAGCGACGCGTAAACGGTCTCCCGCTCACCCTATCCAGCGCTTGAGCATCGGCTGCAGCCGCGGCAGCAGCCGCAAGCCCGCGACCCCGCCGAGGACCAGGGTGAGGCCGACCCGCGCGACGGCCCAGGAAGCGGACGCAGGCTCGAAGGCGAAGTGCTGCAGCGCCGCGAGCGCCGCGGGCGCCGCGACGATCCACCCCAGGTTCCACGCGGCCATCTTGCGGCGCGCGCGAAGGAAGCGGGCCTCGGTCTGCGGCTCGGCGCAAGCGCCGGCGAGGGACCGGTACTCCCAGCGCAGCGCCGCGCGACCGGCGAAGAGGGCCGCGAGCTCGGCGAACACGAACCCGAGCACCGAGCGCGAACGCGACCGCAGCCCGGGGACGCGGAACCGCAGGAACACGGCGGCCTCGCGCGCCGCGCGCGCCGCTTGCCCTGCGCAGGCGAGCCGAAGCGATTGGTCGCCCGCTCGCACAGTCAGCTCACAGCGCGGCCACCAACACCCGAGCGCCCACGCGGACACCGCGACCGCGAGCGCGACGGAGGGCGCCGAGCCGCCGACAGTCCCCTGCACGAGCCACAGCGTGCCGAGCGCCGCCGCGAGGCTCCCGACGAGCAGCAGAACCGTCTTCGCGCTCGAGCCAAGGACCCGGCACTCGGAGACCGAGTCGAGCGGGTGCTGCACCGCGCTCTCGCCGCTCGCCCAGCCTATCTGCCCTCCGTCCAACTCGAGGGTGACGGGCGTGCCGTCCTGCGTGCCCTCGATGACGAACCGCTCGGGCCACAGTGCCTCGGGCGCCGATGAGCCCGCCGGCTCGGTGACGGGCTGCGGATTGACGTCGCTCATGGATGCCTCGCGCGCTTGCCTCGGGGCCGACAGCGGCCGACCGTCTCGTTAGCGGACGCATTTCCTGCGACCGGGGCCGGCTCGTCCAGGCTTTTCTCCGAAGCGGCGCTGGCGAGAACGCCTAGGTGGCCGCCGCAATTCTGGCGGGCCGCTCGCGGTTGTCCCGTGGGCAGGCCTCCTCGCGCGTGGGACGCCGAGCCGGATGCGGAATCGATGGGGCGCTGCGTCTTGACCTTTGGTCGGCCATCCCTTATCTCGCCCCTCTCTCGGCAGGCTGGCCTTCGGCCAGGGCGACGCAGCGTCGGGGAGCGCACCGAGTCGGCGACCGCATGTTCAAGAAGATCCTGATCGCAAACAGAGGCGAGATTGCCCGCCGCGTCCTCCGCGCATGCCGCGAGCTCGGCATCGAGACCGTCGCCGTCTACTCCGAGGCGGACGCCGACTCGCCGCACCTCGAGGAGGCTGACGAGCGGGTCTGCATCGGCGGGCCGAAGAGCGAGGAGAGCTACCTCGACATGACGGCCATCCTGCAGGCCGCCGAGCAAACCGAGGCCCAGGCTATCCACCCGGGGTACGGCTTTCTCTCCGAGAACGCGCTCTTCGCCGAGCTGTGCGGCCAGATGAAAATCACCTTCATCGGCCCGCCGCCGCGCGTCATCCGCCTGATGGGCGACAAGGCGACCGCGCGCCGGACGATGGCCGAGGCGGGCCTGCCGCTTATCCCCGGATCAGAAGGCGTCGTCGCCGACGAGCGCGAGGGGCTCGAAATCGCCCGGCGCATCGAGCTCCCGGTCTTGCTCAAGGCGACCGCCGGCGGCGGCGGCAAGGGCATCCGCGTCTGCCGCGACGAGGCCTCGCTCGCCCGCGCCTTTGGCGAGGCGTCCCTCGAGGCGCAGAAGGCCTTCGGCGACCCGGGCCTCTACATCGAGCGGCTGATCGAAGGCGGACGCCACGTCGAGTTCCAGTTCATCGCCGACGCGTTCGGAGAGGTCGTGCACCTCGGCGAGCGCGAGTGCTCGGTGCAGCGCGACCACCAGAAGCTGCTCGAGGAGGCGCCCTCGCCCGCCGTCGACGTGGCGACCCGCCGCGAGATGGGCGAGAAGGTGCGCCGCGCCGTCGCCGCCATCGGCTACGTCGGCGCCGGCACGATGGAGTTTCTGCGCGACCGCGACGGGCGGCTCTACTTCCTGGAGATCAACACGCGCCTGCAGGTCGAGCACCCGGTGACCGAGCTGGTGACGGGCCTCGATCTCGTGAAGGAGCAGATCCGCATCGCGGCCAACGCGCGGCTCTCCTGGAAGCAGGAGCAGATCCGCCTGAGTGGCCACGCCATCGAGTGCCGCATCAACGCGGAAGACCCTTCGGCGGGCTTTCGCCCCTCGCCGGGGCTCGTGACGCGCTTCGAGCCGCCCTCCGAGGTCGTCGGCGCGCGGGTGCGCGTCGACACACACGTGCGCTCGGGCTACCGCATTCCGGTCTACTACGACTCGCTGCTCTGCAAGCTCATCGTCGCCGCCGACGACCGCGAGAAGGCGCGGCTCGCGATGATCGACGCGCTCGAGCGCTTCCAGATCGAGGGCATTCACACCACCATCCCCGCCCACCTCGAGGTCCTGCGCGATTCGGGCTTCGCCGCCGGCGACTACGACACCGGGCTGGTCGGCCGCCTGCTCGAGCGCGAAGGCACGCCGAAGGAACCGCCGCCGGAGAGGTAGCGGAGGACGGAGAGCGCCATGGCGAAAGTGATCCTGCGGCCGGTCGGCTCACCGATAGAAGGAGCGGTCGACCCGCGCGACTACCAGCAGAACCGCGAGCACATGGAGGGGCTCAACAGCCTGCTCGCCTCGCGGCTCGAAGAGGTGCGCGCCGGGTGGGGCCCGAGCTACGTCGAGCGCGCCCACGCCAAGGGCAAGATGACGGCCTGGGAGCGGGTCGAGGCGCTCAAGGATCCGGGCACGCGCGTCCTGCCGGTCAACAGCTTCGTCAACTACGGGCGGCTCTTCGGCGAGGACCAGCGCACCTCGCCGTCGGCCGGGGTGCTCACCGTCTTCGCGCGCATCGAGGGGCGCTGGGCGGTGGTCATCGCCAACGACAACACCGTCGCCTCGGGCTCCTGGTGGCCGCGGACGCCGGAGAAGATCGAGCGGGCACAGGAGATGGCGCTGCGCCTGCGCATCCCGGTCGTCTACCTGGTCGACTGTTCGGGGCTCTTCCTGCCCGAGCAGGCCGCGACCTTCCCGGGTCGCACCGGCGCGGGGGCCATCTTCCGGATGAACGCGCTGCTGTCGGACAACCACGTGCCGCAGATCGCCGGGGTGCTCGGCGACTGCATCGCCGGCGGCGGCTACATGCCGCTCATCAGCGACCGGGTCTACATGACCGAGCAGGCCTACATGGTCATCGCCGGCGCGGCGCTGGTGAAGGGCGGCAAGTCGCAGCGCATCACCTCGCTCTCCATCGGCGGCCCGGACGTGCACGTCCACGTCTCGAGCTGCGCCGACGAGCGGGTGCCCGACGACGCGACGCTGCTCGCGAAGATTCGCCAGGAGATGGCGCGGCTGCCGTCGACCGCGGCCGACTTCTACCGCTTCGGGGCCGCGCCGGCCGAGCCGCGCTTCGCGACCGGCGAGCTCGACGGCCTCTTCCCCGCCGACCACCGGGTGGTCTACGACGTGCGGCAGGTGATAGCCCGGCTGGTGGACAACTCGCTCTTCGGCGAGGCGCTGCCGCACCTCGGCGAGGAGATGGTCACCGGGGTCGCGCGCATCAACGGGCTCTACGTCGGCATCATCGCCAACAACCTGCAGCTCGTCGCCCATCCGCACCAGCGCGGCCGCACGCGACCCGGCGGCATCCTCTACCGGGAGGGCATCGCCAAGATCTCGGCCTTCTCGCGCGCCTGCAACGACGACGGCGTCCCCATCCTCTGGCTGCAGGACATCTCCGGCTTCGACATCGGGCTCGAGGCGGAGAAGGAGGGGCTGCTCGGCTACGGCTCGAATCTCATCTACACCAACTCGACCAACAGCGTGCCGATGCTCTCGGTGCTGCTGCGCAAGGCCTCGGGCGCGGGCTACTACGCGATGAGCGGCCTGCCCTACGGTCCGGTGCTGCAGCTCTCGACCCCGCTGACCCGGCTCGCGGTGATGGAGGGACGCACCCTGGCGATCGGGGCGTTCAACACCAAGCTCGACGACCAGTTTCGCATCGTGACGAGCGACCCTGAGGAGCGGGCGAAGATCGAGCGGGGCATGAAGGCGGTCGAAGACCGGATCACCGAGGACATGGACCCGTACCGTGCCGCCAGCCAGATGGACACCGACGAGATCGTCGCGATGCACGACCTGCGGGCCTACCTCTCGGCGGCGGTGGAGATGTGCTACCAGAGCATCGGCTACCGCCGGGTGAAGAACCCGCGCATCTGGTCGCTGCACGATCTGGCGGTCCTCACCGAGCCGGGGGCGCGGGAGTAGCCAACGATGCCCATGCGCAGACTGCTCGCCAGAGTCGATATCGCCGACAAGCCGCAGCGCACTTTCACCATCCGCTCGCCCGCGGTCGGGCTGCTCGAACGGCTGCCTTCGCTCGGCTCGTACCTTGGGCCGGACCGCCCGCTCGTCCTGCGAGTCCTCGGTGAGCGGCGGCTCGTCGGGCTGCCCGCGAGCGTCGAGGGCTGGGTGACCGAACGGCTCGTCGCCGAGGCGCCGGTACCGGTCGAGTATGGCCAGCCACTGCTGCGGCTGTCGGCAACGCTCGCAAGCAAGCCGGCGGTCTGTGACGCCTCGCCCTCGGCTGGCGCGCCAGACATCGACCGCAGTCTCGTGCCGGTCATCGCGCCGTCCGAGGGCGTCTTCTATCGGCGCCCACGGCCCGATGCGCCGCCCTACGTCGACCTTGGCAGCGAGGTTGCCCCCGGCACCGTGCTCGGCCTCGTCGAGGTGATGAAGTGCTTCAGCCAGGTCACCTACGGCGGCCCCGGCCTTCCGCACCGCGGCAAGGTCGCGCGGATCCTCGTCGACGAGGCCGCCGAGGTGAGCTTTGGTCAGGTGCTGTTCTTGATGCAGCCCGACTAGCCCCGATGCCCGCGCCGCGCACCCCGCTGCGCGAGCCTCGATTGCCCTCGAAAGCGAACACCTGCTCGAGCCGCTGGACTAATCTCAGCAGCGGCTCGTCGGCAACCGCGAGCGGACGGAGGACAGATGCTTCAGTGGATTGATCACCAGGGTAAGAAGATTCTCAGGATGGACGTCAACGGGATGGACATCCAGTCGTACGTCAAGGAAGTCCATGCCGGGCTCGACACGATCCTCGCCAGCAAACCGACTCCAAATTCGGTGCTGCTGTTCGTTCTCGGCGAGCAGCCCAAAGGCGCGCTCGACGAAGCCAAGGAGGCCTGGAAGGTCTTCCAGGAGGGCGCCAAGGGCCTGATGAAGGCGCAAGCGGTGGTCGGGCTCACCGGCTTCAAGCGCGTGGTAGCACAGCTCGTGCTGAGGAACCTCTACTTCGCCGTATCGGAAGAGGACGCGAAGGACTGGCTCGTGCGCCAGTAGCTTTGTGCAGGACGCCCGCCCGCCACCGGCGGCCGACTTCCTGAGCTCAAGAGGCGTCGCGAACCGTCCCTGACCTCGGTTCGTCCCCCGCTCACCCTGAGCGTACCTCCCGACGCGCCAACGGCCGGGGCGGAGTCGAAGCGCCCGACTTCGGCCTCGCGGGCTCGGCCTACACCCGGGCTGCGCGGTTGCCGCTCGAAGGGTTCTTCGACCCCTCTTCAGGCCCCGATACCGCCGCGCTCGAGCCCGGTCAGCCCGCCTTCGGTCTCGCCTTCGAGCTCGCGGCGAGCTTTGCGACCGCGGCGGCGAGCTCTGCCGGCTCTATCGGCTTGGTGAGGTGGAGCTGGTAGCCCGCCTCCAATGCCTGCTGCCGGTTCTCGTCGTGCGCGTACCCGGTGAGCGCGATCGCCGGGGTCTCGCCGCCTTCGTCGGGCGACAATGCGCGGATGGCGAGCAACAGCCGGAAGCCGTCCTCGTCTGGAAGGCCGATGTCCGAAAGGATCAGGCCAGGGCGGTTGCGACGAAACGCCTCGAACGCCTGCGTCGCGGTCGCCACGGCCTCGACGACCGCGCCATGGGTCTCGAGGGTGCGGACCAGCAAGTCGCGCGTGTCGCGGTCGTCCTCGACCACCAGAATGCGAAGGCGCTCCAGCGGCGCAGCAGACGGCCGGTGGAGCGATGGGGCCTCGAGCGCCTCCTCGGCGGGCCGCTTCTCATGGCACGCGGGCAGGCACACGCCAAAACTGGCGCCCTTGCCCTTGCCCTCGCTCTCGGCGCTGACCGAGCCCCCGTGCAGCTCGACGAGGTGCCGCACGATCGACAGGCCGAGCCCGAGCCCGCCGAAGCGACGGGTCGCGGTCGGGTCGGCCTGCCAGAAGCGCGTGAAGAGGTAGGGGAGCTGCCCGGGGGCGACGCCCTCGCCGTTGTCGCGGACGGCGAGCTCGACGAGCTCGGCGCGGCGCCCGGCGCGCACCTCGACCCTGCCGCCGCGCGGGGTGAACTTGATGGCGTTGGAGACCAGGTTCCAGACCACCTGCTGGAGGCGATCCGGGTCGCCACGCACCCACAGCGGCTCCTCGGAGCCGAAGCCGCGCACCATCTCGAGCTGCTTGGCGGTCGCCGCCGGGCCGAGCGAGTCGAGCACGCTCTCGAGCGCCTCGACCAGATCGACCCGGCCCACCTTGAGCTGTATCTTGCCGGTCACGATGCGCGACAGATCGAGCAGGTCCTCGATGAGCCGGGCCTGGGCGCGCGTGTTGCGCTCGATGGCCTCGAGCGCCTGGTCGGTGGCCTCGGGCGACATGTCGGTGGTCCTCAGCAACCGGGCCCAGCCGAGGATCGGGGTCAGCGGCGTGCGCAGCTCGTGGGACAAGAGGGCCAGGAACTCGTCCTTCGAGCGGTTGGCGGCCTCGGCCTGGCGGCGCGCCTCCTGCTCCAGCTCGAGCAGGCGGATGCGCGCTTCGTCGGCCTGCTTGCGCTCGGTGATGTCCCAGCCGGTGACCACGAGCCGACCGATGGCCGGGTCGTCGAGGTGGTTGTGGAGCACGGACTCTATCCAGCGCCACGAGCCGTCCTTGTGCCGCAGGCGGCGCTGCACCCGCACCGCGCCGCCGGGGGCCGCCACCGCCTTCTCGAGGTCCTTGCGGGCAGGCTCGACCTCGTCCGGATGGACGATCTGCCAGCCGACGGTCGCGAGCTCCTCGGGGGTGTAGCCGAAGACGGTCGCGTACGAAGGGCTGCAGTAGTCGGCCGAGCCGTCGGCGTGCAGGGTCGTGATCAGGTCCGAGCCATGCTCGACGACGGCGCGAAAACGGCTCTCGCTCTGGCGAAGGGTGCGCTCGGCATGCAGGCGCCTGCGGACGTTGGCGAGCAGCAGGAGGTTGAACGCCAGGAAGATCGCGCTGGCGCCCGCCGCGGCTATCACCCAACCCCAGGGCGGCCCCGGAGCCGCGGGAGGAACGTTGAGCAGGAGGGCCTCCGCGGGCACCGCGTTCAGCGAGAGGCCAAATCGCCGAAGCTGCTCGAAGTCGAGCACGAGCCGGGTCGGCGACTCGAGGAGCGGCGCCGGACGCTCGCCGCCGAGCACCCGCAGGGCCATCTTCGCGGCGAGCTCACCTTGCTGCCGGCTGCTCAGCAGCCAGCCGCCGATGATTCCGTGGCCGGCCTGGAAGTCGAGAAGCCCGTAGACCGGCACCGCGCTGCGCTCGCTCAGCATGCCCGTCGACACCCAGACCGGGAGCTGCTCTCCCTTCCCGTCGCGGGTGAAGGCATCGACGAGCACCAAGGTGCCCTTGGAGAGCCGCCCGACTTCGGCGAGCACCTCTTCGATCCCCAGCCCTTCGAGGAACCGGTAGCCGATGCCGGGGGCCACCGACCCGAGCCCGGCCTCGAGCTCATTGCGGATCGCCAGACCTGATTCGGTCGGCTCGAGGATGATCACTATCTCGCGAAGCTCCGGGTGCAGCCGCTTCATGAGCTGCACTGTCCCGAGCACGTTGACCCGCTCGGCGACGCCGGTGACCTCCTCGTGCCCAGCGATGAGCGCGGGGGTGTAATCGTTGATCCCGCAGAAGACGATGGGGACGCCCGGGAAGAGCTGGCCGCGGTGCGCAAGCGCGAGCTCCAGGGCGAGGTTGTCCATCGCGACCACGACGTCGAGCCTCTTGCCAGCGTGACGGTACCGCAGCAGCTCGAGGACCAGCTCGAGGTTCTGCTGCGTCGGGTGGTTCTTCCAGTCGAGGTACTCGACGAAGAGCACGGCGAGGGGCGCCTCCTCGCGAAAGCGCTCGAGGAAGCCTTCGACCTCCGCTTCGGCCCAGTGATAGCCCGGGGAGTAGGAGCTGAGCACGAGCACCCTGGACCCGCGGCCATCGCCCCCGGCGCGAGCGCTCCCGGCCAACAAGAGGACGAGCGCCAGCCCAAGCGTCGCGCAGAATCTCGCGGCACAGGGCCGTCGGCTGCCTGTCGTCGCCCGGCTCGACATGGTGGGCTCAATAATCCTTTCAAGATTTAGAAAGCGCAATGACGTTTGCCAGACCGTGTCAGCGGCGTTCGCGGCCCGCCTGGTCTGCGGTCGCGAGCGAGCGACGCCGGGCCTTCTCGAGCCCCCGGAGGCTTGCCAGCCGCTGAAAAGGCGTCGAGAAATCTCGAACCGCCGAGTTCCGCTCACCCTGAGCGTAGC
>DHSB01000027.1:18411-30482 GCA_002408385.1 Myxococcales bacterium UBA5297
GGCTACGCTCGAGGTGACCGGGGGGCGGCGGGCCGAGTCCAAGGAGATTTGTCGACACCTCTTGAGCCGGCGCCCGAATCGCTCCGGCCGCGGCGCTTGCGGCCTGCCGTCCTCGACACCGCGCGGTGCGCCGCCGATACTTGCCCGCGATCCGACAGCGCGCGGTCCCGGCCGTCCGGGCGGCCTCGCGGTCCAGCTTCCGAGAGAGAGCCATGAGAGGTTTCGCCGTCTTCGCCCTGCTCTTCGCCGCGACCCTGACCGGCTGCAACGAGCCGGCCTCGCCGCCCACCCCAGACGCCGGGAGCTGCGCCGCGCCCTGCGGGAGCGCCTGCTGCGCCGAGCACGAGAGCTGCGTCGAGGGGCGCTGCGCCTGCGGGCCGCAGTGCGACGGCAAGCTGTGTGGCGACGACGGCTGCGGGGCAAGCTGCGGCAAGTGCCCGAGCGGCCGCGCCTGCGTCGGCGGCCAGTGCCTCACCTGCATCGCCGACTGCGAGGGCAGGCTGTGCGGCGACGACGGCTGTGGCGGCTCGTGCGGCGAATGCGAGCCCGGCTCGCTCTGTTCGGAGGCGGGCGCCTGCGTCGTCTGCCCGCCGCAGTGCGAGAACAAGGAGTGCGGTCCCGACGGCTGCGGGGGGAGCTGTGGCGAGTGCGTCCTGCCCTACTCCTGCGCCGGCGGGCGGTGCGGCTGCGCGCGCAGCGGCGCCTTCTGCGCGACGGACGCGGACTGCTGCAGCCAGCGCTGCGACGGGGCGCAGTGCGCCGCCTGCCCGATGCAGGGCGAGCCCTGCGGCGAGGGGTGCTGTCCCGGCCTGAGCTGCCACCTGGGCCTCTGCAGCACCTGCGGACAGGTCGGCGCGCGCTGCACCGAGCCCTCGGACTGCTGCGCGGGCGCCTGCGAGGGCGGCCTGTGCCAGGCGGTCTGCGGGTTCCCGGGCAGCGCCTGCAGCTCGCCCGCCGACTGCTGCGGGGTCTCCACCTGCCCCGAGTCGACCCGAGCCTGCTGCCTCGAGCCCGGCAAGGCGTGCACCGTGGCCGGCGAGTGCTGCTCGGGCAAGTGCGCCTCGAGCCTCTGCGCCTGCAGCGAGCCGGGAGCGCCCTGCGGCGGCTCCTCCGACTGCTGCGAGGGCACCACCTGCGGCGCCGGACGCTGCTGCAAGCCGACCGAGGCGAGCTGCACGCTGGCCAGCGAGTGCTGCGACGGGCGCTGTGAAGGCGGCAAGTGCTGCCGCCCGGTCGGCGAAGCCTGCAGCGCCGACTCGCAGTGCTGCGGGGGCTCGTGCATCGACGGGACCTGCTGCCGGGACATCGGCGGCGGCTGCCAGCTCAACGCCGACTGCTGCAGCGGCAACTGCAACGCCAACACCTGCTGCCAGCCCGCCGGAGGCGAATGCGGCGCGGTCTCCGAGTGCTGCAGCGGCAACTGCGAGAACGGGAGTTGCTGCCGGTTGCTCGCGGCCTCCTGCGGCTCGAGCGCCGAGTGCTGCACCGGCGGCTGCGAGGGCGGCAGGTGCTGCAGGCCCAACGACGCGGTCTGCGGGCTCTCCTCCGAGTGCTGTGGCGGGCGCTGTTCGGACGGCGCCTGCTGCACGGTCAACGGCCGCGCCTGCGCCGGCGACGGCGACTGCTGCGCCGACAACTGCGAGGACGGCACCTGCTGCTTCCTCAACGGCTCGGCCTGCTCGAGCCCGGCTGACTGCTGCGCGCCCACCACCTGCGGGCTGGCAGGCCAGTGCTGCCTCGACACGGGCGCGAGCTGCGCCGAGGACTCCGAGTGCTGCGCGGGGATCGAGGGCGCCTGCCGAGGCGGGGCGTGCTGCAGCACGGTGATTTGCCGCCAGCCCGATGACTGCTGCGACGGCTTTGAATGCGGGGGCCAGCTCTGCTGCGCCCAGCAGGCAACCGCCTGCGGACCCGGCATCCCCTGCTGCGGCGGCCTGGCCTGCGCCGAGGGGACCTGCCAGCCCATCGAACAGTAAGCCGGCCCGACGAGCGGACGCTCTTCCTCCGAAGCGAACGCGACCGGCACCTCCCGACCTGCGGGCGCGCGATGAGGCGGGCCGTCGGATGCTCGCCCTACGTCTCGGCGGGCGGCTGCGCGGCCGTCAGACACGGGCAGCGCTCGCCTCGTGCTATCCGAGGTGCGTGAACGCCCGAAAGCGCCGCCACCGCCCGGTCCCCGCGGGTCGGCCCTCCGCCAAGACCCGCGAAGCGTTCACCCCGGTCCCCTCCGCGGCGCCGGGGCGCACCGGCCGGTTGCGCCGCTTCCTGCTGACGGGCTCGCGCCCGGCCGAGCCCGGGCAGGAGGCGCGGGTCTGGCCCTGGTACAAGGTCCTTTGGCTGACCGGCGTCGACTACTTCTCGACCCTCGGCTATCAGCCCGGCATCGCCTTTCTCGCCGCCGGCGTGCTCTCGCCCATCGCCTCGGCGCTGCTCGTGCTCGCCACCCTCGGCGGGGCCCTGCCGACCTACATGGCGGTCGCTCGCCGCTCGTACATCGGGCAAGGCTCCATCGCCATGCTCGAGAGGCTGCTGCACGGCTGGTGGTCCAAGCTCTTCGTGCTCCTGCTGCTCGGGTTCGCGACGACCGCCTTCGTGATCACCATGACCCTGTCGGCCGCCGACGCCGCGCTGCACGCGGTCGAGAACCCGCTGCTCAAACCGCTTTTGGGCGACCACCGCACCCTGTTGACGGTCGGGCTGCTCGCCGCGCTCGCCGTCCTGTTTCTCTCCGGGGCCCGGGAGGTCATCGGGGTCGCCATGGCCGTGGGCGTCCCCTACATCCTCATCAACGCGGTGGTCCTCGCCCGCTCGCTGTGGGAGATCGCCTACCGCCCGGACCTCTGGGAGCGCTTCAGCCTCGAGCTCGCCGCCCAGGGCGACGTCACCGGGATCCTGCTCGCCTCGATGGTCGTCTTCCCGAAGCTGGCGCTCGGCCTGTCGGGGTTTGAGACCGGGGTCGCGGTCATGCCGCTGGTCAAGAGCGAAGCCAGGCCAGGCAAGGACTTCATCCGCGGCCGGGTGCGCGCGACCCGGAAGCTGCTCGCCACCGCGGCGGGGATCATGAGCGCGATGCTCATCGCCTCGTCGTTCTCGACCACGGTCCTCATCCCGGCTGCCGAGCTGCAGCCCGGCGGCGCGGCGAACGGCCGCGCGCTCGCCTTCCTTGCCCACGGGCTGCTGGGCCGCGGCTTCGGCTCGGTCTACGACTTTCTCACCATCCTCATCCTCTGGTTCGCCGGCTCCTCGGCGATGGCCGGGCTGCTCACCCTCATCCCGCGCTACCTGCCGCGCTTCGGCATGGCCCCGCAGTGGGTCGCCGAGCGCCGTCCGCTCGTGCTCTTGCTCTTCGTCGCCACCCTCGCCGTCACCCTCGCCTTCGACGCCGAGGTCGACGCGCAGGCGGGCGCCTACGCCACCGGCGTGCTCGTGCTCATCCTCTCGGCCGCCGTCGCCGTCGCCCTCGCGACCTGGCGCGAGGCGCGCACCGGGCGCCATCCCGACGGGCGCCGCGGCGCCCCTCGCCGCAAGCCCTTCGTCAGCCTCTACTTCTGGCTCATCAGCGCCGTCTTCGCCTTCGCGCTCATCGACAACGTCGTCGAGCGGCCCGACGGCGTGATCATCGCCGGGCTCTTCTGTCTGGCCATCCTGGTGGCGAGCGCGCTCAGCCGCTATCGGCGCGCGCTGGAGCTCAGGGTCGATGCGCTCAGCTTCGCCAACGCGCGCTCCGAGCAGATATGGGAGGCGGCCAAGGACAAGAAGGTCAGCCTCGTGCCGCTGCGCACCGCCTCGCCCAAAGCCCGCCACGCCAAGGCCCGCGAGATCCGGCGCTACTACAACACCCGGGGGCCGCTGGCCTTTCTCCACATCGACCTGCGCGACGACCGCAGCGAGTTCAACACCGCGCTGCGCGTGCGCGTCGAGAAGGCGGTCGCCGACGGCGAGGGCTGCCTCATCATCCACGTCAGCGGCGCGGTGGCCATCGCCAACACCATCGCCTACGTGAGCGAGCAGCTCGATCCGCTGGCGCTCTTCCTCGGCCTGACGCGCGGCAACAAGATGGCCCAGGCCGTCAAGTACGTGCTCTTCGGCGAGGGCGAGACCGGGCTGCTCGTCTTCGACGTGCTCCGGCGCCACTGGGCCTCGACGCCTGGACATCACGTGCGGCCTCTCGTCTTCCTGATGAGCGAGTGAGCGGCCGCGCCACCGAATCGAGACCCGCGCGGGCGCCTACTCCTCGCAGGTCCAGGTCTCGAGCGCCGCGGCGCGCACCCGCGCCGACGGGTGAGCCCTCAGCCTCCGCAGCCGCTGCCTGAGCTCGCCGCCCCACGACAGCCGCCGCCCGAGGATCCCGAGCAGCGCGACCCCGAGCAGCGCGCCGGGCTCTTCGCGCGCCGACAACCTGTCACAGACCGCCAGCACCTTCGTCGGATCCCACTCGGCCTGCTGCCCCGGGGCCCCTCTTCGCGAAAATCGAGCTCCAATCGTCGGATCCCAATCGGCGTGCCGCCCCGCGAGCCTCTCGACGAGGTCCGCGGCGAGCGTTCCCGTCCAGCCGCCCGCGCCCGACTCGTCCGCGAGGCGCTCGAGCACGCCGGCGGCGGCCTCGACCTCGTTCCAGTCGATGGCCGAGACCTCGAGCCGCGCCGCCGCGAGCCCCAGCGTCTCGTCGGCGCGCAGCGCGCGGGCCACCTCGCCCAGCTCCGGCCCGAGCGCGGCCAGCGAGGTCCACGAGCTCAGCCGAAGGCTGTCGGCGATCCACTGCAGCCGCTGCCGAGCGGGAAGGTCGCGCTCCGCCCCCGCGTCCCAGTCTTCTCGGTACGGCGAGGCCACCAGCGTGCGGACCGCGCCGGCCAGCGCCTGTGACGCGCCGCAGTCGCGACAGGCCTTGACGAGAGCCCTGAGCGCCTCCTTCCACTCGGCCCCGTCCTCCAGGTCCACGAGGCGCGCCGCCGCGGCCTGGGCGATCTCCCCCTCGCAGCCTTTCGGCCAGCGCGCGAGCTTGTCGAACCCCGCCTTGCGCACCCGCAGGTCCGGAGCACCGGCCGCCTTCAGGAGCAGCAGCCCGTAGCGGCGCCTCTGCGCCGCTGACATGCCGCGCGCGGACTCGTCGAAGAGGCTGTAGGGCAGCTCGGCGTCCGGGCTGGCCGCGATCTCGTCGAGGATGCGCCAGGCGCGCTCGTCCTCGAGCGCCGTGCGCGCGACGTGCCCGGCGGCGATGCGCACGTCGCGGTGCAGCCCCTCCCTCCTCCACTCGCGCTCGAGCAGCTCGAGCGCGCCGGGCGGGCGGAACGCGCCGAGCAGGCGCAGGGCCTCCTTGTGCACGGTGACCTTGAGCTGCTCGCTGTCGAGCAGCTCGCCGAGCCGCTCGCCGAGACAGGAGGGGGCGACGTGCCGCGCGGAGCGCTGGACGGCGTACATCGCCACCCGGGCGCGGTCGCCGTCGAGGTGCTGAAGCAGCACCGGCAGCCCCTGCTCCGGCCTGTCGATCCACGCGAGCCCCGCGAGCGCCGCCTCGATCACCGGGACCTCGTCGGAGAGGAAGCCGCACAGCAGCTCGTCGTCGACCACCGGCATCCGCGAGAGGACCCGAAGCGAAGCGGCGCGCTCACCATCCGACCGCTTCTTGTCCGAGGCGATCTGCCGGTGCATCCGCGCGAGCACCCGCTGCTGGCGCGGCAGCCAGCGCTCGAAGCCGCTGGTGGCCGGGAGCACGAGGATCGTCTTTCCGGTGAGGAACTTTCCGCGCAGCGGCCGGCCCTCGAGGCAGGGGTCGAGCCACTCCTGCCGGCGCCGGTGCAGGTGGGCGAAGACCTCGGGGAGGACGATCGCCGAGGGCTCGCGTTCGAGGAGCCGCTTCACCCGCCGGTCGCGAGACTCGGGTGGCTCGAGCCAGAGCGCTACCGCCCGCTCAGCCAGCCATTGCGGCGACGCCTCGGTCGCCGGCTCGAGCAGCTTCTGGAGAAGGTCGAGGCCCCAGGCCCGCTTCCCGAGCGCCGTGGCGAGAGCCAACACGAGTTGATGGCTCTCGCGCTCGTTGGCGTCGCGGATCATCGGCTGGAGGACGGCGAAGATCTGCCGCTCGGCGCCGCGCGCGGGAGGCTCGCGGCGAGCGGCGGCAAGGAGAGGCTCCCGGCCTGCTTCGCGAGCCGCTGGAGGATCGACAGGGAGAGCTGGAAGAGCGCGCACTCGGGGCTCGTCGCGTGGCGTTGCATCAGCCGGAACGCGAGCGTCTGCAGCGCGCCTCGGGTCGCGGGCGAGGTGTCGCGCGCCTCGGTGAGCCACCGGGTCATCCGCAGCAGCGCCTCGGCGTGCTCGTCCTCGAAGCACGAGACAGGAACTCTGCTCAGCGCCCCGACGACGGCCAGCCGCACCGGGTCCTGCTCGTTCTTGATGCGGGCGAGGAAGGCGAGCGTCTCGGTCATGCCGCGCCGCGAGCGGCCGGTACAGCGCACGAGCTGGGCGAGCGCAAAGGCGCGCTCCTCGGCCTTGGAGACGGAGCAGGCCTGAACCAGCCGCTCGCGTGCCGCGTCGATGTCGCGGAAGGCGACGACCTCGAGCTCGCGCTCCGGGGATTCGCGGACCTCGCGCATCGCCGCCACGCGCGCCGCCTGCTCCTCGCGAAGCGCGTGCGGCAGCGCCTCGAGCAACGAGTCCGGGAGGAGCCGCTCGCCGAGCGGCTGGACGGCACAGGCCTGCGCGAAGAGGGCCGCCCGCGCCCCGGGCGCGACCCCGGACAAGAGCTGAGCGAGGTTTGCCGGCTCTTCGGCGAGCAAGCGCGCGAGCCGCTCGAGATGCTCCTTTCGCAGGCGACGCACGTGCCGGGCGAGCGTCGCGGGCAGGCCCCGCCGCGCGAGCCGGACGCGCGCTTCCTCGTGGACGAGCAGCGCGAAGACCTCCTCCGGCGCTCTCCGGCTCCAGCGCCTGAGCCGCCGCTCGATGCAGCGCGGGAGCCCGAGCCGAGCCCAAACCGCCGACCGGTCGCGCGGCGCGCTTCGTTCGAGGGCGCCTCTCAGCTCTTCCAGGACCGGCCCCGGGTGGCACAGCGCGAGCCGGCGCCAGGCGCGAACCGCGTACGCGAGCTCCGGGAGCCTGGCCCGCACGAGCTCGGGGCCGCACGCCGGCAGCAGTACGGCCGCTTCGCGCACGCCCCAACGCTCGATCAGCCGGGGCAGCAGGCGCTCGGCCAGGCTGGTTCGCCCGGACCGTTTGATCCCGTCGAGCAGGCGCCGGCGGACCGCGGGCGGCGCATCCTCGAGGTGCGATTCGATCGCCGCCTCGTCGCTCACCCATCGGGCGACGCGACCGGCGGCGTTCAGACGGACGCGAATCGACGGATGCTCCAGGCCCTTGAGCAGCAGCGCCTCGTCACGGGCCGCCGCGGCCGCCTCGAGCCCGAGCGAGGCCTCGAACCAGCCTTGCCGCGGGCCGCTCGCAGCTTCGTCCTGACCTCCTCGCGCGCCGCCTGCGGCCGTTCTCGCGGCCGAAGCACAGCTCGGTGCTAGCCTGCAAAGCGATGCGCCGCCTTTTCCCGTTGCTGCTCGCCCTCGCCCTTGCGGCCTGCTTCCGCGACCACCACCGCCCCTCCCGGCCGAGCTTCTCCGCGCACGCCGCCGCGCTGCTCGAGAGCGTGGAGGCCGAGGGCACGCTGGTCGGCGCCCTGGTCATCGACGCGCGCACGGGACTGCCGCTCTTCGCTCGCCATGAGCACGTGCGCCTGCTGCCCGCCTCGACGATGAAGGTCGTCTCCACCGCCGCGGCGCTCTCGGCCTTCGGCCCCGACTTCCGCTTCCGCACTCCGGTCTGGCTCGAGGGCACGCAGGCGGGCGCGGTGTTCGAGGGCGATCTCGTCGTCGAGGCCTCGGGCGATCCCTCGCTGGGCTCCCCGCGCTTCCCCGAGACCGCCGAGGTCTGCGCGCAGGTGGCCGAGGCGCTGGTCGCGCGCGGAGTGCAGCGATGGCGGGGCGAGCTGCGGGTCGAAGGCGGCGGCGCGCCCATCGTCTCGCTCGGGCCGGGCTGGGCCTGGGACGACGCGGCCTATGCCTACAGCGCCCCCCCGACCCGCTTCGTCTTCCGCGAGAACGTCGCCGAGCTTCGCCTCGATCGCTTCGCCGGCCGCTCGTGCGGCGAGCCAGTGAGCGTCGCGCTGGTGCCGTCGGCCGGAGAGACCGAGGCCGTCGTGTCGCTGGAGACCACCGCGGAGAGCTCGGGACTCGGGTGCGTTCGCGACTGGCGCGCCGACCGCCTGCAGTGCGTGTGGCGCTCGACATCTCCCGAGCAGTGCCCGCGCTCGGCGTCGACGCGGATCGCGGTGCACGAGCCCCAGAAGCCGTTCGCGCGCTGCGTCGAGCAGGCACTCGCGGCGCGAGGCGTCGAGCGCGACTTCACCATCGCGGTCGCGGTCGAGCCGGCGGTCCAGGCGCCGATCCCGACACGCGACCTGCTCCTCGAGATCACGAGCCCCGCGCTCCGCGAGCTCGTGCGGGTCACGAACAAGGAGTCGCTCAACCTCTACGCCGAGCGGCTCGCGCTGCGCTTTGCGCAGGAGCGCACCGGAGAGGAGAGCTACCGCGCGCTCGCCGAGGCGATGGCGCAAGAGCTCGAGCGCCGCGGCATCCCTCCGAACGACCTGAGCGTCGCCGACGGCAGCGGGCTGTCGCGCTACAACCTGGCGACGGCACGCGGCCTGGTGCGGCTGCTCGAGACGAGCCTCGCCGAGCCCTATGGACGAGCGCTGATTGAGAGCCTGCCCATCGCCGGCGTCGACGGCACGCTCGCCCGGAGTCCGGTCTCCATCGCCGCGGGTCTGGTCTCGGCGAAGACCGGGACGCTGTCGGGTCAGAAGGCCTTCGTGGGCATCGCCGACCGGCCCGGTGACGCGGCGCATCCGCGCGTCGTCTTCGCCCTGCTGCTCGGCAACCAAAGCCACGAGCCCGCGCTCCACGCCAACGAGGTCTTCGCCCGGTTCGCGGACGCGTTGGTGTCGATGATGCTGGGCGACGGTCGAGAGTCGGGAGTCGGGATTCACCCGGAACCGTAGCGTTTCGAGTGACCCCGACCGCCGGTGGAGAGGGGCGCATGGCGCGTCGAGGCCCGGAGCGCCAGCCTTCGTGCTGGCGTTCGCGGCGGCGAGCACGAAGGCGCACGAAGGCGGACCTCCCGGGTCAGCTTCCGAATCGGCGGCGCAGCGGATTCCGGCGCGGCCGCAAATTTGCCCGCCCCTGTGAGCTCGCATAGCCTCGCGAGCAGCTTGTCCTTCCGCCCCGCCGCCGCCGCACCAACGGGCTTCCCCTCCGGCTGCTCAGGGAGGTGATCCGTTGCTCTTCCCGACCGCCGAATACGGGATCTTCTTCCTCCTCGTCTTCGCCGCGTCCTGGGCAGCGGTCCGCTGGCACCGCGGGCACAAGGCGCTGCTGCTCGTCGCCAGCTACGGCTTCTACGCGTTCTGGGACTGGCGCTTCGTGCCGCTGCTCATCGGCATCTCGCTGCTCGCGGCGCTGGTCGGCAAGGCGCTCCAGTCGCTCGAGCGGCCCGCGGCGCGCAAGGCGCTCTTGGCGGCCGGGGTGGCGCTGTCGCTGGCGACCCTGGGCTTCTTCAAGTACGCGCGCTTCGCGGCGGAGGTGCTCGTCGACCTCGCGGGCGCGCCCGCGGGCCCCATCGACCTGCCCGAGATCACGCTGCCGGTCGGCATCTCGTTCTTCGTCTTCCACGCCATCTCGCTGATGGTCGACGCCTTCCGGCGCAAGATCCCGGTGCCGGTCACCGTGCTCGACGCGCTGCTCTACGTCGCCTTCTTCCCGCAGCTCGTCGCCGGCCCCATCCTCCGGGCGAGCAGCTTTTTGCCCCAGCTCGCGCAGCCGCCCGACTCGCGCAGCATCGACGCCGCCCGCGCGGTCGAGCTCATCGTCCTCGGCCTGGCCAAGAAGGTCCTGGTCGCCAACTACCTCGCGACGCAGATAGTCGACCCGGTCTTCGAGTCGCCGCAGCTCCACGGCGGGCTCGAGGCGCTCTTCGCCGTCTATGCCTACGCCGCGCAGATCTACTGCGACTTCTCCGGCTACACCGACATCGCCATCGGCTCGGCGCTGCTGCTCGGCTACCGCTTCCCCGAGAACTTCGACTCGCCGTACCTCGCGACCAGCCCTCAAGACTTCTGGCGCCGCTGGCACCTCTCGCTGTCCACCTGGCTGCGCGACTACCTCTTCATCCCGCTCGGCGGCTCGCGCCGCGGCCAGGCGCGCACCCTCGCCAACTTGGCGATCACCATGCTCCTCGGCGGCCTGTGGCACGGGGCGGCCTGGAGCTTCGTGCTCTGGGGCGCGTTGCACGGCGGCGCCCTCGTCCTCCATCGGCTCTGGTCGCAGACCGGGCTCGCGGCGGTCCAGCGCGTGCGCGCCTGGGCCTTGTGGCCCGCCGTTTCGCGGATCCTCACCTTCCACTTCGTCTGCCTGGGCTGGGTCTTCTTTCGCGCCCCCTCGGTCGACGCTGCGACCGACGTGCTCCGCGCGCTGGGCGGCGGTTGGACCGTCGAGCCGTGGCTGAGCGCGCCGCTGCTCGCGGCGCTCGCCCTCGGCTTGCTCGGTCAGGCGACGCCGGCGGCCGCGCGCGCCTCGCTGCGCGACCGCCTCGCGCGGCTTCCTCTGGCCGTGCAGGGCTTCGCCGTCGCAGTGGCCGTCCTGCTCATCGAGACCCTTGGTCCCCAGGGCATCGCGCCCTTCATCTACTTCCAGTTCTGAGCCCGCCGAGTGAGCCGCCCCAACCTCTCAGCCCTCCTCCGGTCGCCTTCCGCCTTCGACGGCGCGGCTTCGGGTATCGAAGAGGCGCTCGAAGGTTACACGGAGGGGCGAGAGCAACCGCCGACTCCGGGGCCGCGCGACGATTCGGACCCGCTGTCGATCGCCCGGCCGCGCCGGCGCGACCGCCGGGTGCCGCGGCGCCTCGAGACGCCCGACGATCGGCCGGCGGCCGCCGGAGAGGCCCGGCGCTACACCGCGCGCGAGGCCGGGCGGGTGCTCGCCGTCTTCGCCGCGTCGATGCTGCTCCTCGGCTCCGAAGGCCTGCTGAGCTGGGCGCATCGGCTCGATTTGGGCCCGGCGCAGGAGGCCTGGCTTTCGGTACTGACGCCCGTCTATCGGGCCACCGATGCGATCGGCCTGACGGCCCCGCGCCGTGCCGTGGCCTCCACGAGCGCGCGGATCGCGCGTGCGCTCGGGGCCGGGCAGGACCCGCTCTTCGAGGAGGCGTGGAAGAAGATCGGCGAGATCCCGGTCGAGCCCTTCGACGAGGGCCTGGACGATTGGTCGGCGCTGGAGCCTATCGCCGAGCCCATGAAGGCGACGGTCGAGGGCAAGATCACCGTGTTGCTGGTCGGCGACTCGATGATGGCCGGCAGCCTCGGCGCCGCCCTCGAGAACGCGCTCGTGCGCAACAGGCGCTTCCGCGTCGTGCGCGCGCACCAGATAGGCACCGGTCTCGCCCGCACCGAGGTCTTCGACTGGATGGGCGTCGTCGCTCCGCTCATCGAGCGTGAGAGGCCGCAGCTCGTCATCTGCTCACTGGGCGCGAACGATGGGCAGCGCATCCGCCATCGCGGCGAGCTGCTCAACTTCGGCGACGCTGCGTGGAACGTCGTCTACCGCAAGCGCGTGAGGGCCTTGATGCAGACCTTGGCCGGCACCGACGCGCGCGTGCTGTGGCTCGGCCTGCCGCCGATGCGCAGCCAGGGCCTCACGCATCGAATGCGGCACCTCAACCGCATCTTCGCCTCTTCGGCGAAGCGGGTGCCGCGCGTCGACTACATGGAGCTCGGCATGCTCCTGACCGGCAGGGACGAAGGGTTCGCGACCTTCATCCGCGACGACGACGGCAAGTTGCTGCGCGTGCGAATGGAGGACGGGGTCCACTACTCGCCCGCGGGCGCGCGTCGGGTAGCGCGCTGGGTCGTCGATTGGGTTCACGAGCAGGTTCGGCAGCGACGGCCGATCTCAGGGTAGGTGCCCGATCCCACAGGGTTTTTTCTCGCCCGCAGAGACACTTCCCTCGCCCGCAGAGACACTTCCCTCGCTCGCAAGGAC
>DHSB01000027.1:30745-55249 GCA_002408385.1 Myxococcales bacterium UBA5297
TCGCTCGCAAGGACAGTTCCCTCACTCGCAGGGACAGTTCCCTCACTCGCAGGGACAGTTCCCTCGCTCGCAGGGACAGTTCCCTCGCTCGCAAGGACAGTTCCCTCGCTCGCGGAGACACTTCCCTCGCTCGCAAGGACGGTTCCCTCGCTCGCAACGACGGTTCCCTCGCTCGCAGGGACAGTTCCCTCGCTCGCGAGGACAGTGCCGGGCCGCGCCAGCACGAAGGCTGGCGCTCCGGTCCACCGGTTATCGCTCGAAGGATTCTTCGACGCCGCTTCAGTCAGGTGGCGCCAGGCGCAAGCGCGGGCTCCCGGCGTCGTCGACCCACATCGGCTCGAACGTCGCAGTCAGGAAGAAGCCGTCGCCCCGCGGCACCGCCTTCACGACGTTGCAGTCGGTCACCTCGGCCGCGTCGTCGCCGACGATCTGGCAGCGCCAATCGGACGTCGGCCGCTCGCCGCCGACCATCGTCTGCACGAAGCCCTGGTGATAGACGACGTCGGCGAGCAGAGCGCCCTTCCCCACGGTCTCGCCGTCGGCGACCCTCGGGATGAGCAGACCGGCGCACTTCGCGACCAGCGGCTTTCCGCCCTGCGTGCCGGCCGCCTCGCGACCTCGAAGCCGCTGCCTCGGCGATGCCTCCCAGCTCACGGAACCGCTCGCAGGAGCGGCGATAGAGCACATCGTCACCCGGCCTCGCTTGCCTATCTCGTGCTCGGCCCACTCGCCCTCTCGCGCGGACCCGTCGCCCGCCGCCACCGCGGGCTCCGGCTCCCTCGGTTCAGGTTCCGGCTCCGGGTCGTCCTCGCCGTCCACATCGGCGGCCCGGGCCTCGTCGGCCGGCACATCGGCCGCTGCCGCGGGCTCTTCGTCGGCATCGGCCGCCAGCGCCACACCGACAGCGGCTCCCTGCGCTTCGGAGCCCGACTTCACTGTGGCCGCCTCGGCATCGCCCGAGGGTCTTTCGTCTGCGAGCGCGTCGGCCGGCTTGTCCAAGGGCGTCGCCTCGCTGCCAGATGCAGCGGCGTTCTTGGTTGGCGAGCCCGTTGCAGCCGCCACCTCGGCGCGGCCAGCCTCGCGGCCTGCCTTGAAGCCCAGGTACCAGCCACCCCCTGCGCCCACCGCCAGACCCGCGACCACCCCAAGCACCACTCCAAGCCTCGCCCCCGCCGAACGCGTGCTCTCGGCACCCGCCTCTCGACTGTCGGCTGCCAACTCTCGACTGTCCACGATTGCCCCCGCCTCCCAGGCTGCTTCCAGCGCAGCGGTATCGGGCGCGGAAGCGCTCGCGAGGTCGACAGTGCCGGCGGCACTCTCGGCGGGCTGATCCGCACCGTGGCCGATGACCACCGACTCGAGCGACGACTCGACCAAAGAGCGCGCCTTCTCGCTCTCGATCAGCGCCTTGGGCTCCACGTCGAAAAGGCTCTCGCCGTGGAGTCCGGACGCGGGTGAGGCGACCGGCTGCAGCCCCTCGGCCTGGGGCGAGACGCCCGGCTCCTCCGTGTCGATCTCGATCGAAACCTCGACCGCCTGCTCCTCGGCCTTCAACCTCTCCCCCTCCGCGTCGGCTCGGCTCTCGAGCTCAAGCCAGGCCGCGGCATTGCCGTCCAGAGGTGGCAGCACCGCCGCTGCGCCCGAATCCGGCGATTCCGCGGGCAGCTCGGGCTCCGCGTGGAACAGCAGGTCGACGAGCGGCGCGTCGAGCGGATCTCCGACCGATGGCCGCGAGGCGTCGGCGGCTCTTCCCGGGCTCAAGCGCTGCCGGACCTGCGCCAGCATCTCCTGCGCCTCGAGGTTGTCGGCGTCCTGGTGCAGCATCGCCTCGAAGTACCCGGCCGCCTCGGCGTAGCGCCCCTGCCGACTCATGCGCAGGCCGGTCTGGAAGAGCACGCGCAGGCTCTCGTCCCATTGCTCGCGAGGCGGATGTCGGTCGGATGACTCTGGTTCGGTGCCCTCGGGCGCGAGGAACCCGTAGCGCCCAAGCTGGCGGATGAACTGCCTCAGGCTCTCGAGGTTGACCGGGATGCCGAGGCGCTGGCCCGAGTCGACGACCTCGGAGAGCGTGCGCGTCCCGTCGAGCATGCGCGCGAGCGAGAGCTCAAAGTCATAGAGAGTGAAGCTCTTGTTCGCCGCCGGGTCGGTGACCTCGACGAGCGTCTCGGACTTGCGCGCGTGCTGCAGCTCGCGGCGAAAGAGCGGCACCTTGTCCTCGCCGTTCGCGGGCGCCTCCGGCTCGACGGTCAGCTCGAAGCCGCCCTCCTCGTCGCCGCCCTCGCCGCCCTCGCCGCTCGCATCCGCGGCGTCCTCGGCGACAGCCTCGGCGACGGGCGCGGGAGAGCTGTTCGACGGCGCCTGCACCAACAAGCCGAGCCTGCCGAGCTTCTTCACCAGCGGTCCATAGCCGGGCTCGCGCGCGTCGATGCCGCCTGCGGTCGCCCGCGCGAGCAGCTCCACCTCCGGAGCGGACAGATCCAGCGCGTCGCCCGTGCGCTTGTGGACGACGCGCCCGCCCGAATCCGTCGTCTCGACCTGGAAGCCTTCCTTGAGTACGAAGAGCGCCATCGGTCTCCCAACGAGATCGCGGCAGGCCCGCGGAAATCCCCGAAGCTGCCCGTTGCCAGTCTTGATGGTAGCGCCCTTGTCCGGTGCTGGACAGGACCAAGCTGAACGCAACACTCTCAGTCCGAGCCGAGAGCCTCGGCCTTCCGCGCCGAGTGAGAGGCAGAGAGCCCTGGAGCGAAGTCGAGGAGGCGAGCCTGTCGAGCGGTCGCCCGCTCATCCTCAGCTCGGGCAAGGCGCCGCACCGGCCCCCGAGGCGTCGCGAATCGGCCCCCCCATCGAGCTCGTTCTGCCGCGGGCGCATTGCTGAACGCCCCTGCCAACTTGCGCTCTCGCGCAAGGTGATTTCGCCGATTTCTCCTCAGGCCTTCTCCTGCCGGCGCAGGCGAGCCCGCAGCTCCCCGACCGCCTGGTCGAGCGCCTTTCCGAGCAGCTCGCGCTCCTCGGCCGAGGGCTCGCGGGCAAGACCGACCTCGATGCTGCCGAAGCCGGCGGACGGGTCGATGCGAATAGAGGCGAGGAGCCCTTCCGGCAGCTTCGGCCGCACGAGGTCCTCGAGCGCCTTGGCGAGCGGGCCGCTCTGTTCGCCGCAGCCACACGGGCCACCGCGCTCGAGCGCCTCGAGGTGGCCCCGCGCGAAGGCCGTGTCGGGATACCCGGCCGGCAGCGACTCGAGAGCCCGCTCGAGCACCGGACGGGCCTCGTCGCCCCGCTTTTGGTGCTGCAGGAAGATGCCGCGGGCGAGCAGCGTGACTCCGAGCTGCGCCTTGTCCCCTGCCTGCTCGGCGTTCTCGAGCGCTTCGACGAGCAGCCGCTCGGCCTCAGCCGGCCGTCCGCGCCTGGCGAAGTAGAGCCCCGCGTTTCGCAGCACCAGCGCGCGGGCCGCCGCGTCGCCGAGCGCCTCGGCCCGGCCGACCGCGTCGCGGTAGGCCTGCTCGGTGCCCGAGGCATCGCCAGCCTCGTCGCAAGCCAGCGCCAACCCGAGCCTCGCCCGCAAGGCCTCCTGAACCTCACCGGCCTGCTCGAAGTGGCCTGCCAGCCACCCGATGGCCTCGAGCCGCGCCTGGTGATCGCGCGCCCTGCGGGCAACTTCGGCCTTGGCGGCGACGACTTGAGGAAGCATCGGCCGCAGCGTCTCCTCGTCCTCGAGCCGCTCGCGCAGCTCCTGCAGCGCGAGGAGCGTCGGGGGCGGCGGGTCGCGCTCGGCCCGGTCGAGGCACAGCGCGACGAGCTGGGTCTGAAGCTCGGGCGAGAGCGCGTCGAGATGCTCGAGCAGCGGGCGCTCGTCGCCATACCGGGCCGCCCGAACCACCGCGCGCAACGCCAGGGCGATGACCACGCGGCCGCTGCGCGCGTGCCACTGCACGCCGGCCGCCTCCTCTATCAGCTCCTCGGCCCGCTCGAGCTCGCCCTGCCAGAAGAGCACGTCGGCGAGCGAGAGCTGTCCGACGGCATAGCCCTCAGTCTGCTCGCCCCACACCTCGGCCCGCCCGCGCAGGCTCTCTTCGAGCACGCTTCGGGCCTCGTCGAGCCGGCCGAGCCGCTGCAGCAGCTCGCCCAGGTTGCCCTGGTAGTTGAGCCGCGCCTTGCGCGCCTGCGAGGTGTGGGCCGGGATCCCGGCCGCCTGCTTCATCACCTCCGCGGCGCGCCCGAGGTCCCCGAGCGCCAGCATCACGTGGGCGAGATCGAAGAGCGCCGCGGCGTGCTCGGCGCTGTCGGCGCCGAAGCGGTCGGCCGCCTCCCGTGCCGCGTCGGTGAGGAGCGCCTCGGCCTCCCGGGGCTTGTTGGAGCGGAGCAGATCGAAGGCCTGGTCGAGTCGGTTCATGGCGGCGCGCATGTTGGACCATCAACACCGGCGAGGTCCATCGATTACCGGACTCGAAGCGCGCGGGCGCCTGCCAGGCTCCTCGCCACCGAGGCTCGCCACAGAGTCGTCAGGCTGCCGACAGGCTCGTGCGACCGAACGGAAGCATGGTGGCTTTTCGTTTACGGCGATTTCGCCCGGCGCGCGGCCCGATTCCGCCAGTCGTCAATCGCCCGAAAGCTCGCCTCTCGAGGCTTGGCGAAAAGGCCACTCCCCGACGAAAGTAGGCGCACATTAGCAAGAGCCGAGAGCGGCCGGCGGTCGGGGCCGGAACGGGTGGGACCGATGCAGGACGACCAGAAGACGAGAGAGCAGCTCCTCGCCGAGCTCGCCGAGGCCCGACGCCAAATCGAAGAGCTTCGGGCGCCTCGCGAAGAGCGCTCGGCGGCCGGAGGAGAACGGCGCAACGGGGACGAGTGGGTCGGCCAGGTGATCGTCAACGCGCCGATCGCCATCGCAGTCTTCGACACCGAGATGCGCTACCTCTTCGCGAATCTGCGCTTCCTGAGCGACTACGGGCTGGGTGAGCGCGACCTCGTCGGCCAGAGCCACTACGAGGTCTTCCCCGAGAACCCGGAACGCTGGAGAGCGATCCATCGCCGAGCCCTCGCCGGGAGCGTCGAGCGAAGCTACGAAGACCGCTTCCAGCGCGTCGACGGGTCGATTCAGTGGCAGCGCTGGGAGCTCCAGCCTTGGCGCCGGCAGGCCGGCGATATCGGCGGCATCGCCATGTTCACCAAGGACATCACCTCTCAGAAGCTCGCCCAGCTCGCCTTGGAGAAGAACCGCCAGGCTCTCGAGGAGGCCGAGAAGCGCTACCGGGTCGTCGCCGACTGGACCTACGACCTGGAGCTGTGGATCTCGCCGGACGGGACGCTGCGCTACATGAGCCCGTCTGCCGAGCGCATCACCGGTTGGGCGCCCAAAGAGTTCAGCGGCGACTGCCGGGTCGACCTTGTCCGGCTCGCCCACCCCGAGGATCGCGACCTCGTGGTCGAGCACTGCCGCAAAGCGGTCTCCGGCGAGCCAGCCGCCAACGTCGAGTGGCGCATCGTCCGCCGCGACGGCCGCCTCGCCTGGGTGTCGGCCTCTTGGCAGCCGGTGGTGATCGACCACGAGTACCTCGGCGTGCGGATGAGCATCCGAGAGGTCACCGAGCGCAAGGAGGCCGAGGCTGCGCTGAACGAGAGCGAGGAGAAGTATCGGGGCATCTTCGAGAACTCGGGCTTGGGCATCTATCAGTCGACGCTCGACGGACGCTTCCTGAACGCCAACCTGGCGTTGGCCACCATGCTCGGCCTCGGCTCGGTCGAAGAGCTGCTGACCAGGGTGAACTCCCGAGACCTCTACGAGCTGCCCGCCGACCGCGAATCCCTGGTCGAACAGGTGACGGCGGCCCCGGGTGCGGTCAGGCGCGAGGCGCTCTTTCGGCGCCCCGACGGCAAGCGCCTGGTCGCCAAGCTGACGGCGCGTGGAGTGCGTGACGAGGCGGGCGAGCTTCAATACATCGAAGGCTTCCTCGAGGACGTCACCGAGCGCAGGCGCGCCGAGGAGGCGCTCCGGGAGAACGAGCAGCGGCTCTCGCTCATCGTCGCCAAGTCGCCCGACGTCATCACCCTGCAGGACCGCGAGCTTCGCTACCAATGGATCAGCAACGCGCCCGGGTCGCTCGCCGAGCGCATCCTCGGACATACCGACGACGAGCTTCTCCCCTCCGAGACCGCGCAGGCGCTCATCTCGGCCAAGCGCCGGGTGCTCGGCACCGGCGAATCGGCCCGCCTCGAAGTCCCCTCGCTGGTGCGCCGCGAGGTGGCCTTCTTCGACGTCGCGCTCGAGCCCTGGCGCGACGCGGCGGGCAAGATCGTCGGCATCTTCGGCTATTCGCGCGACATCACCGAGCGCAGGCGCGCCGAGCAGGCCCTGCGCGAGAGCCAGGAGCGGCGCTTCCGCGAGCTGATGGAGGCGAGCAGCGACCTGATCTGGGAGATCGACCCCGAGGCTTGCTACACCTACGTGAGCCCTCGGGCCTTCGACATGCTCGGCTACACGCCGTCGGAGCTGATCGGCAAATCGCTCTTCGAGCTGATGCCCGAGGCGGAAGCCCAGCGCGCCGAGGAGCGGTTGCGCGCCTACGCCGCGCGGCGCCAGCCCTTCAAGGCCTTGGAGAACGCGCAGCGCCACAAGAACGGCTCCCTGCTGGTGCTCGAGAGCAGCGGCGTGCCCTTCTTCGACGACGAGCAACGGTTCTGCGGCTACCGCGGGATCGCGCGCGACGTCACCGAGCGCAAGCAGGCCGACCGCTTCCGCGAGGAGTACGTCTCGCTCGTCTCCCACGATCTGCGCTCGCCGCTGTCGGTCATCGTCGGCCAGGCGGGCTCGCTGCATAAGACGCTGACGAAGAAGGGAATGGAGCGCGAGGCCACCTCGACCGAGGCGCTGCTGCGCAACGCGCGCCGGATGACCCGGATGCTCGACGAGTTGGCCGACTCGGTGCGCCTCGAGAGCGGACGAATGCAGATGCACAGGCAGCCGACGGACCTGCCTGCCCTGGCCTACGACTTCACGACCCGGGTCTTCGGCACCGCCGAGGAGCGCGAGCGCATCCAGCTCAGCTCCGAGAGCGCGCTGCCCTTGATTGACCTCGACGCCGACCGCATCGAGCGGGTCCTCGCCAACCTCCTCTCCAACGCGCTGAAGTACTCCACGCCAGGCAGCCCGGTGCGCGTCCGGGTCGAGAGGCGGGGCGACGAGGCGGTCGTCTCGGTCAGCGACGAGGGCCCCGGCATCGCGCCCGGCGAGCTCGCCCGGATGTTCGAGCGTTTCTATCGCTCGCCCAGCTCCCAGAAGCGGGCCGAAGGGCTCGGCCTCGGCCTCTACATCTCCCGGCTCATCGTCGAGGCGCACGGAGGGCGGGTCTGGGCCGAGAGCGAGCTGGGAAAGGGAAGCACCTTCGGCTTCTCGCTGCCCCTCGGCGCCGAGGAGACCGAGGCGAAGGCGGACGAGCGGACGAGCGTCGAGACGGCGCCTCCGGCCTAGCGGGCGCCGACGCGAGCCACGGGCCTTGTGCTAGAAGGACGCGCCCGCGCATTCCGGGCGCACGAAAGGCGAGCGATGGCGCGACGACACGGCGATCGACGGCAGGGACAACCGGCAGCGACAGACTGGGAGAGCGAGCGCACCCTCGCCGCGGCCGAGTCGGAGGCGGAGGCGGGATTCGAGGAGGCGGGCGATACCCGCTGCATCTGCGGCGCGGACGAATTCCTCCTCGAGGCCTATCTGCAGGTGGTCGCCGGCAAGCCCGTCCCGCAGCCGGTCGAGGTCGAGACGCTCACCTGCCCGCAATGCGGCCGCGAGTTCGAGGCCATCGCGACCGAGGACGGGAGGGTCCTTCGCGGCGACTTCCTCGGCCAGGTCGAGCTCGACTGAGCGGACCAAGCTTTATCCCCGAGGCTGTGGCGGGCCGGCCTTCGCGTCGGCCGCGCGGGTGCTCGATTTCTGGCCGGGCGCATTGCCATGCTCCACGGCCGGCCTCGGCGGCGTGGCGATCCAACAAACCGCCAGCACGAAGGCTGGCGCTCCGGCGTTCGGGGCGAGCGACCGGCTCGCTAGCCTCTGGCCGCCCGCTCCATGACGATCGAGAGGCTCGCCTTGCGCACCATCTCCTCGGTCACCGCGTTCTCGAAGGCGACCTGGAGCTGAGTGGGCAGCTCGCGCCCCTGGACGAGCCAGAGCCGGCGCGCCGCTCGTCCGGCCCTGGGCGCGGCGGGGGCGGGCGTCGGAGCCGGCGGGCCGAAGAGGCGCCCGAAGTGCCCGCAGATCAGCTCGAAGGCGGACTCGACCTCTGCGAGGCCCGACTCGGCCTCGAGGCCGAAGCGCACGCTGACGACCCGGTCCAGCCCCTTGCGGCGGGCAAAGCCGATCTCGACCTCGCTCGAGGCCAGCTCGCACGGCTCGGTCCGCAGCAGCACCGAGTCTTTGCCCCGCGACAGCTCGCCGCTCTCGAGCGCGAGCGCGTCGCGCAGCGGCATGTCTATCTCCATGCCGCGGAAGGTGCCCTTGCGGCCGGTGACCGCGAGCTCGAACCACTTGTCCGCGTTGCTCATGCGCCCTCTCGAAGACTGCGAATCACCGCGTCGGGTGCGGCCACTCGGGCCCGCCCCAGATCTCGTAGACCCACTCCGGATGGTCGACGAACGGGTTCCGGTTGCGCTGCAGGGTCTCGAAGATCACGTCGTTGCGCGCCCGCTCCCGGTCGTCGGGCGGGTCCTCGACGTGCCACCTCAGCAGGTGCGACAGCTTGCCGTGGCGCGGGGTGCTCACGTGCTGGTTGTTGTCCGGCTGGCCCTGCGCGTTGAGCAGCGAGGGGATCTCCTCGACCAACTCGAGGTCGGGCATCGGCGGGTCGTCGCCCTCGTAGCGCACCGCCATGTAGAAGAGCGCCCGCGCGACCTCGCCCTTCACCTCGTCGCGCGGCTCGAACGAGACGCCCTCGACGATGTTGCAGGTGGTGTCCGAGTAGGGCACGCCGCCCTCGGCGAAGTCGAGGTGCCAGCGCGTGCTGTTGACGTCGGGGCGCGTGGGCCGCAGGTGGTGCAGGTCGCTGTAGCCCGCGTAGGCGTCCGAGCCGAACCCGCCGTGGCTCTTGGCCCAGAGGTGCTCCTTGTTGAAGTCCGACTGCGTCGACTGGCCCGTGTAGAACTGGATTATCGAGCCGGGGTTGTCCGGGTCGGCGTCGGTGACCGAGAAGGCCGCGTTCACGTCCTCGCGGTACGAGAGCACGACGTGGTCGGCGATGATCTCGTGGAGCGCGGCCTTGAGCTCGTCGCCGGTCTTGCCCATCGCGCGCTCGTAGTAGGTCTCGAGCGTCGCCCCGACGGCCTGCCAATCTGCGGCCGAATCGCCTTGGCCGATGAGGGTTGGGCGCAGGCGTGCCCAATGGCGGTCGGAATCGGGGATGGAGACCGCGTCGTCGGGGCTCGTCGAGGGCCACTCCTCGTCATCCACCGCCTTCTGCGCCGCCGCGAGCGCGGCCTCCTGCAGCCAGCCGAGCTGATTGCGGCCGGTTTCGTAGATGACCGCGTCGAGCACCGTGCCGTCGGCCGCCTCCAGCCAGAGCAGGCCGTGCTTGAAGCTCGGGCCGAAGGCCTCGGAAGAGACGAAGTCCCAGACCCCCGGGTTGTTGTCGCTCTTCCGCACGTCGGTCGTGCCGGTGTAGGCGCTGCCGTGGATCCGCACGACATCGCCGTCGGCGAGCTCGAACGGAAGCTGCGTGCTCTCGAGCTGCTGGTTGACGTAGGCGTGGTTGGCCGACGAGTACGTCCAGCTCCCCGCCTGCGCGAACACTGCGTTGGCTATCGTGAGCTCGACCCAGACGTCGGCGCCGTCGGACACAGGGCCGTCGTGGGAGAGCCCGAAGGCCGAGATGAAGACCGGGGGCCACCTGGGCAGCGGCGGAACGCCTGCGTCCGCCTCTCCACCGTCGGGCGTGCCTGCGTCCTCGACCGGAAGCCCGGCGTCCTCGACCGGCGTTCCGGCGTCCTCACCCCCATCGACCCCGGCATCGACCCCGGCATCGGCGGCCGCGTCGGGAAGGCCGGCATCGGCTGAGCCGTCGGACGGCTCGACCCCGGAGTCGGCGGCGACGCCGCCATCCTCGACCGCAGGGGGCGCGGGCTCGGACGGGCATCCGGTGAGCGTGGCGAGGGCGACCAAGAGCGCGGCGATGGCCAGGGCGGCGGGGCGAGAGACGAATCGTGGTGTGCGGGTCATGTCGAGGCCCACGATACACCACGACTCCCATCGGTCAGCCCGCGAGCAGGGCGATGGCGCCATAGCGCGCGAGCTTTCCCGCGGCCATGAAGAGCGCGCTCCACCAGGGACTGACCCGCAACCAGCCGGCGGCCACGCACAGCGCGTCGCCGACCACCGGCGCCCAGGCGAAGAGCATCGCCACCGCGCCCCAGCGCTCGACCAGCGCGCGCCCGCGCTTCGGGGCCGTCTTCGCGAAGAGCCGGCCGAGCCCATAGGACGTCATCCCGCCGAGCGTGTTGCCGAGCGTGCCCACGCCCAATGCCCACCAGATCAAGTGCGGATGAAGGCGCAGCACGCCGAAGAGCACCGCCTCCGAGCCGCCGGGCAACAGCGTCGCGGCGAGGAAGCTGGAGGCGAACAGGCCCCACAGGCTGAGGTCTTCGGTGACGATGGGCATCGGAGTGGCGCGCCCCAGGGGCCGAGCAGAGCTACCACGGGCATCGGCGCCGAGGGGAGAGGAAGAGAGGCGCCCGGCCGCCAACGCCGAGAGCGACCGATATCGGCCGGTGGCGCGCGAGACGGGAAAGGTCACGCACGTCCCTGCTGTTCTGCTCCCGAACGCCGAAACTCCGGACGAGGGACGTCGGCTCGCTCGCACGCCCGTTCCGCTCACCTCCCGAGACTCGATGCCTCCCCATCGACCACGCGCACTCACCCGCGGCCTCGTCGCCGCAGCCCTGACGATGATGGTCCTCGGCGCGCTCGCGCCCGCCGTGGTCTGGTTCGCTCGTGACTTCCAGGGGCCAGGCGACCGCCCGTTGTCGCGCTACCTGTCGCTGCTGACCTCGCGGCCTCGCCCGCGCTGGAACCTGCCCGGCTCCGACAGCGAGATCGCCCGGCTCGCTCGGCTCTCGGGAACGCGCCCCGCGCTGCTCAAAGGCGTCGCGCTCGCGCTCAACTCCGATCCCGACGCGACCACCTTGACGATGGACCTCTCGCCGGGGACCCGCGAGCTGCTCGTCGCCCTCGGCGAGCCGGAGGCGCTCCTCGAGACCCCCGAGGGCCGGCTCGAGGCGGTCGGCAGAGGTCTCGCCGCTCTCGAAGAGCTCTTCGGCGGCGAAGAGGCGGTCCTCGTCGCGCTGGTCGCCGGGGTCGAGCCGGCCACCAAAGCGGTCGCGCAGGTCCAGCGCCGCGGCCTCAACCCGACCTATGAGAACCTCGCCCGGCGTCTGCCCCGAGCGCTGCGGCGCGAGACGAATGCCGTCGTTCCCGCCGCGCTCTCGCTCGCCACGGCCTTCGACATGGACTGGCCCTCGGGCAGGTTCCAGCGCGTCAGCTCGGCTTTCGGAATGCGCATCCACCCGGTCAAAGGGACGCGCCGGTTGCACGCCGGCATCGACATCCCGATGCCATGCGGCACTCCGGTGACCGCCGCCGCGAGCGGCAAGGTCCTGCGGGCGGGCTACAACCGCGTCAGCGGCTGGCACCTCATCATCGACCACGGCCGAGGAGTCACCAGCGCCTACATGCACAACGACAAGCTGCTCGTGAGGCGCGGGGAGCGGGTGCACCGCGATCAGGCGATCGCGCTCTCGGGCAACACCGGGCGGACGACCGGGCCGCACCTGCACTACGAGGTCGCGCACGCGGGGACTCCGGTCGATCCCTTCTTCCTCTACCGGCGCGGCGAGCTCATCGCCGCAGCCGACAAGGAGAACGGCCGGGCCGAGGCGCTGCTCCAAGCGCCCAGGCGCGCCCCGTCGGCGCAGCCATCGGGCCTGCTCGCCGTCATCGCGCTGGCCGGGAGGTAAGCGGCAACAGCCGGCGGCGTTTCGAAGGCTTTGCGATCGACGTCCCCGACTACGGCAGCGGCAATCCCGGACTTTGGCGGCTCGGGTGCGGACTATGGCCACCGTAGTTGCCGGCTTCCCGGTCGAAGTCCCCGGCTATGGCGGCCGTAATCGCCGACTTTCCGGTCGAACTCGCTGACTATGGCGGCCGTAGTCTCCGAGCTCCCGCTCGAAGTCGGCGACTTAGCGGCCTAAGTCCTTGACTTCGCGGGGGTAGTTGCCGACTTCCGGGTCATAGTCATCGACTTCCCGGTCATAGTCTTCGACTTCGAGATCATAGTCGGTGACTTACCCAGAATGGATCAGTTCACCCCCAGACGGGCTGAGCGGAGCCTCGCGAGCGGCGGCCGGCACGCCCACCGCCCAGGCTCAGGTGCGTAGGCCGAGCGTGCGCGAGGCCGGCTCGACGAGCGGCCCGAGATCGAACCGATCGCCGCCAAAGGGCGGGACCCAGAGGTCGCCGAGGCGGCGGACTCGCCCGGGCACGTTGCCCATCGTGAAGTCCTCGATCTCGATGCCCTCCTCGACCTCGCGCCAGGTCACCGGCGTCGAGACCGTCGCCCGCGGCCTGGGGCGCACCGAGTAGGCCGAGGCGAGCGTGCTGCCCCAGCGGTTCTGGTTGTAGTCGACCAGCACCCGACCCTCCGGGCGCGCGGCGATCTCGTAGACCGCGGTGGCGAGCCGCGGCAGGCGCCGCTCGACCTCGAAGGCGAAGGCCTTGGCGAAGGTCCAGACCTGCTTCTGCGTCGGCCCGCGCGCGATGCCGACGTAGAGGTGCATGCCTTTGGAGCCGGAGGTCTTCGCGTGGACGCGCATCCCCAGCGCCTCGAGCAGCTCGCGCACGCGCAGGGCGAGCGCGCGCACCTCGGTGAAGGTCGCGCCCGGGACCGGATCGAGATCGAAGTGCAGGAAGTCGGGCCGGTTCAGCTCGTCGCGGCGGCTGTACCAGGGGTTCAGGTCGATGCAGCCGAGGTTGACGATCCACAGCAGCGAGGCGAGGTCCTGGACGAGGGGGAAGTCGATGACGTTGCCCGAGCGATGGACCACGCGCACGGTCTCTATCCACTCGGGCCTGGGGCGAGGGGCGCGCTTCATGAAGAAGAACTCGCCCTGCCAGCCGTGCGGATAGCGCTTCATGACCATCGGCCGGTCGCGCAAGTGCGGCAGCAGCGCGTCGGAGACCGACTCGTAGTAGCGCAGCAGGTCGCGCTTGGAGAGCCCGAGCGCAGGCCAGAACGGCTTGTCGAGGTGCGTGAGCCGAACCTCGCGGTCGCCGAGCCGCACGACGGCCTGGGCGACCTCGTCGGGGATCACCGAGCGGCCCATGACGCGAAGGTGGCGACGCCGAAGAGGGCCCAGCAAGCGCCGCATCCCTGTTGCGCGCCCGCCTCGCGGGAGGTCAGCCGCCTGGAGCGCGAGCGGGCTTCGCGCCGCCGATGACGCTCTCTCAAGGTTTGTCGCGGAATCGAGCGAGCCTCGGCTCCCCACCCTCCGTTCACCTTGAGCGAAGTCGACAGCCCGTCGGCCTGCGCCGAGCCAGCCGAGGCTGACCGTTGTCGCTCGAAGGGTTCTTCGACACGTCTTCAGATTCGGCGCGCCTGTCCGACCGCTTCTATGATGACTGGGCTCGCTCCGGCTCGAACCCTCTCCACGGGAGACCGTCCATGAAGAGATCACGCGTGCGCATCACCCTCCTCGTCATCGTCGGGGCGCTTGCCGGGATCGCATTCTCCCAAGCGCGGCAGAGCCGCTGCGAGGCCAAGGTCGCAGAGCTCGAAGCCTGGTACACCGCGGTGGCCGAGGAGGGGAACCGCGCCTTCGACCTGCTGGGCCGGGACGTACCTCTGGTCGCGAGCAAGCGCCGAGGGCGCCATTTCCTCGTCCGTGCCTCTGTCGAGGCGAGCCGGGGGTCGGTCCAGGTGAACGGCGCGCCGATAGCGATGGGCGTTCCGGACGGCGAGCCGCTCGACCGGATCACGCAGGCGCTCATCGAGCTCCACGGCGCCGGACCTGCGCGGCGCGAGGCTGCGAACACCGCCGACGGGCCGCGTCCGCCGGTTCCCGAGGCGATCGCCTTGGTCGTCGACAGGCAGACGAAGTGGTCGGTGGTCTGCGACCTCGTCGAAGCGGTCGCGAACGCCGGTTACCTGCGGGTCTTCTTCGTCGCCGAGGGAACGAGCGCGGTCTCGGCGCCACCCCGCGCCAGCAACACCGAGCTCTTCGAGTCCCTCGCCCGGTCGACCCCGAACGACCCCGCCCCGGTACTCAACCCCGACAACCCTGCCAAAGGGCGCCTCTACGACGAATGCCAGCCGGTGGTGGAGCTTCTCCAAACCTATTCCCACACCAACCCTCTGCAGGTCTTGGCCCGTGCGCCGCGGGAGATTCCCGCCGGTATTCGGGCCTGCGGATGCGCCGTCGATTTCGACGCGGTCAAGAACCAGATCTGGGCGCAGATGGGCCGCTTCTCCGGCCCTCCGTTCGTCGACGTTCCTTTCACGCTGGCCGACGAAGGCGCCGCGGGGCGAGTGGTCGAGGCCCCGGCGCAGCAGCCCTTCGAAGCGGTCTTCGCGGCCCTCGAGGCGGCTGCGCTCTCGGGCGAACCGCTCCGCCTGCGGGCGGCGGGCCGCTGACCGACGGACTCATTCGCAGGCTCCTTCAGCGCCCGTCGTGTCGAGGGTTCGCATAGCTCCCAGGCCCCTGGAACCGAGCCGCCGTTCGCCCCTCCCGGCTGACGCCCATCGAAACTGGAGAACCACAATGCCTCGAGGAGACAGCCCTCGGAGAGAGAGCACGGGAGCGAAATCATGAGCCAGACCGAAAGACTGAACGCAGCCATCCTCGAGGCCGGCGTCGGCGTCGAGCAGATCGGACTCGACGACGGAGTCCGTCTCGAGATCGACGAGGACGAGGGCACCTACACGCTGACGCTCGGCTCCGAGGGTGAGGAGTCATTCGACGACATCGAAGAGGCGCTGGAGCGGATCGCAGCCTACGGCGAGGAGTACGGGGGCGACGGCACCCGTCCTGGAGCCATCGTGGAGCTCGTGCGCAAGCTGAACGGGCTTCTCGCAAGGGTGCCTGTGGACGAGAGGTTCGACGCGCTGGCAACTCGCTTTTCGCGAGTCGAGGCACTGGCGCGAAGACTCGGCCTGGAGCGCTGGAAAAAGGTCTCGGGGGCTCGGCACGATGCCGAGGTAACGGCAGACGAGCACGGCGACGTCGGCTTCTACGAGGATGGGAATGGGGTGCTCTGGTACGTCTTCGTCGAGGATGGACGGGTGCGCTATCGCGTCTGGGACGGCGCAAAGTTCGACGAGCGCTGACTCTGCCGGCGGCGGTCAAGAGGCGCCGCGGAATCTCCTTGAACCCGGCCCGGCCCCCCCGGTCACCTCGAGCGTGGGCCGAGCCTGCGAGGCCGAAGTCGAGAGGCCCTTCGACTCCGCTCCTGACCAACGGCCCTGCCAGCTCAAGGTCACAGCCGGCCAAGGGACCGGTAACGAGCCCGGGGTGAGCGGTTCGCGACAACTCGTTGGATCCGGTACCCCGAGACGCCAGCACGAAGGCTGGCGCTCCGGGCCTCGCTACGGCCCTGTCAGATCAAGGTCACAGCCGAGCGAGGGCCCGGCGCAAAGCTCGGGCTGAGCGGCTATCGCTCGCAAGTCGCCATCCTCCAAACCCCTATGACCCGTAGGCCTCCGAGCCACCCGTCCCGCGAACGACAAAGAGTGTCCTGGGGCACCGACTGCAACACGGTGGACTATTCGACGGCCCCGGCATAGAGAAGCGCTTTTCCAGATTCGCGGCTGGCGCGCGCGGCAGGGAGCGGCGGGATGAGCGACGCGAAGTACGTCGGGTTCAACGGCAAGGCCTATGCCTTCATCGGCACATCCATCCGCGGCCTCGCCAGGCTCTCGCCGCTCTCGGCCAACGCGGTCACCGTCGTCTCCCTGGTGCTCTGGCTCGTCGCCTGCGTCGGAGTCCTCGCCGAACAGTGGCTGGTCGCCATCGCCCTGGGCATCGTCGCCAGCTTTGGGGACGCCTTCGACGGCGCCATCGCGCGGGCGCAGGGGCAGCAAAGCGCGAAGGGCAGCTTCCTCGACTTCTATGCCGACCGGCTCGGCGACGTGGCCATGTTCGCGGCACTCGCCTACCAGTTCTCCTCGGATCGGTGGGTCTTCGTCGCCGCGCTGCTCAACGTCGGGGTGACGCAGTTCTCCAGCATGTTCCGCAACGGCGTGAAGATGCCCGAGACCTTCGTGCGCGAGACCGGCATCGCCGGGCTGGCCAAGGCCTTCCCCGCCCTCAACCTGCGGCGCAGCATCGTCGCCGCCGGGCTCTTCGGGATCCTCTTTGGCACGACGCTGCCGCTCTCGATTGCGCTCTGGATCGTGGCGTCGTGGTGCCTGTGTGTCTTCGCGATGCTCTATCTAAAGGTGATGCGCGCCGAGGTCACGCTGGACGAGGTCTGAACGAAGACCTCGCTTCGTCGCCCCCGGCCGCGGACCTAGACGGGCTCGGCAAGCTGGTCGACGACATCCAGAGAGCGCTCGATTCGGTGCGACCCTTGAGGCCGACCCTAGCCCGCCGGCGACGAAGCCGGTTCACGCGTGGATCTCACCCGGCCTATCCTTCCGCCGGCGAGTCCGCCTCCGACCAAGAGCCTTCGATCCGCTCGCGCGAGCCGCGACGGCCAGCTCTCCGACCTCTACGACCCTCGACTCGAGAACATGCTCACCCTCGAAATCGCCCCCCACCCGCTCCTTCACCTGCGCGCCTTCACCACCGAGCTGCCCGCACCGCTCGGCGAGCTGGCCCCGCCAGACTGGCTGGCCTCGCTGCTCGCCCTCGACGCCGAGAGCCCGCTCGCGCCCCCCGACGACGCGATCCGCTCGACCGTGCGCGACCTCTTGCGCCACGGCGGCTTCAAGCCGACCGGCCGCAGCAAGCCCGCCTCCGAATACCTGCTGCGCACCGCGACCGAAGGCCCGCTCGGCTCGATCAACCTGGCGGTCGACGCCTGCAACGCCGTCTCGCTGCACAGCGGCCTGCCCATGAGCGTCGTCGACCTCGATCGCACTCGGCTGCCATTGCGCGTGGGCATCGCCCAGGCCGGCGACGCCTACGTCTTCAACACTTCGGGCCAGGTCATCGACCTCGAGGGCCTGCTGTGCCTCTTCGACGCCGAGGGCCCCTGCGCCAACGCGGTGAAGGACGCGCAGCGCACCAAGACCAGCGCCTCGACCTGCCGCACCCTGTCCATCGTGTGGGGCCCGCGCGCCCTCGCCGAGCGCGTGGACGCGGCGACCGCCTGGTATCGCCAATTGCTCGAGCGCGTTCCCGCCACGACGGCGCCCGTCGCCTGACCCTCCGGGACTCTCGCCTCGACTCGGGCCGGCGACGCCTCTGTTGCTCGCAGGCTGGCTCGACGCGCCCGTGCCCCGGGTGAGGCAGGGAGCCGAACGGCTCTCGCCCCCCTGCGCTCCGGGCTCATTCGCGGCAGGCCGGCGCTACTCGAAGATGACTTGCGCCCCGTCGGCCTGCTTCTCGCGCAGATTGCGCGGCGGATTGCCGGCTACGTAGAGCGTCGAGCCGCCGGTCGCGACGATCTCGATCTCCTCGAGCACCAGCACCTCCGCGTGCGAGCCGCCTTCGACCGAGACGAAGGCCGAGCGCGCCGAGAGCCCGCGCAACAAGGCCCGGGCGCCGTGGTCGGCGCCGAGATCCAGCCGGTCGCAGGCACCTTCGGCGGTCACCTGCGCGCCGCCGTTCGCCGCGAGGGCCAGGGTCTGGGCGTTGAGGCCGCTCGCCTCGACGCGCGCGCCATCGTCGGCCTCGAGCCGGTTCAGATAGGCGGCCTCGACCGTGACCTTCAAGGGACTGCGCGTCGAGAAGGAGCCGACGGGCATGCTCAAGCGCAGCTCGCCGTCGCGCACCTCGGTCTCGACGTAGGTGACGATGTTCTCGTCGCCGCTCACCACCACCTTGTTCTCCGTGCGCTCGCCGACGACCACCTCGACCTCGAGCCCGTCCTCGACATGGACCCGCTCGAAGCCTGGGACGGTGCGCTCATCGATGCCTCGGACTCCGTTGCCCTCGACGACGTGGCAGCCTGCGGCGAGGACTACGGCGAACCCGAGCAGCGCGGTGCGAAACATGGTGTCTCTCCTGTTCTTCGCGGGCTCGGCCCTGCCCGCGTGCACCACCTTGGTTGCCCCTGCGGGCTCAGACGATCAGTGACGGGCTCGATCTCGGCTTTCGCCCGCCTGCATCGGCGGGTTCGTCTGCTGCGACCGTCTGCCGGCTCGGCTACGATTCGCCCTTCCCTTCACGACCCGCCTCAAGGAGAGGACATGCAGGTTTCGCCATGGACGCTGCTTTCATCCGCGCTGCTCGCAGCGTGCGCCTCCACCACCGCGTTGGCGCCGGCGCCGGCAACCGCACCTGACGCCGCGCTGTCGCCTTCGGCCCAGGCCGCCCACGACCTCGCGTCGCAGCTCGCGGCCCGGCAGTTCGAGGCCGCGCACGCGCGCTTCGCCGAGCCGATGGCGACCAGCCTGTCGAGCGCCGCCCTCGAAGGGCAATGGGAGGCGATGACCGGCGCCCTCGGGGCCTTCCAGCGGGCCGAGGTCCTGCGCGAGGGGCCAAGCCCCGAGGGAAGGCGCGCGGTCGTCGTCGAGTGCGTGTACGAGAAGGACTCGCTCGGCCTGCTCGTCGTGGTCGACGCAAGTCAGCAGGTGACCGGTCTGCGCCCCTCGCCCTTGTACCCGCGAGAGGCCTTCGAGAAGGCCGGCCGCGAGTTCCTCCAGCTCCTCGTCGAACGGGAATGGTCCACGGCGGTCAAGCGCTTCGACGAGCAGATGGCCAGGCTGGTCTCGCGCGAGGCGCTCGCCGAGAGCTTCAACGCGCTGCGGCGCCAGTACGGCGAGGTGCGCGAGGTCCTGAGCGTCCGTCTCATCCCCGTCGGCTCGGGAATGGTGGCCGACCTCGAATGCGCCTACGAGAAGCTGAACGGCAAGGTGCGCGTCTCCTTCGACAAGAAGCTGCGCGTCGCCGGCTACTTCTTCCTGCCCGCGTGGAACCCGCCCGACTACGCGAAGCCGACCGCCTTCGAGGAGCGCGCGGTGAGCTTCGGAACCGAGAAGCTCCCGCTGCCCGGAATTCTCACGATGCCGAAGGGCGAGGGGCCCTTCCCCGCGGTCGTCCTCGTTCACGGCTCCGGCCCCAACGACCGCGACGAGAGCATCGGGCCGAACAAGCTCTTCAAGGATCTCGCCTGGGGCCTCGCGGCCCGCAAGATCGCGGTGCTGCGCTACGACAAGCGCACGCACCACTACAAAGGCAAGCTCTCCAACGACGACGTCCCCACCGTCAAGGAGGAGTCGATCGACGACGCCCTCGAGGCGGTGGCGCTGCTTTCGAGCACGCCGGGCATCGACCCGAAGCGCATCTTCGTCGCCGGCCACAGCCTCGGCGCGGTTCTCGCGCCGCGCATCGCCAAGGCGGAGCCGCGCCTTCGCGGGATCGTGCTCCTCGCCGGCAACACCCGGCCGATGGGCAAGCTGCACCTCGACCAGATCACCTACCTCGCGCCCATCTGGACCCCTTCCGCGGAGAAGCAAGGGGAGCTCATCGCGCAAGCCAGGCAGGTCGCCGCGCGCCTGGACGCGCCGGACCTGAAGCCCGACGAGATCGTCGATGGAATCCCGGGCCGCTACTGGCTCGACCTGCGCGAGAGCGCCGGCGTGGTCATCGCTCCCGCGCTCGAGGTGCCGATGCTCGTGCTGCAGGGCGAGCGCGACTACCAGGTCACCATGGAGGACTTCGCGGGCTGGAAGCAGGCGCTCTCGGGAAAGGCGCACGCCACCCTCAAGTCCTACCCGAAGCTCAATCACCACTTCATGCCCGGAGAGGGTCCGTCGACGCCGCGCGAGTACGACCAACCGAATCACGCATCGGTCGAGGTCATCGAGGACTTCGCCCGGTGGCTCTCCGCACAGTGATCGGACACCGGTTCGGCGTGCTCGACGCCCACCGAGCCTGATGCGCTCGGGCTGACCGGTCATCGCTCGAAGGATTCTTCGACACCTCTTCACCTCGGGAACACTCCATGACTCGCTCCATCGCCTGGACTGCGGTCGCCGCCGGGCTGCTCGCCGCCTGCGGGCCCGTCGACGACTCGACCACCGATCCCCTCCTTCCCGACGCCGCGCTCAGCGAAGACGCCGGGGGGAGCGCCGATGCCGGCGAGGACACCGACGCCGGCGAGCGCCTCGACGCGGGCGAGGCAGCGGATGCCGGCGCCGAGCCCGACGCTGGCGAACCGGCCGAGCCCGAGGTTTGGCAGTCGGGCGCCATCACGGTGACCGAGCACCCGGGCAGCGCGTGGCAGGTCGAGCAGGAGGGCGCCGAGGTGGTCGCGCGGTACGAGGGCACCGGGCTTGCGCTCGTCATCGACCCCACGAACGGCTCGATAGACGGCCGCTACTCGGGCATCTACGTGCACCTCGACGACTCGCCCCTGTTCGCCGGCCGCTACAACGGCACGGACAGCTCGATGTTCGTGCCCGACCGTCCCTGGATGAACCAGACGCAGGTGACGGTCGAGGCCGAGGGCGAGCAGCTCACCGTGGAGATGCTCGAGGGCAGCCTGTCGCAGATACCCGACAGCCACTACCCGTCGGACGAGCCGTTTCGCTGGCGCTCGATCTGGTCCCTGGAGGCCGAGGGGCTGAGGGTCGCCGCAGCCGGCCTCTACTACGTGCTGCCGTCCAAGCAGTCGTGCGTCCTGTCCATCAAGGGTGAGGGGGGCGTCGAGCTGGGCACGCTGAACATCGAGAGCGACACCTCTCCTTTCCTGCGCTACTTCGAGGACGTGCGCAGCATCGAGGTCGCCTCCTCGGACTTCGGCCTCTTCACCATCGCCACCGACGCCGAAATCCTTCAGGTCGAGGTGCCGCGGTTCCCGGACACGCAGCTCTTCGAGCTCGACTTCGACCACAGCTTCAAGGACCGCGGCCAGCTCGAAGTCCACACCGAAATGGTGCTACCCCTGGCGCTCTGACGAGCGACCGGGCGCTGTCGGCCGGCGACGACGAGCAGAGCCGAGCGCGCCGAGTTGGGCCTCCCGGGTCGCGCCGCGCGAAGAGGTCGAGGACTCCTCGTCCGCCCAGGCGCCGGCCGAGCCCGCCAAGCACGCGGCCGACCGATAGCGCCTCATCCGTTCGGTTCCGGTCGGCTCGCGCTCGCCCTTCGACGCGCCCGCGGCGCGAGACCTCGGACTTGCGCTAGTGAGCGCGCATGGGCCGATGGGACCGCGACTTCAAGGTGGTGGGGCGACTGCGGCCGCTCGATCTGCTCGGGCTGGTGCCAGGGGTGGTCACCCGCGGCGCGCGCTTCAGGTCGCTGGAGAAGGAGCTGGCATCGGCGGCGCCGATGCCTCGGGCTTTCGACCTGTTCGTCGAGCTCGCGGACGCACAAGGCGGCCGGCAAACCTTCCAGATCGAGGCCGAGGCGCGGCCCCGAAGCAACACGGGCAAGCGGATCTTCAATCGCTGGTCGTACGCGCACCTGGTCTTGGGCCGACCGGTCGAGTGCGTCGTGTTCTACCTGATGCCCGCCCGCGAGGGCCGACGACCGCAGACCCGCTACTCGGTCAAGAGAGGCTCGACCTCGGTCGACTTCCTCTTCCAGGCGGTCTGCCTCTGGTGGCAGAGAGCCGACAGGCTGCTCGAGGGGCAAACCCCGGGGTGTGGGCTTTGATCGCGCTGGCCGCAGGCTGCCGACGCAAGCACGTCGAGCGGGCGTGCAACCTGCTCGAAGCCATCGAGGACGAGCTGCTCGCCAGCGAGCTGCTCGGGGTCTGGTACGAAGTTGCAGGGGTGCGGTTCGGGTCCAAAGATTTGCAGGCGATGGTCTCGCGAAAGGAGCTCTTGATGGAGTCGTCTACCTACAGGGCCGTCCGCGAGGAGGGGCGCAAGGAGGGGCGCAAGGAAGAGCTCTCGAAGACCTGCCGCAAGCTCGTGGAAAGCAAGCTCGGGCACCTGCCACCCGAGGCCGAGGGGCTCGAGCAGATCACCGACCTCGACGCGCTGGATCGCTTGAGAGACCGTCTATTCGCCGCTGCCAGCCCGCAGGCCGTGCGTGCGGCCCTGCGGTCTATCAAGCGATGAGGTCTCGCTCGCCACGCGGTCGGATGGAATCGTCCACCTACCGCGCCCTCCATGACGAAGGGTTCGCGCGGGGATACGCGGAAGGATTCGCGGAAGGGTTCAAGGAAGAGCTCTCAAAGACCTGCCGCAAGCTCGTGGAAAGCAAGCTCGGGCACCTGCCACCCGAGGCCGAGGGGATCGAGCAGATCACCGACCTCGACGCGCTGGATCGCTTGAGAGATCGCCTATTCGCCTCCACCAGCCCGCAGGCCGTGCGTGCGGCCCTGCGCTCCATCAAGCGATGAGGTCTCGCTCGCCACGCGGTCGGATGGACTCGTCCACCTACCGCGCCATGCGCGAGGAGGGGCGCAAGGAGGGGCGCGAGGCGGGGCGCAAGGAAGAGCTCTCGAAGGCCTGCCGCATGCTCGTGAAAGCCAAGCTCGGGCACCTGCCGCCCGAGGCCGCGGCGTTCGAGAGCACACTCGACATCGACACGCTGAGCGGCGTGTTCGACCGCCTGCTCGAAGCGCCCGATCCCAAGGCCGCGCGGTCGATCCTGCGCTCGCTCGAGCGATAAAGGCGCTCCCACCGCACCAATGCCTGACTGCCACCGGGCGACACGCGAGCGCTCGCGCCGAAAGGCCTGCGTCGCTCGCGCGAGCGAAGGCTCGGCAACCCGTTCGCCAACCGTTCGGAATCGCGGCTCCTCAAACGCCCTTGTCTGGCGCAAGGTCGAGCGTGGGGCTGTTCGCCGGCACCGACGACCGCATGTTTGCCTGGGCAGCGGCTAGATGGCCGACCCGCGGGTCGGCGGCGGTGGCAGGGGCCGACACTTCGAGCAACCCACCGCTTGCCCGCCGCCTCTGCGACTGACCGCGCGCTCGACTCGCTCCGGCCCGCGCGCAAGGAGGGGCTCGTTGGACGACTTCTTCGTGTACCTGCTCGTTCTGTTGGTCTTCACCAACCGCTACGTCGCAGGCCACTTCCTCAAGCGCCTGACCGGCGCCCGCTTCGACGAGAAGCGCGAGGGCTACGAGCCGACGGTCGCCACCATCACTCCGCTCTTCAACGAGGGCGAGCACATCGTCCGCACGGTCGAGAGCCTGCTCGCGCTCGACTACCCGAAGGACAAGCTCGAGATCATCGTCGTCGACGACTGCTCCACCGACGACAGCTACGCCTGGGCGCTCAAGGCCGCCCAAGGGCATCCGAACGTCAAGGTGCTGCGCAACCCCGCCAACGTCGGCAAGCGCAAGGCCATCAACCGCGGCCATCGGGAGACCAAGGCCGAAATCATCGTCTCGGTCGACTCGGACGTGGTCGTCGACCGGGGCGCGCTGCGTGCCCTCGTGGCCCGCTTCACGAAGCCGGAGATCGCCGCGGTCGGCGGCCGCGTCATGGTCGCCAACCCCGACGACAACTGGCTCACGCGCATGCAGACGGTGAAGTTCTACTTTGCCCAGGAGTGGCTCAAGCTGGTCGAGCGCGCCTTCAAGTCGGTCATGTGCCTGTCAGGCTGCCTGACGGCCTATCGGCGCGAGGTGCTCGAGGAGCTGCAGCCGGTGCTCGAGGGACGCAACGTGCGCGGCATCCCCATCAAATATGGCGAGGACCGCTTCCTCACCCGCCAGATAGTCAAGGCCGGCTACCAGACCCTCTTCATCACCGACGCCTGGTGCTTCACCGTCTCGCCCAACACGCTCTCCAAATACTTCTCGCAGCAGATCCGCTGGCGCCGCTCTAACCTCGTCGACTGGTTCGGCGGCCTCAAGCATGCCTGGCGCCTGCCAGCGCCAGTCGCGCTCAACTACTTCTCGCTCTTCGCGCTGATGCTCTGCTACCCGGTCCTCATCATCGAAAAGGTTCTCAACGGCTATTTCGTGGACCTGATGGTCATCCACGCGGGCGTGCTCGCGCTGCTCGCCGCGATCTACTACGCGGCCGCCAGCTCGATGCCCGCATCCCAGCGGGTCGGGCCGCTCGCCTTCCTCTCGATGGCGTTCCTGATGCCGGTCTCCTATCTCGTCTTCACGCCGCTTGGTCTGTTCACGCTCGACTCGGGCAGTTGGGAGACGCGCAGCAAACCCGCGCCGACGCCCGTTCCGCCTGCCGAGGTCGATCCCTCTCCTGCCGGTCGCGTAGGCGAACGCGAGCCTCTCGAGCGGGCCAGCTAGCTCACGAGGCAGCGGTCCCACTCATGACCTTTGGGACTCGGCGGGACGCTTCCAGGTCTCGACGGGAAGGTCTCGGAAGAACAGAGGGGCGTTCTTTCCGCGAATTGGCCGGCCGCGTCGGCAAGCTCCCTCTGTGCCAACGTGCGTGA
>DHSB01000212.1 GCA_002408385.1 Myxococcales bacterium UBA5297
GCGTAGAGGCGACCAGCGGGAGCCTCGGAGTCGAGGGGGCCGCGCGAAGTCGAGCAACCTTCGACTCCGCCTCTCTCGTTCCTCGGGAGGCGACGCTCGGGGTGAGCGGGTGGCGAGCCGAGGCTCGGCAACCGGCCGCTGCGCGTACCAATCGCCGAGGGACGGCTCCGCAAACGGCACCGGCGCGCGCCAATCGCCGAGGGAAGGCTCCGCAAACGGCCCTGGCGCGTGCCAATCGCCGGGGAAGGCTCCGCAAACGGATTCAGCGCCTGCCAATCGCGTTTCGGAGGCGTTCAGAAGCGATCGGCGCTCTGCCAATCGCGTTCCGAAGACGTCCCGAAGGCGATTGGCACTCTGCCAATCGGGTTCCGGAGGCTTCCAGACGCAACTGGCACGCGCCGACTCGCGTTCCGGAGGCGTCCAGAAGCAATTGGCACGCGCCGACTCGCGTTCCGGAGGGTCCGAAAAGCAATTGGCACAGTGCCAATCGCGTTCCCGAGGGTCCGAAAAGCAATTGGCACAGTGCCAATCCCGTTCCGAAGCCCGGCCCTCCGCCTGCGCACCGGGCGGCTCCCTCGCCGGACGCGCCAGCCGATGACCGGTTTCCTGAAAATAGAGGTTTATGATCGAGGAAATCCGCGGGGTTGCAATGTCGCTGTCGTAAGCAGAAGGGGTCTCGGTTGCTGTGTTTTCGCGGGCTTGGAGTGTTCACAGGGTCCGCGGCCCGGAGGGCGCTCTCGAAAGACCCGGCTCGCGGGCGCGGCTGCGCCCGGATGGGGCAGGTCCCGCCCGCGTGGTCTACAGCAACCGCCGATAGACCCCCGCGACCTGCTCGACACAGGCCTCCCAGCGAAACTTCTCGGCCCGCCGGCGTCCGGCGGCTGCCAGCTCGGTGCGCTTCTGCGGCGAGTCGAGCAGCGCCTGGATCTGCTCGGCCAGCGCGGCGTCGTCGTGGACCGGAAAGGTGAGCGCGGCGCCGCCGGTCACCTCGGGCAACGAGCCCGCGTCCGAGACGATGGTCGGGGCGCCGCAGGCCATCGCCTCGAGCGGCGGCAGCCCAAAGCCCTCGTAGAGAGACGGGAAGACGAAGGCGGTCGCCCCCGAGTAGAGCGCGACGAGGGCTTCGTCCCCCTGACCTTGCAGCAGCCGCACCCTGTTCTGCAGCCCCAGGCGCTCGATCTCCGGGCGGATGCGGTCGGGACCCTGTCCGCAGAGCACCAGCGTCGGCGCGTCGGCCAGCCGCGCATAGGCCCGCAGCAGCAGGGGCACGTTCTTGTGAGGCGCGAAGCTACCGACGTAGAGCAGGTAGTCGCGAGGGAGCCCGAGCCGGCCGAGCAGCTCGCCTCGCGCGGCCTCGTCGAGCGGGCGAAAGCGCGGGTCGATCCCGTTGGGGATCACCTCGACCCTTTCGGCCGGAACTCCGAGTCGCCGCTCGATCTCGACGCGCGAGAACTCCGAGACGGTGACGATGGCGGCGGCGCGCTTGGCGAAGAGCCGAACCGCGGTCTGGAAGTAGAGCTCGCGGTGCCGGCCGTAGAGCTGGGGAAGCGCGAGGTAGTTCACGTCGTGGAGGGTCAAGACGTATGGCCGGTGCCAGACCAGCGGGGCGACGAAGAGCGTCGCGTGGAACAGGTCGACGCGGTGGCCGTAGAGCAGCGCCGGCAGCTCGGCTTGCTCCCTGAGCGAAATCGACGTGGTGCGCGCCTCGAGCACGCGGGCCTGTGGCAGACGGCGCCGGATCTTGTCGGCCCGGCCGACGGTCACGAGCTCGGCGTCCTTCATCAGGAGCGGGAGCCGCCCGGCGAGCTCGAGCGCATAGCGAGAGATTCCATCCGGCGGATCGACGAGCATCCGCAGGTCGAGAGCGATGCGAGCGGTCATGCGGGACCTCCGTCGTGCGAGACATGCGGCTCCGCGGAAGCAGGCCGCCTGCCCGGTCGAAGCAGGGCGAAGGCGACCGCGAAGGCCGCGGCCACGGCCAGGACTTCGACGGCGACCCCGGCGCCCCGGACCGCGGCCCAGACTCCGAGAGCGGCGGCTGCCGCCAGGCCGGACTTGAGGAGGAGCGCGCCTTCGCCCTTTTCGGCCAGCCCGGCGCGGCAGCGCCCCGCGAAGAGGGCGAAGAAGAGCAGGCCGTCGGTCGCAATCATCGCTGCCGCTGCGCCGGCCACCCCGAGCGACGGGGTCAAGGCGACGACGAGCGCGACCTTGAGCGCCAACGCGCCGAGCCGGCTCAGCGAGGCCTGCCACCGACGCCCCGCGGCGATCAGCAGGTAGATGGCGACCAGGTTCGAGAAGTAGAAGGGCGTGGCGAGCGCGAGCAGCGCCAGGGAGAAGCCGGCCGCCTCGAACCCCGGCCCGAACAGCAGGCGCGCCACCGGGGGCGAGAGGATCGCCCCGACGCCGGAGGCAGGGAGGACGACGAGCATCGCCAGCCGCGAGACCCGCGAGAAGAAGGGGGCGAGCGACTGCGAAGTGCCCGAACGCGCGAGCTGGGCGACGACAGGGAAGGTGCCGCCGACGACCACGAGCGGCAGCCCCTGCGCTGCTTCGAGGATCTTGAGGGCGGCGCCGTACTCGCCGATGGCTGCGTCCGCGAAGCCGAGCGCCTCGAGCAGCAGGTTGTCGACGTAGAAGTAGAGGTTGATGGCCAGCGAGGCGGTCGCGACCGGCACCGCGGTGGCGAGCGCTCGGCCGACGAACCGGGGCTCCCATCGCGCGCCGAAATAGAGACCGAGCCGCCGGCGGTACGCCGCTCCAGCGAGGACCGCGAGCAGGTTGGCGATGCTCACCGCGGCGATGACTCCAAGCAGCGGAGCCTTCAGCGCCACGGCCGCGATGCCCGCCAGGCTGACGCCGATGCGGGTCGCGACCCGCATCTTCGCCTCCTGGACCATGCGCTCGTGCGCGTTGAAGATCGCCGTGTGGTAGTCGAGCAGGGTGTTGGCGCCCATGAAGACCGCCAGCAGGGCGATCTCGAGCAGGCGGCTGGGATCGGCCGCGCCGAACGCGAGGCCGACGGTGGTGGCGGCGACGATGGCCACGCTCGCCAGTCGCAGCGGGGCGAAGCGGCGGATGTAGTCGGCCGCCTTCTCGCGGTTTCGGGCCGCCTCCTGTGTCAGCAGGGTGTTGAGCCCCAGCTCGCCGCACAACGCCAGGGTCGCCGCGAAGGCATAGGCGTAGGCGTAGCGCCCGAAGCCCTCGGCCCCCAGCCCGCGCGCCAGCACCAGGTTGAAGGCGAAGCTGATCAGCCGCGAGGCGACCTCGCCCACCAGCTTGCTCGAGATGTTTCGCCGCAGCCGCTCGCGCATGTCCTCAACCTGGGCGCGGCCTGTTGTCCGCGCGCCGGCGTCTTATAGCGCACCTATCGCCCTGCGGCCGTCCCCGTCGGCGCAGGCGGCAGAGACCTCGGAGCTCGGGCGACCGCGGCCCAGGCAGACCCCGGCAGGCGCCTTCACGCCGGCTCGCACCGCGAGGCCGCTGACGACCGAGCCGCTGTCTGGTAGAAGACGCCGCATGCGTGTCGCCCTTGTCCACGATTGGCTCCTCGGAATGCGCGGAGGCGAGCGGGTCTTCGAGGCCTTCTGCGAGCTGTTCCCGGCAGCCGACGTCTTTACCCTCGTCCACATGAAGGGCGCCTGCTCGCCGGCAATCGAGCGGATGCGCATCCACACCAGCTTCATCGACCGGCTGCCGCGCGCCCACGAGCACCACCGCCACTACTTGCCGCTCTTCCCTCACGCCATCGAGGGCTTCGACTTCACCGGCTACGACCTGGTGCTCTCCTCGTCGCACTGCGTCGCCAAGGGCGTCATCACCCCGACCGCCTCGATGCACGTCAGCTACGTGCACACGCCGATGCGCTACATCTGGGACCTTCGCCAGGAGTACTTCGGCGAGGGGCGCGCCGGCCCCCTGACCCGCCTCGGCGCGCGGGCCTTCTCACCTTTGCTGCGCACCTGGGACGAGGCCTCGGCCAACCGCGTCGACGTCTACCTCGCCAATAGCCACAACGTCGCCGCGCGCGTCGCCAAGCGCTACCGCCGCGAGGCCGAGGTCATCCACCCGCCGGTCGACCTCGAGCGCTTCGCGCCGCGGCCGGTCGAGGAGCTGGGCGACTACTACCTGATGGTCACCGCCTTCGCGCCCTACAAGAAGGTCGATGTGGCCATCGAGGCCTTCCGCCGTCTGAACAAGCCGCTGCGCATCGTTGGCTGGGGCCAGGACTGGAAGCGGCTCCAGGCCCTGGCCGCCCCTCCGGTCGAGCTCCTCGGGCCGCTGCCCGATCCCGAGGTCGCCGAGCTCTATTCGCGCTGCCGCGCCCTCGTCTTTCCCGGCGAGGAGGACGCGGGGATCACCCCGCTCGAGGCCCAGGCCTCGGGCCGCCCGGTCATCGCGCTCGCCCGCGGCGGCGCCCTCGAGACGGTCATCGGCCTCGGTGAGCCGGCCGGGCGCGCACCGACCGGTCTGTTCTTCGACGAGCCGTCGGTGCCGGCGCTGATGGCCGCGGTCGAGCGCTTCGAGTCGAGCTTCGACCAGCTCAAGCCGGAGGACGCGCGCCAGAGCGCCGAGCGCTTCGGCCGCGCCCAGTTCAAGGCCCGCATCGCGGCGAGCCTGGAGCGAGCCCTGCGGATCAAGGGGTTGCTGCGCCACTCTGACTCCGACCTCGCGCCCGCGGTCCACTGAAGATGTGTCGAAGAATCCGTCGAACGATAACCGGTCAGCCCGAGCGTAGGCCGAGGTTGCGAGGCCGAAGTCGAGGGCCTCTCGACTTCGCTCGAGGTGACCGGAGGGGGCGAGCCGAGGTGAGGGTGATTTCCCGGCAGACCTTGACGCCGCCCATCGCCCCGGGGCAGGGGCGAGCGCTCGAGAGAAAACCTGTGTCCCATCTACAGCTTGTCGGCGCGAACCCCGGCCACCGGCCCGCCGACGGCGCCGCCTCCCGTCGCCCGACAGCGCTACCGACAGTTGCTCTGCGCGGGTCGCGCGGGGAGAGGGGCTGAGCGCGCATGATCAAGAGACTTCGGCTGCTGACCCCGATCTTCCTCGCCGTCGACGTGGCGCTGGTCGTCGCCGCGCTGCACACCGGCGACTGTCTGCGCAAGAGCCTGCCCTACGGCATGGGGCTCGCCGCCGACATGAGCTGGCTGACCCCGCAGGTCGACGCCGCCGCGGCGGCCGTCTGGGTCCTCGCCTTCTTCGTCGTCGGCGCGCACCAAGCGCGGCGCATGACCGAGCGCGGCGCCTGGCGCGCGCTGGTGGTCGGTGACCTGCTCGGGTTCCTCTTCTTCCTCGCCGCGCTCTTCTTCCTGAAGGTCTACGACTTCTCGCGCCTGCTGGCCGCCTACGCGCTCGCGGCGAGCCTGGTCTTCCTGCTCGCCCGGCACTGGCTCACCTCGTTTGTCCTCGGCCGCCTCGCGCGGCCGCTCGCGCGTCGAGTGCTGCTCATCGGCGGCGGCGAGGTCGGCCCCTGGGTCGCGCGCCGTCTCGAGGCGATGCCCTGGGGGATGCAGCTCGTCGGCGTGGTCGCCACCGACGACGGCCTGGAGGGCTTCGAGCGGCTCGGCTCGCTCAAACAGGTCGCCGAGCTGGTGCGCCGCCACGGCATCGACCAGGTCATCGTCGCCCTGCCGGCCGAGCAGCACGCGCTGGTCGAAGAGGTGATCATGCGGCTGCAGGCCGAGCCGGTGCGCATCCACTTCGTGCCCGACGTGCTCGAGCTCACGATGATCCGCGCCACCGTCGAGGACTTCTTCGGCGTGCCGCTGGTCGGGCTGCGCGAGCCGCCCATCGAGGACGCGGGCCGGCTCGCCAAGCGGCTGTTCGATCTTGCCGTCGGCGGCGTCGTCACCCTGTGCGCCGCGCCGGTGATGGGCGCCTGCGCGCTGGCCATCAAGCTCTACGACGGCGGCCCGGTCTTCTTCCGCCAGAAGCGCATCGGCGAGAACGGCATGCCCTTCGACATGCTCAAGTTCCGCTCGATGGTCGTCGACGCCGAGGCGAGGCTCAAGGCGCTGGGCATCGACCGCTCCAAGCTCGACAAGGAGAACCCCGCCTTCAAGCTGCAACACGACCCGCGGGTGACGCCCATCGGCCGGTTCCTCAGGCGCTGGAGCCTCGACGAGCTGCCACAGCTCCTCAACGTGCTCAAGGGCGACATGAGCCTGGTCGGTCCGCGGCCCGAGGAGGCGAAGGTGGTCGCCTGCTACAGCACCTTCCACCGCAAGCGCCTGGCCGTAAAGCCGGGGATCACCGGGCCGATGCAGGTCAATGGGCGCGGGGATCTGCCCCTGAAGCAGCGGCTCAACCTCGAGCTTGCCTACATCGAGGGCTGGACGCTCTGGATGGACCTCAAGATCCTCGCCAAGACCATCCCGGTGGTCATCTCCGGCAAGGGCGCGTACTAGGGCCGGCGGGAGCGGCGCTTCTCCCGCCGGGCGCGGCGGGGCCCGCGCGGCAAGGGCATCTGTCGACCAGACCCCAAGGTCCTTCGCGATGCACCCGGTGGTTAACGTGTTGAGGGGACCTGAGCTGGTCGGGCACGAGACTGCCGGCGGTCCGCGTCTTGCCGGTCGCCCCATCGCAGGGGCAGCGGGCCGACAGCCGCGGTCTCAGAAGCTGCAGGGAGCCCGCGCGGGGCCGAGTTTGCACGAAAGCTCACCCCTTCGACCGGAAGACGCGGGCAAGCCGCCGACGGGCAGCAACTGGAGAGCGGCGCTCGGCGAGAACGAGCGCCCACGACGACCATGACAAGCACCCAGCCATTTCCTCCTTCTCTCGTTCAGGCGATCGATCTGGCGGTTCGTAAGCTCGAGGAGGGCGGAGTCATCATCTATCCGACCGAGACCTTCTACGGGCTCGGCGCCGCGGTCAGCAACTCCGCGGCGCTCAAGCGCCTCGCTGGAATCAAGGGCCGCGAGGGCAACAAGCCGATGCCGGTCATCGTCCCCGACGTGGAGACAGCGCTGCGCCTGTGGTCGAAGGTGCCGGAGGTCGCCCGCCTGCTGATGCACCGCTTCTGGCCCGGGCCCCTGACCATCGTGCTGCCGGCGCGTCCCGGCCTGCCGTTCGAGGTCGCGCACACCGGCGAGGTCGGCCTGCGGGTCTCCTCGCATCCGGTCGCGCAGCAGCTCGCGCGGCGCATCGGCCCGATCGCCGCCAGCTCGGCGAACCTCGCGGGCTCGCGCGAGCGCACGCGCGTCGCCGAGCTCGACCGCGCCCTGCTCGAGGCCGTCGACGCGGTCGTCGACGCCGGCCAGACGCCCGGTGGTCCGGCCTCGACGGTGCTGCGGCTGACCGACGGGAAGCCTCAGATCCTTCGCGAGGGAACTATCCAGCGCGCGCTCATCGAGGCTTGTTTCGTCGGCTCTTGAGCACTTCTACTGGCTCCCCGCTTGCCTTGGGCTAGAATGCGGCGCGCACACCGGCTGCAATCAAGGTTCACATGGCGAACGGGCGAGATCAGATTCTCGAGGGGGGCCTGCTCGACGTCGGTCCCGGGCTGGAACCCGATGAGACCCTCGACGCGGTCTGCCGCGGCGAGGTTCAGCTCATCCAGCGGCGCGCCGGGTACCGTTTTTCGGTCGACGCTCTCCTCCTGGCCGCCTTCGCCGCCCGGCCCCGCGGCAAGGTGGTCGACCTGGGGACCGGCTGCGGAGTGGTGGCGGTGCTGCTGGCCAAGCGCGGCGCTCGCTCGGTGGTGGGCGTCGAGTTGCAGCCGGGCTTGGCGCAGATTGCCCTTCGCAACGTGCGGCTCAACCGCTGCGACGAGCAGGTCCACATCGTCAACGCCGACCTTCGCGACCTGCGCGCGACGCTGCCGAGCGGCGGGTTCGACCTCGTCGTCTCCAATCCGCCGTACATCGCCAAGCGCTCGGGCCACCTCAATCCGGATCCCGAAAAGGCGGTCGCGCGACACGAGGTCTGCTGCGCGCTCGACGACGTGACGCGCGCCGCCCGCTATCTGCTGCACGACGGCGGGGGGCTGCGCCTCATCTTCCCGGCTTCACGGCTCGTCGGGCTGCTGCAGTCGGTGGCGTCCGCGGGCCTCGAGCCCAAGCGGATGCGCCTGGTCCACACCGTCGTCAACCGACCCGCCAAGCTCGTGCTGCTCGAGGCGATCAAGGCTGCCCGCGTCGATCTCGAGGTGCAGCCGCCGCTCTTCCTGCACGACGAGTCGGGGGCCTACACCCCCGAAGCCGAGCGCATCCTCGCCGATGCGACCGCGAGCATGGAGCTCTGCGAGCCGCTCGCCGAGAGCTGAAAAAAAGCAAGAGCCAAGCCCCCGCGCGAATCGAGAGCCAGGCCGCGAGCGCGGCCCCGGCAGAGGTTTGGTCCGCTTCGGCGGCCGATGCGTAGGAGAGACCAAGATGAGCCAAAAGAGCCAGGCCAGCGGCACGCCGCAAGCCAGCAGTCGGCCGCTTCACGCGATGTTCACCCAGGTCCCGCGCCGCTACGACCTGGTGAACCGGACCATCAGCCTCGGCATGGACGAGCGCTGGAGGGAAGCGGCCGCGCGCGCCTGCCTCGAGGGCTCACCGCGCCGGGTTCTCGACCTGTGCTGCGGCACCGGGGATCTCGCGGTGAGGCTCAAGCGCTCAGGCGGGCCGGGTGTCGAGGTCGCGGGTCTCGACTACAGCCGCCCGATGCTCGAGATCGCCCGGCGAAAGGCAGCCGAGCGCGGGGGGCAGGTCGACTTCGTCCATGCGGACGCCGCAGCGATGCCCTTCCCGGACGGCTACTTCGACCGCGTCGGCATTTCGTTCGCCTTTCGCAACCTCACCTTCAAGAACCCGATGACGCCGAAGTACCTCGCCGAGACGCTGCGCATCCTGCGCCCGGGCGGCCGGTTCGTGGTCGTCGAGAGCTCGCAGCCACGCCAGGCGGTCATCCGTGGCCTCTACCACTTCTACATGCGGGCCTTCGTCGCCGGAGTGGGTGGACTCCTCTCCGGCGAGCCCGCTGCGTATCGCTACCTCGGAGAGTCGGCCGCACGCTTTCACGGGCCCGACGTGGTCGCGCGCCTCTTGAAGGAGACCGGCTTCGCCGAGGTGCGCTCGGAGGGTTTGCTCTTCGGCGCGGTGCGGCTCTTCATCGCCACCAAGGCCGGTTGAGGGGAGAGGCGCTCTCGAGCCTTGCCGCCAAGGCTTGGAAGCCGCTAGCTTCCGGCCCCTCGCGACGAAGGAGCCGGTCATGTCCCAAGCGAACGCTCTTGCCGGTTACGCCGGTGTTGCCCGAGCCCCTTTTCTCTTGCTTCCCGTCACTCTCGTCGCCAACGGCGCGGCCGCGCAGGCGTACGTGGGCGGGTTCTCCTGGATCCACACGAGCCTCGCAGCCATCGGCCTCGTCGCCGCGCACGCTGCGGTCAACGTGAAGAACGAGGTCATCGACTTCGAGACCGGCCTCGACTTCGCCACGGTCCGCACGCCGTTCAGCGGAGGGAGCGGGACGCTGCCCGCCGGAGCCTTGTCGGTCGGCAAGGCCAAGGGCTTCTTCTGGCTCAACCTGCTCGTCGCCGCGCTCGTCGCGGTGGCCTTGGTCGCGCAGGTCGGCTGGCCGCTCGTGCCGATCATCGCCGCCGGCCTCTTCTTTACCGTCTGCTATTCGCCCTACCTGACGCGCACCGGCATCGGCGAGGTCGCCGCGGGGCTCGGGCTGGGGTTGCTCCCGGTGCTCGGGGCCGCGGTGGCGCAGGACGGGATGGTGAGCTCGGTGGCCGTCGCGGCCGGCGTGCCCGGCTTCTTCATGACCTTCAACCTCCTGCTCCTCAACGAGCTCCCCGACGAAGAGGCCGATCGCGCCGGCGGGCGCTGCAACCTCGTCCTGCTGCTGGGCCGGCGCGGCGCCGCGCGCCTCTACCTCCTGGCCGCCGGGCTCTGCCCCCTGAGCATCGCGGCGGGCGTGGCGCTGGGGATGCTGCCCTGGAGCTGCCTGTTCGCGATGGCGCCGGTGCTGGCGCTGGTGCCGGCGATTCGTTGGGCGCTCGGCGATACGGCCGCGGCCGTACCGCTGCCCGCGCTCGGCGGCAACGTGATGTGGAACCTGGGCACCAACGCGCTGCTGGCCGCCGGGTTCGTCGCCGCGCGGTGGATCTAGACGCGGTTGGCACTGCGCCCGGAAATCGGCGCGATGTCGCTGAGGACGTCGGTGGGGACGTCGATAGGGGCGCACAGCAGTGCGCCCGCCGGGAAATCAACCACCGACCCTCGCCATCGCCGCGGCCGATTCGTCGCGCGCGAAGCGCCTTGCGTCCCGCGAGACCATGGGTGTCCGCGACCTTGACCCGCCCGACTCACCACCGCCGCAGCACGAGCCAGAGGATGAGGGTCAGGATGATGCTGATGAGCAGGCTCGTGGTGATCGGGATGTAGATCTTCAGCCCCCCGCGCTCGAAGAACAGGTCGCCAGGGAGGCGCCCGAGCTTCAGCCAGGAGAGCCGGCTGACGGCGAGGAAGAGCGCGCCCAGCCCGGCGAGCACGGCTCCGAGCACGAGCAACCATCTGCCGAGCTGCGCGAGTCCCATCGCCTTCAGGCTAGCCACGGCTCGGGCACGCGACTGTCGGTCGGACCGAGACAAGTGCGCGCAACCGAACATCGTAGGCGTGGACTGCCCTGGCCCTCGGCTGCCCTGGCGCCCGCTTCGAGGGCGACCGATGGACGACAAGACCACGCGACCGCCGGCGCACGCCGGTCAACCAGGCGAGGAGGCTGAGGGACGGGCGCGACGTCGCCTCACCCGGCGCGAGCTCCTGCACTTGGCGGCGAGCGGCGCCGCCGTCGCCACCACGGTGGGCGGCGGCCTCCTCCTGCTCGACCGGGAGCCGGCCCGCCTCGAGCGGATTCGTGACCACCGGGTCGCGCTCCCCGGTGGCGCGCCGGCGATGGCCGTCGCCCGCGGGGCCGACCCGGCGGAGAACGCGCGCAAGGTGGTCGAGGCCCTCGGCGGCATGGACGCGTTCGTGCGGCCGGCGCTCCGGTCCTTGGCGATTGCTGGCGCGAAGACCGCTGCCCGCGGTGCTCGGCCCGCATCGCCTCGACCGGGTCGAGCCGGCTCGCGCGTCTCAGCCAACCGCCTTCAACCCCGCGATCGCCTTGCAGAGCGGGCAGCTCGCCACCGCGTGCGGCGCGTCTCGCCGGTGCAGGTCGAGCAGCACCCTCGAGATCTCCGCCAGCTCGCGGCGCACCTCGCGGCGCATGCCCTTGATCCGGGCAATCGCCATGTGGTCGTAGGCCGTCGTCTGGTGGCGCATCCAGGCGATGACCGCGGCCTCGGCCCGCCGGTCGACCTCGATGCGCTTGGTCCGCGCCACCGTCCCGCTGCCGACCGGGGTCGCGTGCGCGGTGACCGCCTGCGCGAGCCTCTCGCCGAGCTCCCGGAAGGCGGGCGCAAACCGGAGGAAGGCGAGCACCTCGGCCTCGAACTCGCGCACGTAGTCGGCCTGTGCCCGGGCGCGCCTGCGCGCGTCGGCCTCGCGGCGCTTCGCGTACGACTCGGTCGCCCGCTCGGCCTCGAGTCCGGCGCGCGCCTTCTCGATGTTCTCCGCGGGCGCCCAGACGCCGCGCGAGAAGACCTTGCGGCCGCGCTTCTCGGCGACGGCCATGGTCGGGCCGGCCGCCTTGACCCGCCGGGTCAGCCCCGTGTCGCCCGGCGGCAGCAGCGCCCAGCCGTCCGGCACCGGGTGGATCGTGCCGTCGGGCGCGCGCACGCGCCGCGGATCGGGGGTGGGGGAGAAGACCTTCGCTTCGCTCATCCGGCAATCCTCGCTGCCCGCCCCGCGGCGGCTCCATAGCACAGGCGGCGCGGCGTCGGGGCCGGTCAACGAGGCCGGCAGCCGGTCGGAAAATGCTGTCGCGAAGGACGGACCAATGCGCTCGCGCGCCACCTCGCCTCCCGGCCCGAAGCGAACAAACGCGGGGCCACCAGCTACGTGGCCCCGCGGCGGTCAGACTCCGAGGAGGAGGCGGGCACGACTACAGCGCTGATGAACTGACACCTACTCGTCGACCGGGGAGAACTCGTTCTTCGAGGCCCCGCACACTGGACAGGTCCAGACGTCGGAGAGCTCGTGGAACATCGTGCCCTCGTTCACCCCGGCATCCGGGTCGCCGGTCTCCGGCGAGTAGATGTATCCGCAATTTCCGCAGGCGTAGCTCTTCATGGCGTCCTCTCGCCGTTACGCGCGGCTCTCGGTTCAAAGATGAAGGCGGGGCCGCCGTTCGACACCTGACGGTCGAAGGGCTGTGCGGGGCAGCGAGGAGCGTCTGCGGAGGCGGGACGAGCGGCCGCGCACGGGAGAGAGCTCGAACCCCGCCCCGGCATCCGCTTTCGGCGCCGCGCGGGCGAGGGCTCGGGGCCGCGCGGGACCTGGAGGTGGCTGGGGGCTACCTCTTCAACTTGGCGAACGGGTTGTTGAAGGGCTGGCTCTCCGAGCCTCGTTGCGCCTCGCGCGCTTTCGGCCCCTGTACGCGCGGCGGCGGTTGCGGGGCCGAGGGGCGCGACCCCGCCTGAGGCTGCTTTTCGGTCAACGCCTTGACCGACAGTCCCAGCCTGCGCCGCTCCAGATCGATGGAGACGACCTTCACGGTGAGGCGGTCGCCGACCTTCACGACCTCCGCGGGATCCTTCACGAAGCGGGTGCTGAGCTGCGAGACGTGGACGAGCCCGTCCTGGTGGACCCCGACGTCGACGAAAGCGCCGAAGGCGGTGACGTTGGTGACGACCCCTTGCAGCACCATGCCCTCGCGGACGTCTTCGAGCTTCTGCAAATCGTCGCGGAAGGCCGGTGGGGTGAAGTCGCCGCGCGGGTCGCGGCCCGGCTTCTCGAGCTCGCCGAGGATGTCCTTGAGCGTCGGCTCGCCGAGGTCGGGGCCCTGGTACTTGCGCCAGTCGATCTTGCGGACGAGGTCGCGGTTGCCGGCGAGCTCCTGGAGCTTGACGCCCAGGTCGCGCGCCATCTGCTCGACGACCGGATAGCGCTCCGGGTGGACGGCGCTGTCGTCGAGCGGGTTCTTGCCGCGGATGCGCAGAAAACCCGCGGCCTGCTCGAACTTCTTGGGGCCGAAGCCCGACACCTTGCGCAGCCCCTTGCGATCGGCGAACGGGCCGTTGGCGTTGCGGTGGTCGACGATCTTCTTGGCGAGGGCGACGCCGACGCCCGAGACGTGCTCGAGGAGCTGCGCCGAGGCGCTGTTGGCGTCCACGCCCACCGCATTGACACAGGAGTCGATGACCTCGCCCAGCTTCTTCTTGAGCAGGCCTTGGTCGACGTCGTGCTGGTACTGGCCGACGCCGATGCTCTTCGGGTCGATCTTCACGAGCTCGGCGAGCGGGTCCTGCAGGCGCCTGCCGATGGAGACCGCGCCGCGCAGCGAGACGTCGAGGTCGGGGAACTCCTCGCGCGCGACCTCCGATGCGGAGTAGACGCTCGCGCCCTGCTCGCTGACCGAGACGATGGGGACCGAGAGCCCGCGGGCCTTCATCGCCTCGCGAGCGAAGGTCTCGGCCTCGCGGCTGCCGGTGCCGTTGCCGATGGCGAGCAGGTCGGGCTTGTGGCGCTCGAGTAGCTCGAGCAGGGCCGCGGCCGCGCGCACCCGCTCGTCGCCGCTGCGCTCGCTGTAGAGCGTGGCGGTCTGCAGCAGCTTGCCGGTGCCGTCGAGGGCGGCGACCTTCAGCCCGGTGCGCAGGCCGGGGTCGATGGCGACGACGCGCTTTGCGCTCGCGGGCGAGGTGAGCAGCAGGTGGCGCAGGTTCTGGCCAAAGACCTCGATGGCCTCGCGGTCGGCGCGCTGCTTGAGCTCGCCGCGCAGCTCGGTTTCGAGCGAGGGCGCCATCAGGCGGCTCCAGCCGTCCTCGACCGCGGCGCGCAGCTCGCCGGCGAACGGCGCCTGCGGGCGGGTCACTACGCGCCGCTCGAGCTGGCCGACGATCTGCTCGTCGGGGAGCTGGAGCTTCACCTTGAGGAAGCCCTCCTCCTCGCCGCGCAGCAGGGCGAGCACACGGTGCGAGGGGGCCTTCGACAGCGGCTCGGAGTGGTCGTAGTAGGACTCGAACTTGCTGCGCTCGCCCTGCTTGTCCTTGGCGACTTTGGAGACGAGGCCGCCGTCGTCGACGGCGCGGGTGCGGGCCATTCCGCGCAGGCTCGCGTCCTCGGCGACGCGCTCGGCGCAGATGTCGCGGGCGCCGGCGAGCGCAGCTTCGAGATCGGGCACCTCCTTCTCCGGCGAGACGAAGCGTGCAGCGACCGCGTCGCGCGGCGCGCCCGGGGATTCCTGGCGCCAGATCACGTCGGCGAGCGGTTCGAGGCCGCGCTCGCGGGCGATGGTCGCGCGGGTGCGGCGCTTGGGCCGGTAGGGAAGGTAGAGGTCCTCGAGCTCGGCGCGGGTCTTCGCCCCGGCGATGGCGCGGGCGAGCTCGGGGGTCATCTTTCCCTGCTCGTCGATGGAGCGTACGACCGCTTCGCGGCGGGTCTCGAGCTCTTGCCGGGCCTGGGCGCGGTCGATGATCGCCTGGATCTGCACCTCGTCGAGGCCGCCGGTCGCCTCCTTGCGGTAGCGGGCGATGAAGGGGACGGTGGCGCCGTCCTCGTGGAGGGAGAGGGTCGCCTCGACCTGCACTGGGCGAAGGCCGAGGTCACGGGCGATGTCGGGGGCGTAGGTCTTCATGGCGGGCGCAATCTAGCAGCAGGGGCCGACAGCGTGTCGGCGGGAAGAAGGCCTTCGACGCGGGCAGTCAGCGCGCTGAAAAAAGGTGTCGAAGAATCCTTCGTGCGAAAACCGGACAGCCCGAGCGTAGGCAGAGCTTGCGAGGCCGAAGCCAAGGGCCCCTTGACTCCGCCTCCCTCGTTCCTCGGGAGGCTACGCTCGGGGTGAGCGCCGACACTTCTTGAGAGGCCCGGCCGCGTGCGCGCTCATCGTCACGGTGAGGATCGGGAGGCACTGGGCGATGACGCCGGTGCTCGAGGAGGCGCCGATGAAGCTCGAAGTCGATTGCTACTCCGGGTATCGAGGCGACGAGACGCCCAGGAGGCTCGTCGTCGACGGCTCGGTCGTCGAGGTGAGCGTGGTCGATCGTTGGCGCACGCCAGAGCACCGCTACTTCCGGTTGCGCGGCGAGGACGGCACGACCTACGTCATCCGTCAGGGCGAATCTGGAGAGTGGGAGTGGGGTTGAGCGCGCCAGTCGCGGGCGAACAGGGGGTACTCACCACTGGTCCTGGAACCGCTCGGCCAGGAAGCGCATGCGTTGGCGCTCATCGCGCCTCCTTCGACCGCCGCGGCTACTCGCAGGCGCCTTCCCAGAAGGTGACGACTTGATTGTCCGGAGCTCCGAAGGCGTCGCCCGTCGCCAAGAAGGCCGCAGCGCCGGGCGACAGGTCGATCCAGGTCTCGGCTCCGTACGCCGCAACGAGAGAGGTTCGGCGGCTGTCACCCGGCCCGGCGTCGATGAGCTCAACCGTGACCTGCCGACCGTTCTCGACGTTGCGCACGCAGAGCTGCTGGCCCCAGGGGATGGGCGGGATGTTCGTCTTCGGCGGATCGCAGAAACCGGCTGAGCAATCGGAGCGGATCAGCGAGTAGGTGTCCTCGTTGTAACCAGGCTGGCCACGGCCCTGGAAGACCCACCCCATCGGCAGCGCTGCATAGAAGCCGCGGTCCGAGATGTCGGTCCAGACCGCGGCGCCCTGGTTGACGTTGGTAAACCAGGTGGCGAGCACGCGCGCCATGCCGCCGGTGTAGACGGGCCAGGCTTCGCCGTAGCAATCGCCCCACTGAAGCGGCTGGGTCGTCGGCACGAGGCGGGTGCAGCTCGGCTCGCCTGCATCCGGCTCCTCGCCGGCGTCGGTCAGATCGCCTGCATCCTGGTCTTCACCGGCATCCGAAGGGTCGCCCGCGTCGTCCGCGCCGCCGTCCGCATTGAGCCCGGCGTCGTCCGCGTTGCCCGCGTCCTCGCCGGCCGCCGCGTCCGGGAACCCGGTGTCTGCCTGCGCGCCGGCGTCCAAGCTTGCCGAACCGTCGGGAAAGTCGTCGGGCAGGGGTGGAAGCTGCGTCTCGCCGCAGCCGACGAGGGCCAGGGCGGTGAGGAGGGCCAGGCTCGCGCGCATCGTGTTTCTCCCCGCGGTCGTTTGGGACGCGGAGTCTATCGCAGCGCAAGCCGCCGCCGATTCCGATTTCTCAGGAGCTCTCTCGGCGGCCGCTCCTTGGGGCGGACGAGAGGGCGCGCCCGGAGGCGCCAGGCCGCCTCTCGTCTAGCCTTTGGGGCGCGTGGCGGCATCTGGCAGCGAGAGCCGGAAGCTCGTAGCGAACTGCAGCGCGGTGCGCATGCGAAAGAAGGTGACCGAAGTCGACACGAGCCGGCCGGTCTGCGCCTCGACGAGCCTGCCAAAGCAGGTGGTGTGCGAGACAGGCAGGTTCCAGGGGCGGATGTTCACCTTCTCGCCCACGAAGCCGTAGGGGCGCCCGTTGGCCTCGAGGGCGAAGGCGTAGCGGATTTTCTGATCGGCGAAGTAGCGCACCTCGAGCGTGCCGCGGCAGGGCGCGCGGTCGCACAGGCCGCCGATGCTCACGTGCCCTTCGAGCTCCTGGCGCAGGAACCCGTCGGTCCCAGGCCTGAGCCAGACGGCGAGATCGCGAGGGCCCCAGGTGACGTGAAACTCCATCGGCTGGCGGCCCGCGGGGCCAAGGCCGGGTTCGAACTCGTGGTAGCCGGTCATCACCTCGTGCAGCGTGAAGCCGACCGGCCCTTCGCGCAGGGCTGCGAGCGATTCGAGAAAGCCCATTTCGTCCTCCCGATTCAGTGGGCTCGTGGCCCTTCCACAGAGTCCTTGGTGAGCAGCCACGTCGTCACCCGGCTGACCGCGTTGGAGACAGGAGGGATGAGCCGCGAGTAGAAGCCGATGTCGTTGACCACGCTGACCATCTCGACCGGCTTGCGCCTGAGCACTGCGTTGAAGATGGTGCGCCCGACCTTCTCCGGCGTGTCCGAGTAGTAAGGCAGCAGCCGCATCGACATGCGCGCGGTGAAGCTCTCGGCGCTCACGCCTTCGTAGAAGCCGGTGTTGACCATGTAGGGATAGACCGTCGTCACCTGGATGCCGTAGGCGCGCAGCTCGAAGTGCAGGATCTCGGAGAAGGCGCCGAGTGCGAGCTTGGTGGTGGCGTAGGCGCCCCAGGTCGGAAGGCGGAAGAAGGCCTGGCCAGAAGAGACGTTGACGATGTGCCCTTCGTGCCGCTGCTTCATCGACGGGAGGAAGGCGTAGACGTGGTAGAGCGGCCCCCAGAGGTTCACCTCGAGCAGCCGCTGCCAGGTCTCGAGGCTGGTGTCGGCGAGCTGCCCGCAGTGCGCGATGCCCGCGTTGTTGACGAGCAGGTCGAGGCTGCCATAGCGGCCGAGCACCTCGCGGGCCATCGCTTCGACCTGGTCGCGGCGGGTGACGTCGACCGTGCAGGTCTCCAGCGAGAAGGCACGAGGGCGCAGCTTTTCGGCGGCCTCCTGCAACGCTGCCTGCTGGCAGTCGGTGAGGATGAGCCGACAGCCGGCGTCGGCGAACTGGGCGGCCGTGGCGAAGCCGATTCCCCGGGCCGCACCGGTAACGAGGACGGTTCTTCCCTTCAAGCGCGAAGACATCGGATTCATCCTTCAGGCGAGCGGATTGTTCGGAGCTGACTCAGACGCCGCGGAATGATCCGGTCGGTCAGGTGAGCCAGCAACTCGGCTGGCCGGTGTGGCCCCTCCAATCGTCCGAAATGCGATGCGCCGCCGGCGGTGCAGTGGACGGGGACAACGAGCGCGACCACGCCGCTTGGCAGCGCCCTCCAGTCGGAGCGGAGCGCGACGCCGACCTGAGCTCGAGCAGAGCTGCCCGCTGCGCTTCGCGATCAGCGCAGCGAGCGCGATCTGTCCTCGGATCGGTGAGCGCCCGTACAGATTCCGATAGGAGGGTGTCTCGAGAGAGGACGACGGGCTTTCGGGTGTGTCCGCTGAAAGAACAGTTGACCTGAATCACTACAGACCTGTCAGCCACAAGAAAAACCCGAGTCGAGTTGGCGGGTTGGAGGCTGTGGGGGAGTGGGACTGTCAAGTGCGCTTACAGAGGTGTCCGGGAATGGCCCAAGAGGGCGCAATCGGCGCTTCCCAGTGATCTCGCGGACTTAGGAAGCGGCATGGAACTTGCGCAGGAGCCGCGTGACTTCTGCTTCCGAGGCTCACCATGACGACCATCCGCAAGATTCAGACTTCAGTGCTGGGCTTGGCTCTTTCTCTCGTCTTCGTCGCCTGTGGTGGCGGCGTGGCGTCGGTGGACGAGACCTCGGTCAACACCGACGAGCGCGGTGTCGTCTACGGCACGGACAACCGCATGGACGTCTACGCGCACCCTGACGCGACCCTGAGACTGCGAGCCCAGGAGTCGACGGTGGCGCTGATGTCCAAGAGCACCATCAACGCCAGCAACCCGAACAACGTGCGGTTCAGCGCCGAGACGCTCGGTTCGGCCTACGGCCTCTGCTCGAGCGAGCGTTTCCGCGACGATCCGACCGCGGCATTCTGCTCGGGAACGCTCATCGACGACGATCTCGTCCTGACCGCCGGGCACTGCATTACCAACTCGAGCGACTGCTCGGACACCCGGTTCGTCTTCAACTACTACCGGACCGGCGCGAGCTCGATGCAGACCGTGACCACCGCGGACATCTTCGCCTGCGCCTCCATCGTCGTGCGCAAAGAGGGCTATGTCGGTTCGCAGAAGCTCGACTACGCGGTCGTCAAGCTCGACCGGCCGGCGACCCCGCGCTTCACCCCCGCGCCGGTTCGGCTCGAGAACGTGGCGATGTCGGTCGGTCAGAACGTCGCGGTCATCGGCAGCGGCAGCGGCATCCCCTTCAAGATCGACTCGGGCGGCAGCGTGCGTGACGCGCGGGCGAGCGTGCTCGACTGGTTCGAGGCTTCGACCGACACCTTCGGCGGCAACTCGGGCTCGGGCGTCTACGAGACCTCGTCCCACAAGGTGGTCGGCATCCTGGTTCGCGGCGACACCGACTACCGCTCGAACGGCGGCTGCTACGTCGTCAATGTCTGCAGCGAGAGCGGCTGCAACGGCGAGGGCATCACCTACGTCTACCTCGCGCTCGCTGCCTACTGCGCCTCGCACGACAGCGCTCGGCTCTGCGGCACGCCCACCGAGCCGACCGAGCCCACGGACCCGGCCGAGCCGGGCACCTCCGAGAGCGTCGTGGAGAATCTCAACGGCAGCGTCGCCAAGAACGCCTCCCAGCACTTCGGTCCCTTCTCGGTGGTCTCGGGCTCGACCTTCCAGGTGGTGATGAGCGGCTCGGGCGATCCGGACCTCTACGTGCGCTTCGGCAGCAAGCCGACCACCAGCGCCTACGATTGCCGCCCGTACAAGGCGGGTGCGAGCGAGACCTGCTCGCTCGTCGTCCCCAGCGGCGTCTCCAGCGCTTTCGTGATGGTGCGCGGCTACAGCGCTGCGACCTTCGACCTCCAGGTGAGCTACACCCAGCCCGGCACCTCGACTCCGACCGAGCCGACCGAGCCGGAACCGGCGGGTGAGCAGACCGTTCAGGTTTCCGGGAGTGTCGCCAAGGGTGAGTTCCGGCAGCACGAGGTGTTCGCGGTGGCGGCGGGCTCGACCTTCCGCGTGGTGATGAGCGGCACCGGCGACCCCGACCTCTACGTGCGGTTCGGTTTCGCCCCGACCACCTCGGCCTACAATTGCCGGCCCTACAGGAGCGGCGCGACCGAGGAGTGCACGCTGACGGTGCCGGCCGGCGAGACCCAGGCGTTCGTCGGGGTGCGTGGCTACACCGCTTCGACCTACACCCTCGCGGTGACCTACACCGCCGCGGGCGAAGTGGCTCCGACCGAGCCGAGCACCCCGACCGTCCAGACCGCGCAGTTCGGCGGCAGCCTCAACAGGAACGAGACCCGCTCCCATGGCCCGCTGACGGTGGTGCCGGGCTCGACCTTCCGCGCAGTGATGAGCGGCTCGGGCGACGCGGACCTTTACGTGCGGTTCGGTTCGGCGCCGACGACCTCGGCCTTCGATTGCCGGCCCTACCTGACCGGCTCGGCCGAAGAGTGCACCTTGACCGTGCCCGCCGGTCAGACTCAGGCCTTCCTCGCAGTGCGCGGCTACACCGCCTCGACCTATAGCCTCGCGGTGACCTACACCGCCCCGTAGCACTCCTCGGTTCTCCCTTCGAGCTGCCCGTGGCCCCTCGCGGTCACGGGCAGTTTCTGTTTGAGTCCGCGAACCGCGCCAAGAACCGGCGCGCAAGCGTGGTCGCTGGGGCTCCGAGCGCTCTGCTACTCGCCGCCGCTCGTCGCTGAATCGAGGCACCGCGGCTCTTCTCTTGCCTGGCCCGGTCTTGAGGCAGCCTTGGCGCTCCCGCTCGCACCGCCACTTCCAGCAGACGAAGTGTAGGCCACCGGGTCTTCGCGTCCGGCGAGCTCGTTCGAGCCGGTGTTCGTTGCGAGGCAGCGGCCCTTGGTCCGAGGTCCTGCGACCCGGGTTCGTGCCGCGGCCTTCGTCGCCCGGGCGCGCGCCGAGCACCCGGAAGCCAGGTTGCGCGGCGAGCCAAGCGATTCGGGCTGGCGCGCGGCGAGAGCTGAGGGCTCGACCCGGGGAGGTCTTGTCGATCGCCCGCGGCGCGCTGACGGCTTCGTCGACCTCGTCAGAATCGGAAGGGCACGGGAACGAACGTCAGCGCCAGAATCACGAGCGCCGCAACTCCGAGGGCGCGGCGTGGGGAGTCGAGCGGCTCCTGGCTTGCCAACGGAGGGTGCCGAGTGCCGAGGACGAATCGGATGAGCACCCACCAGGCGAGCCAGGTCCAGGACGCGAAGAGCCCCAAGGCCAGCAGGGCATGAGACAGAAGCCTGGAGATTCGGTCGGCACGGCGCCCGAACAAGCCGTGCAGAACGTGGCCTCCGTCGAGCTGACCGATAGGCAGCAGGTTGAGCGCGGTCACGAACATCCCGAGCCAGGCGGCATAGGCGACGGGGTTCACGTGGAGGTCGTGATGGGCAGGCAGCGCGCCGTGGGTGACGCGGGCGGCCAGCCAGGTGATGGCGCTGTCGCCCATGACCATCGGGCCTTCGACGAACGGCTGGACCGGGCGACCCTCGATCAGCCGGAGAAGCATGACCAAAGGCGAGTGAAGCTGCGTGCTGGACAGAGGCGGCACCGGCTTCACCTCCGAAGTCGCAAAGCCCCAGAACAGCAGCGGCAGCGCCACGACGAACCCGGCCACCGGGCCCGCTGCTCCGATATCGAGCACCGCGCGCCGCGAGGGGATGGGCGAGCGGATGCGAATGAACGCTCCGAGCGTGCCGATGGGCTCGAAGGGCACGGGCAGGAAGTAGGGAAGCGTAGCGTCGACCCGGTGGCGGCGCGCGGCGACAAAGTGGGCAAGCTCGTGGACCAGCAGGATGGAGAGGAGCGTGGCGCAGTAAGGCAGGCCCGCGCGCACAAGGTCGGTCAGGCCGAGCTCGATTCCCGAGCGCATCTTCTGGAGGGCGGCCGGCGACATCGATGCCCCGACCGCCAGCGTCGTGACGACGGTGAGCCCGAAGAGGACCAGGTGCAGAGATAGGGACTTCCAGCGCACGAGCGCAGACTCTAGAGAGCAGGCCATCGGTCCGCAACGTGGGGCTGAAGATCTGTCGAAAAACCCTTCGAGCGAAAACCGATCAGCCCGAGCGTAGGCCGAGCTTGCGAGGCAGAAGTCGAAAGCCCTTCGACTCCGCCTCCCTCGTCCCTCGGGAGGCCACGCTCAGGGCGAGCCGGTGATGAGCCGAGGTGAAGGTGATTTCGCGAAAGACTTTGAGCCCTATGTCCCCTCGCGAAGCAGTCGATCGATTTCCTCCTGAACCGCGCGGCGGATCTGCTCGGTCAGCCGGAAGACGAGCGCGACGTCATCGGCGGCCTGCGGGCCGTGCCCGCTCAGGTCGAGCGGCTCGAGGAACGAGACCCTCCACTTCGAGGGAAGCGGCATCAAGCCGAGCGGGCCGAGCCACGGAAAAGTCGGGGTAATGGGCAGGGCGCGGCCGAGAGCGCGCAACGGAATGCGGCCGATCAACGGGCTCGAGTCCTCGTTGCCGACAATCGCCGCGGGCACGATGGGCACTCCGGTGCGCAGGGCCAGCTTCACGAAACCCCCGCGCCCGAAGGGCCGCAGCCGGTAGCGCTCGGTGACGGTCTTGTTGGCGCCGAGCTCACCTTCAGGAAAGACGATGACGGCCTTCTGCTCGGCGAGCAGTCGCTTGGAATCCTCGTCGCTCGCGCGTATGGCGCCCAGCCGGCTGAGCCAACCTCCGAGCAGCGGGGTCTGGACGAGCGACTCGGAGACGAGCCAGCGTGCCTCCGCGCGGCCACATGCCCGGCGAAGGACCGTGCGCATCATCGGGCCATCCACCGGCAAGGCGCCGGCGTGGTTGCACACGACGAGACACCCGCCTGCCGGGACTCGGCTGCTGCCGGTCACCTGAACCCTGAACCAGCGGTCGTGCAGGAAGTCAAAGACCGGCTCGACCCGGGACAGAAGGCTCGGATCCTCGCCGAAGTGGTCGAGCTCGGCGTTCGCCGGCGCCTGTCGGCGGTTGACCTGTCGAACCACGTCGGCAGCCTCGGCCACGGTCCGAGCGACCTCGCCGAAGGCCTGGCCGCTGGCGAGCGAAGACGCGACGACGCGCGCAGCGCCGAGGGCCGGCGGCAAGAGTGCGCGTGCCGTCTCGACGGCAGGCGAGGAGGCGGTCGCGAGCCCCCTAGCGAGCCGGGCGATTTGTTCGGCGCCAGGAACGCTGGAGAGGCGCTCGCCGAAGCCGCCGGGACCGAGGTTCGCGACAAACCCCTGCAGCGCGCCCTCGAAAGCTGCGATCGTGCTCCGACGCAGTGACTCGAGTCTTCCCGGCCGGAGCCTGGCTGCGAGCGGAGGCTGGAAGGTCGCGGTTTCGGGCGCAAGCAGAGAGCCGCGCTTCGGGACCGCGCCGACGATCTCGCCGACCAGGACGGGGCCTGAGGTTTGCGCTTGCTCGGTTGTCTGCCGCTGGGGCGCCTCAGAGCGCGTTGAAGCGGGCATTGCGCGGCCTCGTCCTTTGCGACTCGGAGCCGGCCTGGCAGCGGCGGGC
>DHSB01000252.1:0-25508 GCA_002408385.1 Myxococcales bacterium UBA5297
CGGCGGCGCTTCGCCGCTTGGCCGAAGGGCGCGACGGCGGGGTCGCGCGCCGATCGCGGCCTGGCCGATGCCGGGCGGGCGGGTCGGAAGAGCGCCTCTCGGGCCGCGCGCTCGGTCGGATGGTCGGGGCCGCCGACGCAGGGGGCTCCCCCGGAGCGAAAGCATCGAAAGGTTCGGCTCGGGGACCAGGAAGCGTGACGTCGATTCCCGGCCGCGTCTCGAGCTCTTCGATGGTGCGCGCCGGCTCCGGCTTCTTTTCGAAGTAGTAGATGCGCGCCCGCGCCGGGGGCTTGTGGCGGCCCCTACCGTCAGTCATCGACCGTCCCCCTGGCTACCGGGGGGCGAGCCGACCGCGCGTGCGAGGGGTATGTCCGGGTGCGGCGAGGTCATACCCATATTGTCGTCGGCGCGCCAAGAAAGGTGCGCTTCGAGGCGACTACCTACTCGAGGGCTTGTTCGCAGCGCCCTTGTTCGCCTTGGGCAGCACGTTTTCGGCAAGCCCTCGCTTTTCGAGGGTCTCGAGGGCGGCTGCGGCCAGAGCGCGGGCGCGCAATGACAGCGGGTCCTTGTTTTCCGGATCCAAGTCGACCGCACGCTTGAAGTCCTCGGCGGCGTCGAGCAGCAGGCCCTTGCGCAGCCGAATCTCGCCGCGGTTGACGAGCGCCGCGGAGTCCTTGTCGTTGAGCTTGAGGGCCCTGTCGAACTGCTCGAGCGCCTCGTCGAGCAGCTCCTGCGCGAGGAAGACGGCGCCGATGGCGGTGCGGTAGTACGACTCGGTCGGGTCGAGGGCGCACAGGCCCTCGAAGATCACCCTCGCCTCGCGGTAGCGGCCCTGCTCGTACATGGAGAAGCCTGTGATGGCCATCTCCATCATCTCGGGGCCGCTGATGCCGTCGAGCTCGGCGAGGGTCATCTCGCCTTTGGCCCAGCCGAGCACCCGCTCCTCTGTATAGAGGATTTCCTTCCAGTTCTTGCTCGGCTGCTTGCCCTTGTTGCTGTTCGGCTGAGACATCGATTCTCTCCGTGCTCGAGGGCTACTCGGCCTGATGCCCGCCCCCGCATTTTTGGCGACAGACTCTACTACGACCACGAGGGGCAGCAAAACTCGCTGGAACTGGGCCCGAATAGACCGCGGGCGCGGCCCCTGCGTGGAGCCGCGCCCGCGAGAATCGTCAGACTTCAGTGCGGCTAGCGGATGTTCTGGATGATGTTCTTGCGGGTCTCGTGCTCCATCCTCATCAGGTTGCTCATCAACTCGAACATGGCGCTGCGGGCCTGCATCGCCTCCTGGATCTGGAACATCTTCTTCTGGTCCTTGCCGTCCCAGGAGTTGATCATGTCGGAGACGTTCGCGTTCATCGCGTTGGCCCTGTTGCCCAGCGAGCTGATGGCGGCGCCGAGGCTGTCGCCCCCGGAGACCGCGGTCGCGCTGCTGGTGCTGGTGCCGCCGCCGATCTCGGGCTCGTAGTCGACGTCGCCGGCGTCGTCGACGTCCCCTGCCTCCTCGATGTCCTCGACCTCGGCCGGGGCCACGGCCTTCGGCGCGCCGCCGACCTCGGGCACGTACTCCTCGATGCGCTCGGGCAGCTTGGGCATGTCGAGCTCGCCGATGCCCGGGACCTCGCGCTTGCCGGTAAGCATGCGGGCGATGACCGAGGTGTCGAGCCCGAGGCCCTGGAGCTTCTCACCGACCTTGCCCAGCAGCTTCTCGGCGAGCGCCTCGACCGGGTTCTTCAGACGGATGTCGAAGGGGCCGACCTTGTAGTGCAGCTCCTTGTTGAACAGGCTCTGGCCGTCCTTGGCCGGGGCGAACATGTCCCCGACGACTCCCTTGAGGATCTCGACGCCCTTCGAGATGTCGAGCTTGGGAAGGTTGAGCTTCGGGAGCTTGATTTCGGGAAGCTTGAATCCGCCGATGCTGAATCCCATGGTTCTTCTCCTTGAGTGTTGCCGGGGTTGGGGTGCCGCGTCGCAAGTCTGAGTTCTGCTTGGGTTATCGCCGGTGGGGCGAGCGGAGTTGCGTCCCCGTTCGCGCCTATCTGAGGCGCAGGGCGTCAAGTAGCGATTCTGCCTTGGTTTTCAGCCTTTCGTCTCCCTCGCATCGGGTGGCGCGCTTGAGGTCCTCGGCCGCCTTCTGGCGCTGGCCCATCGACAAGAGCACCTCGGCGCGCCCCAGGTAGCCGGCCGCGTCGCCGGGGGCGAGCTTGACGGCGACCTCGTAGGCCGACAGCGCACCCTCGGGGTTGCCGGCCGCATACTCGACGACCGCGAGAGCGCGGGCGAAGTACGGGTCGCGCGGGTTGATGGCGAACAGGCCCTGGAAGAGGGTGCGTGCCTGGGCCACCTTGCCCTGGTGGAAGAAGGCGTGCCCGACGCGGGCGACCGCATAGAGCTCTTCGTCCGAGTAGCCGCGCACCTCCTTGAGCGTGGCACGGCCCTCGGCCCACTTCTGGACGAGCTGCAGCAGCTTGTCGGGGTGCTGAGGAGGAGAGGGGCGCATGGTCAGTAGCTGCCGGTGGCTTTGTACTCCTCCTTCATTCTCTCGATGATCTCCTCGGTCTCGGCCTGCACCTGGCCGAGAAGGTTGAGCATCTGGGCCTCGCGCTGGATGACCGCGCGCATGCGCTCGAGCTTCTCCGGAGCGACCGCCACTCGGGCGAGGGCGGCGTCGAGGCTGCGGCGGGCGGCCTCGTCGCCACGGCCGACCACCTCGCGGGTAAAGGCGCGATCGGGGAAGGGGGTCAACTCTCGGGCCCCGTCGCCAAACGGCGAGGGCGGGGGCGGCAGGCGCAGCTCGTCGGAGGTGTGCCCGGGGCCGATGAAGTCGATAAGAGTCGAAGAGGCGAGCGCCGGGCGCTTCGGATCGCCAAGCTTCTTGCGCCGCTTGCGCTCGAACTGAGTGGGGTCGACCAGCTTCTCGCGCACGCTGCGCGGGCCGCCCCAAGGCCAGACGGGGATGTTCGGTTGACCGATCTTCGCCATCACACTCACCTGCCCGCCAAGACACCCCGGGCGCGGGCGCGCCGACTTCGAGCGCGTTAGTCATCCTCAAGCGGAAAGCCGGCTGCCAGTGTTGCCCGGCGCGCGTGGCGAGGTCAAGGAGACGGCAGCCGGGCGGTTTGACACCCAAGGGCGCGCGAATTAGCCTTCGCCGCTTTTGGTTTCCCCAAGAAGCGCAATTCAGGAGGCAGAGCGCAGCGATGCAGAAGAACTTCTTGTTCACCTCGGAGTCGGTGACCGAGGGCCATCCAGACAAGGTTGCCGACCAAGTCTCGGACGCGATCCTCGACGCGATCATCAAGCAGGACAAGTCCGGCCGCGTGGCCGTCGAGACGCTCGTCAAGACGGGCTTTGCGGTCGTGGCGGGCGAGGTGACCACCGGGTGCTATGTCGAGATCCCGGAGATCGTGCGCGGCGTCGTTCGCGACATCGGCTACGTCGACAGCGCGATGGGCTTCGACGGCAACACCTGCGCGGTGCTGGTGGCTATCGAGAAGCAGTCGCCGGACATCGCCCGCGGCGTCGACTCCGGCAAGCGCAAGGAGCAGGGGGCCGGCGACCAGGGGATGATGTTCGGCTTTGCCTGCGACGACACGCGCGAGCTGATGCCTGCGCCCATCACCTATGCCCACGCGCTCACCCGCAGGCTCGCCGAGGCGCGCAAGAAGGGCGTGCTTGCCTGGCTGAGGCCCGACGGCAAGAGCCAGGTGACCGTCGAGTACCGTGACGGCAAGCCGGCCCGCATCGACGCGGTGGTCGTCTCGACCCAGCACAGCCCCGAGGTCTCGAACAAGGAGATCTTCGAGGCCGTCAAGCGCGAGGTCATCGAGCGGGTGCTTCCCGGCAAGCTGCTCGACAAGAAGACCAAGATCCACGTCAACCCGACCGGCCGCTTCGTCGTCGGCGGGCCGATGGGCGACTCGGGCCTGACGGGCCGCAAGATCATCGTCGACACCTACGGCGGCATGGGCCGGCACGGCGGCGGCGCCTTCTCGGGCAAAGACCCGTCGAAGGTCGACCGCTCGGCCGCGTACATGGGCCGCTACATCGCCAAGAACGTGGTCGCCGCAGGCCTGGCCTCGGTGTGCGAGGTCCAGTTCGCCTACGCCATCGGCGTCGCCGACCCGGTCAGCGTGATGGTCGAGACCTTTGGCACCAGCAAGGTGCCCGAGGAGAAGATCGCCCAGGCGATCCGCAAGGTCTTCGGGCTCAAGCCCCGCGAGATCATCGAGCACCTCGACCTGCTGCGCCCCATCTATCGCAAGACCGCGGCCTACGGCCACTTCGGCCGCTCCGAGAAGGACTTCACCTGGGAGCGCACCGACAAGAAGGACGAGCTGCGCGAGGCGGCCGGCGGCACCGCGCGCCTGCGCGCGGTCAACGACTGAGGCCCGCGCCTCCCTTCGCCCAGGGGTCTGAACCGCAAAGCCCGGCCCGCGAGGGTCGGGCTTTCTTGTCTGCCGCGTGGAGCTGCCCGCGACGCTGGCCAAACACCGACCTGACGCCCTGTCGGCCGAAGGCTCCGCGGCACGGCGAGTCTCCGACGCCCTGCAACAACCGGTAGGAGAATCGACATGCGCGCACTCGTCACCGGGGCCAACGGCTTCGTCGGCAGCGCTCTCGTTCGAAGGCTGTGCGAACGCAAAGACTCGGTGCGCTGCCTTGCGCGCCGCGGCGCCGATCTGTCGCTGCTCGAAGGGCTCGATGTCGAGCTCGTCGAAGGCGACGTCACCTCGCCGCCGAGTCTGAAGCGGGCCGTCGACGGGATCGACGTTGCCTTCCACCTGGCGGGAATCCGTCGCGCTGCGGCGCGCGAGGAGTTCTTCCGGGTCAACGCCGAGGGGACGCGCCACCTGTGCGAGGCGATGGTCGCCGCCGGCAACCGACCGCGGCTCGTCCTCGTCAGCTCGCTCGCTGCGGTCGGGCCGACCCGCGAGTTTCCCGACGAGTCCGCGCCTCTGCGGCCCGTCGATTGGTACGGCGAGTCGAAGGCCGAGGCAGAGCGCCTCGCAGCGGAATACGCCGAGCGCATCCCGATCGCCATCGCCCGCCCCTCGCGCATCCTCGGGCCTGGCGACAAGGAGAACCTCGTCTTCTTCAAGCTGGCCCTGCGGGGCCTGCGCGTTTCGGTCAGCGGCGGGCCGCGCCCGATGTCCACCATCGACGTCGACGACGTGGTCGACGGGCTCGTGCTCCTTGCCGGGCACCCGGAGGCGCCGGGCGAGGCCTTCTTCTTCAGCCGCGACACGACGAGCGTCGAGGGGCTTCAGGACGAGGTGCTGCGTGTTCTGGGCAGGCGCGCGTGGACGGTGCGGATCCCTCAGTCGGCGTTGCGAGGCCTCGCCTCCGCCGCGGACGTCTTCTCTCAGCGGACCGGCAGGAGGTTGCCGCTGAACCGAAAGCTCGCGCAACAGCTCCTTGCGCCCGGCTGGACCTGCTCGACGGCCAAGGCGCGCGAGCGGCTCGGATTCGCGCCTCTTGTCGGGATTCCGGAGTCGGTCGAGCGCTCGGCGCGGTGGTACCGAGAGTCCGGATGGCTCGGTTCGCGCGCGGGCAGGAGCTGAAGAGGGCGGGCGTGGCCACGACGCGCCGGCGAGCACGTGCGGTTCGTCCGCCCGGAGGAAGAACGGGCCCGCCTTCGGGGTCTGCTCCTGGCCGGCGCCGTAGAAGCCCTCGAGCGTGGTCAGGTTGCGCGTGTTGCCCGGCCAGCGGTTGCGTGCGCGAAACTCGAACTTGCCGAGCTCAGGGTTGTGGCGAAGCTCGTGGACCGCCTTGCCGACGGCGTTGGTATCGATGCCGTCATCACGGCTCGACGAGCACCCGCTGCTGATAGAGCGCGAGGAGCACGCTCTCATCGAGGTCCGCAGCATGGGCCCGCCGCAGGCGCTGGCGCACGGCGTCGACGGGCTCGGTCCCGTCGAAGGCGACCAGCAGGTGGTACGCGGCACCTGGGAGTGCGAGCGCCTCGTACTCGCTGTAGGCGCCGAGCGCGACGCTGCCACCTCGCAGCCACTTGACCGTCGCGCTGGGGTTGAACCGGAGGGTGCGCGGCAGCCTCCCCGCGGTGGCGGCCGAGTGCCGTCTCTCGAGGGCTGCGAGCTCGATGGTGCCGTCGAGGCCGAGCATCCTCGCCAGATCTGCCGACGACAGCGCGCTCACTTCCTTGAAACAGGCCTCGTAGAAGCTGGCCTCGGGGCCGGCCCACGCTCCCCACAGCTTGCGGTAGTCATTTTCGGGAAGCGGGCGCTCGTCGAGGTCCTCAGCCGAGAGCGGCCCGTTCGCCGGATCTTCGCGATCCTGGCCCTCGAGGACGAAGTCGGGGTGGAGCTGGAGGAGCGCCCATCGCGAGAGCTGGATCTCGGTGAGTGCGAGCCAGCGCTTGAGTGACATCCAGAAGGCGTGCCCGTCGGCCCCGGCGACGTGCTGGCAGAAGAAGGTCGAACAGACCGACTCGCGCCACGACCAGATCGCGCAGCCTCCGCTCGACTGATCGAAGTAGGGACAACGCAGCGATGAGGCTCGGCCGAAGAACCGCCGCGAGCTCGAGTAGAGCAGGCTGAAGACGGCGGGCGGGCGCAGCCACTGAGGCCCCAATCCGACGCGCCGATCTATCTTCGCGAGGACTCGACCTCTCCCCTCGGCGAGCCCGGGGCTCGAGTCGCCGAGGATGGCTCCGACCAGGTAGTTGGGCAGCCGCGGGTGGAAGGTGCAGCACTTGGTGTCCGGGCGAAAAAGACGGCTCACTCCGTCGACCGGCTCGATGGCCTCGCCGCAGTGAGCTGCGCACATCGAGCAGCGCCCGCAGTCGGCCTTCGTCTCCGCAGGAACCTGCCGGGAGAAGAAGGCGGGCAGCAGACCGCGGTAGAGGCTGGGCAGCACATCGAGGACCGCGGGCATCGGGTCGCACCTCGTGAGTGGGCAAGGCGCGAAGATGCCCCTGGAGCGGAGCCCGACGGCGAAGCGGATGCCAGAGATCGGCTGAACAGTCTGGCGTCCGACACCCGAGGGACGGACCTTGCGCGTGAGGCGAGGGGCCTCGTCGTGACGGCCCGCCTCGGCCAGGCAGGCCGATCCGGGGATCTTGCGGGCGTCGAAATGCCGCCAAGGCCACGAGGCTGGCCCCTGGGCGATGCGAGCGAGGGGTGCCGTGTTTTAGCAAGCCTGACAGACGAGAGCCTGCCTGGGCTCAGCCTGAGGCCTTTGGCGCGGTTGTTCAGGAAAATGGACATCAGCGATGAGCCATCGACTTCCCCGGGCAGGATGCACCGCGTGGCTGTGGGCTTCGCCGAGGCCCGCGTGGAGCACTGAGCCGTCGCTGAAGACGACCGACCAGGGCGCGGCGGCCGCGTGCAGGTAGGTCGTGCTCGTCTAGAACCGAGCGGCCGACGCTCCAAAAATGACGCAGGGTCGGGGCTCGCCTTCGCATCCCCCAGTCGCCGCCGTGTGACGCCCTGGAGGCGGCGAGCTTGGGCGGGGAGATCCGCGCTCGCGTTCATCTCGAGCTCCTCCGGAAGACGTGAGCGCCTGGTATGAATCGATGAGCTCGAAGCGCGGGCCCGTCTTCCAGCCCATATGGAAAACTGCACCTGGAGTGCGCGCTGGGCGCCGAGCGCTCCGCTGTAACCGGAAAAATCCAGCCCCGTTGTGTCCATCGGGCGCTTCGGGTAAGGGAAGAGCCGGAGCTGGGCGGAGCCCCGGTACCGCCGGTTGGACTCCGAACCCCGGGCGCCTCCATGCGCGGGAACGGGTGGTTTGGCGGCACGGGCCGGGGGCGAACCCGGGAAGCGAAACGGCACAGGCGTGAAGCGGGTTCACCAGAGAGTCGGCGCGTGATCGGGGTTCCAGCACAGGCGTTCGGTAAGTACCGCTTGCTGCGCAAGCTGGCCAAGGGTGGGATGGCCGAGGTCTACCTAGCGCAGGCCGATGTGCCCGCCGGTTTCAGCAAGACCCTGGTCGTCAAGCGCATCCTGCCGCACCTGGCCGGGGACTCGAGCTTCGTCAAAGTGTTCCTCAACGAGGCCCGGCGCGCGGCGCTGCTGAACCATCCGAACATCGTCCAGATCCTCGATCTCGGCGAGCAGGACGGCAGCTACTACGTCGCGATGGAGCACATCGACGGGCCGAGCCTGCGCGCCCTGCTGCGGCGGGCCCAGGCGGTCGGAAAGCCGGTTCCTCCCGAGCACGCGGCGAAGATCGTCTCGCTCGTCTGCGATGGCCTCGGCTTTGCCCACGACTTCGTCGACAAGGGCCGCCCGCTCAACCTCATCCACCGCGACATCAGCCCCGGCAACGTGCTGCTGTCGCGCGCCGGGTCGGTGATGGTCGTCGACTTTGGCATCGCCAAGGCGGCCACCGGCCAGCATCTGACCAAGAGCGGCACGCTCCAGGGCAAGCTCGCCTACATGCCGCCCGAGCAGCTCAAGGGAGAGCCGCTCGACCGGCGCGCCGACATCTTCGCGCTCGGCATCGTCCTCTACGAGCTGCTCGCGGGGACCAAGCCCTTCGACTCGACCAGCGAAGAGGCGACGACCCAGGCGATCCTCGACGACGAGCCCGCACCGCTGCGCGAGCGGCGCCCCGACTGCCCCGTCGAGCTGTGGCGCATCATCGAGCGGGCCCTCGCCAAGAGGCGCGAGCAACGCTATCCGGATTGCCGTTCGATGCAGCAGGATCTCGAGCGGTTCCTCTTCAAGCGTGGCCTGCCGCTCGGTGCCCATGAGCTCTCCCGCCTCGTCGCGGAGATGGACACCCCGTCCGCAGCAGACGCTTCGCCGGTGCCGCCTCGCGCCCCTGCGCCAACGCCTCCGTCACCTCCGGCGACGGCGCTCGCTCCCCGACCGCCCGCGCTCAAGCCGTCTGAGCTGCCGGCCACAGAGCCGGGGGCCGGCGATTCCGGCGCTGGGGACGCGGATGCTGCGTCGGCGCCTGCTGCCCCTGCCGTCGCGCCGGAGCCGCTCGTCGACGCGAGCGCTCTCCAGCCTCAACGACCTTCGCTCGAAGTCGTGGCGGAGCACGGAGACCAGGCTGCGAAGAGCGGACCCGAAGCGCCCGTTCGCCCGAAGTCACGTTGGCCAGCGCTCGCCGGCGGGCTGCTGGCGCTGACGGTCGTCGCCATCGCCGCGTGGGCGCTTCTTGGCCGCTCGGGCCCGGTGGCCGAGCCGGCCTCTCGTCTTGATGCGGAGTCGGCCACCGTCGCGTCGGCGCCCCCGAGCCCTGGTGCGCCTCTCGTGCCGACGGCCGAACCTTCGGGTGAGGGCATGGCGCCCGAGCCGGCCGCTGCCGAGTCTCCCGCCCCGACGCGCGCGCCGCCCGCCGTGAGCCTCGAGTCTGGCTCGCCGTGAGCCGCGGCGACCGCGAACAACGGGCGCTTCTCCTTCTACGTCCCGGCGATATCGGTCGAAGTCGGCAGTCGGTCGTCGGGCCAGAGCTCGTCGCCCACCGGGCCGTCAGGACTGTCGCGGACTCGGTGACCGTGTTCACGAACGCGCCGTGACGTTGGGGGCCGAGCGGTCCGATCGCCCCGCTTGTCTTCGGGCCCGTGACGGTCAATCCGGAAGGCTGCGGCGAAAGGCTGCCCTGAAGCCGCTCGCGACAGCCTGCCGGTCGAGTCAGATGATCACCTTGCGGAAGAGGTCCTGCTCGCGTGGCTCGGCCTCGAACCCTTGGGCGAGCAGATAGTCGCGGTGCGCCTTGACGCTGCTGCGCACCACCAGATGCCGGTGCCCCTGCGCGCTGAGCTGCTCGTTGAGGATGCGGAAGACGAACTCGGCGTTCTTCTGGTCGCGGTACTCGGGGACGACGTAGTCGAGCCTGATCTCCACGTCGCCGCCGGGCAGCGGCTCGTAGAAGACGATCCCGGCCGGAATCATGTTGCGCAGCACGAAGAAGCCTGAGCGGCTGGCGAGTGCCTCCAGCTCGAAGCCCGGGAAGAAGCGCATCACGTCGGTGCGGTGGAAGAGCAGGAACTTGCGGGTGAACGTCTCCAGCCCCTGGATCGGCAGCAGCGTGAAGAAGTCCTTCTTCCGCCGGGTGCGCACCAGGTAGTACGCGTCGACGACGGCGATGAAGAAGTTGACCGCGAAGACCGGCCAGGCCTGCAGCAACGCGCCGTAGGCGGCGAAGGTGAGCGCGCCGACCAGGTTGTACCAACGCAGCTTGGTGATGTTGCTCATCGTCAGCGACGCGGCGATGAGCAGCGAGCCGACGTAGCCGACGATCTCAATCCAGTTGAGCGAGAGGACCATTTCTAGAGGAGCGAATCCGAGGTGGCGAGGGTCCAGCGAGAAATGCCGGCGAGGCTAGGGGCCGCGGCGACCGGGGTCAAGGGAACGGCGCGTCGCGCTGCCGGGGCCTCGCAGCGGGCAGGCCGGATGCGCGTCTTCCCGCCGAAAAGGCGAAAACCACGATGACTGCTGGCGCCCGCTCGGCCCATGGGCAGCCAGCCGGACAGCCTCCCGATTGCTCGGCCTGCTCATGAGGTGTCGGGAGATCTTCTGCGGGCGTATCGGGCGAGGCGTACGACCGCCTCCGTCGCGGCGGCCTGTGTGCGCGCATGAAGAAGAGGCGCTGAAGCGAGGCTTCCGAAGGATTTCTCGACGGGTCTTCAGGACCGTCCGCCTTCTTCCTGTGGAGCGAAGGTGATAGACCCTCGCCCCTCCTCAGCCCACCGACCGAGGTCGCCATGGAACGACTCACCACCGCCTGCTGGCTCGCCATTCTCGGCGCCGTCGTCGCTTTCCTGGCCCTCCCGGACGCGCGCGCCGCTTTCGAGGAGGCGACTCGCGCCCATCCCTACCTGCTCGGCATGGTCAAGATCGCCGTCTTGGGCACGATGGGCGAGCTGCTCGGCAAGAAGATCCGCACCGGGCGCTGGCAGCTTCGCGGAATCCGGCTGTGGCAGCGCGCGCTGGTGTGGGGCGTCATCGGCATGGTCTTCGCCGTCGTCTTCCCGCTCTTCTCCTTTGGCGTCGACGGGCTGCTAAAGGCGGGCTTGCTTCCCGGAGCCGGGGTCGCACTGGCGGCCGCGTTTTGGAAGTCCTTCTTCATGAACACCATCTTCGCCTTCCCGATGATGGTCTCGCACCGCATCAGCGACACGCTCATCGAGCGCGGACAGCTCTTCTCGCGTTGGCCGCTGGTCGAGGTGTTCGTCGGCATCGAGTGGAAGGGGATGTTCCGGGTGGTCGGCGCGGCGTGTCTGTGGTTCTGGGTCCCGGCGCACACGGTCACCTTCCTGCTGCCGCCCGAGTATCGGGTGCTGTCAGCGGCGCTGCTGGCGATAGCGCTCGGCTTCATCATGGGGCTCGCCAACCGTCGCGCGGCGGCGCCGGAAGCGGCGCCGGCGGCCTGAACTCTTGGCGACGAGCCCGTGTCGGCCGGTTTCCTGGCGATGGCTTTGGCTGCAAGCTTGTGCAGGGCGAGGCACGACTCGGACTTGCGCCTCTCGACCTCGCGTCGCGCCTCTTGGCTTCGAATCGAGCCTTCGACTTCGCACTGAGGCATCGCCTCTCCGACTTCGCATCTTGTCCCTCGATTTCGGCCTCTCGACTTCGCATCGAGCCTCCCGACTTCGCCTCGAGGTGACCGGCAGCTCGCCTTTCCGCGCCGCGCGCGCACAGGCCCTGCGCGTTTGCTCCTCTGCGCCCCGCGGGTGGTTCGCGCACGGGGGATGCGGCAGTCCGCAAGTACGCTTGCTTTGAGCTCAAAGTGGTTGAACTCTGCGTCCGCATCGCCCAATATGCCGCGCTCATCTCGTCGCGACCCGCTCCGAAACAGGGTCGGTGACGTTCAGCAGCTTCGCGCCCGGCCGCGTTGGTCTTCGAGCCGAAGGCCTCACTAGCCGGACAGACTTCAGAAGTCGCCCTGGTGGACTCCGAGTCTAGTTTTCCGAGGCTCGTCTCCTTCGCCGTTCTCCGCGGCATCGGGCGACAAGCGCGCCGTCGCCGAGCAGCGTCCCGGCAGGCGCAAGACAAACATCGATGACGGTCTCCCCAGTCGCTCGGCTGCGGCCTCGCGTGGTGTAGCTCGCGTGCTAGGCGAGGAGGGCTGGGGACGACGGCGGCGACGCGAGCGCGGCACGGGCCGAAAGGCCGCCCCTGCGCCCGGTCGGGAAAGGAGCGCTGTGAGCGCAATCGAGGTGAAACATCTCTACAAGGTCTTCGGGCCGAACCCTCGACGCGGCGTCGAGCTGCTCGAGCAGGGCCAGAGCAAGCAGGCGCTGCTCGAACGCGGGCTGGCCATCGGGGTGCGCGACGCGTCCCTGCGCGTCGAGGCCGGCGAGTTCCTCGTCGTCATGGGCCTGTCCGGCAGCGGAAAGTCGACGCTGCTGCGCTGTCTGAATCGCCTGATCGCCCCGACGTGCGGCGAGGTCTTCCTCGACGGCGTCGACATCACCCGGCTCTCCGACAAGGCGCTGCGCGAGGTGCGGATGCGCAAGTTCGGGATGGTCTTCCAGCACTTCGCGCTGCTGCCTCACCGAACGGTGCTCGAGAACGCGGCCTTCGGCCTGGAGTTGCAGAGGGTCGATCCGGCCGAGCGCTCGCGTCGGGCCGCCGAGGCCCTTGAGCTCGTCGGCCTGTCAGGCTGGGCTGGCTCGCTTCCCGGCGAGCTCTCGGGGGGCATGCAACAACGCGTTGGGCTCGCCCGTGCGCTGGCGGTCAATCCGGACATCCTGCTCATGGACGAGGCCTTCAGCGCGCTCGACCCTCTGATCCGCCGCGACATGCAGGAGGAGCTGCTCGGCCTGCAGAGCCGGATGCGCAAGACCATCGTCTTCATCACCCATGATCTCGACGAGGCGCTGCTGCTCGGCGATCGCATCGTGATCATGAAGGACGGGCAGATCGTCCAGGTCGGCGCGCCCGAGACCATCCTCACGCAGCCGGCCGATGACTACGTCGCCCGCTTCGTCGAGAAGGTCGACGTCTCCAAGGTCCTCACCGCCGAGGCGGTGATGCACAAGGCCTCGTCGATCACCTGGCCGAAGGACGGGCCCAAGGCGGCGCTGCACAAGATGCGCGAGGTGGGAATCAGCGGAATCATGGTCCGCGACCGCGACCAGCGGCTGCTTGGCGTCATCTCGGCCGAAGACGCGGCGAGGGCTCTCGACGCACACGTCGAGACCCTCGAGGGGCTCATCCGGCCGGTGCCCAGCGTGCGCCTGGAGACCCCGCTCGCGGAGATCTTCGGCATCGCGCAGTTCCCGGTCGCCGTCGTCGACGAGGAGCGCCGCCTGCGCGGGCTCGTCGTGCGTGGCGCGCTGCTCGCGGCGCTCGCCGGCAACCGCGCCCCCGAGAGAGCGGCAGAGCTGAGGGAGGCGGCATGAGCATCCCGGCAATTCCGCTCGCGCGAGGGGTCGAGGCCGCCATCGAGTACCTCACCCTCCACTTCGCCTTCCTCACCAAGGCGCTCTCGCGGCTGGTCGAGACCGGCGTCGACGCGCTCGTCGACGCGATGCTCTGGCTGCCGCCCTGGCTCTTCATCGCGGCGCTCAGCGGCCTGGCCTGGAAGCTGGCCGGCAGGCGCATCGCAGTCTTTGCGGCCGCGGGGCTGCTGCTCGTCTGGAACCTCGGCCTATGGGCGCCGATGGTCTCGACGCTGGCGCTGGTGCTCATCGCCACCCTGGTCGCGGTGTCCATCGGCATGCCACTCGGCGTGTTGGCGGCCGTCTTCCCGGGGGTCAAGCGTGTGGTCGCGCCGGCGCTCGACTTCATGCAGACGATGCCCGCGTTCGTCTACCTGATCCCCGCAATCCCGTTCTTCGGCCTCGGGCCCGTCTCGGCGATCGTCTCGACGGTCATCTTCGCGATGCCGCCGGCCACCCGCCTGACCTACCTGGGCATCGAGCAGACCCCGGCCGAGTTGGTCGAGGCCGCCGACGCCTTCGGCGCGACCCGCGCACAGAAACTCTTCAAGATCCAACTCCCTCTCGCCAGGCCGACCATCATGGCGGGCGTCAACCAGACCATCATGCTGTCGCTGTCGATGGTGGTGATCGCCGCGATGATCGGCGCCAAGGGCCTGGGGGGAGAGGTGTGGAAGGCGATCCAGCGCTTCGAGCCCGGCAAGGGCTTCGAGGCCGGGGTGGGCGTCGTCATCGTCGCCATCATCCTCGATCGCATCACTCAGGCGGTCGCTCGCAAGAGCCCGGCCGCACAGACCCGATAGGAAGGAGCACCATGACGCGAACTCGACCGCGGGGGGCGACCCTTGCCCTGTTGTTGACCCTTTCCCTGCTCGGCTGCAAGAGCGAGCGCACAGGCGGCGCGGCCGCCGAGACGAAGAAGCAGGACCGGCGGCTCGAGCTGGTCTACGTGGAGTGGGACTCGGAGGTCGCCAGCACCAACCTCGTGCGCGCCGTGCTCGAGCAGCGGCTCGGCTACCGCGTCGAGCTGACCCCGGTGAGCGCGGCCGCGATGTGGCAGGCGCTCGCCGCCGGCGACGCCGACGCCATGGTCGCCGCCTGGCTGCCCACGACCCACGGCCACTACCTCGAGAGGTTCAAGGACAAGCTCGTCGACCTCGGGCCGAACCTCGTCGGTACGCGCATCGGGCTCGCCGTGCCCGCCTACGTCGACGTCAAGTCGATTGCCGATCTGGGCCCTAAGGCCAAGCTCTTCGACGGCAAGCTCGTCGGCATCGACCCGGGCGCCGGGGTGATGAGCAAGACCGAGGAGGCCATCAAGGCCTACGGCATCAAGGGAATCGAGATCGTCGAAGGCAGCGGCGCGACGATGACCGCCGCGCTGGCCGACGCGATCAAGAACAAGCAGCCCATCGTCGTGACCGCCTGGACGCCACACTGGAAGTTCGCGCGGTGGGAGCTCAAGTACCTCGAGGATCCGAAGAATGTCTTCGGCGGCGACGAGCAAATCCACACCTTCGCTCGCAAGGGTCTGCTCGAAGAGCACCCGGACGCCTGCGCCTTCCTCGATGCCTTCCATTGGTCTCCGGCGCAGATGGCCGAGCTGATGATGAAGAATCGGGAGAATAACCAGCCGTACGAGAACGCGAAGAAGTGGGTGGCTGAGCATCCCAAGGAGGTCGATGCCTGGCTTGCTGCCATCAACAAGAAGGGGGGAGGCGAGGCGGTGGCGAAGTGACGATTGCTCTAGCTCGAATTCACCCGTGTGTTCTTGCCTCCTCACTACTCCTTTCCCTGGTTCTTGCCGGGACGGCTTGGAGCCAGGAGAGTGGCCCCTCGGCAAGCGACAAAGCAGCTCGGGCCGCTGCCTCTCCGGGGGCGAGTGAAGCTGAGCCCGTTGACGCCGCCGCCGCGCCGACGCCTGGCAAGGTCGCGCCCGCCGACGCAGCGACGGTCGCGGCGCCCGCAAAGGCGGGTGCGGCGGCTCCCGAGGCCGCGTCCGAGCAGGCTGCGCCCGCGTCCGAGCAGGCCGCGCCCGCGCCCGAGCAGGCTGCGCCCGCGCCCGAGCAGGCTGCGCCTGCGTCCAAGCAGGCTGCGCCCGCGTCCAAGCAGGCTGCGCCCGCGTCCAAGCAGGCTGCGCCCGCATCCGAACAGGCTGCGCCCGCGCCCGCGCCCGAGTCCGAGCAGGCTGCACCTAAGGCGAGCCTCGATCTCGGCGGGGCCCTTCGCTTCAACTACTTCGTCAAGAGCTGGGATGGCGAGGAGGCGAACCGCGCCCGGTTCGGCGACCTCGCGTTCGACACCCTTCGCCTGAACGTCGACGCGACCTACGACATCCTGCGGCTGTCGGCCGAGTACCGCTTCTACGCGGGCTACAGCATGCTGCACCACGGTTACGTGGGGCTTGACCTGGGCGAGACCAAGGTGGACCTGGGCATGACGCAGGCGCCGTTCGGAATCCTGCCGTACGCCTCCCATAGCTGGTTCTTCAACCTCGGCTACTACCTGGGCTTCGAGGACGATTACGACGCGGGGATCAAGGTCTCGCACAAATTCGGTAACCTCGATCTGCAGGCCGCCTTCTTCAAGAACAGCGAGGGGTCGTACACCGGCTCCTCACTGGCGAGTGCTCGCTACTCGTACGACGTGGTGCCAACCACGACGGCCGAGCTCGGCTATGCGGGGCTGACTGAGAATCGCGCCAACAGCGAGACGAACCAGGCCAATGTGCGCGTTGCCTACACCCTCGATCATGGAGAGGGGCTCGCGACGGAGATCGGAGTCTCGGGGCGGCTCGGCCAGCTCTACAACGCCGAGACGACTCGGTTCGGCGCGCATTGGGCCGCCGCCGCCCACCTGCACGGCAGCTATGGTCCTTTCGACCTGCAGCTTCAGGGAGTCGCCTACCAGTTCAACCCGGCCAACCCCGCGGGCGGCGACGACCGCTTCGTCGTCATGGGCGCCTATGACGCACCGTACCTGGTCGCTGCTCGGGGCTATCTGCTCTCCGGCGGCTTGGCCTACGAGTGGGTCGTCGACAAGGGGCCGCTGCATTCGTTGACCTTTTACGACGACTTCAGCGCCCTGCTGAAGCCGGAGTCGGGATATGCCGACTCGATGCAGAACGTCCTCGGCGTGCTCGTCAGCGCAGGACCCGTCTACACCTACATCGACTTCGCGATGGGCAAGAACCAGCCGTGGATGGGCCCGAACTACGGTGCCGGCCTTGCGGAAGGCGACGCGGACGCCGGGTGGGACAAGCGCTTCAACGTCAACGTCGGCTGGTACTTCTGATCACGGGCGGCCCGGTCGGCTCATCGGCTGACCGGGCCGCCTTCGGTGCGTGAGGTGGGCGGTGGCGTTGGCAGGCAACGCTTGCCGTGCGGCACCTGTTCGCGTAGCCGTTGGCTATCGCAGGCCGACGGCGTGCCGCTCCCGGTTGTATGCTTTGCCAGTCGAACACGGCCGGGCCAACTCCAAGGTCAAACCATGACGCGCGTCGCAACACTCGTCCTTGTCTCCATTCTCTCGATCGCTGGAAGTGCACGGGCGGCGGTCTTCTCCAACGACGCCGGTACCGTCGGCCGCGGTCGGTTATCGATCCGCGCCGGCCTGTCGTTCGGCTCCGACTTGTTGCTGGCCGAAAGAAGCAGCGTGCTCGGTGCCATGTTGAGGGCAGATGTCGGCTTCCACGACCGCTTCTCGCTCGGCGGCTGGGCCGGCACTGGCCTCGGCAGGAACGTCTGCGTCGACTACCCCCTCGACAGTCCTTACTCGAGCGACTGCTTCTGGGAGAACTACGAGGCCGCGGGGCTCGTTGGCCGTGTCGGCGTGCTCCAACTCGCGCTCGTACAGCTCGGCGTCGAGGTCGGCCTCGGCGTTCGCCGGTTCGAGGAGTGGGGCATGCCGGCCCAGGCCTTCAGGCTCGACGGGGCGGCGCTCGCCAGCGTCAAGCTCGGACCGGTCGGTCTGCTCTATGGCAAAGCGGGATTGGCCTGGCATTACCTCGACGACTCGGTCATCACCAGCAGTCGGCGCTTGCCCTATGGCGTGGTGGGCCTCGAGCTGCTGCCTTTCGTCTGGCACCCATTTGTCGAGTTCAGCTTTGCGCGCCTGTCCTACTCCTCTCAAGGCAACAGCGTCGACGCCAACAAGTGGGCGGTGACCGCGGGCGTGACCCTGGGGATCGAGTAGCTTCGCGCGGCCGGCCGTTACTGGAAGTCGCTGACCTCGCCCGTCTTGCTCGAAAAGCCCGCGGCCATCACCTGCTCGCCGGTCGGCGCGCTCACGAGCACCAGCAGCAGCCGGCGCGAAGGGGAGAGCAGCACGGTCGCCGCCTCCGGAGGAATCGGCCGCGGCAGCCGCAGGCGCTTTCTCGCCTTCGGGGTCTGCAGCACCAGGCCTTCGCGCTCGACGTGGACGCGCAGCTCTCCTCGGGCGAGGGCGTCGCCGTCGTCCTCGAGCTCCGAGAACTCGGCCTCCATCGCCAGCTCCGGCGAGACCACCACCACCTCGGAGCTCAGCTCCGCGCAGGCGTCGCCGCGCAGCTCGACGCCGCGAAACCGCGTCGCGACCAGGGTCTTCTTCAACTCGAGCAGCGCCTGGCGGCACGCCTTCGCGGAGATGCGTTGCAGGCGCGGGCCTTCGCCCGGGGTCTGATCGTTCGAGACCTCGTGGCGCTGCTGCAGGACCCCGGGGCCGACGACGCGGTAGGAGATCAGGGCGCCGCCGTCGGGTCGATGGACCGACTCGCGCACCAGCGCGTGCTCGCCGGATGTGGACCAGGCGAGCAGCAGCATGTCTCTCGGGGCCGCCCCACGCGCTTGGACGGGGAGGAGCAGCAGCAGGACGAGGGCGAGGGGGCGGGGCATCGGTCTCTCCAACACGGGTTGTACCATCCGCTCGTTCGGCGGGGCCAAAGGCTGACCGCGCTCTTCCGCTCGAGCGCCCCCCTCGCGGCGGCAGCGCCCCGCTGAGGCCAGCGCGCAGGAGGCAGGTACTCGGTAGCCGGCAAACAATCCGATCGCCTGCCCCAAGTGCACATTGATGAAAGGGTCCGGGGACCCCGAGTGCTCCCTCTGGTGAGATTTCTCTCTGATCGTCCTTGTAGCTGCCGGCCGGGCACCCGCTGTAGAGTCGCGCCGCTCGACCAATGAGGGGGAACCCTCGGGGAGTACAAATGAGACGAATGGTATTGCTGTTTGCGGTCGCAGCCATGGCGGCCGGTTGCGATAGCGGTGTGGACTGTGGACCTGGCACCAAGGCCGATGGCGACGCTTGCGTTCCGGTCGGATGCGATGCGGGCAAGTATCTCGGCGCCGATGGCAAGTGCGTCGATCTGCCGAAGGCGACCGAGTGTGGCGAGGGCACGGTGCTCGACGCGCAGACCGGCGAGTGCGTGCAGAAGAGCTGCCCCGAGGGCCAGTACCTGGGCGACGGCGGCAACTGTGTCGCGCTGCCCGCGCAGACCGAGTGCGGCGCGGGCACGGTGCTCGACGAGGAGAGCGGCGAGTGCGTGCAGATGAGCTGCCCCGAGGGCCAGTACCTCGACCCGACCGGCACCTGCGTCGCGCTGCCCGCGCAGACCGAGTGCGGCGCGGGTACGGTGCTCGACGAGGAGAGCGGCGAGTGCGTGAAGATCTCCTGCCCCGAGGGCGAGTACCTCGACGACACGGGGACTTGCGTCGCGCTGCCCGAGCAGACCGAGTGCGGTGAGGGCACCGAGCTCGACGAGACGACCGGCGAGTGCGTCCCGGTCTGCGTCGCCGGAACTCATCAGGTCGAGGGCAGCGGCGCCTGCCTTCCCGACAGCGCCGCCTGCCAGAGCGGCCAGGTCTGGGACAACGCGACGGCGCAGTGCATCGAGGTCACCGGCTTCTGCGCCGAGGGGACGACCTGGAGCGCGAGCGCCTCGGCCTGCGTGACCGACGACAGCCTGCTGGTCGCCGACCAGTACGAGGGCACCGGCGAGAACGATCTCAACTTTGGCGACACGGCCGAGACCTTCACGCTGCCTGCCTCGGGCGCCTACGTCATCGGCGGCACGGTCTCGACGGCCACCGACAAGGACGGCGACGGCATCGTCGACGCGGACTTCGACTGGTGGATCTTCGAGACCACCAGCCCGACCCTGGTCCGGGTCGCGGCCGACGGCATCGGCGGCACCTCGAGCGGCTTCGCGGTCACGGCGGTCGACCAGGGCGTTAGCTACGCGCGCTTCGGCATCGGCTCGACCAGCGACGGCGCCACCCGCGATCTCTACCTGCCGAAGGCCGGCATGTACGCCATCGTCGCCACCGACGCGATGAACTTCCTCGCGACGCCGCCCCAGGGCCCTGCCGTCGGCGGCCCCAACTACGGCTACCTGATCACCGTCGAGCGGCTCCCGGTTCCCACGGCGACCGAGCTGGTGCTCTCGAGCGGCAGCGCGTCGAGCAACGGCGTGTGGCCGGTCGCCGCCCCGGCCTCCGGCTCGATGCTCGGCTTCTACCAAGCGCAGCTCGACGCCCTCACGCTGTACGAGCTCGGCCTGCAGGCGAATGGTCAGCCCTTCGCGCAGGCGCTGCTGCTCTTCGACGAGAACGGCTACCTGGGCGAGTTCGATGTCACGGGCACCCCGATGTTGCCCGAGGCCGCCACCACGCTGACGCTGGTCGCCGACTACCACTTCTCGTTCGCCACCGCGGATGTCCCCTACACGGTCTCCGTCGCGTCGCGCTCGACGCTGATTCCGGGCGACACCCTCCCGAAGACCACCCTCTCGCAGCCTGCATGGAGCGCCGCGAGCGGGGAGGCGTTGCCCTGGCAGTACTTCGTATTCGAGGGCAAGGCGGGCGAGGTGGTAGACGTCGTCGTCGAGACGGTGAGCGGCGAGACGGCGATCGTCGTCGCGGACGGCGCCATACAGGTGGGGTTTGCCATGGCGCAGGGTAACCCCGGCGCCCTCGAGAACAGGGCGCACGCGCGCTTCTACCCGACCTACACCGGAGGCTACGTCATCGAGGTCATCGGGCTGCGCGACATTGTCTGGGGTTGGGACGGCCCGGAGCGCATCCCGGAGCAGTCGTTCTCCCTCAAGGTCGATATCCAGCGCCAGGAGCCCGCGGACATCGGCCAAGTCTCCGCGCCGGTGACCCTGTCGGCTCAGACCATCGTCGAAGGCTGGGGCGAGACCTACTACACGATGCCCGCCGCCGAGGGTGAGCTCTACCGGCTCGAGGCCACCAGCAGCGACATGACCCCGGCCCTGTCCGTCTACGACACCGAGGTCGTCGCGCCGCTGACCCGCATCGACGGGCCTTCGGGGCGCCTTCTCTACCGCGCCGGTACCGCGGCCCCGCTCTTTGCCGTCGCCGACATGGCCGCGGCAGGCCAGGGAACTTTCGAGCTCGTGGTCACTCCGATCACCGTCACCGATCTCGGACAGGTGAGCGGCGCCGCGCCGATAAACGCCGCGGGCGAGAGCATGCCGGCGGTGAGCCCCGGCCGCTTCTTCACCCTCACGGCCGGCGCGACTGGCAATGCCCAGGTCACCGTGGCCCCGGCAGCAGGGCTCGACGTCGAGTTGATCCGGTACGACACCGATGGCCAGGAGATCGGCTGGGCCAACGGGGGCGGCGCGGGCGCTGCCGAGTCCTTTGCTCTGGGAGTGTTCCCCGGCGACGTCGTGCTCTTCGAGGTGGCGACCGTCGGCACGCTCGCCGCAGACAGCACCTTCGACATCGGCGTGACCCTCGATGAGTTTCCCTTCGAGACCGAGGTGAACGACGACACCACGGGCGCCAACCTCCTCGACGTGACCACCCCGGCCCAGATCTACGGCCAGATCGATAGGGGCAACCTCGACTGGTTCAAGGTCGTGCTGACCGCCTACGGGAGGCTGAGCGCCGAGACTTTCGCCTTCGGCCCCACGCCTGTCGGCGATACCAAGCTGTGGGTGTACGCCGCCGACGGCGCGACCGAGCTGGCCTACAATGACGACAAGGGGCCGAACTGGTACAGCGCGGTCAACGGTGTGGCCGTGACTGCTGGGACCTACTACGTGGTGGTGGGCGGCTACGGCGATGCGGCTGGCGGCTACCGGCTCTTCGTCAGTTTCGAGGAGACCGTTCCGCCGACGATCCTCGGCGACATCACCCCGGGGACGCCGATCGACAGCGAGATCACCGTGAGCGGCGAGCTCGACTGGTGGCGGCTGACGCTCACCGAGCGCTCGAACGTGGTGGCCGAGACCTTCGCTGGCGGCCCCGCGCCCATCGGCGACACCAAGCTGTGGCTTTACCGCGCACCCGATACGACGAACCACATCGTCTACAACGACGACAAGGGCGACTATTACAGCCGAATCAACAGTCTCGCCCAGACCGGCGCGCCGCTGGAGCCGGGCGAGTACTTCGTCGTGGTCGGTGGCTACTCCGCGTATGTGGGCAGCTATCGGCTGGACGTCACGGTGGACGTGCCTCCGCCGCCTCCGGCCGAGAGCGAGCCGAACAGCGACGCATCGAACGCCGACACGCTCGACTTCAACGTCGAGCTCGAGGCCGAGCTGAGCGCCGGTGACTCCGACTGGTTCGTCGTCACCACCACCAGCGCTGACCAGGAGGTCACCTTCCAGACCACGCCCGCGGGGAACGGCGCCCTCGTCGATACCGTGATCACCGTGTACGGCCAGGACGGCACGACCGTCCTCGGGGCCGACGACGACTCGGGACCGGCCTACTTCAGCAGGCTCACGCTGAGGCTGCCGACCCCCGACACCTATTTCGTCGAGGTGACGGGCTACGCGGCTAGCTCTTCGGGCGCGTACCTCCTGCAGGCCGCCAGCTACTAAGGCGGCAAAGAAGCATCGCTTGACGCGACGGGCTGCGTTCGGTCGAGGGCGACCGGACCAGCCCGTCGCTCGTTGGGCGCGAGTCGCGCTGTCGCGTTGCCTCGACGCAGACGCAAAAGCCCCGACCCGCAAGACAGCGGGCCGGGGCTCATCGCACGTCGGTGTGAGGCCCGCTCGGGCCCGCCGTCCCGACTTCAGTACCGGTAGTGCTCAGGCTTGTAGGGGCCCTCGACCGGCACGCCGATGTAGGCGGCCTGCTTCTCGGTGAGCCGGGTGAGCTTGGCGCCGAGCTTGTCGAGGTGCAGCCGCGCGACCTCCTCGTCGAGCCGCTTGGGCAGCGTGTAGACCTTCTTCTCGTACTGGCCGGCGTTGCGGTGCAGCTCGAGCTGCGCGAGCGTCTGGTTGGTGAACGAGGAGGACATCACGAAGCTCGGGTGCCCGGTGGCACAGCCCAGGTTGAGCAGCCGGCCCTCGGCCAGCACGAGCACGCTGTGGCCGTCGGGGAAGACGAACTCGTCGTACTGCGGCTTGATGTTGATCCGCTCGACGCCCGGCAGCTTCTTGAGCCCGGCCAGGTCGATCTCGTTGTCGAAGTGGCCGATGTTGCCGACGATGGCCTTGTCCTTCATCCGGCTCATGTGCTCGGCGGTGATGACGTTGTAGTTGCCGGTGGCGGTCACGAAGATGTCCGCGCAGGCGACCACGTCCTCCATCGTCTTCACCTCGTAGCCCTCCATCGCCGCCTGCAGCGCGCAGATGGGGTCGATCTCGGCGACCACCACCCGGCAGCCCTGGCCCTTGAGCGCCTGGGCGCAGCCCTTGCCGACGTCGCCGTAGCCGAAGACCAGCGCCAGCTTGCCGCTGAGCATCACGTCGGTGGCGCGGTTGAGCCCGTCGATGAGCGAGTGGCGGCAGCCGTAGATGTTGTCGAACTTCGACTTGGTGACGCTGTCGTTCACGTTGATCGCCGGGAAGAGCAGGGTGCCGGCCTTCTGCATCTCGTAGAGCCGGTGCACGCCGGTGGTCGTCTCCTCGCTCACCCCGCGCACGCCCGCGGCGATGCGGGTCCACTTGCCGGGCTCGCTCTGAAGCTGGCTGCGCAGCAGCGCGAGGATCTCGCCCCACTCCTCGGGCTCGGTCTCCGGGTCGAAGCCGGGCACCTTGCCCGCCCTCTCGAACTCGGCGCCCTTGTGGATGAGCAGCGTCGCGTCGCCGCCGTCGTCGACGATGAGGTCCGGGCCGCGGCCGTCGGGCCAGGTGAGCATCTGGTCGGTCGCCCACCAGTACTCGGCGAGCGTCTCGCCCTTCCACGCGAAGACCGGCGTGCCCTTGGGGGCCTCGGGCGTGCCGTCCTTGCCGACGACCACCGCGGCGGCGGCCTGGTCCTGCGTCGAGAAGATGTTGCAGCTCGCCCAGCGCACCTGCGCGCCGAGCTCGACCAGGGTCTCGATGAGCACCGCGGTCTGCACGGTCATGTGCAGGCTGCCGCTGATGCGCGCGCCCTGCAGCGGCTTCTCCTTGCCGTACTTGGCGCGCAGGGCCATCAGCCCCGGCATCTCGTGCTCGGCGAGGCGGATCTCCTTGCGCCCGAGATCGTGGAGGGAAAGGTCCCTGACCTTGAAGGCGGGGCGATCCGTGGTCGGGGTGGCAGTCTGCTGCGTCATGGGCTTCTCCTGGTGCGGGGTGGGAGGCGTGTCTTCAGGTGGGAGCGCCCGCCGCGAGGCGGGCGGTAGCGGCGAAGAGCGAGGGGCCCTTGGCGCCGGGCTCGGGCGGCAGCGGGCGCCACAGCAGGTGCGTCAGGCCGCACTCGGAGAGCCAGCGGATCATCTGCTCTTCGGAGAACCCGAGCCAGACGTGGCCCATCTGCGCGCGGTAGTCGGTGCGGTCGTGCGGCTGCATGTCGATGACGAGCAGCTTGCCGCCCGGCCGCAGCACGCGGGCCGCCTCTTCGAGCGCGCGGCGCGGCTCGGCGAGGTGGTGCAGCACGAGGGTGATCAGGGCCGCGTCGAGCGAGCGGTCGTCTATCGGCAGCGCCTCCATCTCGCCGCGGCGCAGCTCGACGTTGTCGAGTTGCGAGAGGCGCCGGCGGGCCGCCTTGAGCATCGCCGCCGAGGAGTCGACGGCGATCACCCTCCCGACGAACGGGGCCAGGGTCTCGGCGATTCCCCCGGTGCCGCAGCCGAGATCGCCCACGACCCAGCGCTCGTCGGCCAGGCCCGCGAGCGCGCGCAGGTCGAAGGCCCGGCCGAACAGCTCGTCGCGCAGCCGGTCCCACTGCCCGGCGGTGGTGGCGAAGAAGGCCTGCGAGCCGGCGCGCCGCGCGGCGAGGATGCGCTCGAGGCGCCGGTCGTCGTGGCGGGCCGTCTCGGCCTGCCCGAGCTGCTCGCGGACCAGCGCCCAGAGCCTTCGGGCGGGGGCGTCGAGCCCCTCGCTCGACATCCGATAGAGCCGGCTGGTCGCCTCGCGCCGTGAGCCGATCCAACCCTCGTCGGAGAGCACCTTGAGATGGCGGCTGACCGTCGACTGCGGGAGCTGCAGCACGTCGCACAGCTCGGCGACCGCGAGCTCCTGGCGCTCGAGCAGGCGCAGCGTCCGGGCCCGGGTCGGGTCGGAGATCACGGACATCAACGCGAGGATGTGGGGCGTTGCGGCCATCTGCTCCATCCGTAAATCCGGATGAATGGTTGTAGCAGAAGGGGCCTCGTGTCAAGAGGAGAGGTGGCCGGGCCGGGGCGGGCGCGCGGGCGCCAGAGCCCATTCGGCCCTCGCCCAAGCAACGCGGGCAGAACCGGTCACCCCGAGCCAAGTCGAGGCGCCCGAGCGAAGTTGCGCCCGAGCCCGTGGGGCTGTCCCTGGCTCTGGAAGTGGCCGGCGATCTCCTGCAGATGCTCCGGATGCGCTCGGGCCGCCGTCTCGCCCGCCTCTCGAGCGCTCGAGACCATCGCCCCGCCCCCAAGACTCGTCCTCACTGCGCCAGTGCGGGGCTTTGATCCGCGGCCGCGCGCGGGATTGGAGTGCGGCGGAGGTGCCGATCGTCCCTGCGCACCCGCGGCAGAAACCAGCTCGGGATCGCGAATCGCGCGCCAAGCGCCGGCGACGCCCCTCCCGGAATCGCCGAGCGCCAGTCCGACCGGGCCAGGCCCTTCCCTGCGGCCCTCAAGGCCGTTCTCGACTCATCGAAGCCCCTCCTTGCGGCTCCCCAAGGCGCCCTCGAGCCGCCGAACCCCTTCCTCGTGACCTCCCTGGCCTCGCGCAGCGTGGCGCAGCCCAAGGGAGGCGCCTCCCCTGACGCGCGCCACGTGGCGCGAGGCTAGG
>DHSB01000252.1:25705-30022 GCA_002408385.1 Myxococcales bacterium UBA5297
CGGGTCGTGCGCCACGTGGCGCGCAACCCGGGGAGGCGGTCGGGAAGGCTGTGGAGAGCCTGGGGAGCGCGCTGGTCGGCCGATGGAGGGCCATGGCGCCTGACAAGGTCGCTTTCCCGGAGGACAGGACGGGCTTCGGCCGCGTCTGGACGCCGGTGGCGGCGCAACAGACGCGAAGGGCGCCCTCGCCAGACGGCGTGGACGCCATGGGGAGGCGACGAGCCAACGCCCGCCCGTCCCCCTTACGGTCGACCAAGCTTGCCCGCCTGGACGGCGAGCATCTCGCGCCCTAAGTTGTTCGGCTCTCAACGAGTTGGAGGGCCCGACTATGGACAGGACCGAGCGCCTCCTCGATCTCATCGCGCTCTTTCTCGACGCCAAGGAGCCGGTGAGCCCCGCCGAGCTGCGCGAGGTCTTTCCCGACTACGGCCAGTGCTCGAAGGAGGCCTTCGAGCGCAAGTTCGAGCGCGACAAGAGCGAGCTCGCCGAGCTGGGCGTCAACCTCGACTACCAGCCGCCCGGGAACGAGGAGCTTGGCGGCTACCGCCTTCGCGACGGGTACTACCTGCCCGAGGTGAGCTTCACGCCCGAGGAGCTCGCCGTGCTCTTTGCCGCCGGCAGCGCGGCGCTCGCCTCCGGGGCCTTCCCCGGGCGCGCGGATCTCGGCCATGCGTTGCGCAAGATCGCCTTCGGCGCGCCCGGCGGCCCGGTCGGCGGCTCGCCTCACCTCTTCGCCGAGCTCGGCAAGGCGACGGCCGAGGCCGGAGCGCGGCTCGAGACACTGTGGGGGGCGCTGCTCGCCCGTAAGCGCGTGCGGCTCTCCTACCGCGCCCTCGGCCGCGACGAGCAGACCGAGCGCGAAGTCGATCCCTGGGGAATGTGCCTGCGGCGCGGCGTGTGGATCCTCGTCGGCTACTGCCACCTGCGCCAGGCCGAGCGCACCTTCCTCGTCGAGCGCATCGCCCGCGTCCGCGTCAACGACGAGAGGCTGAAGAGCCCGGACTTCGAGGTCCCGGCAAGTTTTCGGATCTCCGAGGTCGCCGCCGAGCAGGCTTGGGAGCACCGCTTCCACCCGCCGGTCGAGGTCGAGCTCCAGCTCAGCGCGGAGCTGGCGCCGCTCGCCTCGCGGCTCTTCCCGAAGGCGGCCGTCGAGGCCGCGGGTGAAGGCGCGCGCGTCAAGGTGGTCGCCACCTACCTCGACGCCCTGCTGCGCCGGGTCCTGCCGTTGGGCGAGGGCGCGAAGGTGCTCGGGTCGGCGCGGGCCCTCGCTCGATTCCGCGAGATGGCCGAGGCCGTCGCCCGCCATCACGCGCAGCCCGAGGAGCCGCGATGAGCGAGGCGCGCGAGAGGCTGCGGCGGTTGCTGCTCGTCGTCCCGTACGCGGTGCGCCACCCGGGCCTGAGGGTCGAGCCGCTCGCCGAGCGGCTCGGGGTCGAGCCGGCGACCTTGCGCGACGATCTCGACAAGCTCGCGCTGGGGGGCCCCCCGCCGTTCTCGCCCGACGACTTCATCGACATCTACGTCGAGGACGACCGCGTCTTCGTCGTGCTCGACCAGCGGTTCGAGCGCCCGCCACGGCTGACCGCGCCCGAGGCCGCGGCGCTGTGGGCGAGCGCGCAGCTCTTGCGCCCGGCGGCGAGGACCGCGCTCGCCTCGGCCCAGGAGAAGCTCTTCGCCGCCGTGCCCGAGTCGGCGCGCGAGCCCTTCGAGCGGCTCGCCGAGCGCGTGGGCTCGGAGGCCGCGCCGATGGACGAGTTGCTCGAGCCGCTCTCCAGAGCGGCGCGCGAGGGGCGCGAGGTCGAGTTCGACTATCTCGCCGCCGGCCGCGACAAGAGCGAGCGGCGAACCGTGCGCCCCTACGCGGCCTACCTGCACCGCGGACATTGGTACCTGGCCGGATTTTGCCTGGTGCGCCAGGACGACCGGCTCTTCCGCGTCGACCGCATTCGATCGCTGCTTCTTACCGAGCGCACCTTCCGCGAGCGCAAGGAGGTCCGCGCGGAAACCGGCGCGCGCAGCGGCGTGAGCGCGCGGATTCGGTTCTCGCCGACCGCCGCCCCCTGGGTGCGCGAGCGGTTTGCCGAACAGGCCAAGGCGTTGCCCGACGGAGGCGTGGAGGTCGAGCTGCAGGGCGCGACGCGCGACTGGATCGTTTCGTACGTCCTCTCGTTCGGCGGCGAGGCCAAAGTGGTCGAGCCCGCGTTCCTTCGCGACGCGGTGGGCGAGACCGCCAGGCGCATCGTCGCCGCCATCGGGTAGGCCGGCCCGCTCGGCGCCTGGGATGGTGGCGCGCGCTCTCGCTCTGTCGAGTGCCGGTGTTACGCTCCGCCCGAACAGCAAGAGGCCGAGCAGCCCATGGGTCGTCCTAAGGAAAAGCTTCCTCGCCCCCGTTCGTTCTCTTCGCCCCGCGCCGGGTCGAGTCGGTCGCGAAGAGGCCCTTTGGCTTCTTCTTCGGGCGAGGAATCGAAGCTCGGCGAGCCGCTCGCGGGAGCGGCCGAGGTCTGCCTGGACGATTTCGACATCGACGTCGAAGAGCCCCTCGGCGACTTGCCGCCTCCTCCGGTCGACTGGCCTCTCTCCGGCGGCGCCGCGCTGATCGACTCGCCCGTTCCCCGGTCGTTGCAGGATTTCGACGCGACCGACGCGCTGCCGGTGATGAGCCTTCCGGTCGACGAGGACATCAGCGACCTGCCCACCGGAGTGCGGCCGATGCCGAGGCCGCCGGGGGACATCGGCGACCTGCCGACCGGGGTCCGCTCGAGGCCGGCTGCGCCCGAGCCCTTGTCGGGCGCGACCGACGTGCTCCCGGCGCTGGAGCCGGGCTCCTCGGTCGACGAGGACATCAGCGACCTGCCCACCGGAGTGCGGCCGATGCCGTCGCCACCCGGTCGCGCTGGCGAGCAGGTCACCACCCGCATGCGCGCCCCGCGCCCTCGCAAGGGATAGGCGCCGTCGCAACCCGCACTCGCTCGAGCGGCGCTCTGGGCCGCGCTCGATGGCCTGCAAAGCGCCTCGCCCGAACCGACCGATGTCCCAGGCTCACTGCTCGCCGAGCTCGCGCCGCTCGCGCTTCTTCGCCGAGAGCCGCTTCTTGCCCTCGAGGCGGCGCCGCTGCGAACCCGCCGTCGGCTTGGTCTTCTTGCGCGGCTTGGGCACGGTCGCGCGCTTCTCGAGCTTCTCGCGCAGCCGCTCGAGTGCCGTCGCCTTGTTCTGCGCCTGCGAGCGCCGCTCGGTGGCGCTGGCGACGAGGCCGGTGGGCCCGTGGCGCAGCCGCACCGCGGTCTCCGACTTGTTGCGGTGCTGGCCTCCCGGGCCGCTGGCGATGAAGACCTCCTGCTCGCACTCGGCGAGCAGCGCTTCATCGTCGAGCCTGGCAGAGCGCGCCGCTGTCCGGCGCTGCTCGGGCGTGACGGTGGTCGTGGGCTTGGCGGGCATCGGCTCTCCTGAACCTATTCGCGCATCACCAGGCGCAGGACCGTCTCGCGCCTCGTCTCGAGCAGGGCGCACGCGCGCGGCAGCAGCTTGAGGTAGGCGAGCCAGGCGAGCGCTCCGACCAAGGCGAGCAGCGCGAGCGTGCTCAGGCCCGGTGCGCTGCGGTCGAGCCCGCGCATGATCAGCGCGGTCGGGGCGATGGAGACCGCCGCCGCGGCGAGGCCGACGAGCGTCGCCACCGGCGGAGGCCGGTCGCGCCGGCGCAGCGAGGCGTGGAACTTGCGCGGCGCGAGCACCGAGAGGAGGTTGCCGACCGCGACGAGCACCGGCATCTGCGCGAGCAGCGCGAGCAGGGCGACGAGCACGCTCACGGCCTCGAAGCGGCGCATGTAGACCGAATAGAAGACGGCCAGCAGCAGCGAGACGAGCAGCGCCGCAGCGGTGTGGACCGCGTTCTTGGCGACGATGATCGTCCGCAGGCTCACCGGGGCCGCGTAGAGCAGCGCGAGGCCCGGGCCGTCGTAGGCGAAGATGTTCTGCGCGAAGTTGGCGCCGACGACGAGCCCGGCGTAGGTGCACAAGACCCAGAGCAGCCAGGCGTCGGTCGCATCGCCGAGGAAGGCCGCCGCGAGGTCGCGCGCCGAGACGAGCTTGACGAGGATGCACAGGAAGAAGGGCACCGCGCACAGCAGCCGCGCTTTCGGATTGCGCAGCCAGTCGCTCGCCTCGCGCTCGATGAGCGCCCAGAACGCGCCGTCGCGCCATCCCGCGCCCAGCCAGGCGCGCTCGCGGCGCGGCTTGGCCGGTCGCGCCGTGCCGCGGTAGAAGCGCACGAGCAGCCAGAACGAGACCGCCGAGCCGACCAAGGCCCAGAAGAGCAGGTCG
>DHSB01000252.1:30231-31065 GCA_002408385.1 Myxococcales bacterium UBA5297
GGGCGGCGTCGAGCCGATGGCGAAGCTGGCGCGGGCGGCGATCTCCAGGCGGTCGCCGAGCGCCGCGGTCGCCGCGCCGCCGGGCTGGAAGAGCGCGTAGATCCAGCCGAGGTCGACCGGGATGGGCGGCGCGAGCGAGGCGAGGAAGAGCGCGCCGACGAAGACCACGCCGAGGATCTCGGCCGAGCGCCGGTGGCGCAGCACGTTGAGCACCAGGGTGAGGCCCGCGCGTCCCCAGGCGACGTTGAAGAAGAGGTAGGCGGCGATGAGAGCCGCGCCCAGCGACCACGGGAACGGCCGGTGGGCCGAGTAGCCCAGGGCAGCTCCGATCACCGCGGGGTAGAAGAGGACCGCGCGAGGCTCGAAGAGCGCCGAGAGCGACGAGGCCGCGAAGAGGCGAAACGGGCGGATGGGAAAGGTGGCGAAGCGCGACAGCTCCGAGTGCTCGTCGACCCCGGCCGACAGGATGGGCCAGGTGACGAAGACCGCGCTCACCAGGAAGACCGTCATCCGCAGCAGGAAGTGCGACCAGAGCGGCGAGGCGGCGACCGCCGGGGCGGCGAGCATCGAGTAGGCGCCCCAGCCCAGGCCGAGCGAGATGGTCCCGAGGACGAGCCCGCCGAGCACGGCAGGCGCGGAGCCGGAGAGGTTGCGGAAGCGGTTCCCCGCGACCGTCAGGCGCAGGCTCCAGATGAGGCCGAGGTGCGCGAAGAGCGACGGCACCCGGCGCTTGGCGTCGGGCGCGGCGGCCGCGCGCGCATGAGAGAGGGGGCTCTCCCGGCCTCGCTCGCCGTGAGTGGAATCGAGGCAGCCTCGACTCGGCTCGGGCTGACC
>DHSB01000252.1:31197-31551 GCA_002408385.1 Myxococcales bacterium UBA5297
TCGACTCGGCTCGGGCTGACCGGCGTCCGCCTCCTCGCTCAGATTCGCCGGGCCGCTAGCCATAGAACGAGAGCCTCACCCCGGCTGCGCGCGGCGCGCCGACCAGCTTCTCGAACAAGGCCTCGAGCGAGGGGGCCTGGTGCTCGGAGAGCAGCGACTCGAGCGGGCCGCTCGCGCGCATCTTCCCGGCGACGATGACCCCGGCGTGCGTCGCCAGCCGCTCGGCGATCTCGAGCACGTGCGTGGTCAGGAAGAGCGTGGTGCCGCCGCGCTTGAGCTCCTTGAGCAGCTCGCGGATGACCCCGGCGGCGAGGACGTCGATGCCCTCGAACGGCTCGTCGAGGAAGAGCAGCT
>DHSB01000252.1:31694-42984 GCA_002408385.1 Myxococcales bacterium UBA5297
CGTCGAGGAAGAGCAGCTCGGGGGCGTGGATGACCGCCGCCGCGATGGCGAGCCGCCGCCTCATGCCCTTCGAGTAGTCGGCGATGAGCCCTTCGGCCTTCTGTGTCAACTCGACGAGATCGAGCAGCTCGACCGCCCTCCGCGCGGCCTCCTCGCCGCCCAGGCCGTACATCCGGCCGCAGAAGATGAGGTACTGGCGACCGGTGAGCCGCTCGAAGAGCGCGAGCTCCTCGAAGACGACCCCGATCTTCGCCTTCACCGCGACCGGCTCGCGGCGCAGGTCGTGGCCGAGGACCTGGATCTTGCCCGCGTCGGCGCCGTAGATGCCGGTCAGCAGGGCGATGGTGGTCGATTTGCCCGCGCCGTTGGGACCGAGGAAGGCGTAGAAGGCGCCGGCCGGCACCTCGAGCGACAGGCCATCGACCGCGGCGAAGCCCGCGAAGCGCTTGACGAGGCCTTCGCAGCGGATCGCGGGGCGAAGCTCCGGCTCTTCGGCGGGAGTCGGCGCGGGGAGGGAGAGGGCGGAGGTCGGCATCGCGACGGGCGTGGGTCCGGCGCCATGATAGCCCAGTTGCCAACGGTGGCGACGGGGGGACGCGAGGTCGCCCGGGAGGGTGGACTTGCCGCGTCGCGAACCCGAAATCGCCCGGGCCGCGGCTCGCCCCCCCGGTCAGCCGAGCGTAGGCCAGAGTCGAGGGCTCGCCGCGAGCCCCCGAGCTCTTCGTCGCTTCTTCTGCCGGCTGCGACCTCGCGCAGACGGGGCGGTCGGTCAGGGGCGCAGCCGAGAGGCCCTTGGATCCGGTCCCCCCCGCGAGACGCCGGCGCCGCCAGCCCGAAGGCTGGCGCTCGTGGCTGACCGGTTGTCGCTCGAAGGGCTCTTCGACGGCTCTCTCAGTGCAGCACCGCCCGCTGCGGAGGCCCGACCAGCGCGTCTACCTTGCGGCGCAGTGCGTCGGCCTCGACCGGCTTGCTGATGTAGCCGGCCGCGCCGACCAGCTCGGCCTCCCATTCGAAGCCGTAGGCGGAGATGACCAGGACCGGGATGCCGCGGGCGCTCGGGATGTGCTGCAGCGCTTCGAGCACCGCCCAGCCGCTCATCACCGGCATCTTCAGGTCGAGCAGCACCAGCGCGGGCATCTCCTCTTCGAGCCGCTCGAGCGCGACCTGGCCGTTCTCGGCCTGCCGGACCTCATAGCCCAGGCTCTCCAGGTCCTCGGCGACAAATGACCGAAAGTCGTCGTCGTCATCGACGACAAGGATGTAGCCGTCCATCGCGGCCTCGTTCGCGAACGCCGGGTTGCTCGCTGGGTGCCTCCCCGCTCGCTCCGATGGGCGCCCAGTGGGCAGACGGTTGGTTCGGAGCTTTGGGAGGGCAGGCGATGAGGCGAGGTTATTCACGCTCGCGCAGGTGGCAAGCCTCGCGCAAAGGGATTGCTGTCGTTCACTTTCGCCTGCCGGACATCGCCTCGGCCAACACTCGTTTCTCGGGTCGACCGGCCGGCGAGCGAGCGCCTCGACGTCCGGTCTGCCCCCCGATGGGCGAGCCCGAACGGTCGATTTGCCTTTGCCTTCTGGCGCCTGGTTGGCCATCCTCAGGGGTCCGACTCCAGCGACAAACCAAAGAGGTGAACGATGAGCGATGACCGCATCTCGCGGCGCCAGTTCATGGGCGTGAGCGCGGCGACGATAGCCGCCGCGGCGATGGGCGAAAGCCTGCTCGGCTGCAGCCGGGCGGCGGTGCGACCGACCGGGGCGACCGGAGGGATCGGCTACTTCGGCCAGTTCGGGGTGGACGAGCCGCTGGTGCGCAACACCCTGGCCGCGGCGCTCGGGCGCGGGGGCGAATACGCCGATCTCTTCTTTCAGCACCGCATCACCAACTACATGGGGCTCGAGGACGGCGAGGTGAACCGCGCCTCCATCAACACCGAGCTGGGCGTCGGGGTGCGCGTGGTCAAGGGCGACCAGACCGGCTACGCCTACACCGAGGACTTCTCGCCCGAGTCGCTCAAGCGGGCCGCCGAGACCGCCGCGGCGGTCGCCGAGGGACCGGCGCGCCAGGCTCCGCCCAGCTTCCGGGTCAGCGACGGCAAGGCGCAGCGCTATCCGATGCAGGTGTCTTGGGAGGGCGTCGAGCCCAAGCAGAAGCTGCCAATCCTCGCCGACCTGAATGCGCGCGCCCTGAAGGCCGACGCGCGCATCAAGAAGGTGAGCCTGTCGTTGACCGACGAGGTGGGGGTCATCCTGGTCGCCGACAGCCTCGGCCGGCTGGTGGAGGATTTCCAGCCGATGACCACGCTGTCGCTCTCCTGCACTGCCGAGGAGAAAGGCCGGCGCGAGTCGAACCGCTACGGCAGCGCCGGGCGCGCGGGGTTCGAGTTCTACTCGCCCGAGCGGCTCGACCGCGTGCTCTCCGAGGCGGTCGCGCGCACCACCATCCTCTTCGAGGCCGGCCAGCCGCCGGCCGGCGAGCTGCCCGTGGTGCTCGCGGCCGGCTCGTCGGGCATCCTGCTGCACGAGGCGATTGGCCACGGCATGGAGGCCGACTTCAACCGCAAGGGCGTCAGCATCTTCGCCGACCGGATGGGCAAGCCGGTCGCCAAGCCCATCGTGAGCATCGTCGACGACGGCAGCCTCGACGGCTCGCGCGGGGCCATCAACGTCGACGACGAGGGCAACCTCGCCGGGCGCACCGTGCTCGTCGACCAGGGCGTGCTCGCCAGCTACATGCACGACAGCATCTCGGCGAAGCACTACGGGGTCGAGCCGACCGGCAACGGGCGGCGCCAGAGCTACGCGTTCGCGCCGGTGCCGCGCATGCGGGCGACCTACATGCTGCCCGGCCCGCATACCAAGGACGAGATCATCGCCTCGGTGAAGAAGGGCATCCTCGCCGAGACCTTCACCAACGGCCAGGTCCAGATAGGCGCGGGCGACTTCACCTTCTACGTGAAGAACGGCTGGCTCATCGAGGACGGCAAGCTGTCGCGGCCGATCAAGGACGTCAACCTCATCGGCAACGGGCCCAAGGTGCTCGAGCAGATCGACATGGTCGCCGACGACATGGCCATCGACGAGGGCACCTGGATGTGCGGCAAGGATGGCCAGAGCGTGCCCGTTTCGCTGGGAATGCCGACCGTGCGCGTGGCCTCGGTCACCGTGGGCGGACGCGGCTAGAGGCCGCGCTGCCGCAGGAGCAAGAGATGACGAACCCGAGCATGTTGGAGATTGCCCGCAGGGCGGTCGAATCGGCCAAGGCCAAGGGCGCCTCTGAGGCGGCCGCGGCCGCCGGGCTGTCGCGCGAGGTGAAGGTGGGCTGGCGCGACGGAAAGGTCGAGAAGATCTCCGAGGCCACCTCGCGCGGCCTGTCGCTGCAGCTCTACGTCGACGGCCGCTACTCGGCGGTCTCGACGAGCGATCTGCGCGCCGAGGCCGTCGAGGACTTCGTCGGCAAGGCGGTCGCGCTCGCGCGGGCGCTCGCCCCCGACCCGTTCCGCAAGCTGCCCGATCCCGAGCTGTACCAGGGCCAGGCCGAGATCGACCTCGAGCTCGAGGACCCGGGCTACGACAAGATCACCGCCGAGCAGCGCCGCCGCATCGCGCAGGCGCTCGAGGAGTCGGCCCGCGCGGTCAAGGGCGCCGAGGCCATCGTCTCGGTCACGACCGACTTCTCCGACGGCTGGTCCGAGACCGCCCGCGTCGCCTCCAACGGCTTCGAGGGCGTGCGGCGCGACACCGCGTACTGGCCGGTCGCCGAGGTGACCGTGCGCGATCCGGACGGCCGGCGGCCCGAGGAGTACGACTACGCAGGCGTCTGCCACTTTGGCGACCTGCCGGAGCTCGCCGCCCTGGGCCGACGCGCCGCCGAGCGCGCGCTGCAGCGGATAGGCTCGAAGAAGGGCGAGTCGGCGACGCTGACCCTGGCCATCGACAACCGCGCCAGCGGCCGGCTCGTCTCCTACTTGCTCGGCCCGCTCGCGGCCTCGGCGCTGCAGCAGAAGCACTCGATGTTCGAGGGCAAGCTCGGCCAGCAGATCGGCAGCCCGATGCTCGATTTGGCCGACGACCCGCTCATCGTCCGCGGCCTCGGCTCACGGCTGTTCGACCGCGAGGGGATCGCCGCCCGCCGCCTGCCGGTCTTCGAGGCCGGGGTGCTGCGGGGCTACTACGTCGACAACTACTACGGGCGAAAGCTGGAGATGCGGCCGACGACCAGCGGCACGACCAACCTCGCCTGGAAGCTGGGCGAGAAGAGCCAGGCCGAGCTGCTCGCGCAGATGAAGGAGGGCATCCTCGTCACCGGCTTCCTCGGCGGAAACTCCAACGGCACCACCGGCGACTTCTCGCTGGGCATCCAGGGCTTCCGCGTGCGCGGCGGTGTGCTCGCCGAGCCGGTCGCCGAGATGAACATCTCGGGCAACCACCTCGAGCTCTGGAAGCGGCTGGTCGCGGTGGGCAACGACCCGTTCGCCTATTCGAACCTGCGGACCCCGACGCTGGTCTTCGAAGGGGTGCAGGTGGCGGGGACGTAGGAGTCCGCAGATTCGCTGGCGAAAAGAAAACCGCCTGCCTCAAAATCGAGAGGCAGGCGGCTTTTTGTGATCGCAGGATTGCGGCGATTACTTCGCCAGGCAGGTGGCGAGCTTCTCGCCCTCGGTCGCGCACTTCGACTCATCGGGGTTGCAAACGTTCAGATCCGCGCTGCAGGACAGGGACTCGTCGTACTCGTCCGCGCAGCCCTTGTCTTCGGCCTGCTTCTGCATCTCCTCACAGAGCGCCGGGCAATCGACGACCTTCAAGAGTTCGCTCGCGTCCGAGCACTCCTTCGCCTCCTCGCAAGGATCGACGCAGGGATCCGAGCAGGCGGAGAGGGCGAATGCGGCGCAAACGGACATCGCAACGAGCAGCTTCTTCATGGGAACCTCCGGGTTCTTGTTCGAGACAGCGAAATGTCGACGGCGAAATCTCCTCCAAAGCGGGCGGGCTGTCAAACGGCCGTAGGCTGCGAGGAGAAAAGGGCGCACGGCTTTGGACCTCCAAGCTTGTTCCCGAGGCTCTCCGCGACGCGAGCCGTAGCCACGTCGAGGGAAACCGGAGGAAGGCCTACTCGCCTGCCTGCAGCGTGATCAGGTCGGGGCAGTTGTTCGCGCAGCTCATGAGCTCGCCCGCGCCCGACTGGGCGTCCGCGCACTTGATCTCGCTCATGCAGTCGATGGCCGTCTGCTTGTCGGCGCAGGTGCTCTTCTCGCATTCCTCGGCGCACTGCGCGACCGTCATCGAGACCTCGTAGCCCACAATCTTCAAGCAGTCGAAGCCCGCGCTGCAGGCGTCCTCGCAGGTGGCGGCGCAGCCCTGCAGGGCCAGGGCGGCCGATGCCAGCGCCGGTACGAGAATTCGCTTCATGTTCATGGTCTGTCGCCTCCGTTTCGTCAGGCCGGGCACAGTAGCCAATCTCCCCGAGTGCCTCAACGCCGCGGGCCGCCTCCGGTCACCTCGAGCCCAGCCTCCCCGCGGGAACGAAGGAGGCGGACTCGAAGGCGCCTTCGACTTGCGGCCTCGCCAGCTCGGCCTGCGCTCCAGGGCGAACGGGCCCGACTTCTTCGGTCGTCCGAGGTTTGACATCCCGGTGTTTAGGTGCGGAAATCGCCCACTTGCTTACTCTCCCGGGAGGTGTCGGTGTCCAGGCGCGCTGCTTGGTTATGCGGGGTCCTCGCGCTCGCGACGGCCGGTGGGGCGCGTGCCGAGGCGTTCCGGACGCTGATCATGGTCGACGCCTCGTCGAGCATGCGGACGACCGACCCACAAAAGCTTCGCAAAGTCGCCGCCGAGCTCTACGTGGACCTGGCCCGCGACGGCGACCGGGTCGCGGTCTGGCAATTCGACTCCCAAGCGAAGGAGATCCTCGGCGAATTCCTGGAGATCCGTTCGCCCGCCGACCGCGACCGGCTCAAGGACGCCATCCGCTCCATCTCCGACGACGGCGACTGGACCGACTTCGGCGCGGCCTTCGAGGCCGCCGCCCAGGCCTTCGCCGCGGCACCCGCCGATCCGGGCGAGAAGCGCTTCCTCGTCTTCCTGACCGACGGACGGTGCGAGCCCGCCCCGGACAACCCCCAGTATCTAAAGGAAGGCGAGAAGCCCGACCGTTCCAAGCGCGCCAAGGAGGCGCGCGAGCAGAGGTGCCAGCAGACGGTGCTCTCGGAGCTGCTGCCCAAGCTCGAGGGCGTCGAGACGGTGGCCGTGGGCCTGTCGCGCAACGCTCCCCGCGAGTTTCTCCACGAGCTCGCCCGACGCAGCCGTGGCCGCGGCTCGGTCACCGAGAAGGCCGCGGATCTTCCGCAGCTCTTCGCCGAGATCCACGCCCAGAACTCCGGCGCGCGCGTCGCCGCGGCCGAGTCCTCGGCGATCAGCGTCGACAAGCTCGTCGCCTCGCTCGACCTGGTGGTCGTCGCTCCGCGCGACGTCGAGCTCGAGATCCTGCAGCCGGACGGGGCGCCCCTGTCCTTCGACTCACCGACGCTCTATTACGTGCGCGCCGAGCGCTATCGCTTCTTTCACCTGCCGAAGCCGGCCGCGGGCACCTGGACGGTCAAGCCGAGCAAGCCGCTGCCTGACTCGGCCATCTCGGCGATCCAGAACTACGACCTCGGGCTGCGGCTCGAGGTGCCGCAGCAGGTCGCGGTCGGTCAGCCTATCGAGGTGAAGGCCTTCCTCGCCGCGGGCGAGGGCGGCGGGATGCCGGAGGAGAGCTTCCTGGCTCGCCACCGGTTCGTGGTCGAGGCGAAGGGGGAGGGAATCGAGCGCAAAGTCGAGCTCGCGGCCGGCGAGGGCGGCGCCCGCGTCGGCAAGATCGCCACCCAGAAGCCCGGCAGCGTGGTGCTGCGCGCCCGCGTCGAGCCGGGGCCGGCCGGCGCGCTCACCCGCGTCGCCGCGCCGGTGACCGTGCTCGCGGTGCCGCCGCTCAAGCTCGCCGCGCCCGGTCCGCTGCAGGTCGGCGCGGTGAAGCCAGGAACGAGCGTCCAGGCGTTGCTCGATTTGCGGCCTTCGGAGTTCCTCGGCGACGTCGAGCTGAAGCTGCAGGCCGAAGGGCTGCCGTTCGAGATCGAGCCCCGGAAGTTGAAGCTGACGCTCGAGCAGAAGCGCTTCGACCTGGAGATCGAGGTGCCCGAGGAGGCGACGCCCGGACAGATCAAGGGCGCGCTGATGCTCGTGCCGCTCACCGCGCCCTACGAGAACCGCGAGGGCGGGCGCATCGAGGTCGAGGCGACGATCCTCCCGCTCACGTTCTGGGAGAAGCACGGCGGCAAGACCACCTTCGGGCTCGTCGTGCTGCTGCTCGGCTTCGTCGTCGCCGGCTTCAAGACCCCGAGCCGCTTCCCGCGCAAGCTGCGCGTCTTCTACGTCGACAAGCCGAACGACGACGAGGGCGACTACGGCCTCGCGCTGCGCGCCAAGCCCGGTTTCTACCGGCCCGCGACCCTCAAGATCGGTGGAGGCGGGCCCATCCGCCGCAGCTCGCCGCTGCTGTGCGAGCTCGTCGCCCGGGACGGCGGCGTCGAGCTGAGACCTGCCCAGGGCCGCAGCGCCACCGCGGGCGACGAGAGCCATACGCGGCCGTTCAAGCCGGTCTACGGGACGAAGTACGAGCTGGACGAAGGCCTGGTCGTCTGGGTCGGCAAGGAAGACGAGGACGAGTAGACACCCCCTGGCCAAACCGGCCACCGGGGGCGGACGAGAAGAGACGGGAGAGACCATGTACGACAAGAAGATCGCGCCCTGCTTCTTCGTGGGGCTGGGCGGCTGCGGCAGCTCGGTCGTCAACCAGATCGCCCGCAAGGTGAAGCAGGACGAGGAGAACTACCGGCGCTACCGCGACCTCATCCACTTCTTCGTCATCGACACCGATCAGGACGACCTCGCCCGCTGCAAGTGGGTCGACTCGAACCACCGCTTCGTCGTCAGCGACTTCGACAAGCCCGGCTACGTCGACCTGAAGCTCGGCAAGACGCACAGGGCGGCCGACCCCTCCTTCCTGCAGTGGTGGCCCGACTTCTACCGGCCCCGCTCGACGCGCGGCAAGGGCGCCGGGCAGATCCGCATCGAGTCGCGCCTGTCGCTCACCTACCAGCTCGAGAACGACGCCGGCGGCATCCTCGCCGCGCTCAAGAGCGCCATCGCCCGCGCCTACGACGTCCAGAACCCCTACCGCGCCAACAAGGCGGCCAAGATCTACCTCTACGCCTCGCTCGCCGGCGGCACCGGCAGCGGCGGCTCGGCCTTGATGGCGGCCAACCTGCGCAAGCTGCTCGCGGGCCGCGGCCACCAGATCACCGGCACCTTCGTGCTGCCCAACGTCTTTCGCAACCAGGGCCTGCCGCTCAACCAGTTCGACAAGGTGATGACCAACGGCTACGCGGCCCTCTGCGAGATCGAGCTGCTCGAGACCGCGCACGACCGCGACGAGTTCGGCTTCGTCGAGTTCCACTTCAACCCCAACGACGCGGGCGACAAGGGCATCACCCGGCCGATCTTCGACCAGGTCTATCTCGTGGACTCCGAGACCTCGGCCGGCGTGGTCATCGCCGACCCGAAGCTGGTCTACCCGGCGGTCGCCGACGCGGCCCACGCGCAGATCTTCTCGACCATCCTCGAGAAGGAGCACTCGACGCTCGACAACGACACCCGCGAGCTCGCCGCGCTCGAGGAGAACGGCTTCACCAAGAGCTACGGCTCCTTCGGCGTCTCGGCGCTGGTGCTGCCGGCCGCCGACATCCTCGAGTACTTCGCCACCCGCTACGCGGCCGACGTGATGCGCTCGGCCTTCGCCGGGGGCGCGGCCAACTCGGGCGCGAGCAGCGACCCGGACGCGCCGGACCGCAACTTCGCCTCCGAGATCGAGGCCGCCGCGCGCCTGAGCGGCGAGAAGGGCGAGATGGCCCGCAGCGCCGTCGACTGGGTCGGCGACCGGTCTCAGGGCGCGCTCGGCGAGTACCTGCGCTGGGTCGACGAGTTCAGGGAGCAGCTCGGCCGCGACCTGAAGCTGCCCTCGTGGAAGGAGGAGGACCTGCTCGGCCTCGAGGGCCAGGAGGGGGTCGCCGACGAGCTGAACAAGAAGTGGACCCTGCTCAAGAAGCGGCTCGACGAGGCCAACACCGGCGGCGCGATGCAGGTCGAGCGCGTCCTGAAGACGGTGCGCGGCCTGGGCGAGAAGGGCAGCCTCTCCGATCTCGTCGACGGCCAGGGCCCCATCCGCGCCCGCTACTTCCTGGTCAAGCTGCGCGAGGCGCTGCACGAGCGGCGCAAGGCCGACGGCGAGGCCTACGAGTCGGTCAAGGACTTCACCCCCGACGCCGCGGCCTCGCAGTTCTCCGACTATCGCGATCGGCTCGCCAAGGCGGCCCCCAAGACCCTGCGCGACCTGGTCGGCAGCGACTACAAGCCCGTCGTCGCCGAGTTCAAGCCCTTCTACGACAAGGTCGTGCGCAAGTCGTCCACCCAGGCGACCAGCCGCGCGATGGTGCGCTTCTACGACGAACTGGTCCGGGAGATCACCACCCGGCTGCGCAGCGTGGGCACCCTCTTCGACCGCGCCCAGGACATCGAGCGCATCCTCGTGGAGAAGGCCGAGCGGCTGCTCAAGACCGGCGGCGAGCGCGAGGGCGGCGGCGCGGCCAACGAGTACGTCCTCGACGTCGAGGTCTTCCAGAACCACCTCAACGGCGAGCGCTACTGGGAGCACCTCTACCGCGAGCGCGCCCCTTCGGACGCCGGGGTCGCCGCCGCGCTCGACGAGGTGCGCCGCGCCTCCGAGGGCTCGCTGACCGAGGACGAGATGCGCGCGCGGGTCGTCGAGGCGCTCGTCTCGCTCGGCCGCGAGCGCTTCCGCAAGGATCTGTGCGGCGGGGCCGAAGGCGAGGGCGGGCTGCGCATCGACGAGGGGCTCGTCTTCGAGGCCCGCACCGCGCGCGCGATCCGCCGGCTCACCGAGCCGGGCCGCCCGGCCCCGACGATCGAGGCGGTCGCCGAGGAGCGCCCGGCGATCCCCGACTCGGACGTCGAGCGCTACATCGACGACAAGTTCGAGTTCGCCGGCAGCAAGTGCCAGCCGTTCATCGACCTCTACCCGGGCGGCCAGTACCTGCCCGACAAGCACTTCGCCACCCTCGATCCGAAGTACCGCGACGCGCTCGGGGGCTACCTGACCACCATGGGCAGCCATCCGGTCGAGCCCCAAAACGTCATCGACACCGCCGACCCGATGCGCATCGTCTTCTACACCGCCAAGCTCGGGGTCACGCTCCACTCGGTGCGCTCGGTGAGCCAGTACGCGCAGCGCTATCGCGTCGTGCAGGCCGAGGAGCTCGACCGCGGCAAGCCCTGGCCGCCGCCCGACGGGCCAAAGATGCCGGACATCCCGCTGCACATCGACAGCAACTGGGAGCGCGCTTCGGGCGGCGGGCTCTTCGACATCGACCTCGAGTCGCTCAAGGGCCCGCGCGCCAAGCGGCTGTGGATGGAGAAGCGGCTCGCGGCGGCCTCGATGGCGAACAAGGCCAAAGCGCTCGACAAGGAGCTGCGCGACTTCGTGCTCGCCACGCTCTTCGGCCAGGTCGTCTGTCGCGAGGGCGTCTTCGTCGTCGCCGACCCGGTCAAGGTCCGGACGCTGCACCGCTTCCGCGACCGCGCCTTCGAGGAGTTCACCCGGCTGCATCCCGACGTGAAGAGCTGGGTCGTCGAGGAGGCGGCCAAGGCGCTCAAGGCCCTCGTCGAGGACCGGCGCACCTCGGAGCTCGCGACGATGTTGCGCGAGTGCTGCCAGCGCCTGCAGGTCGAGCGGCGGGGCACCGACACCCCGGAGGAGAAGGAGCACCTCACCCGCGAGCTCGAGGCGCTGCGGGCCATCGCCGGGGCCCACCGCGTGCCCCTGGAGTAGCCGCGCGCATCGATGGATCTTCCGCTGGCAAACCCGACCCTCGTCCTCTGTCTCGGACGGTTCGGTGGCGAGGTCGCCGCGCTGCTTCAAAGGCAGGCGGACGATCGGCCGCCGCCGAACCTAATCGTGCTCCGCGCGGCGGTCGCCGAGGGGCCGAGGGGCGGGGTCGAGCTCTCGCCGGCTCGAGAGGTGTCGGAAGGCCCCGCCCACCCCGAGCCCCTCGACAGTCTCGGGGCGCCGGACGACGAGGGCGCGCGGCGGCTGCTCGAGAAGCTCCACGCCGAGGCGCGCCGCCTGCTCGATCTGAAGCAGCGCGTCGAGACCACCAGGGCGGGCGACGCGCGCCCGCCGCGGCTC
>DHSB01000252.1:43103-64237 GCA_002408385.1 Myxococcales bacterium UBA5297
GCCGCCCCCCCGCCGCGGCTCGATCTCTTCCTGGTCGCCGACCTGGCCGAGCCCTCGGTCGCCCCACTCGTGCCCTGGCTCGTCGAGCAGGCCGGGCTGCGGCTTCGCGACGCGTTCCGGCCCATCTTCCAGGGCACCGGCGGCAGGCTCACCGTCTGCCCGTTGCTCGCCGCCCCGCGCGCCGCGCCGGGCCGCGAGGCTATCCGCGCCGCCGTCGACGCGCTCGATGCCCTCTCGCGCGCTCCGGACGAGCGGCGCCGTCCGCTCGCGCCCGTCTATCTGATCGAGGACCAGACCTCGCGCTACGTGCTCGCGCCCGAGGAGCTGGTGCGCACCGTCGCCGCCTACCTGCACCTTGTCCTCTATTCAGGCCTGCGCCACCACGAGGACGCGCTCAGGTCGCTCGTCGAGCACGACGGGGAGGGCGAGGCGCCGTTTGCGAGCTTTGCTTGCGCGACCCTCGAGCTCGACACCCGGCCGCTGTCGCGCTACTGCGCCGGCCGGCTCGCGATGGAGATCGCCGACGCGATGCTCGGCGAGGGCGACGCGCTCGGCGACATCGAGGCGGCCGCGCGGCGCCTGTCGCCCGAAGGCGCGGAGTTCGAGAAGCGGCTGCGCCTCGGGCGCAACGAGCGTCCCATCGGCGAGGAGCTCAAGCTCGACCGCGCCGCCCTCGAGCTGAGCGATCCGCACTGGGACGACCCGCCCGAGGCGATAGAGGCGCACGTCGAGCCCTACGTCCGGCGCGTGATCGCCGGCGGCGAGCGCCAGCGCGCCGAGATCGAGGACTTCAAGATGGAGTCGGCGGCCCGGCTGGTCGACGAGGGCGGCCTCACCCTCCTCGAAGAGGCCGAGCGCGATGCGGAGGGGGAGATCTCGCGCTGCATCGCCGAGTCGCCGGTCGGCCTCGAGAAGGCGCGCGCGCGGATGGCGGCGCTCGAGGCCCGCCTCGCGCGGCTGAGCGCCGACTCGCGCAGCCGGGTCGAGCGGCCCGAGCTGCCGGCGGTCCCCGACGGCAAGAAGCTGAAGAGCGCGCACGAGGAGCTGCTCGCCGAGCTCGAGCAGCGCCCGCGGTTCGTCCGGACCATCGGCTGGGGCATCGTCGCCAGCGCGGCGATGGCGGTCTTCCTCACCGCTACCCTGCGCCTCGCCTGGCGCGTCGCGGTGAGCGAGGTCATTCCCTTCACCGCCGCCGGCATCCAGCCCGAGGGTGGCGGCCGCTTCCTCGCCGGCTGGCCGTGGGCGGCGATTTGGATGAGCCTCATCGCGCTCGTCTTCGTCGGCTTCGCGCTCTATCGCCACTACCGGGAGCGCCACCGCAGCCTCTGCGAGCGCTTCGAGGCGCTGCGCCGCGCCGCGCGCGGCCACTTCGACGAGCTCGAGCGCTACTACGCGCGCCGCGTCGCCTACTCGCAGGATTTGTGGGCCTCGCGCATCGCCACCCACCTGCACGCCCGCGTCGAGGGCGAGCGCGCCATCCTCGAGGCGGGGCGCACCGCGCTGCAGAAGACCCGCGAGTGGCTCGGCGACGAGCTGGCCGCCGAGATCGCCTCGTGTGGCGGCGGCGCCGAGGCCGGCATCCTCTTCCGCGGCCTGCTCAGCTCGCAGGACCTGGCGTCGATCTACGAGGCGAAGGCCCGGCCCCAGAACCCCGGCGCGCTCGCGCTGCGCTACCTCGAGTCGCTCGGCGCGAGCCAGGCCTGGCGCAGCGGCGCCTTCGCCGAACGCGACGCGCTCGTCCGCTTCGCGCAGCAGATCTGCCCCGACCTCTCCGGCCTGCAGCCCTTCGCCGCGGCCGAGGAGTGGGCCGGTCCGGCGCGCGAGCGCGCCGTCGAGTTCCTCGAGCAGCTCGCGGCCAAGCTGTCGGTGCCGCTCGAGCTCGGCGTGGACACCGCGGGGCGCAGCAGCCTGCACGTCGGCTACGTGCCGCGCGAGTCGCGCGAGGCGGTCGAGAAGGTCCTCGCCGACGGGGATCTCGCCCAGCGCTGGAGCGTGCGCGAGGCGCACGATCCGCGGCGGATGCACCTGTTCGTCGCGGTCCGCAACATCGGCAGGAGCGCGCTCAAGATGCTTGAGCCCGAGCGAGAGGAGGCCTGATGCAGCCCGAGCTCGGCCTCATCGACACCGTGCGCATGTCGGTCGGCACCGCGCTCCAGGCGCTCGGCGCCGCCGCCGAGAGCCATCCGTTCTACCTGTGCGGCGCCTTCCTCGCGTTCTGGATCCCGCTGCTGCTCACCGCGCGGGTGGCGACCAAGAAGCACCGCGACGCGGGCCTCGCACCGGGCGCGGCGTGGCTCACCTCGGCGCTGGTCATCGCCGCGCCGCTGCTCGCCGTCTTCCTCGTAGACAAGCTGCTCTACTTGATAGGCGCGCCGACGCTGGAGAGCCGCGTCCTCGAGTACTTCTCCCCGCGGGCGATCCTCGCCTCGGCCGTGGCCAAGGCGCCCGCGTCGGCGGCGGTCACCCCGGCGGTGGCGCGCATCCCTCAGCTCTCCGAGCCCCTCGCCTATCCCGCCGCCGCCGCGCTCTGCCTGTTCGGCACGCTGGTCCTCGGCGCTTACGTCGCGCTCTACGGCCGCGGGGGCATCGGCGTCTCGCTCAAGGGCGAGGAGGCCGGCGGCTGGATGCGGATGGCCGGTCACTGGGGCAACCGTGGCGCCGAGAAGCGCTTCGGGCTCTGGGCCGGGCCGCTCGCGCGCAACCTCCTTGGCATCGCCGCCTTCGCGGCCCCCGCGGCGATCGCCGGACACATCCCTCCGCTGCTCTGGATAGTCGCCCTGCTCGTCACCCACGGCTGGATGAAGGCCGCCCAGGACGCGCTCGAGCCCAAGGAGCAGCCGGAAGAAGAGGGGGAGGAGGGCGAGGGCGAGCAGCAGCATCCCCAAGCCTCGGCGGCCGAGATCCCGGCCGGCGCCGACACGCTCGAGGACATCGTCTCGCGGGCGCTCGAGGCGCGCTGCGCGCTCGTCAGCGCCCAGGAGGCAGCGAAGCCGACAGCCGAGGCGTGCGAGGCCGCGAGCAGCACCCTGTTCGCCGAACTGCTCGCGGGGATGGGCGTCGGGCAGCTCTACCGGCACCAGGCGCAGGCCGTGGGCGCCTTTCTCCGCGGCGCCAACGTGCTGCTCTGCACGCCGCCGGGCAGCGGGCGGGCCGCGATCCGCGACGCCCTCGCGATGCACGCGGCACTGGCCGAGGGCGTCTCGGTCCTCTTCGTCTGCCGCAGCGCCGAGGAGGCCGAGGCCGACTGGCGGGCCTTTCGCGCGCGGTCCGAGAAGGCGCACTGGCGCTGGAACGTGCCCGCGCTGGTGCTCTCCGGGCGCGAGGGGCTCGACCTCGATCGCGTCCAGCCGTCGATAGTCTTCGCGAGCTGGGACGACGTGCACGCGCGGCTGCTGCCCGGCGCGAGCCGCTTTGGCTTCTTCCTGCGCTCGCTGCGGCTCGTCGCGGTGAGCGGGCTCGAGCGCTATCAAGGCCCGTCGGCCGATCACCTCGCGTACTTGCTCGCGCGCCTGCGCCGGGTCTGCGCGGAGGCCGCCGGGCCGGCGAGCCTCGCCTCCAAGGCCTCGGGGCCGCGGTTGCTCGCCATCGCCGATCCCGTCGGTCCCGACGTGGTACGCCTCGCCGAACGCGTCGCTGCCGAGCAGGTGGTCGTCGTCGGCGAGGAGAGCGACGGAGCGCCGGCGGTCGCGATGCGCCACGTCTGGCTGACCCGGCCCGACGGCTCCTCGCCTGCGGTGGACGAGATCGCCCGCGAGCTCGAGCGCACCCGTACGCCGTGGTGCGCGGTCGGGCTCGAGGCGGAGCTCGGCGCTCGCGGGGCCGGGACCGACCCGCGCGACGCCCGCGCCCTGGTGGTGCGAGCCGAGGCGCGCTCGGTCGCGCAGCTCCCGTTGATGCTGCGCCACTACGGCTCCGCGTCCGGGGCCGGATCGGCGGTCGTCGCCTTCTGGCTGGTCGGCGAGGATCCGCTCTCGCGGCGGCTGCCCGGCGCCGGCAAGGCGCTGCGCGAGGGGTTTCGGCCGCCCAGGCTGGTCATCGGCAGTGGCAGCCAGCGGCTCGCGCGCGATCACGCCGCCTGCGCGGTCGCCGAGGCCGAGTGGCCGGTCGTCGAGCTCGAGGCCGCCTTTGGCGCCGAGCCCGCGCGAGAGGCGCTCGAGGCGCTCAAACGCGAAGGGCCGGTGGTCGTCGAGCGGCGCCCGCGCATCGACGCCGACAGCTCCGACGTCGAGCATCGCGAAGTCGCGCGGGCACACAAGGCGCGGCCGCACAAGCGGCTCACCATGGGGATAGTCGGGCAGGCGCTGCGCGTCGAGGACCGCAGCACCGGGCGCGTCGTGCTCTCCGTGTCGGCCGAGCGCGCGCTCGCCGCGGCCTTCCCCGAGCGGATCATCGAGTCCGGGGCGCGCCGCTACCGGATGCTGCCCGTCGCCGAGCAGCGCCGGCGCGAAGAAGGCGTGCTGTGGGCCGAGTCGGAGACGCGCGCGATCGCGACGGTGCCGGTGCGCCGGATTGAGCTCGAGCCGCAGCCCGAGCGGCGCCATGGCGAGCGGCGTCAAGCCGAGCGCGAGTCGTCGGGGACGGATCGCCGCACCCCTGCGCGCCGGGCGCTCGCCGGACTCGAGTTCTCGCTCTCCTATCCGCGGGCGCGCATCCGCGAGCGGATCGAAGGCTTTCGCACCGTGCGCGAGCGCGCGGTGGCCGACGCCGGCTCGTTCCCCGAGGTGATCGACGGGGTGCACGAGGGGCGCGCCGCCATCCTCGGCTTCCCCGGCGCAAGCGGCTGGGAGGTGACGCCGGCCGGGCTTCACGCGCTCGCGCATCTGTTCCGCGCCGCGTTGCCCGCGGTCCTGCAGGCCGGCCCCGACGACCTCGACGTCGCCGACCTGAGCGTGGGCGACGAGCCGTCGATAGCCTTCGTAGACCTGCATCCAGGCGGGGGCGGGTATGCCGAGGCGGTGAGCCTCGACGCAGTGCGCGCGCTGGCGAAGCTGTCGCTGGCGGTCGTGCGCGGGTGCGGGTGCAGGAAGAGCGGCGGGTGCCCGGACTGCGTGAGGGTGCCGCAGTGCCACGCGCGGTCGATGGGCGGGGAGAAGGCGCCGTCGCGGCGCGAGGCGGAGCGGCTGCTGTGCCAGTTGTTGGATCCGGCGCTGATCGCGAGCGGCGATGCCGTGGTCTATGAGGATGGGAAGGCGCCCGCTTCGGACGTGGCTTGAGGCCTCAGCGCCGAGACGCTGGCGGAGCTGGAGCTCCGCCGTCCATCAGGATTGCCAGGCGCATCAGGGCACCGCCCCCAACCCGAGCACCTCGCTGCCCAGCTTGACGGAGAGCGCGAGGACCACGGCGAGGACGACGCCGCGCACGAGCCGGTCACCGCGGCGCACCGTGAAGTGCGCGCCCAGCCAGCCGCCGGCGAGCTGGGCGGCGGCCATCGGCACGGCGAGCTTCCAGACGATCGCGTCGCGGCTCGCGAAGAGCGCCATCGCCGCGAGGTTGGAGGCGAAGTTGACCACCTTCGCGTTGGCCGAGGCGCGCGCCAATTCCTCTCCGAGCAGCAGCACGAACGCGATGATGAGGAAGGTGCCGGTCCCCGGGCCGAAGAACCCGTCGTAGGCGCCGATGAGCAGGCCGGTGGAGGCCGCGACGAGCCGGGTCCGACGAGCCGAGCTCTCCCTCTTTCGCCCTTGGACCTGAGGCCGGAAGGCGAGGAAGGCGGCGACCGCGATCAGCAGGACGAGCACGAGCGGGCGGAGCGACTCGGGGCGCAGCCGCATCACCAGCGAGGCGCCGAGCAACGAGCCCGCGAGCCCGGCCGGGAAGGCGATGAGCGCGCGCGAGCCCTCGACCATCGACGAGCGCGAGTAGCGTACCAGGGCTGCGCCCGAGCCAAAGACCGATTGGCCCTTGTTCGTCCCGAGCGCGAGGTGCGGAGGCAGTCCGGTCGCGAGCAGCGCCGGGAGCGTCAGCAGGCCGCCCCCGCCCGCGATGGCGTCCACGATCCCGGCGGTCAGGGCCACCGTCGTCAGCAGCAGAAGCTCGGCGACCGTGGGTTCCAGTGTCGACTCCAGCGATGGCGGCGAGGAGACAGGCGCAGGCGCAGCGGGGAGGCGGAATCAGCCGCCGTCAAGAGGTGTCGAGCAGCGTATCGGGCGAAGCGAGGAAGGCCGCCGTCAGACCGGGGCCGCGCTATCCGGCCGAACGCGAACGGGCCTGGGCCTTTCGTTGCGGCGGGCCGGAGGAGTCGGCCGCCGCCTTGGCCTCGCGGGGAGTCGGCACCGGAGGTGTCACTGCCTGCGCCCCCGATTTTCTGTGAGCGCGGGTCGTCGGCGCGGGGGCGGGCTTGGACGAGGGACGGGCGCCCTTCTTCGGCGGTCGCGCGGCCTTGCCAGCCGGGCGCTTGCGGCCGTCCTCGGGGCGGGGGCCGGGCAAGCGGCGCGGCGGCAGCAGCTCGGGCTCTGCGGTCACCTTCTGCGCGAGGAAGATGGCCGCGTCCAGCTTGAAGAAGTTGCGCTTGCGGTACCAGGAGAGCGCGACCTCGTTGTTCTCGGCGACCTCGAGGACCAGGTGCGTGCAGCCGCGCACCCGCGCCAGGTGCTGGAGCTGGTCGAGCATGAAGGCGCCCACGCCCCGGCCTTGGAAGCCGGGGTGGACGGCGAGCTCGTCGACGAACAGGGGCCGCATCCCGCGCTTGTCGAAGTAGCGGGGGTTGACCCAGTTGTCGTCGCCGCTGGTGTCGAAGGCGCACTCGGCGTAGCCGACGATGGCGCCGGGGTCGTCGACCTCGAACAGGAGCTGCTCGATCCCCTCTTGATCGTAGATCTCGAGGAAGCGGCGCTTGGAGAACGGCCGCTGGTACTCGACCGTCTCGCGATTGACGTCGCGAAAGACGAGCTTGAGGAACTCCCAAGTCCGGTTCAGATCGCGCCGGTGGATTCTGCGCACGCGCACCTGCAGGGAGCCGTCAGCCTTTTGTGGGAGCTTTTTCATAGCGGTGGGACTCTACACCGGTCGGCGTCCGGACGGGGACAGCGGGTCATCCGGCCTGTTTCTCCTGCCTCGAACGACCGAGCCGAAGAGGACCGGCTCGGTCGAGCCACAGGCGCCCGACAGCCGCTCATCCCAGCCCCGCGGAGAGCAAGCCCCAGAGCAGCGTGCCGAAGGGCGTCGTCGCGAGCATCACGCACGCGCCGGCCAGGGCGAGGGGGCCGTTGACCAGTGGCCGCTGCCTGAGCAACTCGAGCCACTCGGCCGACAGCGCGCGGGCGCGGCGCGCAACCTGCGCGGCGACCGCGCCCGCCATCCGCGACACCTGATCGGCCGAAGGGTCGAGCGCCGTCAGCGCGGAGGCCAGGCGCCGGTCGTCCGGATCCAGTCGTTCGTTCATGCGCTCCTCCCTGCCGTCTCGGCTGCGCCGAGCTTGGCCTCGAGAAGCTCGAGCAGCTTGCGGCGTTGGCGTTCGCAGATCTTTCGCACGTTCACCTCGCTCAGCCCAGTGGCCTCGGCGACTTCGGCGCAGCTCAAATCCGAACCGTAGCGCATCGAGACGACCTCTCGGTCCCGCGGCGCCAACGTCGCGAGTGCCTCCAGCAGCGCGGCGCGGCGACGCTGGGAATCGAGCAGCTCGTCGGGCTGCAGCTCGTGCGACACCTCGGGCGCCGGGCAGTCGTAGACTGCGCGGCGGAACCACCGCGACCGGCGGCGGGCGACGTTCGCGGCGATGGTCATCAGCCACGAGACGAAGCGGCTCCCGGGCCGGGGGCGGTAGCCGCCGAGGCCGGCGAGGGCGCGCACGAAGGACTCCTGCACGACCTCCTCGGTCTCTTGCTCACTGCGGCACAGGGGCCGAACGGCTCGGAAGACGCGTCTGACGTGCAGCCGGTAGAGCGCCTCGCCCGCCGACCTGTCGCCCTGCCGGGCGCGGCCGACCAGGCGGAGCACCTCGGCGTCGTCCTCCGGCGCCGTCGCGCCGGGGGCGAGCGCCGCAAACAGGTGGACGAGGAGCGAATCGATGGAGGTCATCGCTCAGGCCGCCCTCTGCTCGTCGAGGAAGCCCAGCGTCCAGACGGCCGAGCCGTAGGCGCCGGTGATGCCCGCGAGCGGGACGAGCACCGGCAGCAGCAGCACGAGGGCGACGACGAGCGCCGGGACGAGGCCGGCAAGGAAGTAGACGCCGACCCCTATCGCGGCCGCCGGCAGCAAGGCGACCACGGCCGCGACTCCCGCGGCCAAGGCGCCCAGGCCCCAGGCGAGCAGGAGCTGGAGAGAGACGAGCACGCGGCCATGCAGCCAGGCGATGGCCGCTCGCACCGCGTCGAGGGGAGGCGCGCCCTCGAGGACGGCGAAGCGCAGGGCGTAGAGGTAGACGAAGTAGAAGGAGAGGGCGACGGGGAGCGCCAGGAGCGCCAGGAGGACTGCCACCGGGATCCCGAGCCAGAGCGGGAGCACGCCGAAGGCGGCCAGCAGCGCCGGGGCGACGATGATTACCCCGACCCCGAGGAAGGCCGCCGCGGCCAGCAGCTTGATGCCGAGCACCCGCCAGAAGAGGCGGAAGCCGACGCCGAACCCGGCGCGCGTGCCGAAGGGCTCTTCGTCGCGATGGCGGCGCACCCCTTCGATTACCGCCGCCTCGCTGACGACGTGCAGCACCAGCGCGACGAGCGCGACCACAGCCATCGTGGCGAGCAGCGGGACGAGCCAGCCGGGCAGCGCCTGTCCGTTGCCAGCCGCCGCGGAGTCAGACGTGCGTGCGCCGCCTCCTGCTGTCCCGCCGGCGAGAAAGAAGCCGAAGAACCAGAGGTACTTGTGTCTCCAGACGACTCGGATGGCCTGCTTGGCGACTGCGATGATTTCCATCGAGGCTCCTTGCACGCGAGCGGCGGGTGCGGCGCCGCAGCGTGCTTTGTTTGCAGGTCTAATCCAGCTCGAGGAAAGACGTGACAGGCGATTTTGATCTGGGTCGCGCAGCGGCGGGCTTCGCGGTCGTTTCGGAGCATGTGCGGTGGTTCGGGAAGCGTGGTGGTCGGTCCGCGAGGCTCTCGGAGCGCTCTGCCAAGCTCTCCGACCCGTCCGCGCGCTTGCAGGCGAGAGCCGCAAGGGGCCCGGAGGCGCTCGTTGGCGCTGCCAACCTCGGCAGGAGGCACGGCGGAGCGCGGGCGCCTACCCGAAGAAGATGCGCGCCAGCAGGACCGAGCCGCCGAGCCCGACGGCGTCGGCGCACAGGCAGGCGGCGACCGTATGACGGGCCGCGCGCACCTGGACCGCGCCGAAGTAGACCGCGAGCACGTAGAAGGTGGTCTCGGTCGAGCCGTTCATGATCGAGACCATATAGCCGATAAGCGAGTCCGGCCCGAAGGTGCGCATCGTCTCGGTCATCACCGCGAAGGCGCCGCTGCCCGAAAGCGGCCGGATGAGCGCCATCGGCAGCGCCTCGGCCGGCATCCCGATGAGCCCGGTGATCGGCGCGATCGCGTCGGTGAGCACCCCCATCGCCCCCGAAGCCCGGAACATGCCGATGCCGACGATGATCGCGAGCAGGAAGGGGATGATCGTCACCGCGATCTGGAAGGCTTCTTTCGCGCCGGCGATGAAGGACTCGTAGACCTTCACCTTCCGGGCGAACCCGACGGTCACGATCGCCAGCATCAGCACCGGCAGCAGCCAGTCGGACATCAGCGCGCGGGCGATCTCGAAGCTCGTCCCGCTCGCGTTGCGCACGTAGGGGATGAGCGCCGCGGCGACGGCCAGCCACACGACCGCGGTCACCGCGGTGCGTCCCCGACCGGCGGTGGCGATCTCCGAGGCGAGCTGCTCGGCCTGTTCGAGGCCTTTGATCGGCTGCGGGGCGGCGGCCGTGCCCTCGCTCGCGAGCTCGTACCTCTCGACGGCGAAGACGCGCCTGTTTTCGAGCAGCTTGATCGCCACGATCGCGGCGAGGGTGCCCATGGCGGTGGCGAGGATCGACGGGACGGCGATGCCCGCCGCGTCGCTCGAGCCGAGCGCCGCGCGCACCGCGATGACCCCGAGCGGCAGGACGGCCACGCCCGAGGTGTTGATGGCCAGGAAGAGCGCCATCGCGTTGGTGGCGACGCCTTTGCGCGGATTGAGCTTGTCGAGCTCGACCATCGCCTTGAGCCCGAAGGGCGTCGCCGCGTTGCCCAGCCCGAGCATGTTCGCCGCGAGGTTCATGATCATCGCGCCCATCGCCGGGTGGTCCCCGGGCACGCTGGGGAAGAGCCTTCGCATCACCGGCGCGAGCAGGCGCGACAGGCTGCGCATCATCCCCGCGTCCTGGAGCACGCGCATGAAGCCGAGCCACAGCCCCATCTGACCGATGAGCCCGATGGCCAGCTCGACCGCGGTCTTGGCCGAGGAGAGCGAGGCGTCGGTCACCTGCTTCATCGTGCCGTTGAACGCGCCGGTGATGACCGCCCCGCCGACGAGAATGAGAAAAACCCAATTGAGCAAGTGGAGGTCTCCGCTCGGAAGCTGCCTCGGGGCGCGCGCGAGCCCGAAGGACCTCGAATCCTAACGGGAAAAGCCGATGCGTCGAGCCTTTGCCGCTTGCTCGCTGGAGCGGCGATACGCCTGCGAGGTCTCGCCCTCTCGACCAGGGCGCTATCGCGCGTGCGCTCCTGAGCTCGTTCTGGTTGAGAAGCCGGAACCGCAAGTGGCCGAAGTGATGGCGGACCAGCAGATGACTTCGTCCAAATCAAGTTGGGGAGACGAATTCGGCGAATCCCTCGACTGCGAGGCTCCCGCTGGTCGCCTCTACGCTCGGGATGAGCGGGGGCGAGGCCGCCGTGACCGGGGCGAGGGCTCGCCGAGTGTCCTATCGCCTATTCGGCCGGCAACCGGACATTCTTCGGCCCGCCACCCCGGCGAGCCGCTATCCTGCGCCGGGGAAGAGCTGACGAGCGCCGCCATGAGCCAACCCTGGCCAAAGCACCATGACAACCCGGTGGGGAAGAGGAGCGCGCCATGAGCTCCACCTCCACTTCGGCGCTCGTGACCGGAGCGAACGGATTCTTTGGCAGCCACCTCGCGGCGACGCTCCTCGCCCGCGGTTATCGGGTTCGGGCGCTCGTGCGGCGCACCAGCGACCTGTCACGGATCCGGGGGCTGGGCGTCGAGCTCGTCTACGGCGACGTGCGCGATCCCGCCTCGCTGCGGCGTGCGGCCGAGGGACAGCGGCTCGTCTTCCACACGGCCGGCAAGGTCTCGGACTGGGGCACCTACGACGAGTTCTTTGCGGCCAACGTCATCGGCACGCGCAACCTCATCGCGGCCTGTCAGGAGTCGGCCGTTGCGCGGCTGGTCCACATCAGCTCGCTCACGGTGTTGGGCTTGCCGCGCACTCGCCAGGTCGTCACCGAAGAGACGCCCTACGCGACCAGCGCTTTCGACCCCTACACCCTCACCAAGATCAAGGCCGAAGGCCTCGCGCGGGCCGCCCATGGCGAGCGCGGCCTCGAGGTGGTCGTGGTGAGGCCCGGGGTCATCTGGGGGCACGGCGACACGACGATCCTTCCGCGCTTTGTCGAGCTGATGCGCAAGCGGCAGATGGTCTACGTCGACGGCGGCCACAACCTCGTCGCCCTCTCGCACGTCGAGAACCTGGGCCTCGGCTGTGCCCTCGCTGCGGAGGTCCTCGCGGCAGCCGGGCGCGTCTATCACCTCACCGACGGCGAGGATCTGACGGCGCGCGAGGTGCTCGACGGCCTCGCCGACGCCTTCCAGGTGCCGCGGCCGCGCCTTTCGCTGCCCTTCTCCGCCGTCTACGCCCTCGCCGCGGCGATGGAGCGACTGGCGCAGGCGCGGGGCGACGCCAAGCCGCCGGCGGTCACCCGGTACGGCGTGCGCCTCATCTCCAACGACTGCCGCTACGACATCACGCGGGCGCGCCGAGAGCTCGGATACGAGCCGGTCATCTCTTTCCAGGAAGGCATTAGGACGCTGGGCGAATAGCCGTGCCCGACACGTCGTGCTCGCCGAGCCGGCGAGAGGCGCCGAGGTCCCGGTTGTTGGCGGAGCTGGAGCTCCGCTGTCCATGCTCGGTGGGGCTTCGCCGTCCATGCTTGGCCGAGATCCGCCGTCCATCACGACCGCCGGCGTCTCGAGGGCCATCGGAGACCGAGCGGCCGGGTCGTTGGCGGAGCTGGAGCTCCGCCGTCCATGCTTCGTCGAGCTTCGCCGTCCATGCTTGGTGGAGCTCCGCCGTCCATGCTTCGCCGAGCTTCGCCGTCCATGCTTCGCCGTCCATCACGACCGCCGGCGTCTCGAGGGCCCTCGGGGAGCGAGCGGCCGCCCCGTTGGCGGAGCTGGGGCTCCGCCGTCCATGCTTGGTGGAGCTTTGCCGTTCACCACGACCGCCGGCGTCTCGCCCCGTCGCGTCTACGGACGCGTTCCTCCGGTGAGCAGGCGCTCGAGCTCGGCGTGCTCCTCGGCGCTGCAGAAGCTCGTCTGCTTGCCACCGGTCGCGAGCTCGATCTTCAAGGCGACGCGCCCGTCGGGCTGCGCCTGGGCCTCTATCGACTTTGCCTTCTGGAGCGTCGCCAGCAGCTTGGCGATCCGCGGCGACGAGGCGCGGGCCTTTGCCCGGCGCCGATAACCGAGCTCGACGCTGCGGCAGCCGCGCCGGTTGAGATCGGCGAAGAGGTCGAGGACCCGGTTGGCTTGCACCTCGAGCGAGCCACCGCCCCAGGTCTCCTCGGGATCTTCGAGGTCAAGCTCCCGGCCCTCGCCAGCGAGCAGCTCGCCGGCAGGGGTCGCACGCCAGGCGGTCGTGCGGAAGCGAAAGCGCTTGCTCCCGGCGCTGCCCACGACCTCGAAAACCCCCACCGGCACGCCCGAGCGGATAGCGAGGGCCCGCGCCGCGCGGCGCCCGAGCTCGAGGTGGTCGAAGAGTATGGTGCAGCCGTCCTCTCCCTCGTCGAGCGCGACGGCCGCGCCGTCGGTCGCCGCGTCGTCGTGGGCGAGGCCGAGCGACTCCAAGGTTGGCGGGAGGTCGTCAATCAGCTTCTCCCAGCGCAGGTGGGCGGAACGGAGGGCGGTGAGCTCGATTCTGTGCATTGCGACACACTAGCAGTCCGCGAGTACGGGGGCGCCGGCCGCGGTAACCGAAACGCGATGGGGAGCGAGGGACCGGCCCGCTGGCGGAGCTGGATCTCCGCCGTCCATCACGACCGCCGGCGTCTCGCCGGGAGATGGGAGCGCCGGCCGCGGTAACACGATTCCGGAGGACCGCCCGTCGGGACCGCCCGCGCCTCTGCCCAATTCGTCGACGGGCCACGTCGGTCGCATAGTCGTCGCCAAGCTGAATCCAGAGTACGTCGCCGAAGCCCTGGCCGTGGAGGACGACCTGCGTCGGCACCGAAGCGCCTCCGCTCGCGGGTTCGACCGAGAAGAGCGCCGGCGGAGCGTGAGGATCGTCGCAGGCGTCGGCGATTGGGAGACCGGCATCCAGACCGGCGTCGGCTCCCGCGTCCCATGCGTTCCCCGCATCCGGCAGCAGCCCCGAGTCGAGGTGGCGGGTAACCCGGGTCACGGCTCAACGCAATCGCTTGAGGTCGAGGGATGACCGAGGACACGGCTCAACGCAATCGATTGAGGTGGCGGATGACCGAGGACACGGCTCGACGCAATCGCTTGAGGTCGAGGGATGACCGAGGACACGGCTCGACGCAATCGATTGAGGTTGCGGATGACCGAGGACACGGCTCGACGCAATCGCTTGAGGTCGAGGGATGACCGAGGACACTGCTCGACGCAATGGCTTGAGGTGGCGGATGACCGAGGACACGGCTGAACGCAATCGCTCGAGGTTGCGGATGACCGAGGACACGGCTCGACGCAGTCGCTTGAGGTCGGCGGATGACCGAGGACACGGCTCGACCAGTCGCTTGATGTCGGCGGTGCGGAACACGCCGAAGGGAATCCTCGAGCTTTGGAGAGCGCGACAAGGAGCAGCGCATTCGGCGAACACTGGCGATGTGCCGTCCGCCTTTCGGCAAGACGGCCAGGTCACCGCCCGTAGATGCGGAAGCGGATGGTCACGCGCGCCCGAACGTCGATCTCGCCGGGTTGCACCGGGGTGCTCGCGAGCGCGGCCTGCTCGGTGAAGCCTCCTCGCTCGAGTGGAATCGGCGGACCGCCTCCGGCCTCGACGACGTCGATGACCTCGCCGAGCCTGACGCCGAGCGCCGCGGCCATCGCCTGTGCCGTCTCGCGCGCGTCGGTGATCGCCAGGCGCAGGGCCGCGCGGCGCGGCCCAGGATCGGCGAGCTCGAACGAGAGCGACTCGAGCTGATTGGCACCGGCTCGGATGGCGACATCGACTGCCGGGCCGACGCGGGCGAGGTCGTCGAGCTGCACCTGGATTCGATTGCTGGCGCGGAAGGCGACGGTGCGTTGCTCCTGCGGTTGCTGCGGCCCGCCGCGCGGTTGCGGCTCGTCCTGCGAGTAGATCGGCGACACCGACAGGTCGACGGTCTGGATGCGTTGCTCGGGGATGCCGAGGCGCTTGAGCTCGTCGATGACCCGCCGGGTGAGGGCGCTGACTTGGTTTTGAGCCTCCGCGGCCGTCGGGGCCTGGGCGACGGCACCGAGCACGATTTGCGCGCGGTCGGGCCGGGCTGTGACGCGGCCCTCGCCGTTGACGAGGAGGGAAGGCACGCCGCTTGGCGCGGTGTCGGTCGCCGTCAGTCCTTGCGTCACAGGAGGCGCGGCCGGGGTGTTCTTGGTGGAGCAGCTCGCCAACGCCAACGCCGCTGTGAGAATCGCCAGATTTCTCTTCATTCGTGCCCCCTTGGTCTGCCGCGAGTCATAGGCATCGACGGGAGCGGGCTCAAGTGCTGGGCGGGTCGAAGGCGCCAGGCGCTGCGGGTTAGCGCCTCCGCGCCGGCCGTAGCCTCGCGACGCTCCACCCGCCGCGCTCGGCGAGCAGGGTATGCCCCTCGGCCGCGGGCGCGCGCAGCGCCGCTTTGGCGAGCCGGCTCGGAGCGAGCACGAGCGCCTCGCCGCCCGTGCGCAGCAGGCTCGAGAAGCTGCGCCACTCGTCGCGCGCCCCAGACTCGCCGAAGGCCGGCTGGGCCTCGGCGACGATCAGACCGAAAGGCGAGTCGGAGATCTCGCCCGCCTCGGCGGCCGGCAGCCCCTCGATCGACAGGCCGAGCCGCGCGGCGTTGCGACGGGTGAAGGCGAGGGCGAGCAGGTCGCGATCGGCGGCGACGACGGTGGCGCCGCGCCTGGCCAGGGTGATCGCCGCCGCGCCGTAGGAGCCTCGCCATACGAGCGCTCGCTGGTCGGGCTTCGACGGCAGGCAGGAGAGCAGCAGAGGCAGGCCTTCGCGCTGATGTCGCGGGTCCTCGGAGATGTCGGTCGGCCGCTCGAGCTCGAGGTCGCCGAACCTGACCCGGTCGCGCGCGTAGATCGCCTCTTCGTCGGGCGCCTGGGTCGCCGCGCGCGGAGCGAGCGCATAGACGAGGTGTCGCGCTCCTTCGGCGGCGAGCCGGCCCTCGAGCCTCTCGGTCGCGAGCACCTCTTCGACCACGGGCCCGAGGTCGCGGATGACGACGAAGCGCACCTCGCCGCTCGGCGCGAGCCTCGCCGCCCCCGCGACGGCGAAGGCGGCGATGGCGTTGCGACCGATTCGCGCCGGGATGTTGCTCAGGATCCAATCGAACGGGCCCTCGCCTACGTCGCGCAGGCCGAGGCTGCCGCGGCACTCGACGTTGCCGCTCCCGAGCGCGCTCGCGTTTCGCGCCGCGTACTTCACCGCGAGCAGATCGCGATCGATCAGCAAGAGCCGGGCTTCGGGATAGGCCTTGGCTATCGGCAGCCCGAGGCCGCCGGCACCGCAGCCGAGGTCGAGGATCCGGCCCGGCTGGCCGGCAGGCAGGTTCTCGAGCAGCAGCTTGGTCCCGTCGTCGAGCCGGTCGGCGCTGAAGAGCCCGGGCGCGGCGGCGAGCACGAGGTGGTGGCCGAGGGCGTCTGCAGCGAATCGGGTCTCGTTCAGCGGCATGGTCGGTCGTAGGGCAGAGGCGGGTGGCCGCCTTGATGCCGGCTCGGCCGGGTGAAAGCAAGCGCCGGCGTCGACGCGGTCGTACGGGGCGGAGCTCGGACGGGACCCCACGAAGGCCGGCGCTCGGGTCTGGAGAGGTGCGTGGATTCGGTGGGCGACTTGCACCTCGACCAGCCGCGACAAACATAGAAAGCGGCACGGCAAGGTTAAGGGCGAGGAGATTAAGCGTAGACGAAGCACGGCGAGGAGAAGCGAGATGAGCGCGACACCAGCGCCAGGCGGCCTGCGGGACTTCCTCGAGATCCCCTACGACCAGCTCGAGGAGATGAACCTGGCGGCCAAGCTGGCCCGCCAGACCCGTGAGCCGGCCGAGAAGCTGCGCGAGGCGCGCCTGAAGTACCTGGTCGACGAGCGGCGCATCAAGGCGGTCACCGTCTGCTTCACCGACCTCGAAGGCCGGCTGCACATGCTCGACTACGACAAGAAGTACCTCCTCAAGTCCGAAGACAACCTCACCTTCGACGGCTCTTCGGTGCGCGGCTACTCGACCCAGAACGAGTCGGACCTGCGCCTGGCCATCGACTGGAGCTCGTTCTCCTGGCTGCCGGCCGACGTCTTCGGCCCGGGCAAGGTGCTCGTCTTCGCCGAGGTGCGCGGGCGCGACGGGCTGCCGTACCCCTCCGACATGCGCAGCCGACTGCGGCTGTACGCCGAGCAGATCTACGCCAAGGACGGCACCGTCTGCTTCATCGCCCCCGAGATCGAGGGCTTCCTGTTCAAGGAGGCCGACGCCGAGCAGCACTACCACGAGACCGGGCGCTTCGATTACGTCTCGACCGGCGGCTACTACCACTCGCTGCCGGGCGACTCGCTGCGCGCCTTCATCGACACCGCCGCCGAGGTGCAGCGCGCGATGGGCTTCGGCAACGAGAAGGACCACCCGGAGGTCGCGCCCAGCCAGTTCGAGATGAACTTCGCCTACGCCGAGGCGATCATCTGCGCCGACCAGGTGCAGCTCTACAAGCTGCTGTGCCGTCAAGTCGCCTCGAGCATGGGCATGACCGCCAGCTTCCTGCCCAAGCCGCTCACCGGCATCAACGGCAGCGGCATGCACACCAACCTGTCGCTGTCGCGCGGCCACGCCAACCTGTTCTGGGACCCGGCCGGCCCGGACAACCTCTCGGCCGACGGCTGGAAGGCGGTCGAGCGCATCCTCAACTCGGCCGACGACCTGTGCCTCGTCCTCAACCCGTCGGTCAACGCCTACCGCCGGCTCGACCCGCGCTTCGAGGCCCCGAACCAGATCAAGGCCTCGGCCAACAACCGCGGCGCGATGGTGCGCATCCCCGCGGCAGACCAGCACAGCGCGCGCATCGAGGTGCGTTCGGTGGCGCCGGACGCGAACCCCTACATGGTGTTCTACGCCCTGCTGCGTACCGCGCTCGAGGGGCCGCAGAGCGAGAGCGATGAGACCAAGCGCAGCCGCACCCGCTTCTTGCCGGACAACATCTACGACGCGATCCGCCTGTTCAAGGGCTCCAAGTACATCAACGAGTTGCTCGGCGACGGGGTCGCCGCCAAGTACGTCGATGTCAAACAAGCCCAGGCCGACCGCTGCCCGAAGGCCCTCGGCTCGTTGATCAAGGTCCCGGAGATCCAGTTCCACCACGAGGTGACCAACCAGTACCTGTGGAACCACTTCTGAAGCTCGGCTCACCGGGCCTGCTCCGCTCACCCTGAGATCTGCACCGGGCCTTCTGCCGGCTGTGACCTTGAACTGACAGGGCTGTCGACGGTGCCCGGCCCCCGGTCCGGGTCAGCCCGAGCGTAGGCCGAGCTTGCGAGGCCGAAGTCGAGGGCCCGCCGCGGTCGCCCCGGATCTCTTCGTCGGTCCTTCTGCCGGCTGTGACCTTGCGCAGATGGCGCTGTCAGTTAGGAGCGTAGCTCCCGACGCCGCGAGCGGCGGGAGTGGAGTCGAAGGGTCCCTCGAAGCGACCCCTAAATCCCCTCTCCCGCGCTTGCGCGGGAGAGGGGACTTTCACTCCCTCGCGCGCGCTGGTTCTACGAGACCTGACCCGGGCGCGGGCCCGACTCCGCCTGCCCCGAGCCCGGCCGAGGGGCTCGGGCTGAGCGGGGGCCCGACAGCCTGAGTGAATCGCCGCCGGAGACGACGCCGGCCGCGCCAGGTCGGCGCGGCCGGCATCGAGAGGGGGCCGACCTTCGCGTCGGGCCTTCCGCGCGAGGGCGCGGCTCAGAGCGTGACGGTCTCGTTCTCGAACACGTCCCGGCCGAGCGCGCTCAGGTCGACCGTCTCCTCACCGGAGTGCCGGAAGGTGACCCGGCCGCGGACGCGCACCGGGCGGTCGAAGCGGATGCGGCCCTCGACGTTGAGCGCCTCGGCGTCGACGAGTGACGGTACGGCCGGGAAGAGCGCGTCGAAGTCGTCGATCTTCTTGTAGGCGGCGCCGAGGGTGACGGTCGGCTCGCCGAGCGTGCGGGCCGGGTTGCGCACCAAGGTGCCGTCCTTCTCGCGCACCACGTAGCAGTCGCTGCGGCGCACCAGCAGGTCGGCGTTGGTCTTCACCGGCGCAAACCGGGTGCGCGGCACGACCAGGCCGCGGGTGCGCTCGAAGCTGCCGATGGCCGAGCCCATCGCCGTTTCGAGCTGCAGGACCTTGGTGCCCTCGACGACCTTCGGGTTGACGATGACCGGCAGCTCGAGCCCCTTGGCGAGCCGGTCGCGCAGGCTCTCGAGGTGGACCCAGAGGTTGTTGGTGTTGAAGTGCGCGAAGCGGCCGGTGTCCTGGAAGTCGTCCTCATGGCCCTCCTCGACCTGGGCGATTTCGAGCAGGCCGAGCCGCGAGGCGCCGTGGGCGGGCCGGTGACGGAAGAGCGCGCCGCCCTTCAAGTCGGCCTCGGTCTTCGGCGTCACCTCCATCGAGAAGTCGAGCCTCTCGGTCAGGAACCAGCGCAGGATGTGGCCGTCGATGGAGGCGCCGAGGTTGTCGCCGTTGGAGAGGAAGGCGACCCGGAAGCCCTTGGCGAGGAGCTGATCGAGGATGCCGCTGGTCTGCAGCGACAGGTAGATGTCGCCGTGGCCCGGCGGGCACCAGCCCTCCTCTTCGTCGGCGGCCTCGAACGGCAGCAGGGTGTCGGCGCGCAGGCGCGGCACCCAGTTCTGAAGGAAGGCGACGGGCAAGTCGTTGGCCGCTCCTTCGTTGATCTGCGCGATGCCCGGCTCGGCCAGCGTGTCCTCATGAGTCGCGAACGAGTTCATGAAGAGCAGCGGCACCGGCGCCGAGTAGAGGCTGCGCATCCGCTCGATCTGGTTGCGGATGATGCCCAGGAAATTGACGCCGTCCTTGACCGGCAGCAGCGTCTTCGCCTTGGAGAGCCCCATCGACGTGCCGAGCCCGCCGTTGAGCTTGATGACCACGAGCCGGGCGAGATCCTCGGGCCTGGCCTCGTCGCCGAGCTTTTCGAAGTGGACCGTGTCACCGGTATCCGGCGCGGCGATCTCGGACCAGGGGATCTTGCCGGTGAACCCGCGGTGGACGAGGGCGGCCCGGCGCACGTATTCCTCGGTCGCCGCCGGGTGGATGCCGCGCTGCTGCATGCGGCCGCGGATGCGGTCGCGGATCGTCTCGAATTCCATGAGGCCTCCCGTCGGCCCGCCAGCCAGCGAGCCGCACGTCGCGGCGCGCGACGGGCGCGCCGGAAAGGTTCGCGAAACGCAGGCGAGGATACGCGGGCGGTGAGACGGCAGCCAGAGGCTTGGTCGCTTGGATGGAGCTGCGGGAGCGCCGAATCCGGAGGTCCGGCCTTCGTGCTGGCCGGCGGGCACCAAGTTCGTTCCGCCTGTCCAAGCGGCTTGGGCGCGACCCGCTCATCCCGAGCTCGTCACCGGTCCCTTGGCCGGCCGTGACCTTGAACCAACAGGGATTTCGATGGGCGCCCGCCCCCCCGGTCAGCCCGAGCGTAGGCCGAGCTCGCGCGGCCGGAGTCGAGGGCCCGCCGTGGTCACCCCGAGCTTTCCGTCGCTCCTTCTGCCGGCTGTGACCTTGCGCAGATGGGGCTGTTGGTAAGGAGCGTAGAGGCGACCCGCGGGAGCCTCGGCGGCCGAGGGATTCGCGGATTTGCCTCCCGGACTGGATTTGGACGAAGACCTCCGGAGGCCCGCCCGTGAATTTCGGCCACTTGCGGTCTCGGCTTTCGCGCGGAACCAGCTCTGCGGCCCTGTCTCATGCCTCCCGTCTGGGAGGTCGCGGTTGGTCCCGGCGATTCGCCTGGTCGCGCGCGGCCGCCGAGCGCTTCGACCCGCGGGAAGCGTTCACTGCTGACCTCAAGGGCGAGTCCCCCAACTGGCAGAGACCTTGGCCGGGCCTTCAGGAAGTAAGAATGGCGACAGCTTGCGACGGGCCACCAAGGCCGTTCGGGGGGGATGTGCGATGGCTGCCGACCGTGTCGAGAGGGCGCTCTTCCTTATTAGACGCTGGGACGCCGAGCTGACGAGGCTCTGCGAATGTTGCCGGCGCGAGGCGGCGCTCGAGGTCGAGACCGTCAGCGACGGGTTGCAGGGCCTGCGTTTGGCGAAGCGAATGCGACCGAAGCTGTTGCTGACCGAGATGATTCTCCCAGGCCTCGACGGGTTGAGCATCTGCCGGGCGCTGCGCCGGGAGCCTGCGACGAGCTCGATTCGCCTGATGATGGTCAGCATCCTCGCGGCCGAGGAGCGCGCGCGGGAGGCGGGCGTCGATCTCTTCCTGCGTCGTCCGGTCGAGGGCGAGCGGCTCGTCGAATCGGCGCTGCGGCTGCTCGGACGGCGCTTCGTCGGCGGACCGGAGATGGGGATTTCGCTCTGAGTGTGGCGCCGGCGCCCGAAATGGAGTCTGTTTGTGACTCGGAGCAAGGACGATCATCCGCGCTTCGAGGACTGCGACGGTGCGCATCGCAGGACCGTCTGCGCTCCGCCGAGGGGGAACATGAGCCACTGGAGTCGAGGTCGGTCGCGAAATCACCTGAACCTCGGCTCGCTACCCGCTCACCCGGAGCGTAGCCTCCCGAGGAACGAGGGAGGCGGAGTCGAGGGGTCCTCGACTTCGGCCTCGCAAGCTCGGCC
>DHSB01000252.1:64361-66840 GCA_002408385.1 Myxococcales bacterium UBA5297
CGGCCTACGCTCGGGCTGATCGGCCTTCGCTCGAAGGACTCTTCGACACCTCTTCTGTCAGACCGGTCCGTGTGCGTTGGTTCGCGGACAACCGTCGCCTCGCCCCGCCTGCCGCCCTTCGGCGGTGCCGGTGCGGCGGGCGCTCTCGCGCGAGGTGGGAATTGAACGTCGGGGAACGCTTCCGCGAGTTGCTCGCCATCAACCGCGCCATCGCCAGCGCCACGGACCACGACGAGGTCCTGCGGCTGGTGGTCGAGCGGACCTGCGAGCTGACGCGCGCCGATGCCTGTCTGGTCCTCCTGTCGGTCGACGCCCGAGGTGTCCGGGTGGCCGCGGCCGCGGGCGAGGGGACCGAAGCGGCTCGCGAGCTGAGGCTGCCTCTCGACGAGGAGCTGGGGGCCGGCCTGCGCCGAGTCCTCGGCTTCGGCGGCAGCGATGCGTTCTTCGGAGTGCCCATCGTGGGCTCGGCCGGCTTGGTCGGAGTGCTCGCCGTCCTGCGCCGCGACCCCGGCGGCGACGACTGTCCGGAGGACGAGCAACTCCTCGCGGTCCTCGCCGACCAGGCGGCCATCGCCCTCGAGAACGCCGACAGGCTGCGACGGCTGGAAGCCGCCTTCGAGGCGGTGCACGCCGAGCGGCGGGTGCTGTCGCAGGTGATGGAGGCCGCGCCGGTCGCCCTGATGCTCGTCGAGGGTGACGAGGCGCGCATCTCGTACGCCAACCGACGCGCCCTCGAGCTCTTCCCCGGGGCTGACGACCTGTCGCTCGAGACCTGGACGACGCGCCGCGACGCGGGAGCCGGCTGTGAGCGTTCACCGGTGCGCCGTGCGCTGGTGTTCGGCGAGCAGGTGCGCGGGGTCGAGGTCGTCCGGGGGCAGGCAGACGGCACCGAGCGCCACTTCGAGGTGGACGCGGCGCCGCTGTCGCCTGGCGAGGGGGGGAGGCGGCGGGCGGTGATCGCCGTGCAGGACACCAGCCTGCGCGAGCAGTTTCGCCGCGAGCGCGAGCACGCGGGCGCGCTCGCCGAGGAAAACCGGGTCAAGGACCTCTTCTTCAATACCCTCTCGCACGAGCTGCGCAGCCCCCTCGCCGCCATCCGCAACGCGGTCGAGCTGATTCGGCGCAGCAGCGCAGTTCCGACCCGCTGCGAGCGCGCCTGCGCGATCATCGAGCGCAGCGTCTGCAACCAGACCCGGCTCATCGACGATCTGCTCGACCTGTCGCGCATCATGCTCGGGAGGCTGCGGCTCGAGCACGAGCTGGTCGACCTCCAGGACCTGGTCGCGGTGCAGGTCGAGGCGCTCGAGCAGGACGCGTGCCGCAAGGGGCTCGAGATGTCGCTCGAGGCCGGCGAGGGCCCGCTGGCGGTCCGCGGCGATCGCGACCGCCTCGGCCAGGTCGTCACCAACCTGCTGACCAACGCCATCCGCTACACCCAGCGCGGCTCCATCCAGGTCAGGGTCTTCGTCGAGGACGGTCAGGTCGCGGTGCAGGTGCGCGACACCGGCATCGGCATCGGCCCCGAGGTGCTCGAGCACATCTTCCAGCCCTTCCGCGTCGCCGACAGCTCGTTGCAGCGCAGCTCCGGAGGGCTGGGGATCGGCCTGTCCATCGCGCACACGCTGGTCGAGCGGCACGACGGCAGCATCGAGGTGGCGAGCGACGGCGCGGGCAAGGGGAGCTGCTTCACGGTCCGCCTGCCGCTGGCCGAGGGGACACCGGCCGCGGCGGCGACGCCGATTCCTTTTCGGACCCCGGCGCGGGTCCACAACATCCTGCTCGTCGAGGACAACGCCGACCTGCGCGAGAGCCTCGCCGAGCTGCTGCGCGAGTGGGGCCACGAGGTCCGAACGGCCGACAACGGGGCGCGGGCCATCGAGGCGGCGAGCGCCGGGCACTTCGATCTCGCCTTCGTGGACCTCGGCCTGCCGGACCTCGACGGCTTCGAGGTCGCCTCGCGCCTTCGCGCGGCCGCCGCAGACCTGAGGCTGGTGGCGCTCACCGGGTTCGTCAGCGACGCGCAGAGGGACAGGGCCCGGCTCGCCGGCTTTGACGAGTTCGTCGCCAAGCCCGTGGACCTGAAGGCGCTCGAGGCGAGCCTCGCCCACGAGCCGAACGGCGACGATTCGAGCGGCACGGTGCACTGACCGAGGCGTCGCGCTGTCCGCCCCGAAGTCCTCCGACCGGCTGCTACCTTGAATTGACTGAGCTGTCAGGAGGCCCCGGAGCGCCAGCCTTCGTGCTGGCGGCCCGGCGTCTCGGGCTACCGGGTCCAAGAGTTGTCGCGACAGGGCTGTCGGCTGGGGACGCAGTCGAGCAACTGCCTTGAGGATCAAGAGCCCGAGCCCCGGTCGCCCCGAGCGTCTCACCGGGGCTTAGCCCGCTGGGGTGGTGAGTGAAACCAACGTCACGCCGAACGGCTCGCGCCATTCGCCGAGTCCTGGAGGAACGGTGCAACGGAGGCAACCGCGCAGACCGC
>DHSB01000252.1:67026-67213 GCA_002408385.1 Myxococcales bacterium UBA5297
GCACTCCCACCGTGCTCGATTCGGTCACCGAGGGCGCGCCTGGGAGAGGCGATCGCCCGTGCCGGTGCCAGGACCCGTCGCTTGTTCGAGCACCGCTCGCAAGTGCTGCGGCGCCCCGGGCGCAAGGCGTAGTGCAGTGCGATCAAGCCGGAATGCGGAAGGCCAGCAGACGCGATCGCCCCTCCCA
>DHSB01000193.1:0-7049 GCA_002408385.1 Myxococcales bacterium UBA5297
ACGCACGCCCACCGCAGGGACACCCTTGATCTCGGAGAGGGCCGCCTCCGGCCGGACTCCGAGGAAGTCGCGTTCGTCGCCCCCGAGCCGCCCTCCATAGAGCTCGAGGAGCATCTCGACCTCCCTGGCGCTCGCGCCCGCCGGCGCCCGCCGCACAGCCAGCGCGACGCCTTCGGGCAGATGCCACCTCGCGGCGAGCTCGCCCTCGAAGCGACGCACGACATCCGCCTCGATCTCCCGCGCCTCGCCCCCCGGAACAAGCAACCGCACCTTCACGCCTCCGGTCCCCAGAGGCAGCAGTCCCGGTAGGTAGAGGTGTCCCTTCGAGAGCTGCTCGCGCTCGAGCCGCTCGAAGGCCTCGGCAGACGCGAACCTCAGCTCCACGGTCGCCTGCACGAGCATCAGCTCGAACGGAGCGTCGAGGATCGAGCTGGACAGCCGCGCCTGACCCGGCCCGATGCCGGCCTGCTCGCAGGTTCGCCACCAGGCCTCGAGGTCGCCCAGCGCGCCCCCGAGCTCATGGGCGCTCGCGAAGCGCTCGGCGGGGCTTTTGGCCATCGCCTTGCGGATGAGCGCTCGAAACGGCTCGGGGAGCTCCGTCGGTTCGGGCGGCGGCGACCGAAGGTGCGCGTTGAGGACCTCGACCACGCTCCCGCCCGCGAAAGGCAGCCTCCCGGTGAGGATGCGATGGGCGAGCACGCCGACCGAGTAGAGATCTGCCCGGTGATCCAGCGGCCCGCCGGCGATCTGCTCGGGAGCCATGTAGTCGGGGGTTCCGAGCACCGCGCCGACTCTCGTGTTTCCCTCCTCGAACAGCCGCTTGGCGATCCCGAAGTCGAGCACCTTGACGATCTCCGCCCCGCCGCGCCGCGCGAGCAGCACGTTGTCGGCCTTCACGTCGCGGTGGACGATGCCCGCGGCGTGCGCCGCCTGCAGCGCCTCGCAGATCTGCTTGAGGATGGGCAGGGCAAGCCCGGGGGCGAGCGGCCCGGACTGCACACGCTGTTCGAGCGTCTCCCCGTCGAGCAGCTCCAGCACCATGGCCGGTCGCCCGTCGGGCAGCGCAAACAGGTCGTGGATCTGGACGGCGTTGGGATGGCGCACCCGCGCGCAGGTGCGCCCCTCGTCGATGAATCGCCGCACGAACTCGGGCTCGCTCGCAAGTCTCGCCCGCATGACCTTGAGCGCGGCCCGCAGCCCGAGCACGCGGTGTTCGACGAGATAGACCACGCCCATCCCGCCGGCGCCGATGCGTTCGAGGACCTGGTGGTTGCCGATCGACTCGCCGACGAGCGAGGGCTCCTCGGCTCCCTGCAACGAGGGCAGCGTCGGCGTCCTGCAGCCGCCCTCATGCCTAGAAACACCCTCTTGGCTCCTCCCCATCGCCCTCCCCCCTCGGCTCCCCGCTTCCTCCCTTTTCAAGCGACTTGCCAGCGCCCGGGGATTCGAATTTCCGCGAGCTTCCGGTGTGCGCTCGGCCCGCGCGGCCCGCCGCCCCGGTAAAAGCGTCCGCCCTCACACCGACGGGCCTGCCGAAAGGACTGCCCGCCGCCTGCAACCGCGACCGCTGTACGCATGTTTAGTAAAGTGCAGCCTGCCGCGCGCCCGGGGACCGGCCCCGCGCGCCGGCCCCCGGGAATCTGCGCCGCGCATGTACGCCGAGCTGACCTGCCGCACCAACTACACCTTCCTCACCGGCGCCTCGCACCCCGAGGAGCTGGTCGAGCGGGCGCGCGCGCTCGGCCTCTGCGCGCTGGCGATCACCGACCGCGACGGGCTCTACGGCATCGTCAAGGCGCACTTGGCGGCCAAGGAGCACGGGCTCAAGCTGCTCGTCGGCACCGAGCTCACCCTCGCCGACGCCCCGCCGCTCACCCTCATCGCCCGCGACCTCGAGGGCTACCGCAACCTGTGCCGGCTCATCACCCGCGGGCGCACCGCGCGGCCCAAGGGCGAGTCCTTGCTTCCCCTCTCGGCGCTCGAGGGCCACGCCGACGGGCTCTTCGCCCTCCTGCGCCAGCCGCACCGGGCGACGGCGACGCGGCTGCGCGAGCTCTTCGACGCGCGCCTGTACCTCGGCCTGCTGCGCACCCTGTCGGCCGGCGACGAGCGGCGGGTGCAGGAGCAGCTCAGGCTGTCGCGCGAGCTCGGCGTCGCCCCGGTGGCGATCAACGACGTCCACACCCACGACCGCGAGCGCCAGCCGCTGCAGGACGTGCTCGTCTGCATCCGCGAGAAGACGACGCTCGACCAGGCCGGCCGCCGGCTGTTCGGCAACGGCGAGCGCACGCTCAAGAGCCCGCGCGAGATGGCCGAGCTCTTCGCCGACCTCCCCGAAGCCCTCGACAACACCCTCGCCATCGCCGAGGCCTGCACCTTCAGCCTCGACCAGATCGCCTACCAGTTCCCCGAGGAGGACATCCCTGCCGGCCACACGCCCATCTCCTGGCTGCGCGAATTGACCTACCGCGGCGCCCTCGGCCGCTACGGCGAGCAGGTGCCCGAGGACGCGCGCCGGCAGATAGAGCACGAGCTTTCGCTCATCGAGGAGCTCGGCTATCCCGGCTACTTCCTCACCCTGCACTCGATCGTCGAGTTCGCCCGCTCGCGCGAGATCCTCTGCCAGGGCCGCGGGTCGGCGGCCAACTCGGTCGTCTGCTACTGCCTGGGCATCACCGCCATCGACCCGGTGCGCATGAAGCTGCTCTTCGAGCGCTTCATCAGCCGCGAGCGCAACGAGCCGCCCGACATCGACGTCGACTTCGAGCACGAGCGGCGCGAGGAGGTGCTCCAGCACATCTACGAAAAATACGGCCGCCATCGGGCGGCGATGGTCTGCGAGGTGATCAGCTACCGCGGCCGCTCGGCCTTGCGCGACGTGGGAAAGACGCTCGGGCTCTCGCTCGATCAGGTCGACCGGCTGGCCCGCTCGATAAGCCGCTGGGGCGAGTCGGCGAGCGTGGAGGCGCTCGCCGAGACCGGCCTCGACCCGAGCGACCGCACCCTGCTGCTCACCCTCGAGCTCGCCGGGCAGATCGAGGGCTTCCCGCGCCACCTGAGCATCCACTCCGGCGGCTTCGCCATCACCAAGGGCCCGCTCTACGACCTCGTCCCGGTCGAGAACGCGTCGATGGAGGGGCGCACCGTCGTGCAGTGGGACAAGGACGACGTCGCCGCCGCCGGCATCCTCAAGGTCGACCTGCTCTCGCTCGGCATGCTCAGCGCGGTCTCCAAGACCCTGGCGACCGTGCGCGAGACCGAGGGCAAACAGCTCTCCCTCGCCAGCATCCCGGCCGAGGACCCGGCGACCTACGCGATGCTCCAGGACGCCGACTCGGTGGGCGTCTTCCAGATCGAGTCGCGCGCGCAGATGAACATGCTGCCGCGCCTCAAGCCGAAGACCTTCTACGACCTGGTCGTCGAGGTGGCGATCATCCGGCCCGGCCCGATCATCGGGCAGATGGTCCACCCCTACCTGCGCCGGCGCGACGGCATCGAGCCGGTGGTCTATCCGCATCCGGTCTTCGAGCCCATCCTCGGGCGCACGCTCGGGGTGACGCTCTTCCAGGAGCAGGTGATGCGCCTCGCGGTCACCGCGGCCGGCTTCACCCTGGGCGAGGCCGACGCCCTGCGCCGCGCGATGGGCCACAAGCGCTCGCACGAGAAGCTGATGCAGCTCAAGGAGCGCTTCATCGTCGGCCTCGCGCGCCTCGGGCTCACCCGCGAGCAGGGCGAGGCGGTCTTCAAGCAGTTCGAGGGCTTCGCGCACTACGGCTTCCCCGAGTCGCACTCGGCCTCCTTCGCGCTCATCGCCTACGCGTCGAGCTGGCTCAAGCGCCACCACCCGGCCGCCTTCGTCTGCGGCCTCTTGAACTCGCAGCCGATGGGCTTCTACGCGCCCCACACGCTCATCGAGGACGCGCGCCGCCACGGGGTGCCCGCGCGGCCGGTCGACGTGCAGCGCAGCGGCTACGACTGCACGCTCGAGCGGCTCGACGCTCCCGGCTTCTGCCCCCCGGGCGGCCGGCATCCGCACGCGCCGCAGGCCCAGCCCTTCGCGCTGCGGCTCGGGCTGCGGATGGTGCGCGGGCTGCGCGAGACGGCCGCGCGCAAGATCGTCGCCGCCCGCGGCGACGGCGCCTTCGGCTCGCTCTACGACCTGTGGAGGCGCACGCACCTCTCGCACGCCGACCTCGCCCGGCTCGCGGTCGCCGACGCCCTCGCGCCTTTGCTGCCCGAGGGAGCCTCACGGCGCGAGGCGCTCTGGCAGGTCCACGCGCTGCCCGTCGACGAGGGCGACCTCTTCGCCCACGTCAGCCCGCCGGCCGAGGAGCCGCCCGCCCTGCCGACGATGAGCGCGAGCGAGCAGCTCTTCGCCGACTATCGCGCCACCGGCGCCTCGCTCGATGCGCACCCGATGGAGCTGATGCGCGCCTCGCTCACGCAGGCCCGGGTGCTCGCCTCACGGCAGGTGGCCAAGATGCGCGCCGGGGCGCAGGTGCGGGTCGCGGGGATGGCTATCGTCCGCCAGCGCCCGGAGACGGCCAAGGGGATGTTCTTCGTCACCCTCGAGGACGAGCTCGGGTTCATCAACGTGGTGGCGACCCCGGAGGTCTTCGCCGAGCACCGCCGCGTCGCGCGCACCGCGCTCTTCCTGCTGGTCAAGGGGAAGATCGAGCGCTCGGGCAAGGTGGTTCACGTCAAGGCGCAGAGCTTCCGGGAGATAAGGCTCGGCGAAGAGCTGCCGGTGCAGACCCGGGATTTTCACTGAAACCGCGGGCGCGGCTACTCCTTCTTGCCGTACTCGGGCGAGTCCTCCGAGACGCCCAGGCTCTCGAGCTTGCGCTCCACCTCGCTCGTGCGGTCGCCGAGGCTGCGGGCCTGCTTGCCGATGGTCAGGGCCAGGTTGTCGATGCGCGCGCCCTGCTTGGCGACCTCGCCCTCGAGCCGCTCGACGCGTCCGGTCAGGTCGGCGAGCTTGGTGTTGGTCTCGAGGAAGCCCTGGGTCACGCGGCGGTCGAGCCCGTCCATCCGCCCTTCGAGCCGGTCCATCCCTCCTTCCAAGCCGTCGATCCGAGCGTCCAGCCGAGTTTCCAGCCCATCGATTCGCTTTCCGATCGAGTCCTCGAGCCTCGTTCCGAGCCGGTCGACGGCATCGCGAATCTCGCGCAGCAGCTCCATGGGCACGGTCTGGTCGGCTGCCATCGGGTTCTCCGCAGACGGGATTTGCTTCGCCTCGGTGCGGACGCGGGCGCGGCTACTCCTTCTTGCCGTACTCGGGCGAGTCCTCCGAGACGCCCAGGCCCTCGAGCTCGCGCTCCACGTCGCTCGTGCGGTCACCAAGGCTGCGGACCTGCTTGCCGATGGTCACGGCCAGGTTGTCGATGCGCGCGCCCTGCTTGGCGACCTCGCCCTCGAGCCGCTCGACGCGTCCGGTCAAGTCGGCGAGCTTGGTGTTGGTCTCGAGAAAGCCCTGGGTCACGCGGCGCTCGAGAGTATCCAGCCGCCCTTCGAACCGATCCATCCGAGTTTCGAACCCGTCCATCCGAGCGTCCAGCCGGTCGATCCGCTTTCCAAGCGAGTCCTCAAGCCTCGTTCCGAGCCGTTCGACGGCGTCGCGAATCTCGCGCAGCAGCTCAATGGGCACGGTCTGGTCGGCTGCCATCGGGTTCTCCGCTGACGGGATTTGCTTCGCTCGACCCAAAGTCTAGCACCGCGGCGCGCGCCCCCGCCCGCCCGGCCGCTCGCCGGGACCACGGAGTCGACCGGGGCGCCCGAGAGCCCGTCGTCGAGGACGGATCGCCTGGATATCGTTGGGACTTTTCCATCGTTGAGCCGCACCGCGCGCCTCCTGCCATGCTGCCACGCGAGCGCTCCGGAAGAGGCCGCGCAGGCGAGCTCACCGGAAGCCCGATCACTCAGAGACGGCGAGGGCCGACCGCGGGCTCGAGCCTCAGCGACCGCGCGGAGGGCTGACCTCCCACCTTCCAGTCGCTCCTCCGCGCCGTGGAGGCCTGACTCCCAACCTGCTGGTCTCGCCCGCGCAGCTTCAACGGACCGACCCCCAACCTTCCGCCACGCCCTCGGCGACCGAAACGATCGAACCCCTACCGTCCAGTCACCCCTCCACGCCGCGGAGGGGTGACCTGCAGCCTGCCTGTCACCCCTCCGCGGCCACGAGGCCGCAGATGGCGGTGCGAACTGTCACCTTTCCGACAACACATCTGCCCATTTGGGGTGGTGTATTGCCTGCCGCATCTCGTTCGGGCTATTCGAGCCTTTGGAGTCCAACCCATTGGCAGCCCCTTCGGGCTGGGAGGAGGAAACGTGGCGTACGCAATCAACAAGAACATGCCGCTCACCGGTCTTCGCTGGTACACGGTGCGAGTCATCGCGGGCCTCGAGGCATCCGGCTTCAGCGACCTCGTCGACACCTGGCGCGCACAGCGCGACGCGCTCGCGACCGCGCTGGCCGCGCACAGCGCCGACGAGGATAACGAGGAGATCACCTCGGCGCGGGTGCGCGTCTGCGACGCGGCCTGGGACGAGTCGGTCGCCGCCCTCTCTCAGAAGGCGCTCTTCCTCGCAGGCGGCGACACCAAGGCCGCGCCCTACTCGACACTCTTCGGCACGACCAAGGCGAGGACGCTCCAGGGACTCGGCCCCGCGAAGGCGACCATCGCAGGAGACGCCCTGCTCTCGAAGATGACCGCGCTCAACCTGCCTGAGCTCACCGCGCAGGCCCAGGACCTCGGAGCGAAGAACGCCTCCCTGAGGGTCGCCGAGGCCGCCGACGCCGAGGCTGAGCTCAAGCTCGCTTCGCATTCGATCGAGCGCGTCAGGCTCATCCGCCAGGTCGAGACCCTGGTGGCCGAGACCGAGGCGAGGATCCTCATGGCCCAGCCCGGGCGCGCCGAGATGGTGCGCGCCATCCTCAACCCGAACAAGACGCGCCGCCCCTCGCGCAAGGACGAGTCGACCGAGAGCGTCGAGTCGCCCGAAGGCTAGCGTTCCCACGGCCGCGGCGGGGCGGGGGCCCCCCCCCCCCC
>DHSB01000193.1:7274-7452 GCA_002408385.1 Myxococcales bacterium UBA5297
GGGAGGCGAAGTCGAGAGGCCCCCCAGCGGCCACTGCGTCGGCGGCCACAGCAGCTCGTAGTGCGTTCGGGACTCAACCCCCCAAGCTCGAGCTCGAGTGCCAGGATGCCGCAACGGGCCGGGTCGGGACGCCCGCTCCGCTCGGGCACCTCGTTGACGCGGGCGCGGCTACTCCTTC
>DHSB01000124.1:0-7225 GCA_002408385.1 Myxococcales bacterium UBA5297
GAACCCCCCTCGATCCGCGCCGGGGGTGCCTCGAACCCCCCTCGATCCGCGTCTCGCGTTGCCACCGCCCCGGCCCGCGCTGACCCCTTCACGAAGCCCATCGCGAGCTGTTTGGCCGGTCGCTCTCCCGGGAAGTAATAGAAAGTCCGCTTCCCCTGCCCTGAGCTCTGGAGCATGCCTCGCTGCACCAGCGAATACAGGGCGAGCGTCACATCGCGGGAATGGGCGTCGGTCATGCTGCCTAGCCGCGCGTGGGTCACCGACCGCTCGATTCCCACCGCTACCAGCGCGAGCTTCTGGACCTCGGAGAGCTGAAAAAAGGCGGGGCCGAAGCGCTGTTCGAGCGAGGAGACCGTGTCTGCCGGCAGCAGGCTCGCCATCCGCAACTCAAAGACCGTCTGTTCGTACGGAGCGATTTCCTCGGCCAGCTCGGGCCTTCGCCATTCCTGCTGGCGCCAGGAGGCGTAGACCTTCGGTAACCCCGATCCCGCCTGCTCGCCGAGGCCCACGAAACGAAACATCGCCTGCAAGCGCCGGTTGCGGCAGTCGCTGACCCCGCCGCGCACCGCTGCGTTCGCCGGCATTCTCATCGTCCCGGGATTGCGGAATTCGAAACCATCCGGTCGCTTGATGACCCTGATGGAAACCTGTCCCGTGTAGTCCGCGTGGATGAGCGTGTTGATGAATGCCTCGCGCAGCGCCTCGTGCACCGAGGTCTCGTCGACGCGTACGCCGCCCTCCGCGATGCGAAACGGAACCTTCAAGTCGCGGAAGAGGCGGCTGATGACCAGATGGTAGAAGTCGTAGAGGTTTCCGGACCACGCTCCGTCGAGCGTGACGCGATCGACCCAGCGCGGCTCTTCCTTCGTGGAAGGCAACTCCTGGTAGTCGAGCATGAAGTACGGGAATTGTTCGCGTATCTCTGCCAACTTCCCGAACATGAGCAGGCCCGCTGCCGTAAGGCCTTCGGTGCCGCTCGCGCGGTCGCGCTGCCAGCCACCGATGAGTCGCAGGAACTCCTTGTCGTCAGCGCCGTTCCATAGATGGTCTGGCTTGGCGGCTTTGAAGCTTTGGCGGTACTTCGCGAGCGTCGCCGAATCGATGTCGGCGAGGCCGTAGGCTCCGAGAATGCGCGCATCTCGCTCGTCCTCGACCTGCTCGGCCAGCATCCGCCTGACCTCTTCCTCCTGGCAGCGGTAGTCGCCTTCGAAGCTCCTGCGATAGGTGCCCGTGAGCGGGTTTCCGTGCAGAAAGACGGGGCGCTGTTTCCGGGAGGCGCGCGGGACGCGGACCCGAATGACGTGCTTCCCCTCGACGTCCAGGTCCTCGACGTCTCCGCTGCCCAAGAGGCAAGCGCTGACCTTGTTCTGGTTGTTGAGCGTGTCCCACAGCGTCTTGATGACGCGCTCCACGTCCTGGATACCGAGCACGTTGAGGCTGCCGTCGGGCAGCTCGCGCAGACCAAGGAGCACCTCGCCGCCATCGGTATTCGCCATGGCGGAGTAGGTCTTGAAGAAGTCCGCCGGGACCTCGCCCCGCCCGTCGCGACCCTGGGCGGCTTTGGCTTCGAGCTCCAGTCCTTCGGTGAGCTGTTCGAGCTCTGTGACCAGCATGGTCATCTCCCCTTCCCGGCCAGGAAACCGCTCATCCGGATGCGACGGTCAGACAAGCCGAATTCGCGCTCCGTTGTCGAGCTGCTGCGGCTTTAGCCTTTCCTCCAACTCGGTTCTCACCACCTGCTCTCAGCGCCTCGTCGAAGGCGAGCCGGTTGAGCAGGGGCGCCGAGGCTTCCTTCACCGCGTCGAGCAGGAGGCGCGCGCAGGCGGCCTCGCGGTCCTTGGCGGTCTTGGGATGGGCGGTGCGGACCCGCTCGTCGAGCCAGGCTTCGAGCCGCTCGCGCTTCTTGCGCGGCTCTTCGGCGAGGGCGGCTTTGTCCGCAGGCAGCGAGAGCTGGTAGCGACTTTCGGCGGCGGAGTGCAGGTCCAGAAGGAGACGAGCGCGGAGGTCGCGGATGGTCTTGGAGAGGAGCTGCTTGGCCTCGGGGGTGAGCATGGGGAGCCGGCCCTCCTGCCTGATTGGGGTGTGTCTGATGGGATTGGGTAAACCTACTGCAAGACAGGAGGTTTGCGTGCGAAGTGGAGAAGACTCCCCAGATGCACCGGTCGGGCTCGGCCAGCAGGAAGGCGCCGTCGGCGTCCTTCCAGACGCGCGGGGCGGGCCGGACGGACCAAGCTCGCGGTCGGGGCAGTGTCAGCCCCCTCTGGCACGCTGAACGTGGTTGGCGGAATGCGCGCTTTAAGACTGGCGTGGGGCGACGTGCCGTGGCCCGTTGACTGCCGGTCTCCGCGCGTCCAGGCACGAGGGCTGCGACGGCAGAGGAGGAGCTACAGCTCATGGCTGCCAGCTCGGCGAGGAAGAGGCTGCTGGCCAAAGCCGGCGGCCAAGGTAGCCGGTTGGGGACGGGCGGCTATACTTGCCGCCTCTGTTGATAGTGGACAAGTGGGTGACCATGTCCTCGCAAGAAAACACTACGCAGGCGCCGGAAAGCCTCGGACTCGGCATCGCCGTCGAAGGCGAAGGAATCGCTCCGTCCGACCTCACCATTCAGCATCTTGCCGAGCTGCTCGAGGCGACGGCTGCAGTGCTCAATTCGCTCGATTCGGATCGGACCCAGCGCGCGCGTCCGTACCTTCGAAAGATTCGGGAGGGCTCGGCCGAGTTGGTGTTCGAGTCGGCGGAGCTCGAGTGGGCCGGCTTGGTAAACGACTTCTACGACGTCGTGAAGGCTCGCGGTGCTGGGGCCAAGGCCGCGGTCAAGCGCAGCCTGATTCGCCTTTTCAAGGCCGGGCGCATCGGCGGCATCCGCGTGTCGGTCATCGGCAGCCATGAAGAGGCTCGTGCGCAGCCAATCCGCATGGCGGCGCCGGTCGAAGAACGGGAGGCCACAATCGAGTGGACTTCGACCGTCTATGGCCGCGTCGTCGGCGTGAACATTTTTGCGGATCACTCGACGGTGAAGATGGAGCTCGCCGATGGTGGCCGGCAGGACTACACCGTCGAGGTTTCGTTGGCCGAGAAGGCGGCGAGGCTATTCAACAAGCCGGCGCGCGGCGGCCTGTACTACGTGACCTCGGGCGAGCGCCATGAGTCGACGGGCCTGACTGACATCGAGTTCTGGCGGGAGTCTGACTTCCTTGACGATCTTCGAGTGATTCGCCGTGAGCTGGAAGAAGCCGGCATGCAGGTGAATCCCGAAGAGTGGATCCGGGAGCTCGACTGATGCTCAAGGACATCGGGGTTGTTGATTCCAGCGTCGTCATCCTTCTCGGCGTTCCCATGACCGGGAAGGAGAGCGCCGATTACGATCGGCGCTTCCAGCGGGCAAGCGAGCGGATGCAGGAGCTCTGGGAAGAGGGAATCCGGTTCGTCATTCCGGCGCCGGTCATCACCGAGCTGAGTCGCGACGGTCCTGGCCTGCAGCTTCTGCAGAGGGTGCTCGCGAGGATGAGCGGCTGGCGAATCCATGCGTTCGACCAGGAATGCGCGAAGGTAGCCGCGCAGATGCTGTACCCGGCACTCCGAGCGCGTCCTCTCGGCGAATCAAGGCTGGCAATGAAGTACGACGCTATGATCGCTGCGGTCGCCCACCAGCTCGAGGCGAAGTACATGCTCACGGACAACCGAGGCGACTTCGCGACTTATCTCAAGCTGGTGAGCTCCAACACGGAGCTGGTGAACGTCAGCGATCCGCGGACGAAGGGGCAGCTTCGTTTCATTGATACGGCGCGAACAAAGGCAACGGAAATTCAGGAATTCGGGGTGGCGGCCGAACGAAAACCTGAAGGCGAGTAGTGTCCGGCCATGCATCGCGATCAGCTATGCAGAGGACTAGTCGGCGCAGCGAAATGGTTTGAACCTGCTCGATCCCTGCATCGACGTGGCGCAGCAGCTTTAGCCGGTTGAGGGTTGCCGAGAATTCCGTCACCGCGTCGAGCAGGAAGCGCGCGCGGGCGGTCTCGCGGTCCTAGGCAGTCTTCGGATGGGTGGTACGCACCCGCTCGTCGAGCCAGGCCTCGAGCCGCTCGCGCTCCTTGCGCGGCTCTTCGGTGAGAGCGGCTTTGTCGAGCGGGAGTGAGAGGCGATAGCGGCGGTCGGCGGCGGATTGCAGGTCCTGGAGGAGACGCGCGCGGAGGTCGCGGATGGCCTTGGAGAGGAGTTGCTTGGCCTCGGGGGTGAGTATGGGGAGCCGGCTCTCTTGATGCGGTTCATTCTGCTTATGCGGCCGTTGCGATCCCGCTTCGATCCTTTGTCTATGGTCCCGAGGCCGCCGCGCTCCGAGTTGACCTTTTCGCGGCTGGGGCATGCTCGCCAGCAAGTTCACGCACTCGCCGACAGAACTTAACGAAACTTGGGGAGACGTTTGCTTTCTCCAACGGCTCATTGACTCTGAGAGTTTTTCCCATGCTTTCCCCCCAATTGACTTTATCGTCGGAAGGTGCGCCGATTACCTGCATGAATAGCTCCCAACTTCCGACGCGTGAATCTGGCACCCAGTCACCTAGTTTTCGGAGGTTTGCTTTCGGGAATGCTTCTCTGATCGCGACACGATCACCTAAATACCAGGACTCCGACTCCTCGATCGCCAGTCGAAAAATCGTGACGGGACAACTCGCGAGCGCCTGCTGCATCCTCTTCAGGCGATTAAGAAGACCTGAGCAGTCATCGCGATCGACATCGAGAAGAACCACAACTCGGTCAGTCGAAGAATCAAGAACCTCACCCCAGGCGCGAAGCTTCATCGGAAGGTTATCAAGCAATCCGCGACGACTGGAATCGACCTTTGCATCAGGGTCGCCAGGCAACTTACCCCTGCCTTGATGCGGGTAGATCTCCCACGCATGCCCTGGTATCAGCCGCGGCAACAGGTTTTCGAGCAGAGACACGTCCGCTGGTCCTTCCACGAGGAAATGAAGTCTCACGGCGAAACCCTGTCGTGAAAGTGATTGCTGTACCAAAGGCCGCCAAGCGCTAAACCTTCATCGACCAGTTCGCGAACGCCCTTTATGTCAGCTGCGCGAGTAAGTTCTGCATGCCCCCTGTCGTCGCGTTGAGCTAGCCAAACCTGCTCAGGAGAGAGCGCATCGACGAGGTAAGGAGAGTGTGTGGTGACGAGGACATTCGTGTCACGGCTTGCCGCATGACCTTTGAATTCCTCCGCGAGTCTCGGAAGCAGGCGGTGGTACAGACCATTCTCGGGCTCCTCGATACCTATAAACGGACGGGGTTCCGGATCTTCAAGAAGCAGTAGATATGCGAACATCTTCAGGGTCCCATCCGACATGTTCGCGGCATAGAAAGGATCTTTGAAGCCCTGCTCGTTGAACGCAACAAGCAATCGGCCGTCCGCGCTTCGGGTTGTTTTTATTGTTCGTATTCCAGGAATCCGACGCGCAATCTTTGAGAGTACCTTGTTGAATTCCGCCTGCCGTCGCTCCATATATTGGACGACATTCGCGAGATTATCCCCCGTACGATTTAGGTGTTTTTGCGCACCCGCTGTTGGAAGAGTGCGCGCTGCATCCGGAAGAAAGTAAGACAGGTACCAGCCCTCTATGAAGGCACGTAGCCCTAGAATTCGGGGATGCTGCTTGAGTTGCCCTAGCGTAGTGATCCCAAGCTTCCGTGGGTCATCCAATTTGACCGAATCACTCTCGTTGCCCTCGCCCGCGGCGGTCGATTGCCCAGACCAAGCGGTGCCTTCGCCATGCTCGAGCTTAACGAACGGATATGGACGGCCATGCTTCTGTCCCTTACGCCTCTGTTTCAATGTTTCCCACGCGACGACCGGCACGTCATCCTTTAGCTCGACGCCCAAGGAGTAAGAAATGGGGCGGGATGATTTGTCCTCACGGTAATAAAGGTCAAATTCAATAGGGCCCGTTTGGCCTTTCGTACGAAGGCTTTCGAAGCCACCACGATGGGGCTTGTCGCAAGCTGCCTCGACGTTCTCGGCGAGGCAGTCAGCAAGAAACCCGAAAGCGTCGAGCACGGTAGATTTGCCGCTGCCATTCGGCCCAATCAGGCAAGTCAATGCCGGAAGATAGTCCTTTTCTTTGTCGTATTCATACTTGCCAAGAACAACATCTCGAAGTGCCTTATAGTTTCGTATTCTGATGCCAAGAAGGTGGCCCATCTTTAGCCTCGGGTATAGTTGCTACAAGAATCATGTCAACCTGATGCGACGACCATTTTCGAGCCGCGCCCCAATCCTCTCCTCCAACTCCACCAGCAAAGCCTTCAGCTCCGCCCGGCTCGCCACCTCCCGCCCCCGCAACCCGAGCTCCACCTTCACCACCTGAGCGTCCTCAACCCGCGCGAGCGCATCATCGAGCCGGTCATTTGCGTCCTCCTCCGCCTGAACCAGCCGATGAGGAAACTTCGCTTGCAGCTCTCCGATCGACGGCGCAATCGCCTCCGGCGTCGTATCGAAGAGCGCCTCGGTAATCGGCCGCAGCACCTTGTGCGCGTCGTCCGATGAGAGCTTCTCGAACCCGCCGCGAGCCTTGACCCTCGCCCGCGCCGCCTCGGCCTCGGTGTTCTGCCGATTGAGCAGGTTGCGCCGCGTCTCCACGTACCGCTCGCGGATGCGCTCGACCGCCGGGGCCACGCCGTTGATCCCGCGCCACGGCCGATCGCCCTGGAGCTGCTCGGTGAGCTTTGCCTCTTCCTCCTCGAGGCCTGCCAGCAGCGGTCCTCGACTCCGGGGCTCCCGCGGGTCGCCCCTACGCTCGGGCTGACCGGGATGGCGCTCCGCTTGACCAATGAACACGTCGCGAAGCTGGTCCAGCTCGGTGTCCCGCACCTCCGCCGCCTGGTTCACCGCGCGAATCGCCTCTTCGGTCAGCTCCGACTGAAGCATCGCGAGCTGCTGCAGGCCGTCCCTCAAGGCGTCGAGGTTCTTCTTCAGCGCGACGACCGTCGGTTCGACCTGCCGGCTGCGCAGGCAGTCCTCGAGTGCCTTGCTCAGCCTCGCGATCGCGGGCGGCAGAGCAGGCCGACCGGGCAGCCTGTCGTACCGCGCCTCGACCTCCCGGAGCCGTTCGCGACGGCCGGGGAACTGCTGAAAGGCGGCGTCCGCGAAGGCGTCGCTGTCCGAGTCGAGCTCCAGCTCGAGGTGGTCAGCGAAGAAGCGCCGGATGGCGATCTTGTCCCGCGAGGTGACCGG
>DHSB01000124.1:7364-14592 GCA_002408385.1 Myxococcales bacterium UBA5297
CGCGAGGTGACCGGGCCCTCGAGCGCCGGGAAGATGTCCGCCCGCCGCAGGTCGCGGTCGCGGCGGAAGAGATCGCGGGTGCCGGGATCGTTGATCGAGGTGATCTCCGGTCCCTCCTCCGGCCGGATGCGAATCCGCCCAGACCTCAGCAGGCCGGCGAGGCAGGCCCGGACCACGTCGACGGGATAGCCGTACGGCGGCCCGCCGAAGTGCGCGATCACCGAGGCCCCGGAGGTGCCCTTCGCAAGCTCGATGTGCTGCAGGATGCGCGACGGCTCCTGCCCGGAGCAGGTCGGGACGTACTTGCCGGCGTCGAGCGAGAGGATGCCGAGGCCGTTGTCGAGGAACTTGGTCGACGGTCCCGCGAGGTGCTTCTCGAGGAGCTGGGCGAGCTCGGCGTCGGTCACCGCTATCTCGCAGAAGTACGGATAGAGCTCCGGCAGGATGCGGTTGCCGGCGCCGAGCAGCGCCGCGGCGAACGAGCTGCCGAGCGAGCGCGGCTGGAGCGGCCGGCCCTTGAAGTACAGCTCGCCGTCGAGGAAGGCCTCGGCGACCGAGGTGGCGACGCGCTTCTCCAACTCCTCGAGCCGCGCCTCCTCCTCGAGCAGCAGCCGCGCCTTCTCCTTGGTGAGCGACTCGCGGCGCGCGCCGTGGCGCTTCACCATCTGCGCCGACCGCGCGTACTCCCGCGCGATGCTCTCGATGGCGCCGGGATCGCCGACGACCCAGATCAGCCGGTCGCGCAGCGGGTCGGCGTCGCTGCGCTGGATCCAGACGGTGTTGGCGCGCTCGTCGCGCGCGCGCAGGAAGCGGAAGTCGACGGTGACCGCCGATTCGTCGCGCGAGTCCTGCACCCGCGCGTCGTGAAGGTGCCGGCCGTCGGTGAGGAACGCCGACCACGGGAAGGGCCGGCCTTTGTAGCGCGGCCGATCCGGCGCGCCGAGCAGCTCGCGCAGCTTGCCGCGCACGACCTCGGCGACCTGCTCGCCGGTGACGCCGATGTCCTCGCGCTCGCGCTCCCACTCCTGGCCGGCCGAGCTCTGGATCTTGTAGCCGTGCTTCTCGGAGTAGCCGAGCAGGTTGGCCTGGCGCAGCCGCTCGAGCGCCTCGGAGACGGCCTTGGTCTGGTTGCCGTCGCCGAGCCTGCGGTAGAGGCACTGCGCGACGAGCCCGGCGTCGGTCGGCTTCTTGTCCTGGATCAGCTCGAGCAGCGCCACGGCCTTCGCCGCGCGCAGCGCCAGCGCGTCGTCGCGCACGCTCGGGTGGTCGAAGATGCGCGAGAGCGTCGTCTGCACGTCGGCCTCGAGCGCCGAGTGCTGCACCTCGAAGATGGCATCGAGGGTCACCAGGTCGCGCACCTCGCGCTCGCCGAGCTTCTGCTCGCGGAACAGCTCGCCGAGAAGCTGCAGAAGGCCGCGGATGGCGTGGTCGTCGCCCTGCGCGCGGGTCGAGCGCGAGCGCAGGTTCGAGGTGATGTCCATCAGCAGCTCTATCTGGCCCGGCAGCATCGGGTAGACCTCGAGGAAGTCCTCCTCGGTGATCTCCTCGCAGCCGAAGGCGTAGAGCTTCAGCTCGGGCCGATGGCGCTGGAACAGCTCGCGCAGCAGCGGCTCGTGCTCCTTGCGCTTGGCGAGCAGCCGCTTGTGGACGACGTCGCGGATGTTGGCCGGGTGCAGGTGGACGCGCAGCGGCGGCGGGAAGCGGTCCTTGAGCTTGCCGATGTTGTCCGCCTGGTCGGTGTCCTCGAGCTTCTGCTGGCCGGTCGCGAAGACCCAGACCAGTCCCTTCAGCTTCTGGCCGAGCTCGGAGACGAACGACTGCAGCGCCAGCATCCGGTTCTGGTTCTGGTGGACGTACTGGCTCACCTCGTCGACGACGATGAAGAGCGCCTTGCCCTCGGCGCGGATGGCGAGCATCGCGTCGATGGCCTCGACCACCTCGCGCACGCTGGTGCCGACCCCGGTGCGCGAGCCGGCGCGCGCGTCGAGCCAGCTCATCGGGTCGACGTAGGCGGCGGGGTTGAGCACGTGCATCACGTGCGAGAAGTGGTCCTCGGCGAGCTGGTCGTCCTTGGCCAGGTGCCAGGGCTTGCCGAGCGTCTTCTCGGCGAGCTGCAGGAAGCGGTTCCATTCGCCGTCGCGCTCGAGCTTGAGCTCGTGCTCGGCGACGAGGTGGCTCTTCGGGCAGTAGCCGAGCCGCGCCTGCACCTGGCGCAGCGCCGCGCAGTGGATCTGCTCGTCGTCGCGGGCGACGCCGCCGATGTCGAAGACGACGGCGATGGGGTCGATGCGCTTGCGCAGCGTCTCCCAGGCCTCGACCAGCTCGGCGCGACGCGGGGAGTCGTCGCGGGCAAGCAGCGCTTCGGCGAGGGTGCGGCCGTCGGGCAACGTCTTGCCGTCGAGGGCGAGGCCGAGCAGCTTGGCGAAGCTCGACTTGCCGGAGCCGTAGAAGCCGGAGATCCACGAGGCGGGAAGAGCCGGGCCGCCGTCCTTCTTCAGCTCGGCTTCGATGGTCCGCAGAAGGTGGACGAGCTGCTCGTGGATGCCGGACTTGAGGCGCCGGGCTCGCGGGTCGTCCTCGGGAAAGCCGCCGGTGATGATGTACTCCGAGACCTCGGACTGGAGCTTCTCGGGGCTCTGCTCGTGGAAGTAGACGACCGGCGGGATGTCGCGGGTGACGTCGTGTTCGAAGAGGTCGCGGATGAGCATTCGGGTTATCCGGGGCAAATCGTCAGAACGGATTGCTGCTGCGCGGGCCATATAGCCGCCGCAGGTTAACGACCAGCGACTCGGAGCCGACGCCGTGGCGCGCTCGAATTCGCAATGATCGTGCGAAGCTCGCTCAAGTCCCTGGGAGCTTCACTCTTCCAGTGCGCCATTCGATGGCAGGTCGGGCAAAGGACGGCGAAGTCCTTGGGTCGTGGCGTCCTCTCCTCCCTGGAAACGGGAACGAGGTGATGAATGTCAACGAGGCCGGCGAAGGCCGGGCCGAACTGCTCGGCCAGATTCGTCCCGCAGGCCATACAGCTCAGCCCCTGCCGTTTGCGAAAGTACTCGAGTACGAGCTTCCGGTTCTTTGCCGAGCGTTCGGTAACGAAGTGCTTAGTCCATCGGCGCAGGCCTTCGGAGTCGAGGATGACGCCGTCGTCACCGACTGCTTCGCGAATCTTCTCTGGAGGCAGCGTGACCGGCTCGTCGAATAGCAGGTCGAGGCTCTCTTGACCGACAGGCTCTGTAATCTTGCGTCCCAATAACGCTAGAAAGCGCGGCGTATTGCAGATGGCATAGGGCCGCCGGAAACCCTCGGCGACGTGCTTTCCCGACGCCGCAAGGACTAGGTCCTGGGCATTACGCGTCGGATTAAGGCGTCTGGCCCCTGAAACGGAAAAGGTCGTGCCCCCGTGGCCGATCTCGATCTTCTCGAGGATTCCCCACGCAAGCAGGCACCAACAGTCCTCGATGGAGTCGGCCAACAGGATCGGCATGCGCTCACCGGCTGCCCTAGCCTCATTGAAGAGCCGCAGACCGGTTGTCCATGCCTTTCTTTCCGAGCGAGTGCCTTCGCCGCGCTGGATTGCCTGGTCGATCCATTCGCGGTTCGCGATTGTGTAGATGCAGTATTTCGCAAGTTTCATCGGCCCAATCCTCGTCAATCAGCTACGGATAAATCCGCGGCCTGTAATCCCGGTCCGCCGGCAACTCGCCCATAAACGAAAGCGCCGTCTTATCCCGCCGCTCGCCTGGATAAAGCAGCACCACCGGCACGTTGTGCGTCTTGCCGTCGATGTGCTTGAGCAGCGCCGAATTGCGGAAGAAGGGAAAGAGCGCGCCGCTGCGGCCGATGAGCACCAGGGTCTGCTCCTGCCTGTCGGGATGCGCCTTCACGAAGTCGTCGATGAGCCGCACGACGTCGGCCGCGATGCCCTCGGGCCCTTCGATATGCGGCGCGACGAAGTCCTGCAGGTCATTGAGCGCGCGCTCCGGGTTCTTCGCGAACATCCGCTTCTCGCGCTCGATGCGCCTCAGCACCGTCTCGCCGCCGGTGGCGCGAATTCGATCGACGAGCAGCTTGTGCAGCGAAATGGCCAGCACGTCCCAGCCCGCGGCCTTCAGCTCGTCGGTGAGCGCGCGCATCTTGCGGCGCAGCTTGAACTCGTCGCTCGGCTTGTACGGGAGGATGGCGAACCGGTAGTTGCGCATCGTGCTGATGCGCGGTCCGCCCTCGGCGAGCAGGTCGCGGCGCAGCGCCGCGATGCCCTCGTCGAGCGTGGTCTGGGCGAAGAGCGGCAGGGACTCGGTCATAGGCAGGCCTCCGCCCACGCGGTGAGCGAGGGATAGGTCCAGTCGATCTCGGTGAGGCCGCCCATCCGCCGCAGCGTGACCGAGGGAATCGACCGCAACCGCTGATCGACCGCGCCGCCGCCCAATCCGACCGAGTCGAGGTACGGGTTATCGAGGAGCGTGCCGGTGTGCTTCACCTCGCGCAGCAGGTGCAGCAGATACGCGAGCGCGAGGTCCGGGACCTTGGGGAAGAACAGCGCGCGCGGATCGCGCTTCGGCGAGACGAGGCCGGCCTCGGAGGCCGCCGAGAGCAGCTTGCTCGCGAACTGGATCACGGTCGCCTCGGCCCAGCGGCCGGGGAAGGTCTGGCGCACCCAGCGCGCGACCGCGGGCCGGTCGACGGTCGCGTCGGGCAGCGTGCGGCGCTCGAGCAGGTACTCGGCGGTGAAGCGCCGATAGATCGGGTCGCTGAGCTGCAGGTGCCAGTGGCAGATCACCTGGCGCGATGCGGGCTCCATCGCGCGCCAGCGGCGCAGGGTCTCGAGCGCCGGCGGGAAGACGTCGTAGCGGAACGCGAGGTAGCCGAGCAGCGTGCGGACCCGGTCCATCGACTTGGCGCCGAACCAGCGCTCCTCGAAGGCGCGCACGACGCGGTCGGCGAGCGGCACCGCGGGATCGACGTTCGCCCAGTAGGCCCGCGACTCCTCGATTCCGAGCGCGAGCCTCAACAGGCGCGTGTGGATCGCGGTCTCTTCGCCGAGGACCGGCGCCGCCTCGTCTCTCACGGCTTCGCTCGATAGAAGGGCATCGGATAGCCCTCGCTGAACGGCAGCAGCGCGGCCGCGAGGTTGCGCGCGGCGTGGTCGATGGCCGACGGCAGCGCCGCCTTGAGCTGGCGGCCGCCGGGGACGATCTCGAAGGCCGGCGTGGTCGAGACGCGCAGCGCGTCGGCGATGCGGTCGGCCGAGAACGGCTCGTCGAGCGAGATGGGGAACGAGAGAGCCTCGGCGGGCTTTCGGCCCTCGCGCTTGAGCTGTGCCAGGCGCTCGGCGAGCGCTTCGTCGAGATCGAAGCCGAAGAAGTAGAGGGTCCGCACCGCGTCGGGGTCGGCGAGCTTGCGGCGCGAGCTCTCGTCGGCGCGGCGCGCGGCTTCGCGCACGGCCTCGAGCGAGGCCCAGGCGTGGCTGCGCGGCAGGAGGCGGGCGAGGAGATCGCCGCCGCCCGCCTCGTCGATCAGATCGGTCTGCCACCAGCCAAGGCGCGCGGGCTCGCAGCGCGCCTCGCCGGCCCAGGCGACGGTGAGCTGGAGCGCCAGGATCGCGTCCAGGGTGCTTGTCGGGGTTGGAGACACGGCTCGTCCTTCGCCCGCCAAGGACGCGGGGCGGCGTGGAAGTGTTGGCCAGAAAACCTAGCACAGGGCGCGGACGCGGGCGCTGGCGGCGCACATCGGAGAAGGCCGCGAGGTCGCAGAGTTTGGTGAGGCTGTAATCGTGCAGAAATAGCGGACACGGGGGGCGCTGGCAGCGGCGGCACGCGTCGTGTCGGACCCTCGATTTCCGCCCCTGCTGCAATTCTCACAACCAGAGCGGAATTCGGCCGGGCCTCGACCGAGCAGAGGCGGCCCGTCCCTGTCCTCTCGAGCCCCTGCGCCAGTGACCTTTCGAGGTCGGCCGCCTTCGCTCCCCGCGCGGGCTCCCGAACTGTTGGTTGCTGAACATACCGCTTATGCACCTTGCCCCGGGTTGACACCTGCAAGGGTATGTGGGAGCTTTTTGTCCTCACGAATCACACCCACAGGGGAGGTACCGATGGCCCAGAACTCTTTCACTCCCGTCGTCTCCACGCGTACGCGCACCGCCGAGCAGATCCTCGAGTCGCCCGAGCTGCTCGCGGGGTACGAGTCGGTCGGCGGCCGTCGCGAGGATCTCGAAAAGATCGTCCGCGACGGCACCCGCGCGAAGGCGCTCAACCTTCTGCAGTCTTCCTCGGGCTCTTCGGCCGCGGCCGCGAGCGTCGTGGTCGCGACCGGCTTTCTTGGCCTGCAGACCGAGTACTCGGCGGTCATGAGCGCGGTGCGCGCCACCGTCTACGACCTCGAGCTCGCCAACGCCGCTCCGGCGCTCGTCGTCGCCCTCAAGGACGTGCTCGTCAACGAGGCGCCGACGAAGGTCACCGAGATCGAGATCGACGGACAGAAGAAGCGCAAGACCTCGCGGTCGCAGAGCCAGGAGGCGCTTCGCAACGAGATCGAGAAGGACGCCTCGGCGTTGCTCAACCTGACCGGCGCCCACGAGGCGCTCGCGCTTCGCAAGGTCGACGTCCCGCGCCTGGAGGCGCTGCGCAACGCAGCCCAGGGCCTCGCCGGCAAGCTCGCCAATCGCACGGTGAAGAAGGGCGAGCGCGTGACCGCGACCAAGGAAGAGCGCGAGGCGGTCTCGCAGCAGGCGGCGACGTGGTCGGCCTGCTACCGGCTCCTCGCCGCGGTCGGTCGCCGCGACGAGCGCATCGCCAAGCTGCTCAAGGACGCGAGCCGCAAGCGGAAGTAGCCCCTCGCCTTCATCCACGGCTCCCCGCGGGCGCTCGGATCTCCCGGGCGCCCGCGGCGCGTTTGGAGGTATCGCCCGCGGTTCTCACCCCAGGCCGCGCTCCGTCCTTGCTTCCGAGACGCCCCTTCCAATTCCCAGGTCCGGGAGCGCTGGCATCGTACGAATCGCCAGCTCTTCCCCCTCTGGTTTCGCTGATTTTCGGCCTGGTTCTACCCTCTGGCCGCCTGGTTCTACCCTCTGCCGGCCTGGTTCTACCTTCTGCTGGTCTGGTTCTACCTTCTGCTGGCCTGGTTCTACCTTCTGCTGGCCTGGTTCTACCTTCTGCTGGCTTGGTTCTACCTTCTGCCGGCTTGGTTCTACGCTCTGCCGGCTTGGTTCTACCTTCTGCCGGCCTGGTTCTAC
>DHSB01000124.1:14795-18665 GCA_002408385.1 Myxococcales bacterium UBA5297
CTCTGCCGGCCTGGTTCTACCTTCTGCCGGCCTGGTTCTACCTTCTGCCGGCCTGGCTCAACCCGCTGGCGGCCCGGGTGTTGCCGTAGTGGGGGTTTCCTGCTGCCTCACCGGCCCTGCTGCCCGCGGACTCACGCATGCCTGCTCACGCAGGTACGCGGTTCGGCTTAGCCGACGCGAAGGTCGGCGCTCCGGCGGGAAGGTCCGTGCTGCGGACACGAAGGCCGGCGCTCGGCGGGACGAAGGTCCGTGCTGCGGACGCGAAGGTCGGCGCTCCGGCGGAAAGGTCCGTGCTGCGGACGCGAAGGTCGGCGCTCCGGCGGACCGGGACGGTTGCCCCGCGGTCGAGCGCCCTGGTTTCAGCGTTCGTTCGCGCGCGTCGGCGCCGTGGCGATCAGCTCCTCGAGCTCGTCGATATCCGGCGGCTTGGCCACGTGCCTGTCGAACCCCGCCTTCTTCGACTTCTCCATGTCCTCGGGCAGCGCATAGCCGCTGAGGGCGACCAGGAAGGCCGAGCGAACCCTGGGATCCTTATCTGCCCGCAGCGCGCTCGCCACGCCGTAGCCGTCGAGGCCGGGCAGGCCGATATCGCACAGCACGACCTCGGGCCAGTACTCGCGGGCCCGCGCGACGCCCTCGGGTCCGGAATAGGCGACGGCGACCTCGTGGTCCCCGAGCTCGAGCACCTCGCGCAGGCTGTCGGCGGCGTCGACGTGGTCCTCGATCACCAGCACGCGCCTTCCCCTCCCCTTGTCCGTCACTGATTCGGTGGTCGCGCCCCCGGCGCCCGCCGGCGCCAGCAACGGCAGCCTGACCACTATCTCCGTCCCCTTCCCTTCGCCCAGGCTCCGGGCGTGCACCTCGCCGCCGTGCATCTCGACCAGTCCCTTGGCCAGCGCAAGGCCCAGGCCGAGCCCGCCGCGGCTGCGCTCGAGCGTCTGCGCCACCTGCATGAAGGGCTCGAACACCTGCTCGAGCATCTCGGGCGCGAGCCCCACCCCGTCGTCGCGCACCCGCAGGAGCGCCTCGCCCGGAGCGCTCGCTTCGACCGCGAGCAAGGCCTGGCCGCCGGGCAGGGTGAACTTCGCCGCGTTCTGCAGCATGTTGCCGATGACCTGCGACAGGCGCGTCGGGTCTCCGTCTACCCAGAGCGGCGCGCCGGCGCCCTCGAAGTCGAGGCTGATGCCGTTGCGCAGGAACAGCGCCCGGTGATCCTCCAGGGTCGCGAGGGCGAGCGCGTTGAGGTCCAGCCGCTCGCGCTGCAGGGTGATCTTGCCGCGCGAGATGCGGGTGACATCGAGCAGATCGCCGATGAGGCGGGTCATGTGCTGCACCTGCCGGTCGATCACCTCGCGCGCGCGCCGCGCCTGATCGCTGCCCGGCATCGCCCGCTCGATCACGTAGAGGCTGCTGACGATGGGCGCGAGCGGGTTGCGCAGCTCGTGCGAGAGCACGGCCAAGAACTCGGTCTTGCGGCGGTCCGCCTCGACGAGCTTCGCGTTGGCCTCCCGCACCTCGGCCTCGGCGCGCTCGCGCCCGGTCATGTCCCGGCCGAGTCCGACGATCAGCCGCTGGCCCCGGACTTCGACGAGCGAAAAGTGGACCTCCACCGGGAACACCGTCCCGTCCTTGCGCCGGTGGTGTCCGCTCAGGCTGAAGGGCTCGCCGTGACCCAGCCTCTTCCAATTCTGCAGGTCCCGGCTGAAGTCGAAGTCGACCTCGATGTCCGCCACCCGCAGCCGCAGCAACTCTTCGCGCGTGTAGCCCAGGCTCTCGCACGCGCGGCGGTTGACGTCGATGAATCGCCCCTCGAAGTCGTGCAGGAAGAAGGAGTCGGCCGCCTCGTCGAGGACGATCCTGAACCGCTCCTCGCTCTCTCGCAGCGCCTGCTCGGCGGCGAGCCCCTCGGTCACGTCGAGCAGCGCGCCCACCGCACCGACGATGCGTCCCTCGGCATCCCGCAGCGGGGCAGCGCTGTTGAACAGGTACCTGCGCTCGGTGGAGCCGAAGCGCTCGCACTGCACGAGCTGGTTGCGCGTCTGCTCGCCGTGGAGCAGCGCTCGGGTCATCGCCCAGTCTTCAGCCTCGATCCTCTCGCCCGTCTGCGGCCACCACGCGGCCCAGGCGCCGTAGTCCCTCCACGAGCTGATCTCGGGCAGCGCGCCGCAGATCCCGCGGCAGGCCGCGTTGTCGCGCACGATGCGGCCCTCGGCGTCGGCGATGACCACACCGACAGGAAGCGCGTCGAGCACGGTGCTCAAGGTCGCCTCGCTCCTGCGCAACGCCTGCTCGGCCCTCTTCATCGCGCTGATGTCGCGCCCGACGACCACCGAGCCGACGATCGCCCCGGTCTCGTCTCGGATGGGCGCGAAGCCGAAGCTGGTGAACCACGACTCGCCGGTGCCCTTGCGCCTGAGGATCATCTCGGCGTTCGACGCCGTCTCGCCCCTGAGCGCCCGCGGGACCGCCGACTGCTCGAACGGGACCGGCGTACCGTCGGGCAGTGAGACCTCGAGGGTCGACGACAGCTCGGCGGCGCTCTTCGGGACGTGCTCACCGCCGACCTCACGGAAGAGCTCGAACCCGTCGTTCAACTCGACGAAGCGGCCCTCGGCATCGGTAATGAAAACCACGTCGGTCATGCTCGCCAGCGCCGCCTCGAGCCTCGCCCGGCTCTCCTGCAGGCGTTGCTCGGCGAGCTTGCGGGCGGTGACGTCCTCGATGACCGCGATCTCGTAGTCGGGGCGCCCGCGGGCGTCGCGCACCAGCGAGAGCATCAGCCGCGCCCAGACATGGTGGCCCTGCTTGTGGAGGAAGCGCTTCTCGACCGTGTAGCTGTCGAGCTCCCCGGCGGCCATGCGGCGGAAGGGAATCAGGTCCAGGTCGAGGTCGTCGGGGTGCGTCATCTCCGTCCATAGCGTGCTGAGCATCTCCGCCTGGCTGTAGCCGAGCATCCGGCAGAACGCCTCGTTGACGTCGATCCAGCGCGCGTCCGAGAACCGCACCCGGCCGATGCCGACAGCCGCCTGCTCGAAGACCGAGCGGAACTTCTCCTCGCTGGCCCGCAGGGCCTCCTCGGCGCGTCTGCGGTCGGTGATGTCGATGCCGGTGGAGACGACGAAGCGCGGCTTCCCGGTCTCGTCGGGGATGGCGGTGTTCGACCAGGAGAGCAGCTTGAGCGTGCCGTCCTTGGCCCGAAGGTGATTCTCGTGGGAGACGGGCAGGAGGCCGGGGGTGAGCCCCTCGAGCAGCCGCCGCACCGCCGGGGCCTCGTCGGCGGTCAGCAGCAGGTCGTAGTGCTTTCCGCAGACCTCGCTCGCCGCAAAGCCCGTGGCGGCCTCGCACGCCTTGTTGAAGCGGACGATCTTCCCCTCGCGGTCGGAGACGAGCACGAGGCTGACGGTGGTGTCGAGAACCGCGGCGATGAAGTCGCGATCGGAGCGCAGCGCCTCGTCGGCGGGCGCGGGTCTGACGCCCGCCTGCGTCGATGCCTCGCTGCCCGCCACTCCGTCCACCGTCCCAGACTCCCCACCGCCGTTGCTCATATCGCCTCTCACCCCGCGCGATGCGCTCGATCCGCTTTGTCTGCTCGCCAACATCCTCGACCGACATCGGGCAGGAGCACAAGCCGGCACGATGCGCGGTCGCCGACGGCGCGGGCGTGGGCCGAAGGCCGCGATCGCGGCGCGACAGAGCCCTCCCCTCACCCCGAGAGTAGGGGCGACCAGCGGTCGCCCCGAAGTCGAAGGGCCCGACTTCGGCCTCGCTACCCGGTCACCCCGAGCATCGCACCAGGCCCTTCGCCGGCTGTGCCCCAGCAACGAACACTCGATTGCCGTAGAACCACCGCGCGCGAGATTGCCGTTGAAC
>DHSB01000006.1 GCA_002408385.1 Myxococcales bacterium UBA5297
GCGCTTGTTCTTCCTTGGCGCAGTCCTAATGAGGGTCTTCGAGCGCTTCGGCGGCGCCCGCTTCAGGATAGCGCGAGTGGGCGGGGACGAGCTGGCTGCCAAGAGCGCAGATCCCGTGGCACTCGGCGCCTACCTGCGCACGGCGCAACGGGTCCTTGCAGATTATCGCTCTCCGGTTTATAGTGTAGGCAAAGGTGCGATGGTAGCCCAGGAGGGGCTGCACTTCATCTTCGGCATCGGGACGAGCTGGGCCGAGGCCGACTCGGTAGAGTTGCCGAAGGTCAAATCCAATGACCCCAGAGGAGTGGACGATGGCACAGCCGACGGACGAACCGCGAAGCACTGGTACGAGCGCCGAGTCCTCCGCTTCTCCGACCGAGCAGCCTTCGACGCCGCCCGGCCCGGCTGGGCGCCCAGCGCCGCGGAAGCCCTTCAACCTCGAGGAGTTCTCGAAGCTCTCCAAGGAGGAGAAGAAGGCGGCCATCGCGGAGTTGACGCGCCGGGCGGACGAGGCGGAAGCGTCCTCGAAGGCAGCCTGGGAAAAGGCCAAGAAGACGTGGCCGGCGCGGCCGCGGAAGCTGAGGGACTGGGAGACCTAGGCTCCGGGGCGGAGGTTCTCCCGCCTGGCACGCCGCGCTTCGAGCACCCCGGTGCCGCCGTGCCCAAAGGCGGGGTGGACATCTTCCGCGAGGCCGGCAGGAAGGTCTTCGGCGTCTTCCTGACCAAGGGCCACGCCAACTTCGCGACCTTCCTGCACGAGACCGGGCACATCGGGCTCGAACTGCTCGGCGACTTCGCGGCGCGCGAGGACGCGCCACAGCAGATCAAGGACGACTGGGCGAAGGCGCTGGCCTGGCTTGGCGTCGAGAGGCGCGAGCAGATCCGCCGCGAGCACCACGAGAAGTGGGCCCGCGGCTGGGAGGCCTACCTGCTCGAGGGCAAGGCGCCCAGCCTCGACTTGGTACGCCCGTTCGCTCGCATCCGCGCCTGGCTGCTCTCCATCTATAAGGACGTGAAGAACCTCCGCGTCGAGCTCGACCCGGAGATTCGCGGGGTCTTCGACCGCATGCTCGCCACGGACGAGCAGATCGCTCGGACCTCGGCGGCGATGGGGCTCGCTCCGCTCTTCCGTTCGCCGGAAGAGGCGGGGATGAGCGGTGAGCAGTGGGAGCGCTACCTCGCCCACCGGCAGCACGCGGCCGAGACCCTCCAGCGGCGCATCAACATGACGGTGCTCAAGGACCGCAAGCGCGAGCTCGAGCAGTGGTGGACGGCGGAGAGGGCAGAGGAAGAGGCCGCGGCGAAGAAGGAACACGCGGACCTCCCGGCGGTCCGGGCCCGACGGCTCATCTTCAACGCAGAGCTGCCCGCCGGCGGCAAGATGGACCTGAGGCTCAACCGTGCCGAGGTGGTCTCCGCGGTGGGGGCCGAGCGAGCCCGCTCCTTTCATGCCCGCATGAGGGCTGACGGAATGTCGCCGGGCGAGGTGGCGATGATGTTCGGCTACGCGAGCGGCAAGGAGCTGCTCGACGCGGTCCTCGACGTGCCCGAGAGGGCCGAGTGGGCTGCTCGCGAGGCCGATCGCAGGATGGCCGAGAAGCACCCCGCCATCTTCCAGGACCTCGAGCGGCTCGAAGATGAGGTTGCCAAGGGCCTGCATGGAGACTTCACCGCCGACTGGCTGCACGAAGAGGCTGAGCTCCTCTACCTGAAGGCGCAGAGGGAGGGCGCCCCGCTTCCGCCGGCCGAGTCATTCAAGCGGGCCGCCCGCGAGCTCGCGGACAAGAAGAAGGTCGGCGAGCTGCAACCCGGCCGAGTGATGCAGGCCGAGCGTCTCGCCGGCGAGAGGGCGTTCCGCGAGGCCGCGCGGGGCAACTACGCGGCCGCCTACATCGCCAAGCAGCAGCAGATTCTCAACCATTACCTCTGGCTGTTCGTGCGCGAGCTGCGCGAGGAGATGGACTCGGCGCGCAACTGGCTCTACGCCCGCGACACCGACAGCTACCGCTCGGACCTCGGGCGCGCCGACGTGGCCATCCAGGACGCTAGCGGGAGTGAAGCCCCCGGGCCCCTGCTCGCGGCTCACGATGCCATCCTGGGGGCCTTGGGCATCCTGGAGGATGTCGACCCGAAGCAGGGCGAGGCGGCGCTCTACGCGCTCGAGTCGCTGCTCGGTAGCGAGAACACCGACCTTCGCTTCGACGCGGAGCTCGTGCGCGACTTCGTGCGCCACCCGCGCTCCTGGCGCGAGCTGGTTCCCGACGAGGTTCGCAAACCTGAAGGCTGCGGTCGCCCAGATCCGCGCCGAGGCGGTTTCGCGAAACGAGGTCGCCCTGGGAGAGGAGCGCGCGGAACTCACCGAGGTGATCGACAAGATCGCCACCGAGATGGAGGCTCTGCCCGACCTGGGCAAGGCGCCGGCGGCCCGCGAGCAGGTGTCGACGCGCAGGCGGCTCTTCGACTGGGCCCTCGGCGCGGTTGGCGTGCAGACCGATCCTGAGGAGATCTTCCGGATGCTCGGGCCGACGGCCGGCGCCGCGAGCCCGAGAAGA
>DHSB01000229.1 GCA_002408385.1 Myxococcales bacterium UBA5297
TGCAGGTGCCGGGCGGCGTGCAGCGAGAACCCCTCGGCGCGCGCCGACAGCCTCCCCGGGTTCAGCTCGGGCGGCTGGGAGAGAAGCTCGAGCTGCTGGCCGAACGAGGGCCAGCAGAGCGGTGAGGAGGAAGCCGACGCCAACGCGCGGGGAACGACGAGCGGAGCCCATTCTCTCTTCCTATCGCGGGCAGGACCCAGTGATAGCCGCCCGATGGACACGCCGACGCTCGGCTCGCGATCGGCCCTCTCGGAGTGAGCCCCCAGCACGGCTTCATCGCTCTGGCCGCGACGCGCCTGCCCTCGAGCGACCAAGCGTATTGCCAGCCGGATTGCCGACCGAATTGGACGAGTAGAGCCGGGCGCCCGCCCTCTGCCCGCTCCGTCGCGGCTCAGCCGAGCCGGATGACCAGCTTCTCTGGCTGGGAGCCCTTGATGAGCGTGCTCGGCGGGGCATTCGCGCTCGTCAGCGTGCGCCGGATTAGCTGGAGCCCCTGCTCGAGCTTGGAGGAATCGTAGATCTCCACCTCGACGATCGAGGCGTAGCGGCCGGTGCCGCCGCCGGTGACGACGCCGAGCCCGGCGTCGCTCAGCGCCTTGTCGAGTGCGGTTTCGATCGCGTCCCGATCGCTTCCCGAGCGGCTCAGGTCGCCGGCGTCGAACACGATCTCCAGGAACACCATCTCCACGGCTCCATCCCCTCCAGAGCACCGCTCGCTGTCGGGCCCGCCTTCTGGTCTACCACCCGTCAAGCCAAGTTGGGTCTCTGGGCCTGCTTGGCCGAGCGCCTGGTCTTCGGGCGCTCGCCGGCGGCGGGGCGATCGAGGCAGCCCGGAGCCGCGAGGGCGCGGGCCTCTCCGCCGCTCGCAGCGCCGCCGCGAAGGCGTCCATGGCGGGCGAGCGCCTCGACGACGTGGGCGGGCGAAGTGCCAGCCGGCCCCCGAGAGAGAAGACCCGGGAGCGCCAGAGCGCCCCCGTGCCTTTCTTCATGCGCGAGCTACGGTCGAGCGGCGGCGGCGCAGGCTCGCCAACGCGAGCAGGCCGGCGCTCAGCGTGAGCGGCATGGCCCGGTGGCGGTGGCGCACCCGCAGCCGCGCCGTCGAGGCCGCGATCCTACGGCAGCTTGAAAGCTCGACCTCGCTCTCCATGGCCGGGCTGCTGCAGGCCTTGATGCTGGCGCTCTTGGCGACGGCCGCCGCGGGGGTCGGCTTCGGCTTGGCGTCCATTCCCAACGAGCGAGGCTCGCCCCAGATCCTCTGAGCGCGCGGAAGAGTCCCGATGCTCCCGGCCCGTAGAGGGCAGAGCCCGGTCACTCGGCAGCGCAGTAGCTCGTGCAGAAGGAGGAGGTGATCGGCTCGATGCTCTCGCGATGGCAACTGCAGTCGGGTGGGTCCAGACTGCCATCGCAGTCGTAGCCGAGAGGATAGCTGCTATCGAGCAGGCAGATTCCGCACCCCTCGCTCAGCCCGCTCATCTTCACGTGGCATCTCTCGAGGCAGGCCGCTTCGTCCTCCGCGCTGCAATATTTCTCGTCCTCGCTGCTTCTGTCGCAGTGCAGCGCGCAGCGTGCCTGGAGCGGCTGCGAGAGCCCGCTCTCCTCCTCCACCGGAACGCATTTCCCTTCGGCTTCTTGGGTACCCTCGCCACACTCGACGCCTCCGCAACCGGCGAGGAATCCGAGAGCCGCGACCAGAGCGAAGAACGCGCGTTTCATCACCTACCTCAATGGTTGGAGAACGAAGGCGAGATTAGGGGTCGCGCCGAATCCCCGCAAGACGCGACGCAGGAGGCTCGCGCTACGGGCAGAGGCCGTGGCCGCCTCCTCGGCACGATGCAGCTGCCAGGCGGCCGGGCTCTCGCGGTCGTCGCGGCAGGTCTTTCCCCGACGACACTGATCTCGGCCCTTCGGCTATCTCTCTGCGCGTCAGGCTAAGCTTCGTGGGGGCATGCGATGACACCAGGCGCTCGCTGGGCAGTCAGCTTCTCTTGCACAGATCCAGCGCCCCATGGGTCATGACGGAAGTCCTGTACCACGCCCTCGGCGGATCCGGGACCGGCGGGTCCCACCGAAGCGAACGGCGGAGATGGAGCGTCGCAATGAATCGATCGAAGGCGAAGCCTCCTCGCGACATTGGCAGCCTTGTCGAGCCTCGTGCTCTGCGCTTGTCCCGGAGAGGAGCCGTCGTCTGATCCGGTCGACCCCGCCTACAGCGACGAATGCACTGCCGGCACCAGGCTCTGCCCTTCGGAGTGGGCGAGCCAGCTCTGCGGCCAGTTCGACGACGACGCGTGCCTCGAGCTCTCCACGCCGCACCTCTGCCCCAGCGGCGAGAGCTGCATCGACGGCGAGTGCGTCGCCGGCTGCGTGCACGAGTGCGCGCCGGGCACCGCGGTCTGCTTCAACCGCGACACGGTGCGCTTCTGCGGCAACTTCGACACCGATGACTGCCGCGAGCTCGGCGGCGACATGGGTTGCACCGCGGGCACGCGCTGTGAGGCCGGCGCTTTCGTCCCCGACACCGGCGAGCGCACCCCAAGGTCGCTCGCAAAGGCGCACTGGCGAGCGTCGAGACGCAAGAAAGAGGGCTGGCGTTGGGCGCCTTGCTCGGCATCGGCGACGGCATCGCCGACAGGCTTGGCCTGATGGGGGCGCTCCGGCTGGAGATCGAGCTCGTTCGGCCAGAGGGGCTGGGCATCGCCCTCTGCGCAGCCGTCGGCAGCGCGCCGGGATTCACCGAGAGCGCTCTCTCGTTGCGCGCGGAATACGCCCTGCAGCTCGAGCTCCGGGCGCTGGAGCTGTTTGCCGGGCTGGAGGGAGGGCCGGCCTACGTCCGCCAGACGATCGATAGGGGCTGGTCCAACAACTCGCTCGGCTTGCAGGTGGGTCCGCGCGCCGGTGGCGCCATTCGCCTCCTCGACGGGCTCGAGCTCGCCACGCGGACGGGCGCGCCGTTCTGCTCGAGGCTCCTGCCCAGAAGAGCAATCCCCTCCCCACGGGGCTTGCCTGCCAGCGCGCGGGCAGGAGCGCTCCGCCTGCTCTTCCGGAAAGCCTCAGTGGCAAGCCTGCAGGCCTCGAAGTGCGGCGCCTGCCGTGGGCTGAGGAGCAAGCTTGCAACTGCCGGAGCGTCTGCGATTCTCCCGGTTTCAAAACTCGCTCGAAAGGCCAGGCACCTCATGAATATCCCCGATCTCCGCCCTCGATACGCGGCCCTCGCCGTCGTTCTCGCTTTCGCAGCCGGCTGTGCGGGGCAGAGCGCGAGCAGGCGCGATGGCGCAAAGCAGCTCGCTCCGGAAAGCCCGCCCGGCAGCTTCGTCACCCCGTCGGGAATTGCCCTCACCGTTCCCGAGGGGATGCTCGGCCGGCAGGAGGGCGCGTGGATCTTCGTCGAGGACGCGGAGAAGAGCGTGCGACTCGCGCTCGTCGAGCTCGCGGCCACCGATCTCGAGAGGGCGATCCGCGAAGCCGTGGCGCACGAGGATCCCTCGCTCACCAGCAAGCCTGACAAGGTGCTCACCCCGCCGGCGCGCAACGGCTGGGACGAGCTGCGGATCGAGACGCGCTCGCTCGAGAGCGGCGAAGCCTTCCAGGCCTTCGCCAACCGCAAAGGCGAGCGCACCTGGGTCACGCTGATCCGCGGCTCGCCCGGCGGCTTCGCGAAGCGCTCCGCGCAGATCAACGTGTTCCTCGGCGGCCTGAAGCCGCCCGGCGAGGAGGAGAAAGACCTGAGCGAGGTCGAGCCGCGCAGCGTGCGCGGCTCCGAGCAGCTCCGGGCGTTCGTGCGCGAGGCGATGCAGGCGAGTGGCGTGCCCGGCTTCTCCATCGCGGTGGTCGAGGGAGACGAGGTGGTCTTCGCCGAGGGCTACGGCGTGCGCGAGATGGGCGGGAGCGAGCCGGTCACCGCCGACACGCTGATGATGATCGGCTCGGTCACCAAGTCGATGTCCACCCTGCTGATGGCCTCGCTGGTCGACGAGGGCAAGCTCGCCTGGACCGATCGCGCCATCGAGCGGCTGCCCGGCTTCGCCGTGGGCGACCCCGAGCTGACCCGGGAGCTGCAGGTCGAGCAGCTCGTTTGCGCTTGCGCGGGGCTGCCGCGCAAGGACCTGCCCATGATCATCAACTTCAAGGGCAAGGATGCCGGGGGCGCTCTCCGGCAGCTCGCCGGCATCAGGCCGACCACCCGGCTCAAGGAGACTTTCCAGTACCAGAACCAGATGGTCGCGGCCGGAGGCTACCTGGCCGGCCACGTCTTCGATCCGAAAGCGCCGCTCCAGGAAGCCTACTGCCGGGCCATGCGCGAACGGGTCTTCGGCCCGATGGGGATGACCCGCACCACGCTCGATTTCGAGGCCGCCCTCGCCGACCCCGACCGCGCCTCTCCGCATGCCCAGGACCTCAAGGGCCGCCAGCAGAAGGTCTCCCTCGAGCACGAGCGCTTCAGTAAGCACGTCGGCCCGAGCGGAGGCGCCTGGTCCTCGGCACGGGAGATGGCGCGCTATCTCCTCACCGAGCTGAACCGGGGCGTCTACCGCGGCGTGCGGGTCGCCAGCGAGGCGAGCCTCACCCGGCGCTGGGAGCCTCAGGTGAAGGTGAACGCGAAGGCAGCCTACGGTCTGGGCTGGGGGACGCTCGAGGAGCACGGGTTGCGGCAGATCGAGCACGGTGGCGCCACGATGGGCTTCAACTCCTACGTCCGCTTCCTGCCGGAGAAGAAGCTCGGCGTCGTGATGCTCGCCAACGGGACCAATGGCCGCCTCGGGCTCGTCTGGGCGCGGCTGATGGAGCTCTGGTTCGGCATCGACGAGAAGGCGGGCGAGCGGCTCGCCTATGGCCGCTCGACCGAGCTGAAGGAGCGCGAAGAGCTCCAAGCGCGGCTCTCGCAGCCGCCCGAGGAGTGGATTGCGCCCCTCCTCGGCACCTGGGCCGACGACGAGCTCGGGCGGATGACCATCGAGCGTGACGCGGCCGGCGCGATCGTGCTCCGCAACGAGATCTTCACCACGCGCCTGATGCGCCACGGCCGGCCCGACGGCAAGCAGGTGCTCGTCTTCGTCGACCCGCCGCTCGCCGGGATGGTGCTCGCGCCGCAGCCCGAAGGGCTCGTCATGGAGAGCGCGCAGGAGCGCTATCTGCTCAGGAAGAGCGAAGGCTGAGACGAAGGCTCTCGGCGCTCCTGGCGACGATGCGCGCCGGAGCGAAGAGAGCTCGTACGAAAGAAGAGCGGATAGGCCGAAGGACGTTCGAGCTGCCGAGTCGGCGATCCGCTCCGGTAGCAGCGGTGGGTGCCCGGCCGGGGAACCGGCCCGCGGGCAGTGTCGGCAGCCCCGCGCTGGTAGCTTCCGTCCGGGCAAGGGGTGCGCCGCGGGCGCACCTCCCGGCGCCTCCACCAGGTGCGGGCCAGGCTCTCGAGCCCGGCCCGGTCGTTGGCGTGCAGGTGCCGGGCGGCGTGCAGCGAGAACCCCTCGGCGCGCGCCGACAGCCTCCCCGGGTTCAGCTCGGGCGGCTGGGAGAGAAGCTCCAGATGCTGGCCGCGCAGCCGGTCCAAGGCGCCCACCGGCTCCGCGTCCTCGTCGAGCCGGCTCAGCAGCGCCCTCGCCCGCCTCGCGATGCGCTCGACGATGCTCTCCACGTCCCTCTGAGTGGGCTTGGGCACCGCTCGCAGCTCGACGCGGCCCTCCTCGCCCTCGACAGAGACGGCGTCCGGGACCAGCGCGTGAAAATGGGGGTTGGCCCGCAGCAGCGAGTCGAAGCGCTGGGTCACGCA
>DHSB01000034.1:0-949 GCA_002408385.1 Myxococcales bacterium UBA5297
TCGCCTGCGCCCCCCCCCCGGCCGCGCCCCGAGCCCGACGGCCAGCCCGCTCATCGCAGCCCCCGCAGGATCATCTGCAACCCCACCCAGCCGAGCAGCGCGACGAAGAGGACGCGCAGCAGCGCCGACTGCCCGCGCCCAAGCAGCCGGGCGCCGAGGGCCAAGCACGCTGGCGGCAGCCGGGGCGGCGACAAAGGGGGCGCTCTCCCCGCGGCCCAAGAAGACCCCGGCGCTCGCCGCCGCCGCTCTCGGTCGCCCCCTCGGCGGGCCGGCGCAGCAGCGCCGCCCCGATGCCGGCGAGCATCTCGGCGCAAACGGGCTGGGTTTTCGAAGCTTCGGGCCGGTCCACACGAGCGGTCTTCCTGCTCCACAACGAGGAAGTACCTGCGCATCTCCAGGTTCAGCTCGGCCCCTTGGCTGTGCCATCAGCAGGGTCTACGCGCAGTCTGCGGCTGCCAGGGCCGGCCTCGGGGTCGGCGACCTGCTCCTCGTGGTCGAGGGAGAGCCAGCCGCCCCCAACGACCCGTGCGACGTTGCCCTGGCCGTCTACAGACGCGAGCCGTTGGCGCCCGTGAGGTAAACGGTGCTTCGCAGCCAGGTACCGCTCCAGCTTCAGGCGCACGCCCCTCGTAGCGGCGAGAAGCTCGGCTGCGAGTACCGGCGCCTCCCAATCCTCCAGCCACGCTAGGCGCCCACGCCCCTGAAAACACGTGGCTGACCCCAATCTTCGACACCAAGGCAAAGCAGCGCGCTGCAGCGCCCGCGCCCCATCGAGAGCCAAAGCGGCCGATGAAACGGACCGCAGGTGAGCAAGCCAAAGCGCCGCTCCGGAGCTTTGGCTGCTGCGCTCGCGGCACCCGGTAACGCTTCGCCAGCTGCTGCAACGGTCGGGGCGAGCTCGGGCCGCTCCTTGGTCTTTCCCCGCACCTCGCGACCGGGGGGGGGGGGG
>DHSB01000034.1:1146-4500 GCA_002408385.1 Myxococcales bacterium UBA5297
AGAGGTGTCGGGAAATCTCCTTGCTCCCGACCCGCCCCCGGTCACCTCGCGCGAAGGGGCCCTTCAGCTCCGCTCCCGCCGCTCGCGCGTCGGCAGCTACGCTCTAGGGTGAGCGGAACCGGACGGAGTCGAAGAAGGGTCTCTCGACGCCTCTTCAGCCCTCGGGCTCCTCGGCGCGTGCCAGCCCGTACTTGCGCAGCTTGTCGTGCAGCGTCACCCGGCTGATGCCCAGCGCGCGCGCCGCCTCGCTGCGATTGCCGCGGGAGGCCTTGAGCCCCTCGACGATGAGACCGCGCTCGTAGGCCTCGACCCGCTGCTTGAGCGTCAGCCCCCGCGGCCCCGCCTCGGTCTCCCGCGCCTCGGGGAGAAGGGACTGATCGAGCTCGCCGTCGGGCGAGAGCGCGACCATCCGCTCTATCGCGTTCTCCAGCTCGCGCACGTTGCCCGGCCACGGCCAGGCGGCCAGGCGCCCGTAGAGCGCGTCGCTCACCGCGGGCAGCTCGACCCCGAACCGCTCTGCGAACCGCGCGAGGAAATGGCGCGCCAGCACGCGGATGTCCTCCGGCCGCTCGCGCAGCGGCGGGATGGCCAGATGCACCACGTTGAGCCGATAGAACAGGTCCTCGCGGAACTGCCCGGAGGCGACCCGCTCCTTCAGGTCCCGATGCGTCGCCGCGAGGATGCGCACGTCCACCTTGCGCGCGCGGTCTTCGCCGACCGGGCGCACCTCGCCCTCCTGCAGCACGCGCAGCAGCTTCGCCTGCAGGCTCGGGTCGAGCTCGGCGACCTCGTCGAGCAGCAGCGTCCCGCCGTCGGCCTCGCCGAAGAGGCCCGAGCGCGCTCGCACCGCGCCGGTGAAGGCGCCCTTGGAGTGGCCGAACAGCTCGGCCTCGGCCAGCTCGGCGGTCAGGGCCGCACAGTTGAAGCGCACGAAAGGCCCGGCGGCCCGCCGCGAGGCGCGCACCAGCGCCTCGGCGACCCGCTCTTTGCCGGTGCCGCTCTCGCCGGTGATCAGCACCGTCACGTCGCGCGGGGCGACGCGGGCGACGAGCACGGCGAGCCGGCTCATCGCCTCCGAGGCGAAGACGAGCGACTTGGAGAAGTTGAGCTCCCCGGCGAGCCGCTCGTTCTCCATCGACAGCCGCACCGTCTCCACGGCCCGCTGGACGACGGCGAGCAGCTCTTCGAGCTCGAACGGCTTGCGGAAGTAGTCATAGGCCCCGAGCTTCATCGCCTCGACCGCGTGGCGCTCCGAGCCGTGGGCGGTGATGAGGATGACCCGCGGCGCCGGGGCGCGCCCGGACAGCTTGCGCAGCAGCTCGAGGCCGTCGATCTTCGGCATCCGCAGATCGGTGATGACGAGCTGAAACGGCGCGCCCTTGTCGACCCGCTCGAGCGCCTGCGCGCCGTCGGCCGCCTCGGCGACCTCGAAGTCGGCCGACTCGAGGATCTCGCGGATCGTGTAGCGGACGCCCGGATCGTCGTCGACCACCAGGACCTTGGGCTTCATACGCTCACCCCTTCGGCTGTGGAGGGCTCGTCGGCGGCGACGGCTCGCGGCAGGCGCAGCTCGGCGACACACCCACCGTCTTCGCGCGCCCGCAGCACGAGCTCGCCGCCGTGTTGGCGCGCCAGGGCGCGGGCGATGGTCAAGCCCAGCCCCGACCCGCGCGACTTGCTGGTGACGCCCGGCTCGAAGATGCGATCGAATACCGCCGGGTCGAGGCCGGCGCCGCGATCGGCGACGCGCACCCGCGCCCCCTCGGCCTCGGCGACGACCTCCAGCTCGACGGTCGCTCCGGCCGGGCTCGCGTCGAGCGCGTTCTGGACGAGGTTGATCAACACCTGACGCACCTTGCGCGGGTCGCACCGCGCGCTCGCCTCGCCCCTGACCACGAAGGTGGCCCTGCGCTCGCGAGCCATGCCCTCGTGCAGCGCGGCGACCTCCTCGGCGAGCGCGGCGAGCTCGGTCTGCTCGAGCGACAGCGGGCCGAGCGGGCGCGAGAAGTTGAGGAACTCGTCGAGGATGCCCTGCATCCGATCGATCTCGCGGCGCAGGACCGAGAGGCGCTCGGCGTTCTTGCCCTCGGGCAGCTCGCGTGCGAGCAGCGCGCCCAGCCCCTTGACGCTGGCGAGCGGGTTCTTCAGCTCGTGGGCGATCTCGCCCGAGAGCGCCGTCAGCTCCCGGGAGCGCTCGGCGTGGGCCCGCAGCGACTCCTCGCGCGCCTCGAAGGCCTTCCAGAGCATCCCGCCGAAGACCGAACGCATTCCCGCGCCGACCTTCGTGGCGGCCACCACCGCCAAGGAGGCCACCGTCGCCAGCGTGAGCAGCAGCGCGTCGCTGTACCCCGCGCGCGCGCCTCCTCCGAAGACCGAGAGGTTGAACTCCCCGACCGCGCCGCTCAGGGCGAGGGCGGCAAAGGCCCAGAGCGCCAGCACCTGCACGCCCACCAGAAGGATTCGCCGCGAGGAGCGCTCCACGCAAATCCCGGTGAAGGTCGAGAGGATCGGCATCAACGGCAGGAACGGGCTCTCCAGACCGCCGGTCGCCGCGGTCATCGTGAGCTGGGCGAACAGGCCGACCCCGACGTTGAACCCCAGGGCCCCGGGCGCCAGGCCCTTGCGCCGGTAGCGCCATAGCTCGAAGAGGCTGATGGCCAGCGCCGCGCAGACGAAACAGGCGAGCATGACCCGGCGCCAGGGCGCCTCTTCAAGGATCGCCAGCGCGACCGCCGCGGTCGCGAGGATAGGCATCAACAGGACGCGCACGCCCACCACGTGGCCGAAGACCCGGCCCAGCTCGGCTTGCTGCAGCTCTCTAAACCCTGGCGGCGGGGCAGCGCTCATCTCGAAGTTTCCCAATCGTCGCTGCCGCAACATATTCCGCTCCCCTTCCCGCTTGAACCTCTAACGATGCGCCTGCGGCCAGCGGCCCACCGCGCGCTCGAGCGCCGCCGAGGCGACCCCGACCCGCGCCTTCGCCTCCGCGAGCCCGACGGCCGCCTGGTAGGTGCGCAGGTTCGCGTCGAGCGCGTCGAGCGAGCCGACGAGCCCCGCCTCGTAGCTGCGCCGGGCCGACGCGTAGGCCTCTTTGGCCAGCTCGGCCTGCCGCAGCCCGAGCCTCAGGCGCTCCCGGGCGAGCTCGAGCTCGCGCACCGCGTCGAGGACCTCTTGCGAAACCGCGATCCGCGCGGCGCGCAACGCCGCCTCGGCCCCCGCGAGCGCAGCCTCGGCCTGACGGCGCTTGGCAGACCGGAAGCCCCCGTCGAAGACCGCCCACGAGAGGTCGACGCTCGCCCGCCAGCCCGCCTTGTCACCGGTGGGGAACGCCACGCTCGAAGCGAACGCCGAGGC
>DHSB01000034.1:4631-4846 GCA_002408385.1 Myxococcales bacterium UBA5297
ACCGCGGGGGCCCCCGCCGAGAGCTGGGGCGCGAGCCTCCACCAGGCCGAGTCGAGCTGGCGGCGCGCCGCCTCGACCGCGGCTTCGCGGGCGCGCAGCTCCGCGCGCGAGGCGAGCGCCGAGGCCAGCAGCTCGTCGACCGGTCCGGGCGCCGTCGCGCCCGCCCCGCCGAGGAGGGCCCGCACCCGCCCCCCCCCGGCCCGCACCCCCCCCCC
>DHSB01000180.1:0-435 GCA_002408385.1 Myxococcales bacterium UBA5297
GGGGGCGACCGGCGGGGGCGGAGGGGCAGGCGTCGCAAGCCGGGGCGCGGCGGCGGCCGCGGGTTGGCCGCCGGCAGCCGCGGCGAGTGCAGCCATTCCTGGCGGCAGCTTGATTTCTGCGTAGTCGGCCTGGCGGACCTTCTCGCGCTCGACATCCTCGGCGAAGGTCGCTTTCATGTATTGCATCAGGTCTTTGCGCGAGAAGACCGAGTCGGAGGTGATGAGGAAGCGCTGCAGGTCGTCGGCGAGGTCCGAGGCAAACTGATAGCGCTCCTCCGGATCCTTGGTGAGCGCCTTCAGGACGATCTTCTCGAGACCCTCGGGGATGCGCCGGTTGTATTTGGTAGGCGGCAGGATATCGACCTGGCGCACCTTCTCGAGGACACTAAAGTCGCTCTCGCCGACAAACAGGCGCTCGCCGGTGAGCATCTCGTA
>DHSB01000180.1:549-22962 GCA_002408385.1 Myxococcales bacterium UBA5297
TCGCCGGTGAGCATCTCGTAGAGCACGACGCCGCACGCGAAGACGTCCGAGCGCTGATCGAGCGGCAGCCCCCGAACCTGCTCGGGGCTCATGTAGCCGAACTTGCCCTTGAGGATGCCGGCCTGGGTTTTGGTCGCTTTGTTTGCCGCCTTGGCGATGCCGAAGTCGATGACCTTGACCTCGCCCTCGAAGCTGACGAGGCAGTTTTGCGGGCTTACGTCGCGGTGGACGATGTTGAGCTCGCGCCCGGCGGTGTCCTTCTTGCGGTGCGCATAGTCGAGCCCCTCGCACATCTTCCCGACCATGTAGCAAACCATCGGGATGGGGGCGGGCTCGTTGCGCTTGCGGCCGCGGTCGAAGATCGCGCGAAGGTCCTTGCCGGCGACGTATTCCATCGCGATGAAGTAGCTGTCCCCGATTTTCCCGAGATCGAAAACCTGCGCGATGTTGGCGTGCGTGAGCTGGACGGTGATCTTCGCCTCATCGATGAACATCGTGATGAACTCGTCGTCCTCAGCGATGTTCGGAAGGATGCGCTTGATGGCGACAATCTTTTCGAACCCCTGCTCACCGAAGGTCTTGGCGCGCCAAACCTCGGCCATTCCGCCGATGTTGATCCGGTCGAGCAGGAAGTACTTCCCAAAGGGAATCGGCTGCTTCTTGACGGCCACGTTGGTGCCCGTTTCGTGCGAGCGCCGCCGACGGTCCGCGGGTGCCGGGGATTCGGCGCCCCGTGACCGCCAAGCAGGCGGAAACTGGAAGTAATTGGTGGCGCAACTTTAGCCCAGTGCTCAGAGGAGCGTCAACCACGCCGGGCGGTCGGGCAAGCGCCAAAACTCGGGTCCGACGGTGGCGCGCGCTCAAGGCCCCTGCAGGTCTGGATCGACGAACTGCCCGTCTGCATCCAACCGGCCTCCGAGCCGGCGGGCTGCCTCCTGTTCGCGTGCCAGGCGCTCTGCTTCTGCTCGTTCGGCCGCTCGCGCCTCGGCTCGACGGGCCGCCGGGGACTCGGGCAGCGCTTGTTCGGGCGGCGAAGCCTGCTCGGCCCCCGCCGGGCGCTCAGGCTCGGTGGTCGCCGACGCCGCGGGGTCGAGGTCGGCCGAGGGCTCGCGCGATGGAGGGCGGAGGGCTGCCGGCGCGGTGTCGAAGGCCCCGTCCGCCCGGGAGCCGACGGTGTCGGACTTCGCGTTCTCGGCCCGGATTGGGGCGTCGAAGGCCGCTTCGGCTGCGGAGGCGACAGCAGGCGCGGGCTCGGCCGAGCGTTCGCGCAGCGCCCTCTCGGCAGCCTGCTCGAGCCTGCGCTGCTCGTCGGAGAGCCACTGCTCGGCGGGGGCGGACCGCCGGGGCTCGGCCCGGATGCCGGCGCGCTTAGGCTGGGGGCGCGCCCGCTCGAGCGCTTCGAAATCGGCGACGAACTCGGCCTGCTCGGCGGAGAAGCGTTGGCGGTCCGCGCGCACCTCCTCGGCGGTCTGGGCCTGTTCGGCCTGCAGCCGGATTGCCTGCTGGCTGTCGACCGGGCGGCGAAGCTGGCGCGGTGTGTACCAGTCCTCGATGCCGGAGACGTCGTTCAGCGGGTCATCCGCGCGGACGAGTGCGGGCACCAGGAGCAGCGAAATGATGAACAGCCGAGACACAGGCCGCATGATAGCTCAAGCCTTCCCCCCCGGAAGCGGCGCGGGCGAAAAGGCGCAGAGGCGGGCTCGACCTAGAAGGTCAACTCGAAGTGCTTGCCTGTCGAGCTGTCGTCGATGGTCACCCCGTCCTTGCAGAAGGTCGCGGCGCGGTTGCCCGTGGGATGATTCAGCTCACGGCCGCCATACCAGGCCTCGCCGTAGAGGATGAAGCTCTTTCCCTGGGGAACTGTGGCGATCATGTTGCGAAAGGTCGTTCCGCTGGTCCAGTTCAAAGGATAGAGGCTTCGGAAGACCTGATTGAGCGCCGGGTTTTCATCAAGCTGGCTGCGCGTGTCTTCGGTTGCTCCGTTTAGCCCGAGCACTTCCTGGCAAGTCAGAGCGCTCCCGTCGAGCTTCTTCGGATAGAGGAAGCGCACGAGGGCCACCTTCGGCTTGCTGGGGCTCGAGGCGAAGCTGTCGAAGGCCAGTCCGAAGAGGATGTTCGACTCTTTCGGGGCGCCGTCCAGCTCGGCGGGGCCCGGGGCGAAGCAGCGCAGCGCGCCTTCGGGCTCGTCGCCGACCGGCGACTTGTTCAGGCAGCACTTGGTGACGAGCTCATCGACGATGTTGCCGCAGTCGCTCTGTCGGCTACAGGGCTTGGGCGGCTTGGGGCGGCAGGCATTGTCGGTTGCGCAGTCCGGGTCGTCGCAGTCAACCAGACCATCCCCGTCGTTGTCGGCCTTGTCGACGCAGTTGACTTCCTTGGGGCCTTCCACCTCGCCGTCGGTCTGCGCATCGGGCGGTGCTCCATCGTTTGGGTCGCCGCAGCCGAGCGCGAGCAGGGCCAAGATCCCGAGAAGAAGGCCAAAGCGGTTCATACGCGATTCCTCCCGAGCCTCAGGCCGGGCTAGTGCTGCGTACACTTGTCGACCGTTTGCCCCTGCTCGTTGTGCATGCTGCAGGTCTGGTCGACCGGAATGCACTCGGAGACCAGGGTTCCCGAGCACCGGTAGCCCTCGTACTCCCCGCCCACGCAAATCTCGGCGCACACAAAGCCCCGCGGGCAACCCGCCGGCGGGCAGGGCTGGCCACAGCGGCTTTCGAGGTGGCCGTTGAGCGGGTTCTGGAGCGTGAGGCAGTGGCCCTGGTTGCAGTCGGAGTCCGAACCGCAAGGCTTGCAGAAGCCGAGCGGACCGGCGCTCTTGCACTGAAGGGTCGGCAGGTCGCAGCTCGAGCACAGAGGGCAGGCGCTGTCAGTCTGGCAGGTGACGCCGGCGACCCCTTCACAGGCACCGACCACTTGACCGGTCTGCTTGACGCACTTCTTGTCCGGCGGGCAATCGCCATGGGCGATGCATCCGCTGATGCACTTGGAGCGTCCGTCGGAGGCTCGCTGGCAGACGCTGCCCTGTTGGCAGTCATTGTTCGAGGTGCAGAACGGAACGCAGACTCCCGACTTGAGGCCCGGATCAAAGCTGCACACCTTGTTCGGCGGGCACATCGAGTCGCCGGCCGGATCTTCGGTGGTCGCCGCGCATTCGCCGAGCGGCTCGCAGCCGCGGTTTACGCAGCGCAGGCGCGCGTCGATGGCGATGCAGTCAGCGTCGGAGATGCAGGCGTCGACGCAGACCCGACTGCGCCCGTCACAAACCTGGCCAAACGGGCACATCTGTAGGCGGGCGACGCACAAACCCGACCCGGGGTCGCAGAGCTGGTCGGGCACCTCGGTGCAGTCGGCGCTCGTCTCGCAAGTCCTTCGCGAATCGGGGATGCAGCCGCGGAAGAGCTTGCAGTTCTTGCCCTCCTTGGGCCAGCACTGCGCGCCGCTGCCGAGGCTTTGGCAGCTTGCGCCGTTGCCGACCATGCGCGCGCAATCGCTGTCCTCGTTTGCCGGGTCACAGGCGACCGCACAGAACCTCTGGCGCAGGGCCGTGTCCTCGACGCACAGATCGCCCTCGCCGCCGCACTCGTGGTCGCTTGCGCAGGGCTCGCAAAAACCCTTGCGCGGCTTGCACGCGCGCACATCTCCGTCGCACCACTCGCCGACCGGACATTCGAGATCCGACTTGCACCCGGCCACGTTGGCCACGCAAAGCCCGGTGAAGTTGTTGCAGACCGGCACGACGCAGGTCGAGTTTTCGCACACGAGCCCCGGGCAGCACGCCGTCTCGCAGCTCTCGCCTTCCATCGGGCAACTTGCGCAGCTTCCCTCCTGGCAGAGCTGGCTGCAGCAGTCCTCGTTGGCCGAGCAGCCTGACCCGCCGAGCTTGCACGAGCATCCGGTCGCTTCGCAGGCGAAGCCCGGCTGGCAATCGCTGTCGCCGCGGCAGATACAGTGGCGGCGCACCGGGTCGCACCGCAGCTCACCGCACTCGTCGTCGACGTTGCAGGTGCGGCCGACAAGGCTCTGCGTATCGATCGGGTTGTTCGAGTTCTTGTTCTCGCTGCAACCAGAAAGCGCCAGGAACGCGAGCGCCGCGCCAAGCGCGGAACACGACGGGGGAAGGACTTTGCGACCGAGCATCTCCGCGACCCCTTGCAGCGAGAGAGCCCAGGCTTTTATCAAAGGCTCCCCAGCACGGTCAAACAGCGGACGGAACGCTCGCCCGTCTTTGAAGCAGGCCGCGCGACGCAGGGCGCAGCTCAGGAAGAGCAGCGTTCGCCCGGGGGTTTTGAGCTATCTTGACGCGCCCATGCCCTCTCCCCAGCCACGAATGTCGCTGTCGTCGGGCCTGAAGAACCGGCTCATCCTGCTTTTGCTGTGGCTGGCGATAGCCGCGGTGGTGGTCGTCTTTCACCGGGTGCTGCTGCCCTTTGCGATCGCCCTGGTGATCGCCTACCTGCTCGAGCCTCTGGTGACGCGCCTGGCGGCCCTGAGAGTAAAGGGGCACGCCGTCCCGCGCTGGGTGGCGGTGATCGCGCTCTATGCGGGTTTCTTTCTGCTCCTCTACATCTTCGCGCTCACCGTCGTTCCGCAGCTCTACCGCGAGCTCGCCGGCTTGACCAAGGCGGGGATGAGCTTCTTCAACGGGTTGACCCCCGAGCGCATCGCCGAGTTCTCACAGAAGGTGGAGACGTGGCTGCTGAGCCGGGGAATCCCCGTCGACCTCTCGGGGGCGGAGGCGGGCGCCGCGGCTCCGCAATACGGGCTGAGCTTCGATCTCGAGAGCTCGCTGCGCGAAGGGCTTGCGCACGTTTCAGAGGTGTTCAGGACGCACTTCTTCGACGCCGTAGCCGTACTCCAGAGGTTCGTCGGCGGCGTCGCGGGCTCGATCTTCAACTTTTTCTTCGTGTTGATGGTCGCCGCCTTCCTGCTCATCGATTGGAGAACGATCGGGGGCTTTTTCGGCTCGCTCGTTCCCGCGGACCGCCAGGCGGCGCTTGGTGAGCTTGCCCGCGCCATTGACAAGAAGCTGAGCGGGGTGGTCCGCGGGCAGGCGATGATCTGCCTCGTCAACGGGACTCTGACGGCGATTGGCCTGGTGATTCTCGACGTACCGTTTGTCTTTGTCCTTTCGCTGGTCGCCACCGTCCTGTCGGCTATCCCCATCTTCGGCACAATCATCTCTTCGGTCCCCATCGTGCTGATGGGACTGACTCAGGGCTTCAACACTGGCTTCGGGATCCTGCTGTGGATCATTGGGATCCACGCGCTCGAGGCCTATCTGCTCAACCCCAAGATCATGGGGTCGCAGGCGCACATCCATCCGGTCGTAGTCGCCTTCGCGCTCGTCGCCGGAGAGGCAACCTTGGGGTTCGCCGGGGCGCTGTTCGCGGTCCCGGTCGCCGGCATTCTCATCGCGGTCTTCAATGCCATTCACGAGCGGGCACTCCGTCCGCAGGCCGAGCCGGCAGCGGAGGCCGCGGTGCCGGTACCACGCGAGCCGGGCACCGAGCGACCTGCCGAGTAAGAGACCGGCGTCTGCGCCGCGCTCTGGGCTGCTCAGGGCCGAAGTGCCGCGCGCTCGGCTGCGGCGGCGATCTGCCCGAGCTGCTCCTTGGCTCGGGCGATGTCGCCCTCGTACTTGAGGACGAGGTTCAGCGTCTGGCCGATCAACTCGGGGCTGAGCACGTCGGCGTTAAGGACGGCGAGCGAGCGCGCCCAGTCGAGCGTCTCGCTAATCGACGGGACCTTCTTCAAATCGAGCGTGCGAATCTGCTGAATCGCAGCGACCACGCGCGAGGCGAGGGCCTCGCTCACCTCGGGGACGCGCTCGCGCACTATCGCCAGCTCGCGCTCCGCATTCGGGAAGTCGATGTAAAGGTGCAGGCAGCGCCGCTTGAGAGCGTCGGAGAGCTCGCGGGCATTGTTCGACGTGAGCACCACCCTCGGGACGCTTCGAGCCTGAAAGGTGCCAATCTCGGGGATGCTGACCGCCCAGTCGGCGAGGACCTCCAGCAAGAAGGCCTCGAACTCGGGGTCGGCCTTGTCGATCTCGTCGATGAGCAGAAGTGTTGGCTGTTCGCTGGCGAGCGCCCGGAGTATCGGGCGGGGCAGCAGGAAGCGCTCGTTGAAGAAGACCGCGTCGCTCCTGGAGATCCGCTCAGCCGCCTCGTCGAGAGTCGCCGCGCTGGAGATCTCCTCGCCGATCTTGTCCTTGAGAAGCTGGGTGTAGAGAAGCTGCTTGGCGTACTCCCATTCGTAGAGCGCCTTCGCCTCGTCGAGCCCCTCGTAGCACTGCAGGCGCACCAAGGGCCGGCCGAGCGCCTGCGCCATCGCCCGCGCAAGCTCCGTCTTGCCGACCCCTGCCGGTCCCTCGACGAGGATCGCCTTCTCCAGCTTGTCGGCAAGAAAGACCGCGGTGGCGATCTCCCGCGAAGCCAGGTAGCCCGCCTTGCCCAAGGCCTCGGTGGTGCCTGCAATGTCGGTCAATTCGAGCATGGCGCCGGTATAGAGAAGGGTCGTGGGGCTGTCAAACTGCCGACTGTAGCCCCGCAAGTCGCTCGGAGTTGGTGGCTGTCGCCGCGCCGCACCTGGGAACTCGATGCGCGCGCGAGGGCGGTCGCGGCCACCGGGCCTCACCCCCTGTGGCGCTGCTGCCCCGTCTGCGCTCCCGGCCGGCTCCTCCCATTGCCGGCGCCGCGGCGCGCGCTGCGACAACTGCCCGAATCTTCTGCCTGTTCAAGCGGTGGCTCGCCTGCAGGCACGGCCAATGCAAACGGCACGGGAAGTCGGAGAAGAGGAGAGCGGCGATGTTCCCGTGGAAGTGCCTCACCGTGGTTCTTGTGTTGCTGCTTCCAGGGGGCTCGCTCGTCTTGCTGCTCGCCGCGGCCGCCAGGGCACTTGCCGTCGCCAAGGCGTCCCGACGAGCCGACCTCCCCAGACCGCGGGCGGCCCAGCCGGGGAAGGCATAAGAAACCGACCCCGCGGCGCCAAGCACGCGCTGCGCCGCCTGTCCCCGTGCGCTCGCCCGCGACTCTGTGTGGGCCGATGCGCCGAGCGCTTCGAAACCGAGCCCGCCGCTTTGTGAAGACTCGGGAGCTTCGAAACCCTTTGGGCGCGCCTTCGCCGTGCTTCTCGACGCGCTCGGCCCTGAAGCCAGGACGCCGGCGCATGGTTCGCGCCTGCCTCGCCTTGCGTGAGAGGGCAAAAGTTGCTTGAGTCCTCGGCTCGCGTGCCCGGACGGACGCGCAGGCTCTCCACTGGCGAGGAATCCGCGATGAGACGCACGCAATTGACCTCGACGCTTCTTCTGGTCCTCTTTGCGCTATTGGCTTTCGGATGCGGCGACGAGCCGCAAGCGCCCGTCGACGCGGGTCTGGTCGATGCCGGCGAGCAGGACGCGGGCGCGCCGCCCAAGCGCGAGCCTTCCGACCCTGCGCTGGCAAGCGTCGAGCTCTTCGCGACCCCGGGCGAGACGAGCGTCTCGCTCGCCTGGAGCGAGACCTTTGCGGTCGCCGGAGTCGAGCGCTGGGTCGTCGACTGGGGAGAGAAGGGCGCAGGGTTCCCGAACACGCTCGAGGCGGGCTCGGCGGGCTCCTCCTCGGCCACGCTCGAGGGATTGGAGGCAGACAAGACGTACGAGCTGTTCATCTCGGGCCTGACTGCGAGCGGCCATGTCGCCCCCGAGCCCGGCGATGACGGCGAGCGCCCGGCCGGTGGCTTCCTCGCCCAGTCGACAGCCGTCGAGGTGAAGACCGGCGCGCCGAAATTCGGGCCCGCCCACGAGGTGCTCACCGGGCAACTCGACAGCGCCATCCCGCTGCCGCTCGGCTCCCGGTCCATCGCGCTCGTCCACCGCAAGGAGCGCGATCTCGTCGTCGCCTTGAGCGACGACCGCGGGGCGAGCTTCGGACAGGGCCTCGCGGTCGACACCTTCGTCCAGAACGTGCGTGCGGCCGTCGACCCCCAGCGGGGGATCCTCGTCGTTTGTTACAAGAAGACCGAGGGCGTTTTCGCGGCGACTTCGCTCGATCGGGGCCGCCATTTCCAGACCCAACTGCTGTCGGCCGACGAGGGGCCGGGCTGCAGCGTCACGTTTGCCTTGGGGGCCTTCCTCGTCGCCTCGGAGAATCAGACCGAGGGCAAGATCATCGTTCGCCGCTCGGAGGATGGAGTGAGCTTCGGGCCGGCGGTGGTCGGCGCCGAGGTGGTCAACTCGGGCTCGGCCGACCCGGCGATCATCGCCGACCCGCAGCCGCGCACCGTCGATGCCCAGCAGGCGCAGATGGTCTATCTCGCTTGGGTCCAGCAGCGAACCACCGGCATGGGTGGCACCGACATCTACGTCTCCTCTTCGCGCGACGGAGGCAGGAGCTTCTTGTCCGAGTCTGGGCACGTCATCCAGCAGATGGTCAACGAGCCCATCGTCGCCGCCGAGACCAACCCGACGCTCGCCGTGGACCCGGAAGACGGCAGGCTCTGGGTCGCGTGGGAAGACCGCAAGAGCACCCCGCTCATCCTCCTGGCGACCTCGGCCGACTTCTGCAAGACGCGGCCAAGCGGCGCCCTGACCTGGAAGCCGGGCAACGACCTCGCCGCGCTGCGCCATGACCGGGTCAACCCGAGCCTGCGAGTGCGCCCCGGCGGCAAGCTGCTCGTCGCCTTCGCCTCCGGGACCGCGCCCGACGAGCGCGTGGCCTTCCTGACGCAATTCGCGATGGCCGACGATGGCCGCAGCGGCCAGTTCGAGCCCCCGCAGTCCGGCGCCGAGCTCTCGCTCCAGATCGGCCAGAGCCCTCTGGCCAGCGATACGCGCGATACGAGCGATCTCGCGGGCCCGTACCTGGCGGCCGACCCTCTGCTGGGCGAGCACATGGCCTGGACGACCAACGCGATGACGATTCAGGGGGACATCGAGCTCGCCTCCTCGCCGCAGCTCTAGGCCCGTCGAGCGGCGGGCCGAGCTGCGGGAGGTCAGCCCCCCGGGGCTACAAAGCGAGCCTGGGGCCGGCGACCTGTGCGAAGCGCCGGGTGTGCGTCCAGCCGGCGCATCCCCACGATTTCCAGCGGCGAAATATGGGGGCTCGCATGTCGGAAGGCCTGCAATCAGAGGATGCGCGGACGAGAGACCGGCGGTTTGAAGATGCGGCCGGAGCCAAGCCCACGCGAAACGCTCCGCTCACCGACGAAGAGCTGGCCGTGCTCGGCCTCTTCAGCGTCGAAGGGATAGGGCCGGCGACGCTCGAGTCGTTGCGAGCTGCTTTTGGCTCGCTGGCCGAAGCGCTGCGCGCCCCCCGCGACCGGCTGGTGCCCCTGCTTCGCGACGACGGCACGCGCGCACGCCTGCTCGCCGCCGGAGACCTCGCGGCGCTCGCCCTGCGCAACCTCGAGCGGGCCGACAGGGCTGGGGCCCGGGTGCTTTTCCCGGGCCGCGCGGGCTGGCCCCGGCAGATCGAGGGCGTCGGGTTCCCGCCGCTCTTCTATCTCTACGGGACCTTGGCCCCGACGCAAAAGCGCGTGGCCATCGTCGGCTCTCGCGAGACCGACGACTACGGCAAGGACCTCGCGGCCTTCTTCTCCGGTGGGCTCGCACGCGCGGGGGCCGGCATCGTCTCGGGCGGGGCGATAGGGGTCGACGGGGCGGCGCACCGCGCGGCGCTGGGCAACTCGCAGGCCACCGTCGCGGTGCTCGGCTCGGGCGTCGACGTCGTCTACCCCGAGGAGCACCGCGGCCTGTTTCGGGAGCTCGTCGCCCGGGGCGGAGCCCTCGTGAGCCACTTCCCTCCCGGCACCCCGGCGGTCCCTCAAAACTTTCGGGTTCGCAACCGCTTCATCGCCGCTCTGGCCGACGCCGTGCTTGTCGTGCGGGCCGGCGCCACCTCAGGGGCGCTCGGAACCGCCAAGGCGGCGCTCGCTCTTGGCCGGCCGCTGTTCGCCATCCCCTCGGATGTCACCAGCGAGCTTGGGCTGGGCACCAATCTTCTCCTCGAGCAGGGCAGCGCGCGCGCGCTCACCCGCTTCGAGCCGCTCGGCGAGGCGCTCGGGCTCAAGGCCGACTGGCCGGTGCTGCTGGCGCCCGCGGCGAGCCCCGCGACCCGCGTCCGCTCAAGATCCAAGCCGGTCCCCCTGCCCCCGGCAGGCCCCCAGACGCGCCGGCGAGAGATTGAGGTGCCCCAGGAGTTGCGGCCTATTTACGAGGCCTTAGGTGATTTGCCGACCCAGTTCGACGAGCTGGTCGCAAAGTGCGGCCTTGACGCGGCAGGGCTTGCCAATGCACTCCTGCGGCTCGAGTTGCTGGGGTTGTGCGAAGAGAGAGTAGGGAAAGTTTTTGTCCGCAGGTAGCCGTTCTGGAATTCGTCGTGGTGGGCAGCGGGGCGGAGAGACGCGAAGGGTTGGCAGCTTGGAGAGCAGGCCGGCCCTCAAGGGAGAAGAGGGTCGAGGAGATGGCGAATTACCTGGTAGTGGTCGAGTCGCCCGCCAAAGCGAAGACCATCAAGAAATACCTGGGCACCGACTACACCGTGAAGGCCTCGGTCGGCCACGTGAAGGACCTGCCGAAGTCGAAGATGGGCGTCGACATCGAGAAGGACTTCGAGCCGGTCTACGAGGTGATCCGCGGCAAGAGCCAGGTGCTCAAGGAGATCAAGCAGGCAGCCAAGAAGGCCGAGAAGATCTTCCTGGCCACCGACCCCGACCGCGAGGGCGAGGCCATCGCCTTCCACATCGCCGAGGAGGTCGGCGGGCCGCGGTCGGAGAAGGTCTCGCGGGTGATGTTCAACGAGATCACCAAGCGGGCCATCCAAGAGGCCTTCAAGCACCCGCGCACCCTCGACGAGCGCAAGTTCGACAGCCAGCAGGCCCGCCGCGTCCTCGACCGGCTCGTCGGCTACCAGATCAGCCCCATCCTCTGGTCGAAGATCCGCCGCGGCCTCTCCGCCGGGCGCGTCCAGTCGGTTGCCGTGCGGCTGGTCGTCGAGCGCGAAGAGGAGATCAAGGCGTTCGTGCCCCAAGAGTACTGGACCCTCGACGCAAGGCTCGCGGGCAGGCTGCCGCCGCAGTTCACCGCGCGCCTGGTCAAGCTCGACGGCAAGAAGGCTGAGATCAAGGACGAGCCGACCGCTTCGCGCCTGGTCGCCGCGCTGAGGGAGTGCACCTTCGTCGTCGACAAGGTCGAGAAGAAAGAGCGCCGCCGCAACCCTCCTGCGCCCTACATCACCGCGAAGCTGCAGCAGGATGCGGCCAACCGCCTGCGCTTTACGGCCAAGCGCACCATGGGGCTCGCGCAGAAGCTCTATGAAGGTATCGAGCTGGGCGACGAGGGTGCGGTCGGCCTCATCACCTACATGCGCACCGACTCGGCGCGGCTGTCGCAGGAGGCGGTCGCCGAGGTGCGCGAGTACATCGAGAAACAGTACGGACGCGACCACCTGCCCGAGAGCCCCAACGTCTTCAAGTCCAAGGGCTCGGCTCAGGAGGCCCACGAGGCGATTCGCCCCACCTCGGTCGCCTATCCGCCCGAGAGGGTCAAGCCCTTCCTCGACCGGGACTCTTTCCGCCTCTACAAGCTTATCTGGGACCGCTTCGTCGCCTGCCAGATGCAGCCGGCGGTCTACGACCAGACCACCGCGGACATCGGGGCCGCCAACGCCACCTTCCGCGCCACCGGCAGCCGCCTGAGGTTCCCGGGCTGGTTGAGCGCCTACGGCGAGAAGCTCGAGGACGAGGAGCCCAAAGACGAGGAGGCCGGCGAGGAGAACAAGGAGATCCCGCCGCTCGAGTCGGGCGAGGCGCTCGGGCTCAAGAAGCTCGACTCCGAGCAGCACTTCACCCAGCCGCCCCCGCGCTTCACCGAGGCCTCGCTCGTCAAGGAGCTCGAGGAGAAGGGCATCGGCCGGCCGTCGACCTACGCGGCCATCCTCTCGACCATCCAGGACAAGGAGTACGTCGCCAAGGAGGAGAACCGCTTCAAGCCGACCGAGCTCGGAGGGCTGGTCACCAAGGAGTTGGTGAGGGCTTTCCCCCACGAGTTGGACATCGCCTTCACCGCGGAGCTCGAGGGCAAGCTCGACGAGATCGAAGAGGGCAAGTTCAACTGGATCGACGTGCTCAAGGAGTTCTACGGCCCCTTCAAGCAGAGCCTGTCGCGCGCCGAGGAGACGATGCGCGACATCAAGCGCGAGGAGGTCAAGACCGAGCTCAAGTGCGAGAAGTGCGGCGCCCCCATGGTGATCAAGTGGGGCAAGCTCGGCCGGTTCCTCGCCTGCAGCGGCTACCCCGAGTGCAAGAACACCAAGGACTTCCGTGAAGCCGAGGGCGGCCAGATCGAAGTGGTCGCCGAGGAGGCGGCCGGTGAGGCCTGTCCGAACTGTGGCAAGCCGATGGTCATCAAGCGCGGACGGTTCGGCCGCTTCATGGCCTGCAGCGCCTACCCTGAGTGCAAGACCTCGAAACCGGTGACCACCGGCGTCGGATGCCCGGAATGCAAGCAGGGCCAACTCGCCGAGCGCCGCAGCAAGCGCGGGAAGGTCTTCTATAGCTGCAACCGATACCCGGAGTGCAAGTTCGCGCTCTGGGACCGCCCCATCGCCGAGCCCTGCCCGAAGTGCGGAGCGCCTTTCCTCGTCGCTAAGTTCTCAAAACAGGAGGGCGAGTTCGTCGCCTGTGCAAACAAGGAGTGCGACTACCGCCGCGGCGGCGCCGAGCCGCACGCCGCGGCACCCTGAGTCGCCGCTCGGTTGGTGCAGACTCGAGCCGCCGCGCGACAGCTTGCGCGGCGGCTTTCTCGTGACCGAGCTTGGTCGCGCCCGGGAAGCGGGCCGGAGGCGGGCGGGTGTCCACCCTGGTGGTCTGGGACGAGCTGTTTGTTGAGCACGAGCCGGGCCTCGACATCCGCGACACGCCTGAGAGGCTGGGCGCAGTCCGATCCGCACTCTCGCGCCTGCCCCCGGGCGCGCGCTGGGCAAGCGCCCGGGACGCGACCCGCGGTGAGCTCGCCCGGGTCCACACGCCGGCCTGGCTCGATGAGCTCGACACCTACCGCGGCCGCAGCGCCCTGCTCGAGCCGGACACCGCAGTCTCGCCCCGCTCGGTCGAGGCGGCGGTGCGCGCCGCCGGCGCGGCCGTGGGCCTTGTCGACGCGCTTCTCGAGGGCACGGGGACAAACGGGATGGCCTTGGTGCGCCCGCCTGGCCACCATGCCCTGCCCGAGCGGCCGATGGGGTTTTGCCTGCTCAACAACGCGGCGCTCGCCGCCGAGCATGCCCGGGGCCGTGGGGTCGAGAGGGTGGCCATCCTCGACTGGGACGTCCACCACGGAAACGGCACCCAGCGCATCTTCGAGCGGCGCGCCGATGTCCTCTACTTCTCGACCCACCTCTCTCCTTTCTACCCGGGCACAGGGCGAGCCGAGGAGGTAGGCGCGGGTGCGGGCGTCGGCTACACAGTCAACGTGCCGATGCCCGGGGGCTTGGGCGATGCCGAGCTGGAGGCGCTCTGGCGCCGGGTTGCCATGCCAATAGTCGAGCGGTTTCGGCCCGGGTTGATCATCGTCTCGGCGGGCTTCGACGGCCACGCCGACGACCCGCTCGGCGGCCGCGACGCGTTCGAGGAGCAGCTCGCCGGGCGCAGCGTCCCCGGTGGCAGCCTGCTCACCGAAAAGGGCTATGCCGCCTTGTGCGGTTGCGCAGGCGAGTTGGCCGCCAGCCTTGGCGCTCCGCTGATGCTCGTCCTGGAAGGCGGGTACGCCCTCGGGGCTCTCGGGCGAAGCGTGCGGGCCTGTGTCGAGGTGCTCGCCGGGGCCCGGCCCCCGGAGCTGGGCGCTTGCCGCGGCGCCGAGAGGCTGGTCTTGGAACGGGTGCTCGAGGTTCAGCGCCGCTTCTGGCCGCTGTAGGGGCCGCCGAGCAGTCGCCCGACTCCACGGATGCCCGCGCGAATTTCCCTGAGATAGCAGGCTGTTGCGGCCGAGCTGCTCAGTGCCTGTCACCTTGACACCCTAGACGACGGGTGGTAGAAACCCCCAATTTCCAAATGAGGGTGGGGGCCCTGGCAGGGGTCCGTTCTTTTGGGCAGTCTTTCCCCCGGTCGACACGAAAGGGTTCGGGACCGATGATCGACATCCTGGACTGCATTACCAGCAGCATGACAGTGGTGGCCGCGGCCGCCTCCGAGCGCAGCTTCCTCGACAGCGTGAAGGAGTTCTTCGAGGAGGGCGGGCCCTTCATGCTGATCAACGTGGGGTCGCTCTCGCTGTCGATCGCGATGATCATCGAGCGCGTCATTCGCCTCTATTTCACCTACAACCTGAACGCCGGCCCGTTCATGGAGCAGATCACCAAGCTGGTGCTGACCGGCAACGTGGACCGCGCGGTCAAGCTGTGCGCGGCCGCCCCGAAGTCGGCGCTCGCCCGGGTGGTGCGCGCCGGCCTGACGCGGGCCAACCGCGGCGAGCTCGAGGTGGCCAAGGCGATCGAAGAGTCGATCATGGAGGTGACCCCGTTGATGCAGCAGCGGGTCGCCGCCCTGTGGTCGCTCGCCAACCTGGGCGTCCTCATCGGGCTGGTCGGCACCATCATCGGTCTGATCAACGCGTTCAAGTCCCTCGGCGCAGTCTCGGCCGACAAGAAGTCCGAGGTGCTCTCTCGCGGTATCTCCGAGGCCATGAACAACACGGCCTTCGGGTTGACCATCGCCATCATCTGCACCAGCGCCCACCTGGTGCTCAGCGGGCGCGCCAAGAAGATGATCGAAGAGGTCGAGCTCAATTCGCTCAAGCTCGAGAACCTGCTGGCTCGCAAGAGCACCGGCGAGACCAACCCGATGGACTTCGAGGCCAAGGCCTCCTGACCGCTCCCTGCTCGCGCCTCCCGCCTGGAACCTGACGGGGCGGCGGCTGTCAGGGGCGAGCAGGCGGTTGGTCGAAAAAACCAGGCAAGTCGGGAGAGGCCATGGCCTTCCACTTCTCCAAGCGCCGCTTGCGCCCGCAGCTAGACGAGAACAGTGGCGATCTGAACCTCGTCCCTTATCTCGACATCCTGATGAACCTCATCATCTTCATGCTGCTGTCGATGACGGGGTTGGTCTCATACGGCGTGCTCAACGTCTCTTCGCCCAAGTACGCCTCGGGCGGCGCCGCCAGCTCCGAAGGCGAGGACCCGACCAAGCCCAAGCTGCTGCTGACCGTGCTCGTGAGCGAGAGGGGCTTCTTCATCGCCGGCGCGGGCACCGTGCTCGGCGGCGAGGGCGGAGAGCAGGCCGGTGAGCCGCCGGCCGACGACCAGGGCAAGCCGACCATCCCCCGAGGGGCCGACGGCTCGTACGACTACGCGACCCTCACCGCGAAGATGCTCGAGATCAAGAAGGCCTTCCCCGAGGAGAGCAAGGTCATCCTCGGCGCCGACCCGGCCGTGCCCTACGAAACCCTCGTCGCCACCATGGATGCCTGCCGCGAACACGCCGGACAGATGCTCTTCTTCGACGTCTCGCTCACGGTGATGTAGCAGCTTACGGGAGCAGCCATGTCCGATCCCAACAAGCGCGAGCCCGCGGTCCCGGAGGTCAGCGTCGAGCAGCGCCAGCGCATGCTCTACAAGAAGCTGCTGCGCCGCAAGCGCCGCAAAGAGCGCGAGGCCGCCGGGGAGATCACCGGGCTGAACCTCACGGCGATGATGGACATGTTCACCATCATCCTGGTCTTCCTCCTCAGGTCCTACTCGACCTCCGGCATCACCATGGCGGCCTCCGGCGACATCGCGCCGCCGCTCTCGAACACGCGGCTCGCTCCCAAGGACACCATCTCGGTCACCGTCACCCGCTGCGCCTCCGACAACGAGCGCGGCTGTCGGCCGGGCCAGGGCTTTGTCTTCGTGATGGACAAGCAGATCATGCCCTACGAAGACGACAGGATCCCCGCGCAGTTGAAGGACGGGGGCGACAACGGCATGTTGGTCCTGCCGCTGCTCGAGGCGCTGCGCAAAGAGGTCGACAAGGTCAAGTACATCGCCCAGTACAACCCGGCGGTGCAGTTTACCGGCGAGCTGTCGGTCATCGCCGACCGCAAGATGCCCTACCGCATTCTCACCGAGGTCCTCTACACCGCCGGCCAAGCCGAGCTCGACAGCTACCGCTTCGTCGTCATCAAGGCCGAGGGCTCGGATGAGGGCGAGCACGGCGAGGGCTAAAGGCGCCCGAGTGGCGGGCGCTCGCGCGCAAGCCCCTCTTGCCGCGAGTACGCCTGCCTTCGACCCGCCGCGCTTCTGCCCTGAGGCTCGCTACATCGTGTAGGGCGCGCGCCGCACGCCCCCTCGTTCCTCGCGCTCGTCGCGCAAGGCGTCGTCCGCGCAGCGCAGGGCGTAGGGGACCGCCTCGAGCCGCTCGAGCTCAATCGGCCGACCGCACTCGACGCAGCTCCCGAAGATCCCCGCGTCCAGACGGGCGAGCGCAGCGTCGACCAGCAGCAGCTCCCGGCGCCGGGCGTCGGAGAACTCGCGAAGGGTGAACTCGACGTGATCGGCCTGAGCCGACTCCTCGTACTCGGGGGCGGTGCGCCCCTCGCGGCTCTCCACGACGCCTCGCTCGGCGGCTTGGCGCGCGGCCACCAGCTCGCGCCTGCGACGCAGCAACCTGTGCCTGAAGCGCTCGCGGATCTGCTCGTCCATGGCGCCCTCCCGTAGCGACAGCGCTCGGCTCGCCGACCGTGCTCGCCTCGCGGGCTGCGAGGCGCGCTTGAGGCGCGGCGCTATCCACTATTGGACGCTAGGGACGCGAGGCGAGGCGAGCAAGGCTCAGGGGCGCGCCTGAGCGCAGCGCTCAGGCGTGCTTGCGCACGACCTCCTCGATGACCTTGACGGCGTGCTCGTAGGAGTCGGTCGTCGCCTCGAGCAGCTCGAGGATCTCCTTCCACTTGAGCAGCTCGATGGGGTCCTTGAGCTCATCGAAGAGCGAGGTGATGCCTCGGCGCAGCAGCTTGTCCGCGTCGGTCTCGAGCTTGTGGACCGTCTTGCAGTGCCCCAGAACGCTCTTGCCGCTGCGGCCCGCGCGCAGGGCCTCGAGCGCGCGCAGGACCTCAGGGCCTTCGGCCGCCAACAGGCCGGCCAGCTCGTGAGCCTCCGGCCGCACCTTGGTCGCGCGATACATCACCAGCTTGTGCGCCACCGTGTCGATGCCGTCGAGCACGTCGTCGAGCGCCTCGATGAGCGCGCGGATGTCGCTACGATCGAACGGGGTCGCCAGGTTCTTGTTGAGCGTCTCGATCACCTGCGCGGTCGACTGGTCGCCGACCTGCTCGAGCGCTTCGATGCGGGCGAGGTGCTTCTCGAACTCGGCCGGCGCCCCGAGCATCTCGCGCAGGACCGTCGCCGCCTCCACTCCGGCCCGCGCACTCTGCTCGAAGCAGTCGAAGTACACCTTTTGCCGGGGCATGATGCGCAGCATGATTCGTTCTCCAGTTGGCACTCGCGATCGCCAGATACCACGGAGGGGCGCGGTCCGCCAGAGAGGCGGCCGGGGCGGCGGGGCCGGGGAGGCAACTTGGGCGGGCGCGCGTTGTCTTCCCGAGAGGGTGAATGCTAGATTGCGCGCCTTCCATGCGCCGCCACCCGGCGTTTCCCGCCCAGACCAAGTCCACGGAGAAGCCTCCCGGCAGGCGGGCGGGACAGGAAGCGTTCGAGCGTATGGCAGCACACACGGTCCAGATTGTGGGCGGGGGCCTGGCGGGCAGCGAAGCCGCCTTTCAGCTCGCCGAGCGCGGCGTGCGCGTGCGGCTCTTCGAGATGCGCCCCACGCGCCGCTCGCCCGCGCATCAGACGGGCGAGCTCGCCGAGCTGGTCTGCTCGAATTCACTGCGCTCGGACGACCCGGCGACCGCGGTCGGCCTGCTCCATGAGGAGCTGCGCAGGCTCGGCTCACTCGTGCTCGCGGCTGCCGACCAGACGCGCATCCCCGCCGGTGGCGCGCTGGCGGTCGACCGCGAGCTGTTTCCCCGCCGGATCACCGAGCTGCTCTCGGGCCACCCGCTGATTGAGATCATTCGCGAAGAGGTCTGCAGGCTGCCGAGAGGGCCCGGCCTGGCCATCGTCGCCAGCGGCCCGCTCACCTCCGACGCGCTCGCCGGCTCGCTCGGGGCGCTCGTGGGCGAGCGGCCCTACTTCTACGACGCGATGGCGCCCATCGTCGCCGGCGAGTCGGTCGACACCGAGATCGCCTTCTTCTCCTCGCGCTACGGCAAGGGCGGCGGCGGCGACTACCTCAACCTGCCGCTCGGCCCCGACGCCTACCACGCCTTCGTCGACGAGCTGCTGCGCGCCGAGAAGGTCGCCCCCCATGCCTTCGAGCAGCCCCGCTACTTCGAGGGCTGCCTGCCTATCGAAGTGATGGCCGAGCGCGGCCGCGAATGCCTGGCCTTCGGGCCGATGAAGCCCGTGGGGCTGGCTGACCCGCGCACCGGCCAGCGCCCCTACGCGGTCGTGCAGCTTCGGCCCGAGAACGCCGCGCGCACCGCCTGGAACCTGGTCGGCTTCCAGACCCGCCTCACCTGGCCCGAGCAGCGGCGCATCTTCCGCACCTTGCCCGGCCTCGCCAACGCCGAGTTTCTGCGCCTCGGGCAGATCCACCGCAACACCTTCGTCGACGCGCCCCGCGTGCTCGCCGAGGACCTGTCGCTCAAGGCTGCGCCCCACATCTTGCTCGCCGGGCAGCTCACCGGGGTCGAGGGCTATGTCGAGTCGACCGCCTGCGGCCTGCTCGCCGCGATGTCGGCCTTCGCGCGGCTCGAGGGGCGCAGCTTCGCGCCCCCTGCGCCCGAGACCGCCTTGGGCGCGCTCGCCGCCCACCTGAGCGGCCGCTGCCACCCGCCCGGCTATGAGTACCAGCCGGCCAACGTCACCTTCGCGCTCTTCCCGCCGCTCGAGGCGCGGGTGCGCAAGCACGAGCGCAAGCAGCAGCAGGTCGCCCGCGCTCGGGCCTGCCTGCGGGCATGGCTCGAAGGCTCGGGCAGTCGCTTCTTCACTTCAAGCCCACTCGACCTTCGCGCCCAAGCCTCATGATTCGGTCGCGCCGCGCGCGCGATCGCCGGACGGACAACCCCGATGACTCGAACCTCCCTCGCAAGACTCGGCCACCCCCTCGCGCTCGGCCTCGCCCTCGTCGGGCTCGCGTCGATGGCGACAGGCTGCAAGAAGACCGCGGAGCCCAACAAGCCCAAGGGCATCGGCAAGCCGCTCGCCGACAGCGCCGCGCGCAACCTCGTCGCCACCCCCGACGGCAAGGTGCTCGCCTTCGTCGCCGAAATCGAGAAGCCGCCGGAGAAGTCCGCGCCCGCGGGCGTCTTCCAGGGAATCCTCACCACCGTCGCCGCCGACGGCGGCACTCCGCGCCAGCTCGGCGGCGGGGTCTCGACGCTCGAGGACGGCTTCCGGCTCTCGCCCGACGGCAAGTGGATAGCCTACCTGCAGGGCTTTCGCTTCAAGGACCAGACGGGCGCGCTGCAGCTCGCGCCGATGCCCCAGGGCGATGCGCGCCAGCTCGCCCCCGGCGCGACGTACTACCAGTTCTCGAGGGACAGCCGGCTGCTCGGCTATGTCGCGGGAGGCGAGATGCACCTGGTCGAGCTGGCGACCGGGCAGGACCGGGTGCTCGCCGGGCCGGTCTCGACCTTCGAGCTCGCCGCCGACTCGAGCCTGGTGTTGATGCGCCGGCCCATCGCCGCGGGCGGCGAGCTGCTTCTCGCCGAGACAGGCCCCGAGCCGAAGACCCGGAAGGTGGGCGAGCAGGTGGGCGATTACCGCTTCTCGCCCGACGGCGCCGCGGTCGCCTTCACCGCGCGCCCCGGCGGCCCGGCCGAGCCGTACAGCCTCTTCGTCGGCGCCGCGACGGGCGTTGCCGCCCGGGTCGCGCAGAAGGCGGGCCCCTTTGCCTTCTCTCCCGACAGCGCGTGGATAGCCTTCGTCGCCGGCCAGGAGCCCGGCAGGCCGCACGGCGCGCTGCAGCTCGCGCCGGTGGCCGGCGGGCGGCCGATAGAGGTCGGCAAGAACGTCTCGGACTTCCGCTGGTCGCCCAGCTCCAAGGCCGTCGCGCTGCGCGAGAGCCACGAGGACAAGTCGGGGCGCACCTGGAGCGAGCTCAAGGTCGCCTCGCTGCCCAAGGGCACGCTGCGGCACAAGGACCACGCGGGCCCCAAGTCGTTCATCAACTACCTTTGGAGCCCCGAGGGCGACCGGCTCGCCTTCATCAAGCACGTCGGCGAGCAGGTGACGCTCAACCTGCTGACGCTGGAGGGCGAAGCGCCCCCGCGCGTCGTCGCGCCCTGGGCCTTCAACTATCAGTTCGCGCCCGGCGGCAAGGAGCTGTGGTACCGGGCCAACTGCGTGCGCGAGGGGCGCCAGTGCGAGCTCCTCGCGGCGAGCATCGACAACCCCGAGAAGCCTCCGGCCCTGCTCGCCAAAGGCATCATGAACTTCAGGCCCTCGCCCGACGGCAAGCGCATCCTGCTCGTCTACCCGCGCGTCGACACCGAGCACGCGAGCGACCTCGGCTGGGTCGAGCTCGGCTCCCAGGCCCCGAGCAAGGGCATCGACGTCTACACGCTTCCGGGCGCCTTCTTCCTCGACGAGGCCGGCAAGCGGCTCGCCTACCTCGTCAACCAGCGCAAGCGCGAGGGCGTCTACGTCGCCGACCTGCCCTGAGGCCGGCCGGCCATCGACTGGTTTCGCCCGGAACAGGGAGCACGCCGTGGAGCAGCGCCAGCACCGCAAGCTCGTCGTCGCCGGCAGCGACGGGACCTTGGGGGCCTTTCTCAAAGAGCGGCTCGGCGCCGAAGGGCTGCCTCTGCGCTGCGCCGCGGGCGAGGAGGGGCTTGCCGCCGATGGCCTGGCGGATGCCGAGGTGGTCGTCAACGCCACCGGCCCGCGGGTGCGCCCGGGGTTGAGCTGGGCCGACTACCACCGCGAGCACGTCGGCTGCGCCGCGCGCCTCGCCCGCTCGATGTCCGCGGGAGGCCACCTCGTCCACCTGAGCAGCACCGCGGTCTACGGCGCGCGCGGGACCTGGCTCGACGTGGCGAGCGCCGAGGCGCCGCTGCGCTTTCCGAACCCGGCCTACGCCTGCGCCAAGCTCGCGGCCGAAGGGATACTCCAGCGCACCTGCGGCGAGCGCGGCGTGCGGCTCTCGGTGCTGCGCCTGTCGACCGTCTACGGCACGGGTATCGACAGCGTGCTCGAGACGATGCTGCGCTTTGCGAGGCGCGGGGTGGCGATGCGCCTTGTCCCGGGGAACCTGCCGCAGCACTGGCTGCGCTCGGATGTGCTCGCCGCGGTGGTCTCCAAGGTCGCAGGGGGCGAGGCGGTTCCCCTGGCCATCGTGGCCGATCCCTATGTCTTGAGCTCCGAGGAGCTGCACGCCGCGCTGAGGCGAGCCGCCCCGCGGTCGGTTTCGGCGCCGGTGCCCGTGACCGCCATCGGCAAGGCGATCGGGTTGCTGCCGCGCCACCTCGAGCCTCCCGGCGCCCTCGCCGCGCTCGCGGTCCTCGGGCTGGGAAACGAGCTCGAGGTCGCGCCTCTCTTCGATAGGTTGGGCCTCGACCCGCGTGCCTTCGGGCGCGAAGGGCTCGACGCTCTCTTCTCCAGCTAGGAGGCAAAGGGTGAACGCTCACGCCCTCGTCGTCGGCGCCTCGTCGGGAATCGGGCTGGCCGTCGCGCGCCGGCTGCGCCACGACGGCTTCCAGGTCTCCGGTCTGGCGCGCCGGGCCGCGCCCGTCGACGCCGCCCACCGCTCCTTTGGCTGCGACCTCTCCGACCCGGCCGGCGGCGGCGTCGAGGAGGCGATCGCCGCGGCGGTTGCCGCGCTGGGCGAGCCGGAGGTGCTCTGCTACTGCGCCGGGCACGCGGCGTTGGGCGCGACGCTCGCCGTTCCGACCGAAGCGGCGCGGCGCAGCTTCGAGATCAACTTCTGGGGCCTCGATAGGTGCGTGCGCGCGGTGCTGCCGCGGATGAGCGCGCGCCGCAAGGGGAGCATCGTCGCGGTGCTCAGCCTCGCCGCGCTGCGCGCGATTCCGCACGAGACCTACTACGCGGCCGCCAAGGCCGCGGCGGACCGCTACCTCGGCTGTCTCGCGCACGAGGCGGCGCGCGACAACGTCTCGATCAAGACCGTCTATCCCGGCTACGTGCCGACCGGCTTCTTCGAGCGGGCCGGCTGGCACGGCATGGAGCGCCCGGCGGTGAGCGGCTCGGGGGTCAGCCCCGAAGACGTCGCCAAGGCCGTGGCGCGGCTCGTCGAAGGGGCCGCGAGCCGCGCGGTGGTCGGGTGGCGCGAGCGCGCCATCGTGCTCGGCGACCGGCTCCTGCCGGGCGCCTACGACCGGCTCCTCAAGCGCCGCAGCCGCTGAACGCGTGTCGAAGGATCCTTCGAGCGATGACCGGTCAGCCC
>DHSB01000021.1 GCA_002408385.1 Myxococcales bacterium UBA5297
GCGTGGTTGCCAACTCCTGACCTAGGCCTTGCACGAACTCTGGAGCCCCCTGCCGGCTGTGCCCATGGCCTTGCTGACGACACTCGCGGAACCGGGGCCAATGGGCTCGGGGCATGGGGAACCTGTCCGGAGCGCGAGCACAAGGGCCGCTACGCGCGCCACGAATCGTCCTGCTTTCGGACAGGATGCCACAGGCGCGTCCGTTTTCAGGACAGGCACGATTGTAAACTTACTTTCCGCCTTCTCGAAAAAGCGCTGCAATCTCGCCCAACCACACGCCCGGCACGCCATTCGCTTAATGCGACGGCGCACACGACGAGGAGGCCGACAATGAAGCGCACCTTGAATCAGGTTCGAGCAGCGGCGGTGGCGATGGTGGTTGTGCTCGGCGCTTGTGGCGGCGAGGCGGTCGTCGAGACCGAGAGCCTGGTGGGCGCTGACGACGCGGCCACCCTGACTTCAGAGCTCTCCACCTCGGTTCCCGTCGGCAGCACCTTGAAGGCGACGGCCAACGTCAACATGCGCAGCGGCGCAGGGACCGGTTACGGCGTCGTCCTCGTCGTCCCCAACGGCGCCAACGTGACCACAGTCGACCGCACCACGCCGTCCAACGGCTTCTACAAGATCAAGTACAACGGCAAGACCGGCTGGAGCCACGGCAACTACTACACCCTCGTTTCGACCCCCTCGGGTTCGACCTCCGGCTCGCTGCCAGTCGGCACGACCCTGCGCGCCACGGCAAACGTCAACCTGCGCTCCGGAGCCTCGACGGGTTACAGCGTTCTTCGGGTGGTCCCCGTGAACGCGACCGTCGTCACGGTCGCGGCCGACCAGTCGAACGGCTACTACAAGATTCGCTACGACGGCACCGTCGGCTGGAGCTACGGCACCTACTACACGCGGGTTTCGTCCGGCTCGAACAGCGGCAGCGGCTCGACCAGCACCAACCCGCGCGACCTCGCCATCAGCAAGGCGCGGGCGGGCGTCGGCTTCTCGTACTGGTGGGGCCATGGCCGCTTCCGCATGGACGGCCCGACCTCGTCGACCCGGGGCTCCTGCAGCGGAAACTGCCCGAGCTGCAGCCACAGCGGCAGCTACGGCGCCGACTGCTCGGGCTTTGTCGCCAAGACCTGGGCGGTGGGCTCGAACAACTCGGACGTGAGCGTCGATCGCCATCCCTACAGCACCTACCACTTCACTCGCGAGTACCATGGCTGGCACACGGTCTCCCGCTCCTCGCTGCGAAAGGCCGACGCGCTCACCTACAATTCGAACGGCTCGGGCCACATCATCCTCTTCGAGTCGGGCGACGGTTGGGGCTCGTTGTGGGCCTACGAAGCCAAGGGCTGCTCGTACGGGATCGTGCGCAACCTCCGCACCGCTTCGAGCGCCTACAAGGGCATCGCTCGCGACAACTGGTAGTCGAACAGAGCTCTTGGAGTTTTCGAGCGCCGCTGGCCTAAGGCCGGCGGCGCTCGTGTGTCGCGGGCAAGGCTCTGCCGCGGGCACGACGGCGCCGCGCACCGTCGTTCTCGCGGTCTGGCGACAGGACTCCGGCGTGCGCTCGAGCTGCGTCGCTGGGGGTCGGCTCGCTCAGCCAGGAGTCGTCGCGGATGTCGAGGCGCAATCCGGCCCGGCTTCCGCTATGGCGACCGTGCTTCGACAGTCCGCACCGGGCGACAGGCCAGCGCGTCCTCAAGCCTTGCACGTCATCGCCTTGGGCCTCCGCGCCTATTCCACCTCGTCAGCGTGCCTTGTGACGGGATGGCTTCTTGGCTGCCGCCGCCTGGGCAGCCGGCCTCTTCGCCGCGCTCTTCTTCCCCGCCGCCGACTTCTTGGCAGCCGGCCTCTTCGCCACGCTCTTCTTCCCCGCCGCCGACTTCTTGGCAGCCGGCCTCTTCGCTGCGCTCTTCTTCCCCGCCACCGACTTCTTGGCAGCCGGCCTCTTCGCTGCGCTCTTCTTCCCCGCCGCCGACTTCTTTGCCGCCGGCCTCTTGAGCTCGCCCTCCTCTTGTCCACGTCGGTAGGCCGATTCGGCTGACCTTTGCGTCTTCGCCTTTACCCGCCCCTTCTCGGGAGGCGACAGATCGACCCCGGCTCGCCTCGCTTTTTGGAGGCCGATGGCCACTGCCTGCTGGGGCGACCTCGCGCCATGCTTGCCTTCCTTGATGTGCTTCATCTCCTCGCGGACGAACTCTCCAGCCTGTGTAGAAGGCGCCTTGCCCTCCTGCTTCTTCTCTCGGGCGCGCTCGATCGTCTCCTTCTCTGGCATGGAAAACCCTCCTGTAATCACCCAGGTACGGACTGGGCGCGAGGGCAGCCAGACATCGGGCCCCGAAACGTAGGGGGGGGTGAGCTTCGCGAGGAAACGGGCCTTGGTCGGGGGAAACCGCCGGTCAGCCAAGAGCCTCCGCGCGCAACCATCACCCCCAAACCGCGATTGCCGGACTCTCCAAAGGCGCAACGACCATCGTCCCCAGGCATCGCAAGGGCCGCAGAGCATGGAGCAGCTCTGTGCACTCACCGACACGCTGCAGGAGGCGCCGAAGGCGCCAGTTGTCCGCCACCGGGTGGTCGCTTAGATAAGCGCCCACTCGATTTCTGGGAGAGAACGATGGACCGCACCTATCCCGTCCGTGAATTCAGCCATCTCAAGGGGCTCAAGGGCATCAGCGACGCGCAGGTCGAGCAGCACTTGAAGCTCTACGAGGGCTACGTCAAGCAGACCAACCTGATCCGCGAGCAGCTTGCGGAGATGCTCGGGGCCGGCAAGACCGACACCGTCGCGTTCGCCGAGCTCAACCGCCGCCTGCCTTTCGAGCAGAACGGCATGGTCCTCCACGAGCGCTATTTCGAGAACCTCGCCCCGGGCGGCAGCGAGCTGCCCAAGGGCGGTGAGCTCGAGAAGCGGCTGGTCGAGAGCTTCGGTTCGGTCGAGAGCTACAAGAAGGACCTCGCGGCGATGGCCAAGATGCGGGGCGTCGGCTGGGTCCTCACCGTTCAGGATCCGTTCACCGGCTGGCTCGGCAACCGCTGGGTGACCTTGCACCAGGACGGCAACATCGCCGGCCATCACGTCATCCTCGCTCTCGACGTCTGGGAACACGCTTGGACCGTCGACCACAAGCCGACCGAGCGGGCCAAGTACCTCGATGCCTTCCTCGGGAACATGTGCTGGGAAACCGCCCAGGCGCGCCTCGTGCCGCCGGTGAAGCCCGTGACCCCGTAGGCCAGGGGGCGACGGCGCTGCGGCGAATCGTGACCCGCCCCTCGGCACCTTCTGCAGGAGTTGCCGAGACCATGCGCCGGGCGAAGCGCGTCCGTATCGGCTGGTCAAATTCGTCAACCGCAAGCACGGCCTCGCGACACAGCAGCTCAGGTAGGCGCTCGAGGCATCAGATCGAAAGGCGCCCGCCATCAACTCGAGACGGGGTGGGGAGAGAAGGCCGCGGGGCGAGCGCCCCGCGGCCTTTTCAACCTCTGAAGAGGCGTCGAAGAATCGCTTCGAGCGAGAACCGAACATCCCGAGCGTAGACCGAGCTTGCGAGGCCAAAGTCGAGCAACTGTTTCGAAGATCAAGAGCCCCAGCCCCGCTTCCCCGTCTCACCAGCGCTTTGCCCGCTGGGGCCTGAGTGAGACCAACCGTCGCGCCCAACCGCTCACGCAGACCCGAAACCGGGACAACGGAGGCAACCGCCGAGACCGCTGGCCCTCCCCCTCCTCTCCCAGACGGCGCGC
>DHSB01000144.1:0-551 GCA_002408385.1 Myxococcales bacterium UBA5297
GCACCTCGATGCGCCCGGGGGCCGCGCCCCGCGGATGCGCGCCGGCGAGCTCGAGCGCGGCAGGGTCGGGGTCTCCGGCGCGGGCCGGCAGGTGGCCCGAGGTGAGGATGCGCCCTTCGGAGTCGAGGATCTCGAGCGCATCGAGACCTGCGAGCACCATCAGCCGCTCGCCGGCCGGAACGAGATCGGCGCGATCGAGGTGGCCGGTATGCACCGCGCGCGCGATGTCCTCGACGGCCGGGTCCATCGCCAGATCGCGCACGGCCCGCTCGACCTGGGACTCGAGCTCTCCGATGGCGGCGCGCGCCGAGCGCTCGGCGCCGTCAAGCCGCCCGTCGAGCTCCCGGTCGAAGGCGCCCTGCACTTCCCGGAGCGCCCAAGGCATGGCGACCAGGAAAGGCAGGGTCGAGACCGCGGTGAGGAGAACGAGCTTGAAGCGCAGCCGCATGACTCGAAGAAGATACTTGCGCCGAGCGACCCGCGCGAACCGTTTGTACCCGGCGCTCAGGTCTGCAGCCAATCCCCCTCACCTCGGCCCGCCACCCGCTCAC
>DHSB01000144.1:682-7459 GCA_002408385.1 Myxococcales bacterium UBA5297
CCTCGGCCCGCCACCCGCTCACCCTCGAGCGCAGCCTCCCGAGCGACGAGGGAGGGCGAAGGCACCCTTCGACTGCGCCCCGCGCCACCTCGCTCGTCGAGAAGCTACGGCCCCCAGCCGGAGCCGGACGAAGTCGAAGCGGGTTTTATCGACGCCTCTTCAGGCTCTGTTGCGAGCTCGGCGTCGGCCCCTTTCGGTCACTCGAGCAAAGTCGAAGTGGGCCCGACTTTCGGCCTGCCGCGAGCCCGCCGCGGGGCTCGGGCGGAAACGTGCGTCGCTCGAAGGATTCTTCGACACGCTGTCAGGCCAGCGCAGGCCCGCTGGCATCCTCACCGGGCGCAGGCTCGCGCGGCTGGGCGCGCAGCTCGTCGGCCCGCGCGCGCAGGTAGGCGTCAAGCCGGTCGATGTCTCGTTGGAAGGTGCGCGCGATGAGCAGGTAGACGATTCCCGTGGGGATCCAGAAGGCGACGCTGACCGCCATCGCCTCGGCGTAGCCGATTGAGGTGATGAGCACCCCGCCGATGAATGGGCCTATCCCCTTGCCCACGCTGTCGGTCAGGTTGAAGACCGCGAAGGTCGAGCCGCGCCGCTCTGGCGGGTTGACGTTCATCAGCACCGCCTTGACGTTGGGGCTCGGGTAGGTGACCACCGCCCCGGCGAGAAACCCGACGAGCGCGGGCAACGGGAAGCTGCTCCAGGTCGGCGCGGCTGGGAACTCGAGGCCAAGCAGCAGGAACCAGGGCAGGGTGCCCACGAGGATCGACGCACCGACCGAGATGGGCACCAGCCCCGGGCTGCGCTTGTAGAGCCTCTCGCCGATGAAGCCGCCGAACAGGCCTCCCAGAGTCGCGCCGATACCGAAGACCAGCGTCAGCGTCGTCGCGATGCTCACCGGGAAGCCCTTCTGCGTCCGGTAGAAGTCGATGAGGAAGAACGGCAGCACGCCCCAGGGGATGCAGCCCGTGATTCCCTGCAGGAAGCTGAGCAGGTTCGTGCGGTTCTTGAAGATCAGCCCGACCTCCGCGAGCGAGATGCGCTTGGCGTACTCGCCGCCCGCGTCGATGAGCTCCTTGAGCGAGTCCTCGCACTGGCCGCGCTTCGGCTCACGGGCGACCGCGAGGAACAGCGGCACGAGGACGAAGTTGGGCGCGGCGATGAGCAGGAACGGCAGCCGCCAGCCGTAGTCCTCGACCAGAAAGCCCGCGAGCGTCTGGCCGAGCACCTGCCCTATCGCCCAGGCGACGCCGATCCAGGCGTTGGCCACCGGGCGGTGCTCGGGCCGGAAGTAGTCGCCGAGCATCGAGAAGGTGAGCGGAAAGATGCCGCCGACCCCGATGCCGGTGAGCACCCGCAGAACGAGGAGCTGCTCGTAGGTCTGGGTAAAGAGCTCGAAGCCGGTCAGCAGGCAGGGGATTTCGCCGACGAGGACGACGACCGCAAAGAGCACCTTGCGCGAGTACTTGTCGGTCAAGAACCCGAACAGCAGGCTGATGAGCGCGCCCAGCACGAAGAAGGCGGAGCCGAGCAGCCCTATCTGCTCGCGGTCGACCCCGTACTCCCGGACGATGTCTTCGATCACCGGGTTGATGATGTTCTGGTCAGCGAAGAGGAAAACCGAGGTGAGGACGAGCAACCCGAGGGTTACAACGTCCCGCTTGCTCATGCCCTTCATCGGCTCACCTCTCGCGGGCCTATCTCGGCCTCGACGAACCGGATTCCGGCCCTCTCGCCGACAGCGCGCGGCGTTCCGTTCACCGGGAGCAGCGTTCCTGGCTTGCCCTCGGCCAGACCGATGACGAGGCGGCCGCGCGCGCGCAGGCCCTCGCGAACACGGAACCAGAGCCCGTCTGCGTTTCGCGAGATCTCCGCGACGTCGCCCGCTCCGCCGAGCAGATGGCAGGTCGAGCCGAGGACCGTGTCGACGCCCGCGACCGTGGAGATCTTGAAAAGCCGGCAGCCACGCCCAGCCACAGGCAGCGACAGCCCGTCGCGCGCCGACAGCAGCTCGCCCGAGACCTGGTCGAACGCCACCTCGGCCTGCAGCTCCTCCGGAGCGAGCGCGATCGTCTGCTCCCGGTCCCCAAGGTTGACGAGCAGCAGGTAGCGGTGAGGACCGTGCTCGAACAGGACGCGGTAGAGCTCGCCTATCGGCGTCACCTCGAACCGCTCGGGGGTCAGCATGGGAAACCCGCGCAGCAGGAGCTGCTTCTCGTCGCCATAGGCCGCCGGGTCGTCCGAGAAGAGCAGGACGCCCGACAGCAGGTAGTTGACCACGAAGAGCGTCTGCGCCTCGCGCTCGGTCAGCTTGCTCTGCGTGCGCCGTAGGATGAAGACGTCCGGATCGTTGGCGAACAGGCGCCGGTGCAGGTGCGCGCGGTGGATGGTGTTCGCCAGCGAGGAGCGGGTCGAGACGCGCTCACCGTAGTCGAGCAGGGAGAGAAACCGGTCCTCCCAGTACGGGCTCACGTCGGGGCCGATTCGGCAATACTCGACCCGTCCGGCCGCGCTGGCGAGCGGTACCCCGCAGGCGAGCAGCGCCTTGTCGCCGAGCGCCTCGCGCAACAGCTCGAGCGCGTCGGCCATTCGCTCGCCGCGGGTCTGCTCGCTGGTCGGCAGCAGCGCCGCGGCGTAGAGAAAGTCGGCCTTGATCAGGTCGTAGCCCCACTCACCGCTCATCGTCGCCACCGCGTCGCGCACGTAGCGGCGCGCGGGCTGCCGCGACAGGTCGAGCGCGTAGTAGGTGCCCGACCAGCTCGGGTTCCAGCCCGCCGAGACGGGGATGCCGCGCTCGTCGCGCAGCAGCCAGTCCGGATGGTCGAGGAAGAGCCGCGAGCGCTTCTCGCAGACGAACGGCGCGAGCCACAGGCCCGCCCGGAAGCCCCGTTCGTGGATCGCTTCGGCGAGCGCCTTCATCCCGTGAGGGAACTTCGAGGAGGGCAGCAGCCAGTCGCCTACCGCGGGCGCGTAGCCGTCGTCGATTTGGAAGAAGTCGCCCGGCCGGCCGATACCCGCGAACCTGTCGAGGCTCAGCCAAATCAGGCGCTCGTCGATGTTCGTGTAGTGGCGGTACCAGCTTGTCCATCCGAAGGCCTTCTCGCCCTCGACGGGCCGAGGCGCGATGCCGGCGGCCTCGAGATAGCCGTCGGTCGCGGTGTCGAGACTGGGGCTTCGCGCCACGTGCAGCCCGAGCAGCCGAAACGGCTTGTCGATGACGCGCCTGCCGGCGCAGTCCTTCTCCGCCTCTATCGACCCGGTCTGCAGGTCGAGCCGCAGCACCGTGAAGCCCGAGCCCTCGGCGGTCGAGCCGACGAAGACGAACCCGTCACGCAGCCGCAGGTGCGTGAACGACCAGCTATGGAACACGCCGCGCCCGGTGCCGTAGCGCGTGAATCCCGCGTCGCCGAGCGGCCGCAGAAACCAGAGCAGCGGGCTCGGCGGCTTGAGCGCTCTGGCGCGGTCGAGCTCCCGCGTCGAGCTCCAGGATTGCCAGCCGTTCGCGAGCGCCGAGAGCACCTCGCGGTGCAACTCGGCAGAGAGCCGCAGCTCCACCTTCGCCTCGAGCAGCTCGACCGGGGTCGACGGGTGCAGCGTCACCGCGAGTTGCAGCCTGTCCCCCTCGGAGATCAGGCGGGTTTCAAGCGAGACATCCGGCAGGTCGGCGCGCGGCTCGAACGGGAGCACGACAAACCTCTCCTCGCCGCCGACCCGATAGCGCACGTGCCCGGACAGCGCTCCGAAACAAGTCGGCACGACGACTGGGCCCGCGGGTGGCACACGCATTTCGGGCATCTTCAAGACCTCCCGGAATTCAGGCTGCTGACGGCGCCAGCTCAAGACGATGGTTCGAGCGTCGGAAAGCTATCATGGGAGTTGTGAGTCGTGAGTTGACAGTTGTGAGTTGAAAGGCGACCGGCCCCGGCATTCGCCCGGAACCCTTGCGATCGGTCGCGGGTCGGGAGGGGCGAATAGCAATGGCCCCAACGAGGAATCAGGAAGATGCGCGGGCGGTCCGGCGGCCGGCACGAACGCCGGCGCTCCGGAAAAAACCCCGGCCGTCACCTGCCTCGTCCGACACGGTAAGCTGCGCCCGAAACGGCGCTCTGGTCTGCGGCGGGAGAACCAGGGCGCCAGCGTTGGATTTCCCCCTCGCCGATCCGTGAAGGAGACGAGCCATGGCGCGCACCTCTATTGGACTGTTCGGGCTTCTCATCGGCGCTGCTCTCTGCGTGCCCGCCCTCGCCGGCGCGAACGAGAAGACCGCTGCCAATGCCATCCTCGGCCGCTGGATCACGGCCAAGGACATCTCGAACGTCGAGATCAGCCGCTGCGGCGAGAATTACTGCGGGAAGATCGTCTCGCTCAAGGAACCGACCTACGGCAAAGGCGATCCGGAGGAAGGCAAACCCCAGCACGACCGGGAGAACCCGGACGACACGCTCAAGGCACGCCCGCTCATCGGCCTGCCGTTGCTCGAGGGCTTCACCTACGAGGGCGACGGGACCTGGGATGACGGCACCATCTACGACCCGGAGAGCGGCAAGACGTACAAGTGCGTCATCAGAATCGCCGACGGTGGCAAGACGCTCAACGTACGCGGCTTCATCGGGTTCTCGCTCCTCGGCCGCACCACGGTCTGGAAGCGCGTCGAGACGCCCGAGAAGAAGTAGCCAAAGCGCCGGGCCCCGCCGCTGGCTCGAGTTGTCGATTTCTACGCAAATCGCGCCAGGGCCGCTGCACGGCCCTGCCGGGCCAGTCACGCCTCCAGGCTTGCTTTAATCCCTCCGGCCACCTCGATCGGCTCCAAGGGCCCTTGGCGGCCTCCAGGTGGCCGAGCGACCCTGCGAAGAGCGCGTTTTCGAGGCTCTCGCCTCGTCCGGGCCGCGGGCGCCGGCCAAGACCGCTCGCGAGGAGACCTCGACTGACCGGGCTGACCGAGTTCCTGCTCAAGGGATTGCTCATCGGGCTCGTCGTCGGTGTGCCCATCGGCCCGGTGAGCCTGCTCTGCCTGCAGCGGATGGTCACAAGGGGCCGCCGAATCGGTCTCGCGAGCGGTCTCGGCGCATCTACGAGCAACGTTCTCTACGGGTCCGTCGCCGCGTTCGGCGTTCACTTCGTCGCCTCCTTCATCAGCGAGCACCACCGCTCACTCGAGGTACTCGGCGGCCTCGTCGTCGCCGGCTTTGGCGTGCGGTTGCTCTTCGAGAAGCCGCCGGCCGTGGCCAAGAGCACCGAGCCCAAGGGCGGCCTCTCTGCCTTCTGGACCGCGTTCGCGCTCTCGGTGCTCAATCCCACGAGCCTCTTCCTGCTGCTTGCGGCCTTCGCTGCCGCCGGTATCGGACGTCCGTCGGCCCACCCCGTCCACGCCGCGCTGCTCGTGGCTGGCCTCTTCGCCGGCTCGGTGGTCTGGTGGCTCGCCCTCGCCGCCTCCGGCCGCTACCTGCGGCGACGGCTCGCTTCGAGGCTCGGCGTGCTTCAGAGGGCTACCGGCGCGGCGATGGTCGCCGCCGGTCTCGGCGTCGCGCTCGCCCGGGTGCTCGAGTGAGGCCTGCTCAGCCGCTCGCGTCGTTCGCTCCTCGACGGATTGCGCCGCGCATGCTCTGCTCCCGCCCGCGATGCGCGAGACCTGCCGGCGCTGCCTGCGACCGACCGACTTCTGCTTCTGCGACGGCCTGCCCCTCATCCCGACGCGGACCCGCGTGGTGCTGCTCCAGCATCCTCGCGAGGCGCGCCTCGCCATCTGCAGCGCCCGGCTGACGCACCTCGCGCTTGCCGAATCCGAGCTTTACTGCGGCGTCCGCTTCGCCGGCCACGACCGCGTGCGCGCGCTTGCCTCGCAGCCAGGCGCGTACCTGCTCTATCCAGGCGAGGGCGCGGTCGCTGCCGACTCGCTCACCGCCTCGCCTCCGGCCCACCTCTTCGTCATCGACGGCACCTGGAAGCAGGCAGAGAAGATGCTGCGCGAGAACCCGCTCTTCGCCGCGCTTCCCCGCGTGTCGATCTCCGGGGTAGCGAGCGGCTATGCCGGGCTGAGGCGGGAGCCGGGGCCGGATCGGCTGTCGACGCTCGAGGCGGTGGCCTGCGCCCTCGAAGCCTTCGAGGGCGACCCGACCCGCTTCGCGCCGATGCGCGCCGCCTTCCGCCGCATGGTCGAGCAGCAGCTCACCTGCGCGAAGGGCGAGCGGCGCAACCCCCGACACCGGAGGCGCCCGGCGGCCTCGCTTTAGCCCGCGAGCGTCGCGAGGATGTCCCGCAGCGTGTTCCGGTCGGCCTTGTACAGCTCGGTGTAGCGGCAGCGCCGGCAGGTGACCGCCTCAAACCTCGCGCTCTCGAGGTGCAGCAGCTTGGAGACCAGGCCCGAAGCGGCGCGAATGGTCTCGATCTCGGCGCCCTGGTGGCCGCACTTCGGGCAGCGGTACTTCGCCAGGAAATCAGCCTGCTCGGCGCTGTGGTCGCGCTCGAGGAGCGCCTTCTTGAAGGCCGGATCCGACACGCCGTCTGGGCTGGTCCCGCAGTTCCAGCAGGCCGAGAGCGATTCGTCCACCGTCTCTTTGCAGCTCGGGCATTGCCACACGATCCTCCTCCGAGTCGCGCAGTCTTCGCACCGCAAGCGGGCCCCGGCCGGGCGCGGCGGTTCCAGCGGCAATCATCGCAAGCGATCGGCCCCGGCGCGATTTTTCGCCGCCGGCTCGAGGTCCCAGCGGCGCTCAACCGAGGGGGTGCACGGCTCCGGCCCCGGCTCCGGCGCCCTCGCGAGGGCTCGAGCGGATGCGCGGCACC